>NZ_CP069247.1 GCF_021065005.1 Candidatus Gromoviella agglomerans
ATGAGTAGTGAAATTTCTAATGTGAATTATTCTGAAGAATTTGATGATATTGAGATAACAGATGTATGTAAAATGGGATGGGTTGCAGTGAATCGCTTGCTGCACAAAGAGTTTGGTCCTGAAATTTCGCGATGTTGGTTTGATCAGCTCTTTGTAGGAGAGGTTGCTGGTAAGAAATTTCTTTTTGCTTCTACTCCGTTCGTGAAAGACTGGGTTTCTTCGTATTATATTGATAAAATAACAGACATGCTAAGTAGTGTTGGACTGTGCATAGATGGATTTAAAATCAAAAGTCAACTTTCTAAAGAGAATGATGTTAGTGGTCCCGTTGCACTTGATCTATCATTGGTTAAATCGAAAAATCTGAACTTAAAATATTCATTTGATTCCTTTATAGTTGGAAAATCAAATGAACTTGCATACGCTGCAGCTAAGCGTGTTGCGGAAGAAGATGCAGTATACAATCCTTTGTTTTTTTGTGGCAATGTTGGAATGGGTAAAACTCATCTTATGCATGCAATAGGCTTGCACGCATCAAATGAAAGAAATAAAAGAGTGTTGTATTGTACTGCTGAGACTTTTATGTATGAATTTGTTAATGCTATACGATATCAGAATGTGTTGGATTTTAAGAAAAAATTTAGAGAAGTTGATATTTTACTAATAGATGACATTCAGTTCATAGCTGATAAGGGATCAACACAAGAAGAGATGTTTCACACTTGGAATAGCTTGATGGAGCAAAATAAGCAGGTTATAGTTTCATCTGATAAATTACCATCGGAATTAAATGGAATTCCAAATAGAATAAAGTCAAGACTTGGTTCTGGATTAGTTGCCGTTGTGCATGATGCTGATTATGAGCTAAGATTGAGTTTCTTGCAGTCTAAAGTTCAGCAAAGTGATGCAAAATTTGAAGAAGGAGTGCTAGAGTTGATTGCTAACAGTTCTGTCCCTAGTGTTCGTGAATTGGAAGGTCTTTTCATTACCTTATGTGCTCAAAGTTTTGGTGCGTATGTTTCTAAGGATATGGTTTCTAATGTGCTTTTTCGTCTTGGCGGAGGAAATTTAAAGCAATTTGATATCGACGAGATTAAGAAAATTGTTGCTGATTATTATCACGTCAAGGTTACTGATATTAATGCAAAAATTAGAACTAAAGATATTGCTAAAGCCAGACAGATAGCGATGTTTTTAAGTAAAATTATGACAACGATGTCACTACCTAATATAGGTAAAAAATTTGGTGGTAGAGATCACACAACTGTTTTGCATGCGGTGAAAAGTATAACAGAATTGATGAATAAAGATGGAGATATAAAAAATGATATTAGAATCCTTAAAGCAAAATTGATGAAATAATTCATATTTATGTGAGCAAAATTGCAGCAAAGTTATGATGTTTTGGTAAATATTTAATCTATTTCTCATCAGTGAAAACCTTTTCAAAAATAGTGATTTTTTATACAATCTAAGTATTTTTTTATTTGATTTTATTATAAATTTTCGTTGAATTTTAATTGACTGTTTATTTCTATTCACAAATCAAGAAATTTCTTGCATAATCTATCGAGTTTTTCAATAAACGTACATGCATATAAAATTGAGGAAGTCCCAATTTTTAAAAGTGTTGAGTCACCAAAGTGCGGTCGTGAATAAAAGATCCACTGTTCCAATATTATCTCATGGAGTGCTCAATGTGATAAGTGATTCATGCGAGGTTATTGGCACGGATTTGGACATTTGCCTTTTGGAAACTATGGAATGTGAGGTTATATCAGGTGGAGTATGTACTTTCCCTGTTCATATGCTTTGTGAAACCGTTAAGAGGCTAGATGAGGATAATCCTATTGAAGTGAAATTTTCAAAAAAGAGTCTTGAAGTGACTTCTGGTGCATCAAATTTTGTTTTTGATGTTTTATCTGTAGATGGATTCCCATTAGATTATGCTAATTTTAGGAACTTATTTGCTATTTCTGATTCAGAATTGTCTTTTTCAATTAATCGATTAGATTTGTTATCTCTGATAAATAGAACACATTTTTGTATGTCACTTGAAGAGACTAGATATGCTATAAATGGTATATATTTTCATTTTAAGGATGGTAAGTTTTTTGCAGTTGCAACTGATGGACATCGTTTGGCTGTGTCTAGTGTTTTGCTAGATGTTCAGGTACTTCCATCTGAAGGAGTTATTGTCCATCGAAAGACTATAATTGAAGTTAGAAGAATTTTGCTCGAATCAGTATGTGAAAATGTCAAAGTTAAGATTTTGAATGGTCAGATAGTGTTTATAGTTGATGATCTGATTTTTGTATCCAAGGTAATAGATGCTAAATTTCCTGATTATGTGAGGATTATTCCTAATAGAATTGGAGAAAATATGCGTTCAGTTGAATTGAAGAGCAGAGATTTAGCTAATTCAATTATGAAGATATCAAGTGTGTCTGAGGAAAAAAATAAGATCATAAAGATGAAATTTCAGCCTGATGGTAATGTAAACATGTTGTATAATGATGCTCTTGTGTCTGCTGAAGATGTAGTGAAAATTGTATCAAGTGATATCTCATCTGTTGTGAGAATTGGTTTTAATGCACGATATGTACTTGATGTAGCGATGAATTCTGCAAATGAGACAATTAAGATTACTTTTAATGAATCTTCATCTGACGCTGCTGTGGTGTTTGATTGTTTTGAAAATGCTTTTAGTGTACTCATGCCTGTAAGATTATCTTCATAGTTTTATGTCTATTAAAAGGTTGTTATTAACTAAGTATCGTAATTATTGTAATCTCGATTTGAAATTTAACAGTTTGTGTGTGCTCTTGTATGGAAGAAATGGAGTAGGAAAGACAAACATTCTAGAAGCAATTTCTCTACTATCATCTGGTAATGGCATTAGAGGCGATGATTTTGGAAATATGCAAAATGTTGGGTTTGTTGATTTTTGGGCTATTTTCATTGACATGATGTGTGCGCAAGATGGGAGTATAAGAGTTGGAATAGAGAAGACAAATTCTGGTAGAAAAATTAAAATTAATAGCAAAATTGCAAAGACAACTGATTGTTTGAAAATTGCGAAGATAGTGACATTTGCTCCTGGAGTTGATAGAATATTCACAGATCAAATATCAGTTAGACGGAGATTCTTTAATCTGTTGATTGCTAATTTTGATGATGAGTATGCTTCTAATTTGATAGCTTATGATAAGTATTTGAAAGAACGATCTAAAATATTGAATTTATTAAAGGATGAAAGTGCTGAGAGTTTCAGAAAATATGATAATTGGCTTGATGTTATTGAAGATAAAATGTCTGTTTTGTCCTGGAGTATAGAATTGTGCAGATTGACTTTTTGGAATAAGCTCAACAAAATGCAGTTTATGAATGATTTTCCAGCAGTGACTGTAAATCTTACTTCAAATGTCTTCGATATTGTAAGATTTGAAAGTAAATTACTTGATAATGTTGGTATATTTGATATTAGTGTTGATGATGCTGTAGCAATATTAAAGAAGACACTAAAATTTAATCGTAGGTTAGATGCAATAAAGAAAAAGACCGCATTTGGTGCGCATAGAAGCGATATTAATGCAAGTGCTTATGGAACTCAAGCAAATTTATGTTCTACTGGTCAGCAAAAAATGATTGTAGTTTCGATGCTTTTTTCTATATCAAGGCTGTACATATCTGAAGGTAAGAAGAATATTATTTTACTACTAGATGAAATTGCTGCGCATATTGATGCTTATCACCTTACGATTATTTTTGAAGAAATTGTCAAATTAATTCAATGTGGAGTGCAAGTTTTTGTTACTGCAACAGATGTTGCTTTATTTGGTGATCTTGCTGATTATCTTGCAGATGATTTTACGATGATTGATGTTGAAAAATACGTTGAGTGATTTATGTGAAGTTTCAATTGACTCAAATGATGAGTTTTATATTTTGATAAGTTAAGTTACAAATTTTGTGATTGTGTAGTACAATGTGTTCGTATGTTTATTTTGATTAAATGGATTCAGACGATATTAAGAACTCTGTAAAGTATGATGCGGATTCAATAAGAGTCTTGAAAGGTCTGGAAGCAGTAAAAAAACGTCCTGGAATGTATATAGGTAATACAGACGATGGCTCCGGATTGCATCATATGGTATATGAGGTAGTTGATAATGCGATTGATGAAGTACTTGCTGGGTATTGTAATGTAGTTACTGTTCGTATTAATACTGATAACTCAGTTACAGTGCGTGATAATGGACGAGGAATTCCTATTGATATTCACAAGGAAGAAGGTATATCTGCTGCTGAGGTTATTATGACTCAATTACATGCAGGAGGAAAGTTCGACCAAAATTCTTATAAGGTCTCTGGAGGATTACATGGAGTTGGTGTTTCTGTGGTGAACGCTTTGTCTAGTAATCTTGATTTAACGATTTGGAGAAATAATAATGAGTACAAAATATCATTTAAAGATGGATGTGCAGTATCTCCTCTCAAGTGTGTGCGTGAAAATATTAATGATCAAGGAACTCAGATTACTTTTCTTCCATCTGTTGAGATATTTGGTAATATAGTATTTGAATACTCTACGTTGCAGAAGCGCTTTCAAGAGTTGGCATTTTTAAATCCAGGCATATCTTTATCTCTTATAGATGAAAGAAGTGGTAAGAGTGATATTTTTTGTTACGAAGGTGGAGTGTCTGCATTTGTTGCTTATATAAATGAAAATTCCACTCCGTTATTTCAAAAACCAATTCTGATATGTGCACAAGATGGAAATATTATGATTGATGTTGCTATTCAGTGGTTTGATGATTATAAGGAAAAAGTACTCTGCTTTACAAATAATATTCCTCAAAATGACGGTGGAACACATTTAGCTGGGTTTAGATCAGCAGTTACGCGATCTGTTAATAATTATAACGACTCTTCTTATGTTGAAAAACAAAAATTGCAATTAATTGGTGATGATATTAGAGAAGGGTTATCTGCGATAGTTTCTGTGAAAGTCCCTGATCCTAGATTTTCTTCTCAGACAAAGGATAAATTAGTATCGACAGAAGTAAGAAATGCAGTTGAGAAAGTAGTTTTTGAAAAATTAAGTGAATGGTTTGAGGAAAATCCTACTTCAGCTAAAAAGGTCATGAATAAAGCTTACGAAGCTGCTCGTGCGAGAGAGGCAGCTAGAAAGGCAAGGAACTTGGTTAGAGGTAAAAAAGATTCAGAATTTAATATTTTGCCTGGAAAATTGGCAGATTGCCAAGAAAAAAATCCAGCTATGAAAGAGCTTTATATAGTAGAAGGAGATAGTGCTGGAGGATCTGCTAAACAGGCTAGAGATAGATCATGCCAGGCAATATTATCTTTACGTGGAAAGGTTTTGAATGTAGAGAAAGCACATCTTGATAAGATCATGGATGCTGAGCAAATTCGTACTCTTATATCTGCATTAGGATGTGGAATAGGTGATACTTTTGATATTGCTAGAGTTAGGTATCATAAAATCATCATTATGACTGATGCAGATGTTGATGGTAGCCATATTCGTTCGTTGTTATTAACGTTTTTTTTCCGATACATGCCTGAGTTAATTTGTAATGGGTATATTTATATTGCGCAACCGCCTTTATATGGAGTGAAAATTGGATCAAACATTACATATATTAAGAATGAAGATGCTTTGAATGAGTATATCGCGAATATTGCATCTCAAAAGGCTTTGGTAAGAAATGCCAATGAAGAATTGCTAGATATATTAGCAACTATGAGAATATGTCAAGCTTTTGATGATTTATGCTTTCGTTTGCAACTAAAAATAAAGGAAAAGGACATGATTGAGAAGATCGTTATGTCTATAAGAACAGATAATTCAGAAAGAGATGATATGCAGTATATATGTTGTGAAAGTTTGGTAAAACTATTGAATTTTAAAGTAAAATTTGTGCCTTGGTCTGTTGAATTAAATGAGAATGTATTGACAATATTTAAGATTGAGAATGGAGTAAATTACTCTTATGTTGTAGACATTAATTCACTTCGTGTATTGCATGAAAAATTGACCTTCATTAAAGAGATTTATGATGTTTTTTGCAATGGTATAACAATAGAATATGGAGAGATGATAAGAGTTAACACTCCGTATGATTTTTTGAATTACATAATTGATTGCACGACAAAGAAAATGTCAATTCAGCGGTATAAGGGATTGGGTGAGATGATGCCATCTCAATTATGGGAGACTACGCTTGATCCCAAAGCCAGGACTTTATTGAATATAAAGGTAAATGATATAGCGAAGGCAGGTGAAGTGTTAAATGTCTTGATGGGAGATGATGTTGCACCTCGAAGGATGTTTATTCAAGATAACGCTTTGAATGTGAGAAATTTAGATGTATAAGGAAATATAATTCTAATATTATTTCTCTATTAAAAATTCACGATTCATTAACTCCAAGCATACTACTATGTGCTAGTTGCGAATTATCATAAAAAATGAAAGTGAATGATATATTGAAGCTTATTTGTTCTACTGCAATATTTTCTTGCTACACATTACAATGTGATGCTATGCCGAGTAGAGATGGGGTGCAGGATACAGACATGAAAAGGAGCGTAAAGCTGTATTTTACTCAACTTAAAGATAGTTTAAGGAAGGTAAATGGATTTGATGAGTTTTTTTCTCCAATATTTAGATATGGCGATTTACGTATACCTGATACGTTTATTCAAATGTTTAGTGATGCATCTAAAGGAGACCCAATTCGTATTATATTAAGGTCAAATAAAAATTCTGCTATAGGTAATTCAATTCAAATTTTTGTACAAGTGCCTTTTAATGGTATGTATAAATATATTCCTATAAATCAATACAAGGATTTTGATGAAATGCACTCTGTAAGAGAGAATAAGAAGAATGCTCTCAGAGCAGAGTTATCAAAAAATCCTAGTATTTCTAAAGATGAAATAGAAAAAAGAGTTGCTCTGCTTGATTTTTGTGAAAGATCTGGAGTGAATTTTGACCAACTTAAATTCTCGCAAGAGAATTCTGATAAAGCATTTTCTTCTTTTCTTGGAAATACAACGATGTATGGTATATTGAAATCTATAATAGTTGACAACGATAAAGGTATTTCAACGTGTTTGAGCGAATTCGCTTCAGATGCCTATTATCTTCTTCTTAAAGAAGCTGTGATTGCATTAATGTTATCTGGGTATGAGATGCGTCAAGCAGCAAATGTTGTTAATTCGATATATAAATCTCCAGAGATTGCATCGTACAAAGATGCAGGTGGATTTTATAAAAAGTTTTCAGAAAAAATTTTAGAAAAATGTGTTTTGATGCAGCAATTTCCACGTCTACTTCCATTATATACTTTTTTGATGCAGTGTAAGGTAGCTAAGTTATCTTATACTTCTCCATTATATCCAATTCCTGTTCAATCTGTTCAACATGATGATAACCAAACACAGATAACTTCAACACAAAATACCATCAAGAGAGATTTTGATGATTATAATAATGAAATTGGAGTTCCATTTGGATTCAACGAAAATATGTTTCTTTGCAAGAAAATAGCAAATACTCCGATAGTTTTTGTATTTGATAAGTCTCTCGATATTAATCAGTTGAGTACAACCATTAAACAGTTTGTGGGTGGTGAAGCTCAAGAAGCTTTTTTGAAATCTGTGAATGAAATACACTTTGCAGATGTAAATACGCATATTAAAGGTGACGTTGGTATTGGATTAGCAGCAAAGCTTATGTTCGCGTATAAGGATAAGCCTCAGTCTCAGATATTGTCATTAAAAGGGGATCATGTGCCAGATATGCCTGCTCTTATAACCCCTATAACTGGCAATTCATCTATCGACCCAATCGCTTCTGTATTTGTTATTAGTCAAGCAGATATAGCTTCCTACTATCCTGGATTGGCTATTTTGTGTGATGTGCTATCTGTTATGAATCCTGGCACTGGACAAAAGGTATTTCAAAATAAAAAGAGCTATAATGTATTTTTGGATGTTTTTTCTCTAACTAGTTCAAATCCTCAAGATCAAGAAATCAAAGATTTTTCAAAGGAATCTGTATTTGTATATAATTTATTGACAAACATATCTGCTCTGTGGAGTAAGAATAGTGCAGTATTTGCTAAGCAAGTTCCATTTCATGCAGTTGTGTACGTCAGAGTTGATGATCCGCTAAAAGTCATGGGGGAATTGCAGAAAATACCAAACCACAAAGGTCTTCTCAAAATGCTTGATAAGGGGATTAAAGATACTCTCAGTTACGGAAATTCACTCTTGAATAAGGTTGGGCTTGGTGTTTTTCATGATATAAAGGATGTGAATCTAATGCCTGTTAATATTATTGGTGAATTTAGTGTAGAATCATCTTTTAAAGTTGACAAAAATACTGTACATAATTATATGTATGTTGTTTTAGTTGATGGAAGTAAATTCAAAGAAATACAGCAAAGTGTGATTGGAGGTGGTGTAATTAAATCAGCAATAGAATACAATGAAAAATGCTTTAGAGAGAGACTACTTAGTAAGTATAAAGATAAAGTACCTGTTGGTTCTCAGTTTTACTATTAATTAATTTAAGTTTTGATTGTTATTAATTTTCGATGAATTTTATTAAAATGTGTGTTATTTGAATTGATTTATTGAATCATTTTCTATTTATGTTAACATAATGTCTATTTCTTAGTTGAGTTTATGGCTCTTAGAATTTCGAAAAATACTTTATTATCCAGTACAGGTGCGATGCTTGAGTACTACGATTTCGTTGTGTATGGCATGATGCTTGATATCTTAAACAAATTATTTTTTGATGGCAGAATTATAAATAGTTACGTGTCTTTTGCGCTTGGTTATTTAGTCCGTCCTTTTGGTGGTCTAATATTTGGCTTAATTGCTGATACTTATGGAAGAAAGGTGTCTATGAATATTTCAGTGTTATTTGTAGCGATGTCAACATTGCTCATGGGATGCATTTATCCAGGAGAGTGGGCTTGTTGCTTGATATTGATTTTACGTGTATTGCAAGGTATTTCTTTTGCATCTGAGATGCCAAATGCTATTACTATGAGTATAGAAAGCGATGAAAATAAGGCAAATCATTCATTTGTTATTTCTGCTTCTGCTATAGGTAGTGTGAGTGCATCTTTGATGTGTTTTTATGTTTTTAGAATTTTTTCATTTGATGAGGTAATGGAATTTGGCTGGAGAATGCCTTTCATTTTTGGTGGTTGTATGTCGTTGATATTTTTCTTTGCTCGAAGATTTATTTCAGAATCTCCTGAATTTAGGATGGATTGCAGTACTCACAATCGTAGTAAGCTTATTTTTATGAAGTTAAAAACGCTCATTCGTATGTATGATAAGGTTTTATTCTCCATATTTATCATGTTATTGCCAGCTGTTATGATCATAATAAATTTGCATATTCCAGCTTTTGCTCAGGAATTTTTAATGATGGATAGAGCTTCAGTACATATGTATTCTCTGATTGGAATTGTAGTGATGATTGGATTAAATCCAGTTATCGGTGAGCTTTTTGAGTATTTTAAAAGTGCTCCATTTTTTGTGCTATTAGCATCTTTTGCTGTGTGTGTTTTTGCTTTTCAAAGCAAGAATTTACTTGTGTTTTTCATATTTTATCAGTTAATTATATCTACATCTATGATAAAATTCTCCAGTATCATTCACAGAATTTTTCCTACAGCGTTTAGAGTTACTGCTTTTTCGTTTGCTTACAATATTTCTTTTATAATAGCTGGATTTAGTCCTATTATTTTGCGAAAGATAATTGTGTGATATGATTTTTTTACATATCATTTATTGATTATTGAGTCATGCAATGAAATTGAGGAATGAGTTAAGGATTTTTGATTTGATGCTGAAAATGCCCCGAATGGCTTTGATTATTGAAAATACGATTGATTTGTCTCAAGTACAAAATGTTGTTACAGCTTATATTATTCAAAGTCGTGAGATTGTAAATAACAGTCTTGGTCAGATCTCGTTATTTCCTTTGAATGAGTCATCTATTTCTCATGTGCCAATTGATGAAGTTGATGATGTTCAAAAGGTTTATGAGAGATGCATTGGTCATAAGGATGCTGACAAAGTGTTAAGTATGATAAAAAATGGTACTTACACAGATTTTTTATTTATTGATGAAAAAGGAGAAATTACAATTGATATTGCAGTAAAAATTGTGAGTTTTTGTCAGAAATCTCCTTTATTTTTGAAAAAAAAGATTGTGATAATAAATAATTTTCAAAATATTAATACAAATGCATCAAATGCCTTATTAAAAACTATTGAAGAGCTTCATGATACTTATATGATCGTGATTACTAGTAATATTAACAAGATCTCGCAAACGATAAAATCGAGGTGTATGTATTTTTTGAGCGAATATTCATTGGAGACATATGAGAACTCATTCATCTTGGATTTAATGAGAAGTTCAAGTTCGTTTTCGCTAAAATTAGATGCGATCAAATTTTGGAATGATTATGAAAATTCGGATATGAGTGCGATTGAAGTTGGAGTTTTGAAAGTAATTCTCAAATGTTATCGTGATGGGGTCTCTGATGATGTTGGTGCGAATTTAGCTCACGTTGCTTACAATGTGATGCGAATGTGTATAAATTACAGGGATTATCGTTTAGAAAAAAGGAGTGTAATTGTCAGTATTTTGAATGAAATTGAAGGTGTATTATGCGATTGATGCTATAATTTTTGATTATGAATCTTCCAATTATGGTCACTGAGTTTTTTGAAGATATTTCCCTATGATGTGTTTGATATTTTGATTATTGCTAAATCTAATTGATTTTGATTGTGAATAAGAGTATAATCAAAACGTTGGGAGATAGTTTAGCGGTAGAACTCTCGGCTCTGGACCGAGCAACCTTGGTTCGAATCCAGGTCTCCCAGTATTTTTATAAGTACAATGTATTTTTTTTGAGCTTTGCGCAAGGTTCTATTGCGATTTTTTGTATTGGGGATACGGAATAAGAATTCGTTAATCATATAGTTATTTGTTTTGTTTCAAAATATTTGTGCATAAATTCCGAAATGTCTGCCCTCTGTGCTCGAAGTTTTGATATTGATCGTAGCTCTCACATCCAGGAGAGAATAATATGCAATACTTCAGATTTTTGCTTATTTTGCTCGATACTTTTCTCAAGATCTCTTCAAGGCTTGTTTCTATTTGCAATTCATATGCAAAATTGCCATTTGTTTGCAGTGTGTATGCAGAATTTAGATTGTTGGTCTGCAATACATCTGTAAATACATCTGTAATTTGATCTTGAGATGTAATTGATTGATACATGCGTTCTTTACACTCTCCAGTTACGTAGACGTAGCTAATGCCTTGCAAATGTATTTTTAATGATGAAAAATTCTGCTTTTTTTTGTCTCCTCCTCCAATAATGAGAATTATTGTCCTGTCATGATACTCATTTTTGCAGTATTTTATTGCAAATATTGTGGCTGCAATTGTTGTGGACTTGCTATCATTTATGCAAAGTATGTTACTTGATATATATATGAGTTCTGTTCGGTGTGGAAGCCCTTTGAAAGATTTAATTCCATCAATGATATGTTTGCTTGAAAAATTGATAGAATGTGCAATTGCCGCTGATATGAGTAATGCTTCGCTAGGTACATTTTTCGCATAGCATTCATTGACAATTGCATTGCCATTAATGTATAGAGTGCTATCTATCATGGAGTAGCCATTTGAAAGTATTTCATTTGCTGAAAATAATGTGATATTTGATGTATTGTTCATTTGTGCTAATAAATTTGTAATGTTTGCATCATTTGCACAAGTAAAAGCCTTATTAGCATACAATATCTTTGCTTTAACTTTACAGTATTCTTCCATATTATGATGAAAATCCAAGTGATTAGGTGTGATGTTTGTCAATATTCCTATATTAATTCTATGAATTGACTGAATTAGCATTAATTGAGCTGATGATATTTCTATAATGTATCCTTTTAATTTTGCATTGATTAATGCAAGAGGTGATTGGCCTATATTTCCGCAAAGTCCATAATTTTGTCCCAATATATTTTGCAGAAGTGAGGCTGTAGTAGATTTTCCGTTGCTGCCTGTGATAGCGATGATAAGGGCATTTTTATCTACTTGCTGTAAAAAAAACTCTACATCGTTGATTAATTTGCATGAGTATTTTTGTAATTTTTTTATTAATAAGTGATCAAAATTTAATCCAGGGCTAACAAACACCAAATCTGGAATGATTTTGCAATTGAAATAATTTGAGTGAATTTCACCTTCGATGGGAGTTTTACACTTATTTATGTCATCATCGTGTATGTAAATTTTAATTTTTGAAAAATGTGTACGAAAGAACTTTATAACGGACTTTCCAGTGATGCCAAGTCCTATTACCAAAATTGAGTTTACATTTCTTAGGTCTATCATTTCACGACTTTATCCACAAAAATACTGCTATTGTGCTAAAGCATAGAGATAATATAGCAAAAGTCATCACTATTTTTTCTTCAGTCCAATTATTGCATTCTAGATGATGATGTAGCGGTGACATCTTGAATACTCTTCTCTTGAGAAGATGGTATGATCCAATTTGGATCAAACTTGAAGCTAACTCGATTACGAATATAAAGCTTGCCAGTATAACGAAGAATTCGATTTTTTCGATTATACATATTAACCCCATTAATCCTCCGATTGGAAGTGCACCGCAATCTCCCATAAATATTTTTGCAGGTTTTCGATTGTAGAACCAAAATCCTATTAATCCAGCTCCGATTGCAGATGATATCCAATTTCCGCTCATGATGTAAATTGCTAGAATTACTGGTAGTGCGCTTAATGTTGCGAGTTCGTCTAATCCGTCTGTTATATTAAATGCATTAGATGCTGAAACAATTATTATTGTTGACAAAATATAGTATATATATTGATTAACTAAAATTTTTCCAAAAATTGGTAAAAAGAAAGATGGTTCTATTTTGAGAAATAATATTGATAATGCTGCTCCTACAAATTGGTGAAATATTTTGGTTAGTGCTTTTATTCCAGAATTTTTGTTACGAATCTTTGAGATATCGTCGATAAATCCTACAGCGAAATAGTAAATAGTCAGAATTCCAATAGGTATTATGTTATTGTTTATATCTTCAATTTCTTGTTGCAAAATTATTGATGCTAAAATATATGAAATGATTATTGTGCCAAGTATCATTACTCCTCCCATTGTAGGAGTTCCTTTTTTTGAGTGATGTGATAATGGCATAAATTCTTTTATGTGTTGTCTTATACTATTGCAAGATACATATTTAATGAAAGATGGATATAGAGCAAGAGATATAATGATTGGAAGTGAAAATATTAATGATGAAAACAGTAAATTGCTCGGCATTGTTACGCCATTAAACCATTACAGCAATAGTATCAAAATATCATTTTTAAACAAGTGAGTTGAAGTGAAATTTGCTTTTGAAATTGGAATTTTTGTGTACTATTATATAGTATTTTTGTTTGATTGTTGTGGATTTTGATAGATTCGATATTCCTTACAAGATTGGTTCAAAAATTGTAGTTGCAATGTCTGGTGGTGTTGATAGTTCAGTTGTTGCTTGTATTCTTCATGCTATGAAATACGAAGTTATTGGTATAACTTTAAAATTGTATGATTCAGAGAATACTTGTTCTATTCAAAAACGTTGTTGCGCTAGTCGCGATATAGATGATGCAAGGTATGTTTGTGAAAAAATAGGTATTCCTCATTATGTTATGAATTATCAATCTAAATTTAACGAATCTGTGATTGATTATTTCGTGAATTCTTACATAAAAGGAGAAACCCCTTTGCCGTGTGTAAAATGCAATCAATCTGTCAAGTTTGTAGATCTGTTAAATTGCTCGAAAAGGTTAAACGCAGATGCTCTAGCGACTGGTCATTATGTGAGAAAAGATTCAAAAAATGGTAAAGCAGAAATGCATGTTGGAGTAGATAAATCAAAAGATCAAAGTTACTTCTTATTTGGAACCACTCAAGAACAGTTGAATTTTTTGTGTTTCCCTTTGGGTATGGTTGATAAGTCTGTTACAAGAGAATATGCTAAATATTTCAATATTTCAGTTGCAAATAAACCGGATAGTCAAGATATATGCTTCGTTCCAAATGGTAATTACTCAGAATTTATATCAAAGAAACGACCAGAAGTGTTGAAGAAAGGTAATATAAAGCATATTGATGGATCTAGTTTAGGTCACCACAATGGCACTATTGCTTACACTATAGGGCAACGAAGAGGCATTGGCCTTAGTTCGAATAAACCAATGTTTGTAGTGAAAATTGATTCTGATAAAAACGAAATCACTGTCGGTGAGAGACAGCATTTGGCAAGAAATTTCGTGACAATTGGTGATATTAATTTGTTAGATTCTATTGAAAATATTTTGAAAATGAGATTGACCGTAAAAATTCGATCTAGTCATGTTCCTGTTTATGCCAAGATTTATGCTATAAAATTAGAAGATAGATCAATGATGATTGATAAGATTGATTTTTCTAGTTGTATTGATATAAAAGGATTAGTTATGAAATTCGATTTACCTGAATATGGTGTAGCTTCTGGCCAAGCGTGTGTTTTATATTGCGAAACTAGAGTACTTGGAGGTGGTTGGATTTCAAATTCTTGGTGATTTTAGAAGTGTTGAAGAAATAATATAAAATATGTATTTCAATATTTCAGTTGCAAATAAACCGGATAGTCAAGATATATGCTTCGTTCCAAATGGTAATTACTCAGAATTTATATCAAAGAAACGACCAGAAGTGTTGAAGAAAGGTAATATAAAGCATATTGATGGATCTAGTTTAGGTGAGGAATAGCTTACACGGCAAGATCATCTATGAATACACCTTTGGTGAAATTATACCCAGAAGAGGACTTGAACCTCCACAAGCAAAGCTCACTAGAACCTGAATCTAGCGCGTCTACCATTCCGCCACCTGGGCATATCGTATTGTATAAAATTAAAAATTACATTGCAATTAAATGTTAGTATTGCAGAATTTAAATTGATCGACAAAGAAAGTTGAGGTCCAATAGATTAATGCAATATGAGATTGATGTGCAATATGCAAAGTACCATTGCTCTTAAAACACGTCTATCGTATATTAAAAACAGTTCCGTGAATGTTGTTTGAAATGGAGAATATTCACTATCGTAAGTATAAAAACGAGATTATTCGATGGTGGAAGGCAATTGATAGAGTTATTTTTTCTTTGTGCATAATTTTAATATTTTCTGGTGCATTTTTCATATTTTTAAACAGTAAATATGTTGCACTGCAACACAATTGGTCTGGTATGATTTTTCTTAAGAAACATATTTTCTTTAGTTTATTGTCTATTGCAATTATTATTTTTCTTGCTTCATTGAATCAAAAAAATTTGGTGAAATTTTTATTATTTTTGTTTGTATTTACACTAGTTATGTTAGTTGCCGTTCCTTTTGTAGGAGGCAGTGTGAAGGGTGCAAAGAGATGGATATCTATAATGGGATTTTCTCTTCAGCCATCAGAATTTCTAAAGCCTACTCTACCTGTACTTACATCATACATTATTGATTTTGATAAAAAGCGCTTCTTTATTCCTTTATATCTTATCGTTTTTGGTTTTATTATTCTTCAGCCCGATTTTGGAATGACATTTATATTGCTTGCTAGCTTATTATGTCAATTATTTATCTACGGAATAAGAATGAAGTGGATTGCTATATTTTTTGCGTGCATTATAGGAATTTCGGTTGTTTCTTACTTAAGCATTTCGCATGTTAACAAAAGAGTTAATATGTTTATAAAATCATTTTCTTCGACAAAGAAGGATAAGTTTGGATCTGAATTTCAAATGTTTAAGTCATTTCAGACTATGTCGAGTGGAAAAATTACAGGGAAGGGGTTGGGCGGAGGCATAACGAAAAAGAATTTGCCTGATCTACATGCAGATTTTATATTTGCTGGCATTGCAGAAGATGGAGGATTATTACTGTGTTTGATACTGATATTAGCTTATGTTTTGATAATATTTAGAATATTTTTACTAGTTCTGAATGAAAATTCTGCAAAGAATGCTATCACTGTAGTTGGAATGTCCTCTTCTTTTATATTGCAGATTTTGATCAATTTATCATCAAACATAGGTATTATTCCACCGAAAGGAGTTACTCTACCTTTTATAAGTTATGGAGGATCATCAATGATATCATGCGCTATAATAATAGGGTCTATACTTTGTTTAACAAAAAAATCACCCTATCTGTTTAGTTTTGATATTCAATCGAGGTAAAATGAATGAAAATAAGTTAATTGTGCTTATTACTGGTGGAACTGGAGGTCATGTTTTTCCAGCGCAAGGTATAGCTGAGAGTTTGGTAAAAGATGGATATGATGTTGTGATTTTAACAGATTTTCGAGGATATAAGTTGCTTCGAAATTTTGTTAATTCATATGATATTCATAAATTTATCGATGAAAATAGCTACATAGGTGAAGGCAATTCAAATCAATGTGAAAATAGGAATGAATTTTATATTAAATTGATTAATTGTTTTGAAAATAATTTGTCTGGTCAAATTCCTAAAAATAATTCTGGAACATTACACATTAAAGTTTTTTCAGACTTATCTGGAGTGAAAGGAATAAAGCGCTATTTCCATCTCTTAAGCGGAGTATTAAAATCTAAGAAATTTTTAAAAATTCATAGGCCTTGTTGTGTCGTTAGTTTTGGAGGGTATGCTTCATTTGCTCCATCTATTGCTGCAAAAATGCTAAAAATTCCATTATTGATTCATCAATCCGATGTTGTTTTTGGAAAGGCGAATATGTTTCTATCTATTTTGGCTGATGTTGTTATGACTGGTTTTGACCCAGAAATAACTAACTTAAATTTGAATTTTTTGAAATTCTTTGGTATGAGTAGAAAAATAAAGAATATTCGAGAAAAGATAATTTGGACAGGAGTTCCTATACGAAATATATTTGACCAGTATATCAATGGTATTCCTTTCTTTGGTATGAATGAAAGTGCTAGAAAATTCAATATTTTGGTTTTAGGTGGGAGTCAAGCTGCAAAAGTGTGGAGTAAGTATCTTCCTGGTGCGATTATGCTCTTAAGTGATGAGATTAAAAATAAAATACATATAAAGCAGCATTGTCATGTGAGTGATATCGATTACTTGAAAAATCAATACTCTAAAATGAAAATTAATCATCATGTTGATATATTTATTGATGATATTGCAAAAGATATTGCTATTTCAAATGTGGTTTTTTCTAGAGCAGGTGCATCTTCTATAGCTGAATGCTCTTATTTAAATAAGCCTATGCTATTAGTACCCTACCCATTTGCATCTCAAAACCATCAGTGTGTTAATGCCTATCATTTAGTGAATCATATGTCTAGCTGGTGTATAGAAGAGTCTCAATTAAGTTCAGAATTACTAAGTGAATATATAAGAAGTTTTTTTGAAAATGCAGAAATATTGAGCACTACAGGAATGAATCTTGGCAAAATTATGCCAAATGATGCTAATGATAGAATTTTGAAAGAAATTAAAAAATATAATGGTAATGATACAAAATGTCATTCAAAAAGCATTGCTGTCAATAATAAAAAAGAATCAATAAAGGTGAATTTATTAGAGGATCCTTTTTCTCTTGGCGAAAGAGATGTGTATATTTTGGCTATTGGTGGCATTGGAATGAGTGCTGTGGCACGTGCTCTGTTTTTTGCTGGTTATAGAGTTTATGGGAGTGATATTAATGATTCTAAACTAATTAATGAGCTTTTAAGTGAAGGAGTTATAGTTTCTGTTGGCCATAATGCTGACAATATTGCGCAATCAGAAGCAAAGGTTTGCATTTTTTCTTCTGCTATAAAAAGTGATAACGTTGAATTGTGTTTTGCTCGACAACATAACATGAAATTGTTGCATAGAGCTGAAGTTTTGGCTAATATTTCTTGCAAATTTCGTGATGTGATTACGATTTCTGGTACTCATGGTAAGACTACAACGACTTCGCTATGTACGATGTTGTTTTATTACTCTGGGTTGAGTTTCATGTCTATGAACGGTGGAATTATTCAAAATTTAAAAAGCAATTTTTATCAAAATTTGTCTCTTTCGATGAGTCAGAGTTACTTTATTAATGAAGGTGATGAATCTGATGATTCTTTTATAAAATTAGATAGTGATGTTGCTGTTGTGACCAATATAGAATTAGAGCATATGGATTTTCACAAAAATGAAAATAAATTGAAGCAATCTTTTTTGAAATTCATGCTAAATGCAAGAAAAGCAGTCGTAGTTTGTGGAAATGATTCCAATGTGATGGATTTGATTCATGTTATGTCTAATTCGAGATCTGATGAAATACCATTATTTGCTGAGAATGACATTTCAAATAATGAGGATTTTATATCTCAAAATATCACTGAAATTAGGCGGAAAAAGGTGTATATCTGTTTGTCAAATTTACACTATGTGAGTAAATTCTTCGATATAGACTCTGATTTTTTTGCAGTATATGATGTCACTTTAGTCATTGCGTCTAATGTGAAGACCAAGAATTACTCTACTCAATTTGATATTATTTTATATGAAAATTTGAAAAAAAGTATAATTGAAAAACATAAGTTTGCTTTTTATGATATAAGTGATATGAAATCGTTTGTGGAATCTGCATATGATTTCAATACTCCATATGAATATCATTCTGTGAATTTGAATATGGTTGGAGAGCACAATGTAATGAATGCTTTAATGGTTGTGAGTGTTGCTCATATATATAATATTTCGTTTGATGCTATTCAGAATTCTTTGTATCTATTTGATGGAACGAAGAGGAGATTTTCTATATTAAGCAGTCTTAACAAAAAAGGCGTAACTATAATTGATGATTATGCTCACCATCCTACTGAAATAACGGCAACTATACTTGCGGCTCGACAGATTAATCAAAATAGAATCATTTCTATAATTCAGCCGCATAGATTTACCAGACTTTCAGACAATTTTGATGCTTTTGTTGCATCATGCGGATATAGTGATGTTGTTGTGATATTGCCTGTTTATTCAGCTGGTGAAATTTCTGGAGATGTGAATTCATTTGATCTATATAAAGCTCTGAAGAATCGAGATGTTGATGCTTTTTACTGCGAAAATCTTGATGCATTGAAGAAAACTCTCAACGATTTGTGCAAAAATGGTGATATCGTACTTTTTATGGGAGCTGGAAGTGTGAGTAATTATGCTGCTTCCATTTGTGATATGTGGTCGATTACTGAGTCTATATGATGTTTCTGTAGTTTATGAATACTTTGCAAGTAGTTTATCAATAACATTTATTCCATTTTTTTTGTAGTAAAACTGTTTATGTTCAGTATATGTAAAGTCCAGCAGATCTTTAAAAATTGAGAATTTTGATATTTATTGAATATGTTGTACAATGGCATTTACTAAGATATATGTGTCTATTTATGCTTAGAATGTTAGTCATTGTGATGGTTATATTTATGCTTGATTCAAGTGCAAGGACTAACAGTGTTTCAAATCAGAAATATGCTAAAGTGAAAAAATCACGAGATAATGAGAAAAATCAAGATAATAAAAATGATTTTCATTATTTGCTGTATCGTAGTATACCTAAATTTAAATATGCGCCTTATATTATTAATCAAATGCGTTTTATTCCTCAGAATCACTTTAAATATGCAAAAATTGGTTCTGCTTCATACTATTCTAATGAATGTAGAGGTTTGCCGACAGCAATAGGAGACATTTTTGATCCAATGGAAATTACGGCTGCTCACAGAACTTTGCCTATTCCTTGTTTTGTTAGAGTTACTAATCTGCAAAATGGTCGTAGCCTCATAGTTCTAGTTAATGATCGTGGCCCGTACATAAAAGGTCGAATAATTGATTTATCAAAAAGATGTGCGGAAATATTGGGATACGTAAGAAAAGGGCATGTGATGGTAAAAGTTGAGTGTCTTCCTGCTATGAGTGTTGCACTTGGGAAGATATTTGCTCTTGTGCGATCAAATGATAAGTATGCAATTGCTCTGTACAAAAAAATAAGAAAATTGGGAGTAAAAGATCTTGGTGATTAATACAGACTGAAAATTCTCAATAACTACATGAAACAACTATTGGAGAAGTGAGTTGGATTTCTTATTCATTTTGGCTCCAATAGCTAACTTTATTAATCTCTGCCCAGTTTTGAGGAAATTTTTTAAATCGCTAAATTGTATCTTTTTTCTTATCTATATTTCTTACTTTTCAAATCTTTACACGATTCATTATTTTCTTATTATCAAGCCTATCTAATTGATTTTTGAGTGAAATAATGATTTCAAAAGGAACATATCTCTCCACATATCTTGTTTTTTTGTTGGACTTCTTAGCAAATATGATGGATGAAATACGCACATTGTTATAATATCCAAATCCATAAATTGATTTTTGTAAAAAAAACACTCTCCTCTTATTTCAGTGATGGTATTATTTTGAAATTTTTTGTTCCATTTTTGAATGTGTATTTTTTTACTAATAATTTCCGAGCAGTTACTAATATTTCCGCTCATAACAGATTTTGCAGAGATGCTTCCTACTAAAATCAAAAATTTTGGAGATATAATTGATATATGCTTTTCTAAATATGGCATGCACATCTTGATCTCATCCTCTTTTGGTTGTCTGTTGTATGGAGGTCTCCAAGGAAGAATGTTTGTAATATATACATCCTGTCTTGATAATCCAATTGCTTCGATTGCTTTTTGTAGTAGCTGACCACTTTTCCCGACAAATGGCATACCTGTATTGTCCTCTTCTTCTCCTGGAGCTTCTCCTATTAGCATTACATCTGCGTTCACATTCCCATCTCCAAAAACAGTTGATTTTGCTATATATTTCAGGTCGCAATCTATATTGTGTACTATATGTTTTAGATATATAAGCTGAGAAACTTTGTCATTATCATCGAAATTTTGAACGAATATGGATTCATTTGATTTGCATTTTTGTTGATTTTCATCTAATTTAATGTTCAATTCAGAATAGCATATTGGTTCTTGAGAATTTTCTCTATTTGTGTTTTTTCTTTCAGAACTGTTGTTAAAGTTTTTGTTCATATTATTGTTTTCGCTCATATAATTTCTTGAATTCTCATTTTTATTATCATTTGCTCTTATATTATTACAATTTTTATGTTTATATTGATTTGTCAGTGTTAAATCGATATTTTCAATATCGTTATTTGTGTTATTTGTATTTTGGCTTACAATACTGCAATTTTTGTATTTGTCTTCATCACTTAAAAACCCTATTTGTATAAGCCATTCAAATTTGTGAGCAGTGCATAGTTCAGTTCTAGAGGGGAATTTTGACATATTTGCAATATAATCATCGATTGATTTTACACGTGATTATTACTTTTGAGAAATTTTTTTATTACTCTTTTGTTCTTTATATATTTCCAATCCAATATCGAGAATATACTTATTCAATTCGTTAAGTCCGAAAGGTTTTGCTAAGAATTTATATTCATATTTTTTGTTCAAATTAACGGCGTTTTCATCGTATCCTGATAAAAATAATACTCTGATATTTGGTTGTATTTTTTTCACTTTTATAACTAATTCTGGTCCATTAATTTCATGCATTTCAACATCTGTTGCGATTATATCGAAATGTTGGGTTTTTACCATATCAATAGCGCTAACTCCATTATTTACCTCAATAACATGAGGAGTAATCATTTTAATGGCTCTTGATGTAAAAGTTCTTACTGCATCATCATCATCAACTAATAATATTTTTAAATTTCTGAGTAAATTTTGATAAAAGTCACTATTTTCTTCATCTTGCTTATGATTTGTTTGTATATTTGCTTCATTACCTTGTGCATATTTCTTAATATTATTTACTTTATTGTGTTCAATATGTCTCTTCACTTCAATTTGAGGTTTTTCTTCATGTAAATATATATGTTTTTGTTCATTCCCAAAAATTATCGTAAATTTTGATCCTTTTTTAAGTTCGCTATCGACAATTACGTATGAATTATTATCGTTTAGTATTTCCAAGACATTTGATAGTCCCAATCCTGTTCCATTTTCATTTTTAGTTGAAAAAAATGGCTGAAATATTTTATTAACTATTGTTTGAGACATTCCGCATCCATTATCCTGAACGTACAAAGCTTTGTATTTCCCTTTTGGAATAGAGCAATTTTTGCTTTTCATTTGTTCATTAAAAGTTATTTCTTTTGTTCCTATTGATATTTTTCCTCCATTTGGCATTGCATCTCTAGCATTTGATACAAGATTAATTATGATCCTTTCTAGTCCATTTTTATCAAATTTTATTATTGGATTTGTTTGCTCGTGCTTTACATCTATTGATATTTTAGACCCAACTAATCGTTGCAATAATGGTGATAGATCCTCGATTTGTTTTTCCAAGTTGATTTCTCCAAAACTCGTAGAATTCTCTTTTGAGAATGATAATATTGATCTGACCAATTTACTTGCTCTTGCTATGCTTTCACTCATATTTAATAAATCTTCTTCATTGCTTTGCACTTGTTCTTTATTATTGATCATTATATCGCATATTCCTCTGAGGGCAGTAAGGATATTATTAAAATCATGAGTGATGTTGCTAGCAATTTTTCCTACTGTTTGAAATTTTTGCGCTTCCATAATTTTCTTTTCTCTTTGCTCGAGTAAAGTGATGTCTATCACCATAAGAGTATAGTATATCTTTTTTTCATCTTTGTTAACTCTATGAAAATGGACTTCAAACGTTTTATCTTTAGTATATAGTCTAAAAGATTCTTCTTTTTCAAGCAATTCTGTCAATTTATCTTTATCTGAACACTTCAACCAAGAGCCAATCATTCTTTGAAAGATTTTTTCTCCTTTTGGAGCAACATCTTCGGCAAATTTATTATTAAACCACTCGATTCTACCAAATTCATCAACGATTATGTAGGGTACAGGAATTAATTTCAATGCATCTGTGTTTTTTATAATACTAGATATATGAGGCACATCCGGCATTTTGATCATTACGATAATTTTTAGTGAATGTGATTCATCTATGAGAAGTTTCATTTGAAGAGTTTGGTTATTTTTTTTTTTAATCTCTACAACATGTTCATTATGAATTTTATCTGCATTTATTATCAGAGACACATTTCGACCAATAATGGTTTGTTGAGGTGAATCGATATCATGTAGCAATTGCTTTGAAATATACTGTATGTTATTTGATTTATCCAACGCCATGAATGGAATATTGTTAAATTTTGTCATCCAGTTTTTTGATTGAAATATGTATACAAATACTCCATTTCTAGAATCTAAAGATGAAAAAAAAGCCTCTTGTAAGCCAAATTTCTTCACATGTATTTCTATATGGATATTATGACCATACATTGCTTTTTCATAAGTTTCGATAAATTTTGACTGATCTTCGTTTGAGATGAATTTTCGTGAAAAAGACTCTAAATCGTAATCTTCTTGAGAATTCCAAATGCTGTTTTTAG
Source organism: Candidatus Gromoviella agglomerans (assembly GCF_021065005.1). Taxonomy (GTDB): domain Bacteria; phylum Pseudomonadota; class Alphaproteobacteria; order CAJXXZ01; genus Gromoviella; species Gromoviella agglomerans. The sequence goes on from NZ_CP069247.1 coordinate 23,640, forward strand.
GGAAAAATGCCTGTTTATCTGCATCAAAAAATGCAATTTCAACAGGGCATTTTGCTAGAGTTAGCTCTAAAAACCTTTCATTTGGACTTTTTAGTTGCATTATGAATAAATGAGTTGAAAGATAGAGGAAATTATACCATATTTATGTCCAAGTATATAATTGTTGTATGTGTATTTTTGAAATTTTTTTTGTTATGTAGTTTCTATAATTACTATTATAAATTAAGTTATAAAATAATACTTGTATACTTGTAATTACTGTTAATTTTTCCCAAAGTGATCATTTAATGATAGTGAATTGTGATTTTATTTTTATGAAGTTCTTGTAAATCTACACCAGCCGTTTCCTGTAATCCAGTTTTTATAACAATTTTGCATTAACATACACATTTTTGCGATTTTGTTGGCTTTTATATCATTGCCGTATCGTTGAATTAATATATTCAAGGAATCTGCTACTATTTTCATTACTGCCATTTGTCTTTCTAGAGTAGATCCTTTGGATCTTTCATCGATCAGTGCTTTATTTATATTTACTCCTAGCAAATGATTTATATATTTTTGTTTTCGAATACAATCTTCTATTGCGTCTTGTTTGCTATTTTTATCTATATTCTCCACATAAAGCATCTCTCTTGAAATTTCTAGAGCGTATATATTCATTAACTCTTTCCATATGAAGATGAAGAATAGTAGTCCTCTTATTTCTTGGTTCATTCTTTTACTTTTTTCTTTCATTATTATGCTATTTAATACTTTTGCTGATTTTGCATATAAAGGCATATGTATGTATATTTTTTTCTCCAAAAATTTTTTAAACTCTTTGGTGTTTGAGTCTTGATCATATGGAATTTCTTTTTCAAAAATCCTTTGTGATGTTTGAATAAATGATTTTACTGGTTCATTTATCTGTATTTTTGCGTATATACTTTTTCTGTATCCAGGTACTGTATTGAGCATGTCAATCCATTGATTGAGTGTGATTGCCTGAATTTCCTCATCACTCATTATTGCTCTCAGATTGTTTTCATCTAATATTAGCAATAATGTCTCACATGGAATAAAAAAGAATTGTTCGATTATCCTTGGATCTATATCATATAATTGTTGTGTATTTACTTTTAATGGATCTGAAAATTGATCTTCAATATTTCCATGATGAATAAACTGAGATCTATCTCCTCCTTCTGTGTTGAATCTTTGACTTTGGTCAGAATATTGCATCTGTCTTTTAGGGGTATTGTTCCTTCCATATTTTTTATTTGTTTTTTGTATTTGATATGGTGCATCAGCGTCATTATTTTGGTAATCCATATCTTCATCATAGTCGCTCATGGATTGTTCTATCGATAATCTTTCTCTTTGTCTATCATTCCATCCTTCAACTTCTCCAATATCTGATTCACTTCTTGATGGAAAAAATATACTGAGTAAATTTGATATGCGTCTATTCCATTCCCTTTTGAATGCATCCATTTTTTCTGTTGGAGTGGAGTTTCGTGCAAGATCATTGTAAATAAAAATCGCTCGTCCATGTATATCGCATTTTTTTTGCGTACATTGTCTTAATGATGTACAGAAGTGGATATATTCAGAACTGTCACTAGTCTTTTGCTGTATTTGTTGTTTTACAATTTGATTGTGTATTTGTATTTTTTGTATAAATTGTCTGTTTACTCTAATTCCTGTGGATATATAATCTCTTGCCAATTGTATACTTGAAGTGGATACATCATACACATCTTCTAATTCCAATCTTTTTGATCCATATGAGTTTTCGTAAATGGATAACGATAGCATATAGCACAAAAATTTTAGCAAAATACATGCTTTGGATTTAAAATTTTCAATAAATTCATACTTATTTGCTTTTTTTATCATCTTATTTTATTTTCGAGATACCAGATTATGGTGCAATGCTTATTTAAGCAAGGTTAATTTTTATATAAATATATAATTGTCATTGATACTATCTGCTCGAAGTGATCTAATATCATCACAATCAAGTTGTGAATTATGTCAAAAATCTTGGATAGGTTATCAAATTCACTTTTAAAGATTCCTTCTCTTACGAACAGATCGTCATATAAAATTGCTCTACAATTGTTATTTAGTAGAGATAATATTATTGATGATTTTATCAAAAATCTAATTGATGCAAAAAATAGCATTGCTACATGTTCAGAATGTTATTACATATGTGAAAATGGAATATGCGATATATGCAGTGGAATGAAAAGAGATAGCAGTAAAATATGCGTGGTAAGTAATATAATTGATGTAATATCGATAGAACGCTCTTTATGTTATAACGGACATTATCACGTTTTACATGGTACTCTGTCGGCGGTCAATGGAATAACTCCATCTGATCTATATATAGATGCACTACTTCGACGAGTTAGGTCGTATAGAGATAATCAACTTGAGATTATAATGTCATTTTCACCAACGATGGACGGTCACTCTACTATGCATTATCTAGTTAATGAGATAAAATCTCTTGGAAATGCTAATACTATTATATCTACTCCAGCGAAAGGTATTCCTCTAGGTGGAGAATTGGAGCATCTAGATAGTGCTACTATTCATACAGCTTTTTTTGGTAGAACTTCCCTTTGATCCTTTGATTTTTATGATATTACATCATTACATTTGCATGTTGTTCATTCACTCTTTCGATTATATTGCATCATCTATTTGCAGAGATATGCTTTCAACCTTCTCGTAGGTTTTGTCAAGTAGTCCATATATCAATCCTAGAATGACAGCAGTAGCAATATGACTAATACATGTGAAACTAAGGCAAAATATGACAATACTCTGAAAGCAATCGTCCCGTCTTTTTGCTTTTGATGTAAGTTCATTATGTTGTTTTATCATCTTCTGAATATCGTCCGTGCGCTCGTTCAGTGTTTCAACTGCCTGTTTTGTTGTTGTTGTTTGTCTCTTAAATGACTCATCTTCATCATGCACCTCTGAGCCCATTTGTGAGTTCATCATTGCATTCGAGCTTGAATATGTTAAGAATACTGAGCATATAGCTGAGAAAAAAAATATACTTGCATTTTTTACTTTCATTATTTCTAATTTATTAGACGAAGATCACTGTCATTATGAAATAATAAATATCTATTTTATATTAAAATATGAGCAACTTGATGCTATATTCTTTTTGTTGAATTTCTTATTCCATCTATAGCTTGGCTTATGATATCTTGAGTAGAATTATTTGTTGCCATATATAGAACAATGGCAAATGTAGTCATTATTATCATGACAAGTAATGGTCTACAAAAATAATCTCTACAGCAATCCAATGAGCAACAAGGGCAGCATGAGCAGCAATTTTTACAGCAATCTTCATTACTTTCAGTAATAGCCTTTACTAGGTTCATATCTAATTTTTTTGCTTGATTTATTAATTCTCGTTTTTTGTGTTCTTTAATCTTATGTTGATCTAAGAATTTTTTTACAGATTGACTACAAAAATATATTTTTTTAGGATCTTTTTTTTGAGTAACAGATACCCTTGATTCTGAATTATGATCTTCATCGTGCTCTGAGTTCATGGAATATACTATGCTGCAAGTTGTGGTAAGTGAGATGACAATGATTAAAATTGTCTTTTGTAGAACATTTCTTGTATTGTAGACATAATCATGAAGTACATTCAATATGTTCATATTTTTAATAAAACTAATTATGTCAATATAATAATAAGTTAATATAAATTTTTGATAAAAATTTATTTTAGATCGAAATAGAAATTATATTTGATTGTATATATTTGCATTTCATATTTTATCTAATATTCCTATAATTAGAACTTTAGTAATTGTTGTGCTTTTGATAGACTTTATGTGAAATATAAGTTTATTGATTTTGTATAAAAGTGCGAGTTTATTTTTGCATTATAGATTTCTTAAAATTGCGTGATTGATTGTCTTATAGTTCCATGATATGCAATTAATATAAATTTTTGATAAATGAACTTATTGCATTCTTCAGTAAAAAGTTGTTCAATAGTAGTTGATTATTTACTTATTATGAAGTGTTGAATAAGAATCAAAATGATGATTTTAGAAAATCTCAGCTTAAAGCTCTTGATGCGGCGATTGGTCAGATAGAAAAGGCTCATGGAAAGGGGTCTATTATGCGTTTAGGACAGTGGGAGGTTTCAGCTGTAGAGGCAATTTCGACTGGATCGATATCCTTAAATAAAGCACTTGGAATTGGTGGATTGCCTGTTGGTAGGATAATTGAGATTTATGGACCTGAAAGTTCTGGAAAGACAACAGTTGCGATGCATGTTGTTGCTGAAGCTCAGAAAAAGGGGGATATATGTGCATTTATAGATGCGGAACATGCTTTTGATCCAGTGTATGCGAAAAAGCTTGGAATTAATGTTGATGAATTGCTCATTTCACAGCCCGATACAGGAGAGCAGGCGCTTGAAATTGCAGATACACTTGTTAGATCTGGTGCTGTGAAAGTGATAATAGTTGATAGTGTTGCTGCATTAGTTCCAAAGGCTGAAATAGAAGGAGAAATGGGCGATACGCACGTTGGATTGCAAGCTCGATTAATGAGTCAGGCTCTGAGAAAGTTAGCTGGAATAATTGCAAAATCTGGAACTGTTGTAATATTCATCAATCAAATTCGTCAAAAAATTGGAGTAATGTTCGGTAATCCAGAAACTACAACTGGAGGAAATGCACTTAAGTTCTATGCTTCTGTTAGACTTGATATAAGGAAAGGGACTTCTTTGAAACAAGGTGATGAAAATACTGGAAATGAAACGAAAGTCAAGGTGGTGAAGAATAAGGTCGCTCCTCCTTTTAGGACTGCTTGTTTTGATATAATGTACGGAGAGGGAATATCTAGGACTGGAGAGATAATAGATCTTGGAGTGAATGCTGGTGTGGTCGAAAAATCGGGCTCTTGGTATTCTTTTGAGGGGCAAAAACTTGGCCAAGGAAAAGAAGTAGCTAAGCAGTTTTTGAAAGAAAATCCTATAATTGGAGATAAAATCACGAAATTGATTATGAGCATGGATACTAATATGGTTGAATCTCAAGTTGATGTTGATGATACGACAGAAGATGTACTTGAAGATGTATAATGTTAGCAGTTTTTGAAATACTATCTACCAAATTACCTTGTGGATTTATCAAAAAACTTTCCAGGTAGAACAAAAACTAACAATACTCCAACTATCATAGATACCAATACAATCAGAAGTCCTATTTGCAAACTCAATACATTCATATCTCCCTTGACACAAGGATTATATCCCCATGCTTTAATCAAAAAACCACATAAGCTTTGTAAAAACACTCCGCCTATCATCATATTGAGAGTGTTTAAAAATCCAGCTGCAGAAGATGCAATTTTAGGGAATAATTCATATCCATAAAGGAACATCATTGTATGAGATCCGTACATAAAGCCTATACAAAAAAGGCAATACATCGCTGTGTAAAAATCAATATTTGCGTAAATTAAAATTGAAATACACAAACTCGATATAAGATTTGTCGTGAAAAATATTATCTTTCTAGAAAAATATCTTGCAAAAAAAGGAATGAAAGGTGCTCCAGTTATACTTCCCAGGAACATCATTGAACTAGAATAAGAGATCAAATTGTGAGAGTCATTTATCAAAAAGTCATGAAATTTGTTTTCTATGAATAAAGTTACCCAAGTGTCTGCAAGAATAATTATAGGTACATATGTCAATCCTCCATACACCGATATAATCCACATTTTTTTGCTTTTCATCATGATTTTTATCTCTCCGTATATATTTTTCACACCACTTACTTTACTTTTTACTGAAGAATTTTCTCTAAAATCTTTCATAAAAATAATCATTATGATTAGCAAACCAATTCCTGTGAGAGAAATGTAAATGTATATTTCATGCCAAGATATAGAATAATATTCAGTTAGAGCATGTACAGGACCTCCTGCTAATATTCCACCGAATTTTCCAAGTGAAGCTGTCAATCCAACAAAAAATGGTCTATTCTTTTGAGAAAATAAATTTCCACATAAAGTTACGCAGCCTATAAATGCAGATGCACCTCCCAGTCCAATCAAAAATCTACCAATCCAGAGAAAAGCAATACTGTTACTAGTTCCAAAAACTATACCCCCGATTATGCAGAGAAATAATGACAAGTTAAAAATTAATTTATGGCCAAATCTATCAAGCAAGAAACCAATCAAAATCTGCGCCATGGTGTACGATGTGTAGTATGCAGATGAAATAATAGAGAAAATATCAGCTGATATTGATAAATCTTGCATTATGGAGTCAGAAAACGATACGAGAGATGATCTCATAATGAATTGAAAAAAGTAAAATAACGCACCAGTAATCCAAACTACTAATATAGAAAATTTTCCAATACTTCCTTGCATATTTGACATAAAACATACTGTAAAAACCTTGGATACATATGTAAATGAAAATCAACTCTAAGTCAATGCTGTACTTGCTGTAACTAATACAACTAGTACCAATTTATATTAATCAATATCTTCATCACTCATTTTAATTAAACATTCCTCTAATAGAGTTTATGATTTTTTTCTTCAAACTAGAGAACATAATCATGACTTCTGATTTCTTTTGAACCTCATCAGCAGAGTAAAGATAAATATTCTTACCAAATAAATCTATAGATACAACTCCAACGTTCGATCCCATCTTAATGGGAGCATTTATTGGTTTAATAATAGAAATTATTTTTTCTTTTACGTATTCATCTAAATTGCACTTCAATTTCTGTTTAAGCTGAACGAGATGTAATTTATCAATTATAATATCCAGGTCCTCATTTATATAAACCGCAACATTATCTTTTTTTCCATTCAAAACATTTACATTGCATATTTTTGTTCCTTTTTTCAGAACAGAAATTGTTGTCAATCTAGATTTACAGTAAGATATTATTCTTCTTATGCACTCTTTTCTGTCTTTTTCAGTTTCACATCCATTTATAACTATGAAAATACGTCGATTTTGATTTGGGAATTGAATATCTATCGAGCAAGAAACACCATAACCTCCAACTTTTGTGCATCCTGTTTTTATTCCGTCTGCTCCGTATGCTAATCCTGGATTTATATTTGGCTGTCGTATGTTATTATATGTAAAAGTCGTCATTCCGCAAAATTCAGTGTAATATTCTTTGAAATCTCTAAAAAGAGCAATAGATAGTTTGCATATATCCTCTGCAGTTGAATAATGCACAGAGGGATCTGGTAATCCGGATGTATTTGAGAAAGAAGTATTGTTCATATCTAATGACTTAGCTTGATCATTCATGACAGAAGCCATAATTTCTTCTCCTCCGTACAATCCTTCAGCTATAGTAACAGTTGCATCATTTCCAGATGATACTGATATACCACAAATCAAATCTCTTACAGATACAGTTTTGCCGACTTCGAGGAACATTCTTGATCCTTCTTGCGACCAAGCATTCTTACTTACCATCAACATATCATCAAGAACTATTTTATTATTCTTTAAAGCTGAGAATATTATGTACAAAACCATTATTTTGGTCATAGAAGAGGGCGACATTTTTTGATCATGATTTTTTGATAGAAGCACCGCATCAGACTCATAATCCACAACAAACACTTGCTTTGCCATAGAATATATTCCTTGAATTGTAGGATCTGTGCTCTTTATTTCTTCCAATATTAATTCAACAGATAATGGATTTTCATCTACAACATTATTTGGATGAGTGAAACAAAAAACTGAAAAAAAACAAATGCACAAAATGCGATATACAAATTTCATTATTCTTAAATGATCAAGTATTTTCAATTCTAACAATCTCAACTACAAAACTCCATCTAGTTTTGTTAATTGTTATACTCTATTCTCAGTTAAAATGAGACATAGAGTGTTTATGTATTTTATGTAGTTGATTTAATGCTTGTGATTTTCATGTATGAGAAATGTAAATATCAGCTGTTTAGATTTTTTTTCAAAAATGCTTTCGCTCTGAGAAGCATGCACGTTTTAATCGATCATTTATGGTTATTCCTATTCCTTCATTTGGAATTGGCATAACAGCAATCGATTCACAATTACTTCTATCAAGTCTTTGTAAAGAATAAAATAATTTACGAGCAGCTTCTTTTAAATTACCCATTTTGCTCAAATTCAAAGAAATTTCTGCATTTATGTTATGCTCTCCAAATGCAAGTAATGCCTCGTTTGGTTCAACATGAGATGCATTCATTCTTATTGGCTTATTGGTGCAGTAATGTTTGTTATGAGATCCTGGCATTCGCTTACCGTCAGTGTAAGTATACAACTTCAAGTCTAATTTTTGCTCTATAACAGAACAAGGTATTGCGCCATACCTCAAAATCGATGGAGTTTCCCTAGAGCAATCTATTATTGTTGATTCTACTCCATAATATGAATAACCACCATTAACACCAAGAACTTTTTGCAAACTGCATATTGCATCGCATATGTTTGTAGTGCTAGTCATTTGGTATAAATTTGCGCTAGGCATAACGATTGGATTGCCAAATTTCCTTATGATTTCAAGAGTAATAGGATGTAATGGAATTCTCACAGCAACTTTACTCATATTTGAGCTTGCTAGAGATGATAATTCTGAAGATCTCTTTCTGTGAGTGATTAATGTCAGTGGACCTGGCCAAAATTCTCTGGCTAATTTTAATGCGATATCGTTAAAAAATAAATCTCTTTGAGCTTGTTCCATCGAATAGTAGTGCACAATAAGTGGATTGCGATAAGGACGTTTCTTTATATCAAAAACTTTCTTCGTTGCAATATGAGAATAAGCATTTGCTGCTAATCCATAAACAGTTTCTGTAGGTAAAATCACAACTTCATCAGTGCTGAGCAAAGATATTGCTGTTTCTGGAGTAATAACCTTTTCTGTATAATCTTCTATTTTCACAGTATTAATTTATTGAAATTATTATGCTAAATTTATAACACAGTATTGATTTTGATAATATAATTTATGGAGAAAATAAGATCTATAGAAGTAAAATTTGTAAAAGTATGGCCTAATGGAAGAACAGAAGAAATATTAACTCGGGGATATAAAGGACAAAATTTAGTCGATCTTGCTCATGAGAATGGTCTAGAAAATGATATTATTGCAAGTTGTGGTTGTTCTTGTGCGTGTGCTACTTGCCATGTTGTAGTTGATTCCGATTGGTCAACTAAAACGTCTCAAAACAATCCTATGACAGATCAGGAAAATGCAATGTTGGATCTTGCTTTTGGAGTCGAATCTACATCAAGATTGGGGTGCCAAGTCAAACTGACAGAAGAATTAAGCGGAATGGTAGTGAAAATTCCACTTGTCGATGGAATGTTCTGATCTTTTATGATTTTTCAGAAAATTGAAATATAGCATTGCAATCAAATTTCAGCTAGCAAGTGAAGAAAAAAATAGATGATTGCAATAGTTAAAGTCCACAGTAATGATTTAATCTCAACAGTTGTTTTTAATCAGTTTCTAGTGATAATTTTTTTCAAACGATCTCTTAATACAACTATTTAACAATAACAATTCCAAGCAACATAGCTAACAATACAATCGATATATATAATCTAGTGAGCATAAGCCACGTTGGAAAAAGAGAAGACATTTCATACAATTTCTCCAAAATACAAATAAAGATTAATAGCATTGGGAATATCATCAATCTATATTGATGAGGTTGCTGCAATGATGATATGACTAAAAACAACGGAATTAAACTCAAAAATATCATAATTGCACCTTTCTTGTTGTTATTTAGCAAAGGAACTCCCATATGAGTGGATGATAAAAATACAATATAGAAGCCCATTAGGTTTACAAATGATTCACCATGAGATACATCAAAACTCTGAACACGAACGAAAATTTTATCAAAAAAACTCAACTTAATTATATTGAAATGAGAAAAAAATGATAAAAACAATGGCAGAGTTGAGATGATAGATATGATAATAGAAATATATTTTATCATCAACTAATGTGAAAAATACAGTTGCATTTTATTCTACAAAATTGAACAGATCAAGGCATTTTTCTAAATCAACAAATTCATTCTTTCATATATAAAGACAATTATATTACCATAAAATCTCGAGTAAATGCATAAAACTTTGGCATGTTGGTCGTTCTCATACAATATCGATAAAGTGGACAAAATGAAAAAGTTCGGACAATGAAAAGTAGGCCGAAGAGGACTTGAACCTCCGACCCCACGCTTATCAAGCGTGTGCTCTAACCAACTGAGCTATCAGCCCGCAAAGTAATAGTACCATAGAATGTAATAATTTGAACATGCAATTCAAAAAATTTTCTAAATCTCCAATAAATAGCTTGTAAAAGTTTATTAGTCTCAATTTTGTCTTTTCAGAAAATTGTACTCACTGCAGAATATTTACCACTTTTGATGGAACAATAATGAATCTTTTTATCGTATTCTCTTCAATACCAGATATTTCTATAGCTTTGTTTTTTAAATAACTTTCATTATCTGCCTCAGAGTGTGAGCATTCTAATATTCCTTTTAACTTTCCATTAACCTGTATTAATATCTTAGTATTATCTCGTGAAATACTATAAGAAGGCCATTTTTGCTCACACACAAATCCATTTTCATCAATCATTGACCACATTTCCTCTGCAATATGAGGCATTACAGGAGAAATAACAATTATGAATGTTTTCCATACATTCATCAATACGCTTGAGTTTTGCGTACTAAATTCAAACTTAAAGAGTATATTTGAGAATATGCGAATCTGCGCAATATACTTATTTAACTGATAACTTTCTATGTATTCAGTACTTTTATGTACAAATTCGTTGAGTGCTTTGACTAAATAAACATCATCAGTAGCAATACTGGACTGACTCTTTTGCTTATAAAACCTAAGAAATGCTGTAAATGCTGATTTAACGTATTTCTTGCACGATTCCAATCCAGCATTACTCCACTGCAAGTCTTTTTCAGGAGGGCTATCAGATAGAATGAACATTCTGAGCGCATCTGCTCCATCATTTTTGAGAACATCAATTGCAGAAATTATATTATTCTTGGATTTACTCATTTTTTCAGAAGGTCCAACTATAACTTCTTCTCCATTTTTTGTAAAAAGTGTACTTTCCATATTGTCTGTACGCAAATCTTTAGGATTTACCCATTCTCCTGACTTAGTCTTATAAGTTTTATGGCATATCATTCCTTGAGTAAAAAGATTACTAAACGGTTCTTCGAAATCAACAAATTTACATCTTTTTAAAGCTCTTGTAAAAAATCTAGCATACAATAAGTGCAAAACTGCATGTTCTACTCCTCCAATATATTGGTTTACAGGCATCCATTGGTGAATTTTTTCTCTACAAAAAACATTACTCGACTTTGGTGAGCAATACCTCAGAAAATAGTAAGAAGAATCGAAAAAAGTGTCCAGAGTATCTGTATCTCTCACGCTTGGCTCATCGCATTTAGGACAATTTACATATTTCCATGTTGAGTGGCGAGACAGTGGATTTCCAGGTTCATCAAAATTGACGTCATCAGGTAAAGAAACCGGTAGTTTTGCTTCTACCATTCCACATTTTTTACAATATATTATTGGAATTGGACATCCCCAATAGCGTTGCCTTGAAACACACCAATCTCTCAATCTAAAGGAAATTTTTTTGATTCCTATTTGATTATCTTCAAGATAATTTATAATTTTTTCTCTAGCAGCAGCAATCGTCAATCCATTTAAGAAATCTGAATTTATTAGTGTTGAATTTACTGTTGATGTAAAAAATTGCTCTTCTTTATTCTCATTAATATCAGAAGTTATGCGAAATTCGTAAGAAAACCTATCTGAAATGTAATCTTCGGTCAGAATTTGTTTAATTTTTATACCATATTTGATAGCGAATTCGTAATCTCGCTTATCACATGCAGGGCATCCGAAAATAACACCAGTGCCATGATTATTTAAAACATAGTTTGCGATATATAAATCGATTTTTTCATTAGTTATTGGATGAATCAAATGTACTCCCGTATTTATTCCAATTTTTTCTTCTGTACTTAAATCCCGTTCCGATATAGATCCAGATTCGCATTGTTTTATAGTGCTTAGCATATCGTTTTTGAGCTTAGAGTCATTTGTCATATTCAAAATTTCACTAACGAAAGGGTGATTATACGCAATCGCACAAAAAGTACAGCCAAATATCGCTTCTGGCGTTGTTGTGAAAACATTTAATGAATTTCCACTACTTGAGTCTATTTTAAATGATATTTCTATCCCTTCAGATCTGCCAATCCAATTTTTTTGCATCACTTTTACCTGCTCCGGCCATTCTTTTAGCTCATTTAAACCAAGTAACAATTCATCTGCAAAATCAGAAATATTCAAAAACCACTGATTTAGCATTTTCTTTTCTATTTGTGCGCCAGATCTCCATCCTTTACCATCTATTACTTGTTCATTAGCTAGCACTGTGCATTCAACTGGATCCCAGTTTACAATTGCTTCTTTTTTATATGCAATTCCATTCCGTAGAAATAGGAGGAAAATCTCTTGCATATGCTTATAGTATTCCACATTACACGTTGTAATTTCTCTTTCCCAATCATAAGAGAATCCAGCAGAAATCATCTGTTCCTTCATTTCTGCTATATTATTCATAGTCCAATACATCGGGTGAATCTTATTTTTCATTGCCGCATTTTCAGCAGGCAAGCCAAATGCATCCCAACCCATTGGATTTAGAACATCAAACCCACAACTTTTCTTGTATCTTGCAAAAACATCACCTATTGTGTAGTTCCGTATATGTCCCATATGCAAAGTTCCAGATGGATATGGAAGCATAACAAGTGTATAGAAAGGTTTTTGCGGATTATCTGAAGTTTTGAATATATTGCTCGTTTTCCACTTTTTCTGCCATTTCTTTTCGATCTCAATCAAATTGAATGAATTTTCAGCGTCCATAATTTTCTATGAATAATGTAGTGAATTATTATTTATATGAATGAATATGTCTATGAGTTGAAAATAAATCGATGATAAAATATAATGATAGAATGAATAAAAATCGATAAAAAACTCCAAGTCTTTATAAGAGTGAAAAGTATTTAGTCCATAAAGGAAAAGAAACTCAATTTTGAAAATTTATTAACAACATTTTATACAAATCAGACAATAAGTCATTTTGTCTAATCTTACGGTTAATTTTACAGAGCAAAAATTCAAATCAAATAGATCATCCGCTAAAGTCATTATCATTCGTACAAAACTCTTATAATTTCATAAGTAGTACCATCATTTATCGAACAAAAATCTCCTTCTTTTTTTCCAATCAATTGTTTCGCCATCATGGATGAAATTGATATCTTTCCACAATCAACGTCAGATTCATCTTCGCCAACGATTTGGTACCGAATTTCATCTCCATTAGATCTTAGAGTTATAGTTGCTCCAAACATGATGTTTTTTTTCCCAACAAACTTAGATGTATCGATTATATCTGCCATCAACAATCTCTGCTTGAGATAATCTATTCTTTTCTCCAGCATTCTCTGCTTTTCTCTTGCAGCTTTATATTCAGCATTTTCTGAAAAATCCCCAAACTCTCTTGCAGTAGATATTGCTCGAATTACTTCTGGTCTTTCCACTTGTTCCAAGTTGTACAATTCATCTTTAATGATTTTAATACCATTTTTTGTAATCGGAACTCTATTCATACTGGGAAAACATAATCGAATTTTTAATTCTATTAGATAATTCAGCTAATTTCAAACTAAAAAGTAAAAGACAAAAAGATTTTTTATACAGAATTTTTCTGTGGATAACTTCATTCTCAAGGTAATTACATTAATAAATTCATAAAGTTTGCACAATAAAAAAAGATTGATCAGCAGGGTATTTTTTCATTTTTTTCAATATATTTGACTTTTATATATCATTTATGATAGCGCACACCTTGTGGATAACTTTGTGGATTACTCCCATCAGATCCCATTGACTACCATTGTCCCCCATGATACCCTCATTCATTCTTTTTATCTTGTTGATTGTGTCAATTTTCCTATCTACACATATTAATAAGATAGATGTAAAAAAAAGAGTTTCTATTCCAGTTCAATTCCGTCTTTCGTTAATAAATGAATCATTTCAAGGGATAATATTATTTAAGTCCCAATTCTTCAACACTGTAGATGGATGTGGAATGAGTAGAATGGAGAGATTAAGTAAAGAAATAGAGGGTGATAGAATTTTAGATTCATTTTTGAAAAAACAAGATGATATAACTGCTGATATTTTCTCAAATGCTATTATGTTGCCATTTGACCAAGATGGAAGAGTGACTTTACCCGAAGGAGTGATAAAACATGCTAATTTATCAAATCAAGCTTGTTTTGTTGGCAGGGGACCAATGTTTCAAATATGGAATCCAGACAACTTTGAGGAGTATAAACAGCAAAAAATTCAAAATTAATGTCATATTGATATCCCATTTTGAATATATATTTAGATTATCAGTCAATATATTTTTTAGATTATCAGTCAATATATTTTTTGATTTTTCACACAATTTTTTGAAATTATATTTTTAGCTGTATTATGCAGAAAATGTAGATTTTTATCACATTTTTAAAAATTCATTAACATGACTATTACTTGTTTGCAATTTATTACTTATAATTTAATACCTATTTAGGAGAATTTTATTTTTATGACTAATGAAGTTTTTAACGATGCAGTATTTACTTCAACGAGCAAAGTTTGTAGTGAAATATATACGGTAAATTTCAGAGGAATAGATATCGACATAATAACAGTAGAAATATCGATCTCAAATGGATTACCTGCATTCATAATAGTTGGCTTGCCAGATAAAGCAGTAGCTGAATCAAGAGAAAGAGTCCGTTCAGTTTTAAGTTTTATAGGATTAGCAATGCCTCCAAAAAAAATAGTCATAAACATGTCTCCAGCAAATCTTCAAAAAGAGGGAACACAATACGATTTACCAATTGCATTAAGTATACTTTCAGTAATGGACATAATCGATAAAAATTCACTTAAAGACTTTGTATGCATGGGAGAATTATCTCTAAATGGAGATATTATGACAGTCCCAGGAGTATTATGTGCATCTATGAAAGCAAATTCATTAAATAAAGGCATAATATGCCCATCAACTTGCATTGATCATGCATTTTGGAGTGGCAATAAGAGCATACTTGCATCTAAAGATATAATCTCATTAGTAAATCATTTTAAAGGCACAGAATCATTGCAAATATTTTCAGGAGAATTTATAAATGATGACTTAAATTATGAAGAATTAGCTAGAGCCAAAAAATATTTTGGAATAAATGAAAATCCTTATGAAAAAACAATAAAAACATCTGAAGATATGACGGATGTAGTTGGTCAGAAAATGGGGAAATATGCACTAGAATTAGCAGCAGCTGGAGGACATAACCTTTTATTTATGGGACCTCCTGGTGTTGGAAAATCTATGTTGGCTAACAGAATTATGACTATTATTCCAAAAATGAACACTAGAGAAATAATAGAAACAGCAATGGTATATAACATCAGTAATCACTACGATCAATATCATTTAATGACATCTATTAGGCCATTTCGCGCGCCACATCACTCTGCTTCAACTGTATCTGTAATAGGTGGAGGATCAAAACCAAAGCCTGGCGAAATATCACTCGCACATAACGGTGTTTTGTTTTTAGATGAATTTCCAGAATTTTCCAGAAATACTCTAGAGTCATTGAGGCAACCGATAGAAAATGGTCATATTACAATAACAAGATCTGATTCTTCAAGGACATATTTTGCAAAATTTCAACTCATTGCAGCTATGAACCTTTGCATGTGCGGAAATTATGGAAAAAAGCCATGTATTAATGGACCTAGATGTGCTGAAATGTACCAAAAAAAGGTCTCAAAACCAATATTAGATAGAATTGATTTGCAATGTTATTTACCAGAATTATCTCAAGAAGATATACAAAAAAATGATAGAGGAGATAGCAGTGCGACGATCTTAAACAGAGTTATAATATGTCGAAGTATTCAATATTATAGATATGGGGTGTTAAATGCTTTTCTGTCTCCAGAACAAATGAAAGGAATAGAAATTCAGCAAGAAGCTCTGCCTTTATTAGATAAATGTGTGGATAAATTTAAGATATCTATGCGTGAACGAGATAAAATTATTAAAGTTGCCAGAACAGCAGCGGATATCGATATTGCTAAACAATATGAAAATGTAAATAATGCAGTAAGTTACTTTGAGTGTCTTGAAAGATTTAGCAAGATCTCAAGAGAAACACAACACGATCAGGTATATGATAAAAATGACTACGAAGCAATAGTTGCATTAATTGCTCAAGTTTTGAAAATAAGCATTAATAAAATTCAAGCGAAAATTTTTGCTGATATTTTATCTATCGTAGAAAATAGCTCGATTTCAAAAAAACACATCAATGAGGCGTTATCTTATAGGTTGCGGTTGTGATAACTGTTGTGATGAAAATAAATAACAATAAACAAATATCATTTACTTATATAATATTTTTTCCATAGTATATAAATCATATTGAATTTTATATCGCTTAATGAAGTTAGCAAAATTAAGAGAATTATTTATCAGAAAATTCATGCAATCTTTACGAAAAATTGCGCGTTTATTGAAGATATTTAGAATAATTGCTCTATTTTTAATAATTGGATTAATAATTTACTGCCCATTTAATAGTTATTTAAGAAGTTCTTTAGACTTGTTCCTAACATCAAAAGGCATCATAATTCACGATGTTGAAATATCTGATGATATCTTCATAAAGAAGGATTATATTCTAAATATTGTTAAACAACACGCAACTATTGGAAATGAAGAAAGAAATGGCATTCCAAAATCCACTGTGTTCGCTGATATATATGCTATTCACAGAAATTTGTGGCATCTTGGCGTATTTGAGTATTTAATTGTTAAAAAAGTTTTTCCTCACAAATTATTAATACATGTCAAGCAAAAAAAAATAATTGCTATCATTACTTCTATTAACAAGCAAGAACAATCGCAAATTACAATTTTGTTTGACGATGGAATAATACAAAAATTTCCAATTTCAATGATTAATGAAAGTGTGCTGAAAAATGTACTGATGATATTCTCTCCATCCTTGAATGATGAATTTTTGAATGCAATCGCAAAAGATATTAAAAATATAAATATTATCAGAGCAAATATGAAAGAATATCATTTCGATCTTGAATTTTTGCCTAGTTACAGATGGAATGTGAATATTACAGGTAATTTAGACAATAATAGACTAAGTCAATCAAAAATTACTCTAAAAATGCCAAGAGAAAACATAAAAAATGCGTTTGAAATATTTGAAAAATATCGAGATAAAATAATATCATCTTCTGTTGTAGACTTCAGATTTATAAAATCAGAATATATTCTGATGAAGGCTGCAAAGATTGAAAGGTAGCCATCGATTTGTTAGTGATTTTTTATCAGAGATTTGTTAGCGTTTTTCATTGAACGAATTTGATTATTGGATTATTGATAACTTCGTATAATTGATATTATGGAAAATGCAAATAACGTAATCACGCTGGAAAGCAAATAATCAATCAACAAACAATCAAAAAATATCTTAGAAATTCTCAAGAATACTTGCGCATCTTCATCACTTTATCAATCTGCAAAACTATGAAACTCTTCGATCCATAGATACTCTGTGATTGATTGGATCTAGCAAAAACTTTGACATTTAACTAATTTCAAAAAGTTCCTCTATCTTATCAATTGATATGTCGTTTGATATAAGAATAAGATTCTGTTTCTGTTCTTTTTTTTCATTTATTTTCATTTTTTCTATCTGTTGTCTTAATTTCTCAGTTTTTCTCTTTCTCATTGCAGCTTCTTCTAAATCAAATATTGACCCTATACGATCAATAATTGCATTATTTTCGTGCATTCTTTTCGGGTCTATCTTCTCATCAATTAAACCTCTATACGCTGCTTTTGCGTGATCTTCCATCTTAAGATATTTGGACTGTATATATAGATTCACTTTTTTTTCCATTTTCTTAAAAAAATCTACAAATGAAGACTCTCTATCACTCATTCGAACCCAAACTACAATGTATTTGCATACTAGTTGATAAATTTCTGATGGATGTACAATTTGTTCTTTAGTATAAAACGTACCAACTCCAGATATATGATAAGTTGTATTAGATTCTCTGTATTGACCTTTTCCATCAATAACTGGAATGAGCTTATTTTCATCATCTTCTTCAAAATCATCTTTTTTCTTTTTTGATACAGTTTTTTCTGTTTTTTGTTGATTTTTGCTAATTTGAGCAGAAGCATTAGGTTTTACACTTTGAACAAACTGTTGAGTGATAGACTGACTAGTACTCATGAGGTCATCTCTATCTCTATTCTTAGACAATTCTTGTGATATTTTATTTAATTGTTCTGGCAAGTGCTTAAGTATAAATCTGAAGTACATCTTAAATGAGTAGAAATCTCCATATATATCAACGAAACTACGAGGAGTTTCTGATTCTCCTTGATATGATAAAACATTAGGTGCTTTCAGAGCTCCTTGAATAGCTACAATGAATAGCGATTTGTCTGAAATATCGTGTCGAGTATTTGTAACACAATTTGGCATGTTTTCTAACATAAGGTGTATAGAATTGCTGAAATACAGTTCATGTGCAATAGAATTTGAGTGTGACTCAGAAAAATATCGAAGTCTTATGGCTTCCTTATTCATTTCCGCAGATTTTATTGCAAATTGCACAGGATCAATTTCTTGAATGAAACTTTCTTCTTCTAATTCATTTTGTAAAATAGGTTTTTGATCTAAAATGCTATTTTCTTCAGAAACAGGTATACGTTTTAAAGTAATTTTCTTTCTGAGAATTAACTGAAATAGATCTTGAAAAAAATATTTAGATATTCGATTGATTAATATTTTGCAAAAATCTTCTTCTTTGTTTCTAGAAAAGATTTCCAATATTTTTTGAGAATCGTTATTTAGAGAAAACTTTATTCCTTCATCACTTTCAACAGATTGAATACAATTTGTTATTATTCCTGAAATAAGCCAATGCCTACCATCCAAAAAGTCATATTGTGGGTTAACATTGTATTTTGTCAACATATCGGACTGATGATTGTATATCTTACGACAAGTATCGAAATAAAAGTCAATTTCTGAATCTATAACATGTCTTTTATCACGAATCAAATCGTCAATTTTTCTCTCATAATCATCAACAAAAATTTTGGAAAATTCTACATCACAACAATCCTTATCAGAATGATCAGTATAGTCTATGTGACATACAGGAGACTCTTTACATGTATCGCATTTGCATTTCTTACATATGTAATAATGAGGGTATTTGAATTTTATATTTCCAATCAAATTTCTACAAAATCTACAAAAATATTCTGAGAAATATTCAGTAATTAATGACTTATTTTGTTGTCCTATACTCATTACTGCACCATGTACGTAACGATCTATTTCGTACTCTTCTTTCCAAAGTTTTTCACAAAATTCTTTTTTGTATTTCTCATCCTTATTTTGAAGGAATAATGAACTGAATTCAATATTAATAATGTTGTTATGATTAAAATCACAACGATCATTTTTATAACAAGCAGGATTAATTTGTGAAGAAGCTATGGTTAAGTAAAATACGAATTTCGATATTCTTTTCGTGAATTCAGTCATACTTTCATAAAAAAAAACATTATGAATTTTAATAAAAATTTTCCAATATGTACACTTCTTTACAGTATAAGTATTATCTGATAACGTTAGTATTTTAGTGCGTGTAATTACTTGTAAATATGTTCGGAACCGATGGTATTCGCGAAAAATTCGGAGTATATCCCATTAATCCTGTCGGAATCAGAAAAATTGCATATGGAATATGTGCACTAATCGAATCTCGAAAGAATCATTCTGAAAATGATACTATATTAATTGGCAGAGATTCAAGACCATCTGGAATTTTGATTTCAAATATACTTATTAACGTTTTTAACCACTTCAGATATCAAGTATTTTTTGCAGATATAGTAACAACTCCGATCTTAGCTCACGGAGCATTGCATGGTATTAAATCAACTAAATTCTGTTGTAGCATAATGATTACGGCATCTCATAATACTCATGAATACAATGGACTGAAGATTTTTGACCAGAATGGTATGAAATTATCAAAAATTGATGAGGATTTTATTTCAAATAATGCAAATAATGCTCATGATAATTCAATTGAAATGATGGCAGATCCTCCTAGAATTAACATTCACAATGATTTGTTTCAATCATACGTTTCTTACTTAAAATCAAATGTCATAAAAGAGCATAATTTTAATGCTGAACAACCAAAAAGGGTATTATTTGATTGCGCGAATGGCGCGCCATCAATGTTTATATATGATATATTTCACAAACTTCTTGAAATTGAATGTATTTTAATCAATACATCATCTGATTTTGAGCTAATAAACTTAAATGCAGGAATTATGAATAATAATCTCTTAAGAGAAGCAACTATTGCTCATAGAGCCGATTTGGCTTTCGCTTTTGATGGAGATGGTGATCGAGTAATAGCTTGCGATAAACATGGTAACATATTAGATGGAGATCAAATTCTCGCCATATTTTCTTTATACAGTAGTGATAATGATGTTGTAGTAACCACGACCGATAGCAATTCTGCATTGTTTGATTTCTTTGATTTACATAAGATCAAGTATATTGTGTGTGATGTAGGAGATAAAAACGTATCAAATGCTATGATTGCTTATAAAAGCACTCTCGGAGGAGAAGCTTCTGGTCATATATTAACTAAATTTAATCCATTTTGCGGAGATGGAATGCTTGTGAGTATTTTACTATTGTGTATTTTGAGAAATTGCCAAGAGAGTATGCCAATTTTTACTCCAAATATGAGATTAAAATTCAACATAAGAAATGAAAATTTGGAGAAAATTATTTCTAATGCAAAGAACTATCTTCAAAATAATTGCGAGAATTGTGATAAGTCTGAAATTGAATTTGAGGAATGTTTGCGTTATATATCAATGAATTCTATCAGTCATTTCAATATGAGACCATCTGGTACAGAGCCTGTTACAAGAATAAGCTTTGAAATTATGCAAAGTGCCAATCAAGATAGTATAAAAACAATTTTTCACTCCATATTTAATGATTTTATTGACAGTGATAGTTCTACATAGTATCAAGCTCAGAGAATATGATAAGCTGAAAGATATCAGAAAATAAGGCTATTGCGCGCTTAGTGAATTCATTTCTTATTGCGCTTTGTTGTAAGTTGACTCATTTGACCATTCTGCATTTGGCCACATTTATTGACTCATTTTCTACAGTTGCTACGATTAATTATAGTACAATCATAAACGAGATTCTAAATACCCAATCAAATGGCTTATCTTTTTTGATTTCAGGTTGTTCATCTTCCTTTATGGAAGCATTGAAAGGGATTTTTGTTAATATTCCTAATGACGTTTGTACTATCCAAAATGAGAACAACATTTCCGCCCCGAGTTCAAATGAATTAACATTTGACATAACTTTTTCAAAACTAATTCGATCAAAACACATCCCAACCAATCCATTTACAGCAAAATAATCTGTTATGCAAAATCCAACATGTGCTTCGATTGATATCTGAAAATTCGATAATGTGCGCATCATTTCCGACATGTCTGATACAGTGCTATGAGTGAGTCCTGCTAAGCAAGATATGTACATATTTCGTTTGTAAAAAAATCCAAATAAGAATTGAAATGATTTTTCTGTTAATTGCTCTCCAGAGTGAGGAGAAAGAATATATGATCCACCTAACAAACCTCCCCAATCTCTGTCGATTTTTTTATATCTATCAGATCTATCATGATTGTAATCTAATGGATCATGAGCTTCTCTCACCTCAAAATCAAGTTTTTCTGTCTTACAATTTGTTATCGAGTTGGTAAAAAAAACTAATGTACATGCTGTGAGTATGATTTTTAAAGATTTCATGAAAAAATAAAATAAGTCGTATTATTTATATGGTATATATCACCATATTGCATGGTCAATATTAAATTTTTTTGAATGTGAAATTTTGTTTGCTATATTACTGTTTGGTTGGTTATTTATTTCTTCAATCTGCAGTTTTGCACAACTTATACATACATTTCAAGATCTCATCTTCGTTAAGCTTTTGCTCAAATTCATGTGTTTCCAAAGAATCAAAATACCCAGTATTAAACAAGTATTGGAGAAAATTCATATTATTTTTTGAAAGCATTTTTGATGCTTCGTTTGCAATATTATCTATTAAATCATTTGATCCAAGTATAGTAATTTTGCCAAATTTTGTGATTCCGTTTTGAGATAATTCGCAATTTCCTCCATGCTCTATGGCCAAATCAATAATGAGTGCGCCATTTTTCATACTCTTCACCATATCTTTCGTAATAATAATTGGAGCTACCTTCCCTCTTATCAATGCTGAACAGATAACTATGTCAGCATCAGAAATATGATCTCGAAGTAAGTTTCGCTGATTTTCGATATCAGACTGAGATATTTCTGTTACATAACCACCACTCAGTTCGATTTTCGATGGAATAGCAAAGAATTTTGCCCCTAAACTTTCGACCTCATCTTTGCAATTTTCTCTCACATCACATCCATATACTATTGCTCCCATTCTCTTAAATGTTGCAATACATTGTAATCCAGCAACACCAGCCCCTATTACAATTACCTTTGCTGGATGAATTCTTCCTGCTGATGTATTCATCATTGGCATAACTTTCTGAGATAATTCGCAAGCTTTAATAGCCGCAACATAACCAAGTAGATTGTTTTGTGAAGACAATACATCCATGTCTTGTGCTCTAGTAATTCTTGGGAGCATATCGAGAGAAAATGCAACAAAAGAGCTTTTCACATCTATCTCAATTTCTTCAAAATCATCAATTTTTGCAAATATAAATGTACAAGGCTCTCGCAAAGAATTTGCAATTCGAATCAAGTCTGATTTGGAGATTTTCACTCCAATTACAACATTTGGCCCAATATCATTGATAGTATTTAAATCAAAAATAGAGCACTTTTTGTAATCTTCATCATAAAATAGGGATTCATCTCCTGCTGATGATTCTACAAAAACCTCATGACCATTATTGATCATATCTCTTGCATCATTTGGAATGATTGCGACTCTTTTTGATGTATTTAGTATAACTATTTTCATATCATTAAGGACTGCATACAGAAACTGTATCATTAATGAGTCTATAATCAATTGATAAAATGAAAATTTTTATCTTGCATATTTCTCATAAAAATATTAGCCTTAAGCATTCCAATTACTACTATCATTAATGGACCTATCACGGGTAAGGAGTTCGATTGTAAAAATTCTTGATTCTTATGAAGCTGATATTGAGAATATTGAATTAAATTCAAGAGACACATTGATTTTGACGATAAAAAGCACAAATAGAGAAATTAGTCTACATACTTGTGGTGAAATTTACAGATCGATTTTATCATTGCTGGTAAATGAATTTTCTCAAAGAATTAGATTTGAAATTTGCATAAAGAAAAACTGCTAACGTGAATATAAAAGGAGAAAAAATATGTTAAATATGAAAATTGCTGTGAGTTTTTTCAAAGATCTTGAAATTTATGCTCATGAAAAGGGTTTAGATCCAAAAGATACTCTGAAAATCATGGAAGATGCTATAAAAGATGCTATAATTTTGACTTATAAAATACCTAACATAATTGTTCATATAAACAAGAACGATAACTCTATTGTAATTTTCAAAAAAATGAAAGTAGTGAATAATGTGAGGAATCATTTAACTGAAATTAATGTAGATATGGCGAGAAACACTCACTCAAAAGTAAATATAGGAGATTTTATCGATTTTCCCTGTGATTTTCCTAGCATGGAGAGGCTTCTTGTAAGAAAAATTAGAGATATTTTTCTGAAGAAAATCAGTTCTCTTGAAAGAGAGATTCAGTATCAATTTTTCAAAAACAAAGTTGGAGAAATCATTACCTGCCAAGTAAAAAGTATGGAATTTGGAAATATTATTGTTGATATAAATCAAGGAACTGGCTTGTTAAGAAAAGAGGAATTAATAAATGGAGAAGAGCTTCGCATGTATGAAAGAGTCAAAGTTGCAATATCTAGAGTGATGAGAAGAGATAGCGGATTTCAAGTCTTACTTTCTAGAACAAATAACGAATTTTTGTTGGGATTATTTAAAATAAACGTACCGGAAATTCATGATGGATCTATAGAAATAAAATCTGTCGCAAGAATTCCAGGGAAGAGAGCAAAAGTTGCCGTCTCATCAAGAGAATTGAGATTAGAACCAATAGGTCCATGCGTTGGACCTGAGGGTCAGAGAATAAAAGCTATAAGTGCAGAGCTTAAAGGAGAAAGAATAGATGTGGTTTTGTGGTCAAGTGATAAAGTGACTTTTGTAGTGAACGCATTATCTCCAGCTGAGGTATCAAAATTAGTAGTTCATGATCAAAATATAACTGCAGTTGTTCCAAACGATCAGGTTAATATTGCTATAGGAGTAGGAGGTGCCAACATAAGGCTAGCATGTAAATTAACCAATAATAACATCAAAATTGTTTCAGAAAGCGACTATAATCAGCAAAATGCTGAAAAAATAAACAAAATTATTGATGATTTTATTAGAGCTCTTTCGATAGATGAATTTATGGCACGATTTTTAGTAACAGAAGGATTTATGTCTTTTAGTGATATTATAAATGCTAGTATAGATGAAATTGCCTCTCTAGATGGTTTTGATTCTGATATTGCACAAGAACTTCATTCTAGAGCTAAAAATTTCTTGATCGAAGAATGTTATAAGCTCAATGTTAATGAAGATTTGATAAAATATGAAAAGCTCGACTTGGGATTAGTGTTGATATTAGCCCAAAAAGGAGTGAAATCTCTTGAAGAACTTGCTGGATTAGATATTTACGAACTTAGTGAATTTATAGATTCTCCTATGTTTACCGCAGAAACAGCTGGTGATATTATAATTGATGTGCGCAAGAGACTTGGATGGTTCGATGAGTAGTGATGATAAAGATAGAAAAATTTTGAGTTTAAAAATTACTCCGTCTTCTGGAAAATCTTTACCACCTCAGAAAGTCAAGCAGAGCTTTTCTTATGGAAGATCAAAAAATGTGGAAGTGGAAATCGTTTCTCCTCGTAACAAGAGTTTGCCGAAGAATGATTCAGAAAAAGAGGAAGGTGTAGCTTCTTTTGGAAATTTGACTAAAGATGAAATTAAAGCAAGGTTAGATGCTTTGAAAAATATGAAAGTCAATCAGAAAGAGCATTCTGATATAGTAAACTTAAACGAAGAGGATGTTGTGGAAAGTTCTGTACAAAATAGTACCCTAATTTTCGATAGCAACATTCCTGATATTGTTGAAAAGCATGTGATAACTCATAAATCGAAGATTCAGATCAAAGAATACGAACATAAACCAACAGCAAAAGATACAGATATAGATTCTGAAAGAAATTATAAGAAGAAAAAGAAAGAAAAGTTGTTTGCAAAAGAAGATGTATACATTCCGGATGTAGATGATGATATAGAAGAAGGTGTTAGCATAATCGATGAATTATATGAAGAAGATATTCAAAAAGAAGATGTTCATTCATCTGTTCGACACAAAACAAAGATAAAAAAGACAAATAAAAATAATGAAATTTTAGTTTCTTCAGGAGGAATAGTGATTGCTGATCTAGCACATAGACTTTCCGTTAGTGTAGGAGAAATTGAAAGAATAATTCAATCTCTTGGAGGCAATATTAATGATAAGAAAATACCTCGAGAAATGGCTGATATAATCATAGAAGAATTTGGAAAAATTTCAATTTCAAGTGATCCAGCTCAGAGATTAATCGAAAATGCAGAAAAGTCTTTCCGCCGCCCTCCTATAGTTGTTGTTATGGGGCATGTTGATCACGGCAAGACCTCTCTTTTGGATAAAATGAGAAACGCCAGTATTGCAAGTCAAGAGAAAGGAGGAATTACTCAGCACATAGGTGCTTATACTGTAAAAACTGATAAAGGTAATATAACTTTCATAGATACTCCTGGACACGCTATGTTTAGAGATATGCGCGCTAGAGGTGCTCAATTTACTGATATAATTGTTCTTGTGGTTGCGGCAGATGATGGAGTTAAAGCTCAGACATTAGAAGCAATTCAGCATGCTCAATCTGCAAAAGTGCCAATAATTGTTGCTATCAACAAAATTGATAAAGATGATATAAATACTGAAAGAGTGAGACAAGAACTTGCAGAACATAATGTTATTGTTGAAAAATATGGCGGAGATGTAATGGAAGTGCAAATTTCAGCTAAAACCGGTCAAGGAATAAAAGAATTGCAAGAAGCAATTTTACTTCAAATGGAGATGATAGACGCAAAGACTTATGAAAAAGGCAGAGCTGTGGGAGTGATTTTAGAATCAAAAACAGATAAAGGAAATGGTCATATTGCAACTGTTATCATTCTAAATGGAACTCTAAATAACAAAGATGTTTTTGTTTGTGGTAATGATGTTGGTCGAGTGAGATTTATGATCTCCGAAAATGGACAAAAAATCAAATCTGCTGGCCCTTCTTGTCCTGTTGTTGTTGCTGGATTTGAGTCGATACCTCAAGTTGGAGAAAAAATTCTAGTTTCAAGAAATGAGAAAGAAGCAAAAGCAGTGGCTAAACAACGAAAGGAAAATGAGTTGTCAAAAATCAAAGAGAAAGATCTATTGTATGAAGTTAGAGATCGTGTCAAAAAAGGCAAAGAATTAAATTTTATTGTAAAAGCTGATACAGCGGGTTCTATGAATGCTATTGTTTACGCCATAGAAAGCATGTCAGAGGATAATGTTAAAATTTCAGTCATGCATTCAGATGTAGGAGACATATCTGAAAATGATATATCCATTGCTTATCTTGGAGATGCAACTATAATCGCTTTCAATGTAAAGTCTCTTGTCGGGAAACCTAAACCCCAATATGCGAATGTGAAGATTCAGCATTATGGAGTTGTTTACTCGATTATCGATGATATACAATCCTTGATTGCAGATAATACTGAGCAAAAATTCAATGAGATATTTTTGGGATCTGCAGAAGTGATTCAGATCTTTGATATGAAAAATGATAATAATGATAAATATAGAGTCGCAGGATGCGTTGTCAGAAAAGGATCAGTATGCAAATCTCAGAAATTTAGAATAATCAGAAATGGGAATGTAATTGCTTCGCATGTAGATGTAATTTCTCTTCAGGTAAGAAGAATAGATGAAGATGAAGTTTCTGCAAAAGAAGAGTGTGGAATTGTTTTCAAAAAATACAACAATGTGCAGATAAGAGATGTCGTTGAGTGCTTTAAATTGGAGAAGATATAAAATAAAAATATTTGAACGGTATGATTTATCTGGTAATATCAGTGCTTAATAGTCCAGCAAATCTTCAAAAAGATGGAACACAATACGATTTACCAATTGCATTAAGTATACTTTCAGTAATGGACATAATCGATAAAAATTCACTTAAAATACAGATGCTGAAAATTCATTCAGATACAAATTACAATAATTGCACTGGGAATTGCTTTAAAGGATTGTAACTTTACATAGACTTAATGAGTTAATAATACAATTTATTATAAGAAAACTAAATTAAAAAATCTTTTTAAATGCATCTTCAGCTTCATCAGTAGAAAAGCCAAACTCTTTGAGAGATAATTTCCCAACCCACTCAGCAAAATAGTGAGATTCTGGAGTGCTATGATAAACATCTAAATCTTCCAGATCATTCTTATGGTTATCGTTTATAACTCTGACAAAAATCTTCCCGGAGCATTCTTTTTGAATTCCATAAACCATATTTATTGATTCTTTGACATTTTTGAGGTTTACAATAAAAACTCGAGCATCACATAATTTCAATATTCCTGAAATCATGTCTTTTGTTGGAATTCCGTATACAACATTCAAACCTTTTGATTGTAATTCTTCAACTCGATCGACTTTGCTATCTATAAGAATGTAGTCAATATTATTGAAATTAAACAATTTAACTAGTATTTCTGATACATTATCATAACCAATAATCACAACTTTATCGGATATACTTTTTGATATTGAAGGCTTAATGTGTTTTACAAATTTGTGAGAAAAATAACGAATGAGCACATCAAGAATCGGTGCAATGATCATAGAGCAAGATACTGACATAAATATTATATCTTTAATGTATTGACCTAGCACAAGCTTTGGATTTCCTAGCAATACAAAAGCAAATTCTCCACAGCCTGATATCAAAATTGATATTCTCATGCTAACAATCATAGAAAGACCAAATAATACTGATATTAAAAACATGATAAAAAACTTTACAATAACTAATCCAATCGTTACGTACATTATTTCATATGGATGATGCATGATTGTTTGTGGATTTATTTGTGCACCAATTATTATGAAAAATATTCCTAGTAATATTCCGCGAAATGGTTGTATATCAGCTTCAACTCTATGTCTATAATTTGTTTCTGATAACATCAAACCCGCTAAAAATGCACCAAATTCAACAGAAAGACCAGCACGCATAGTTATCATGCTGATTCCAATAATTGTTGCAAGAGTCATCATCATAAATATATCGTGAATTTTCTCTTCAGCTGCAATTTTAAATAACGGTTTCAATATAAACTTACCTAAAACTATACATAAAAAAAGTGCAACACAAATATTATTAGAGACACCAGCAATTGCATCTACGAATTTCACATCGCTGTAGAGCAATTTTGATAAAATTACTATAGGAACGACTATCAAATCCTGAAATAACAAAACGCAAAAGCTTACTCTTCCTAATTTTGATGATAATTCAGATTGCTGAGATAAAATCTGCATTGTTAATGCCGTAGAAGAAAGAGATAAAGATGAACCTATCAATATAGAATCAAATATCTGAAATTTCAGCAAGAAATGACAAATTGCTATTAATGTTGCAGCCGTAAAAAAAAACTGACTCCCACCTAATCCAAATACGAATGAACTTAGAGTTTTTAATCGCTTAAATGACAATTCAACTCCTATATTGAATAGAAGCAAGATTATTCCCAGTTCTCCAAAAAATGCAATTTCTTTTGTATCTTGTAACATTCCAAAGCCATATGGGCCTAAAACAAACCCAGTAATCAAATATCCTAATGTAGGCTCCATACCGATTTTCTTTAATGATAAAGTAAACAATATTGAAACAGATAGTAGAGCAAAAAAGATGTTGAGATATTCCACTATGAAAAATTTACATACAAACATATTATGTGATTATACTTAATATATTCAAAACACTCCAGAATTTTTATTCCATTCATAGTAATTTATTCAATTTGTTCATTTTTTTTAATCTCTGTTGTACTATCTGAAATATTATTTATTTTTTGCTGTGAATTTCTTTGTTAGAAATTATGGATGCCAGATGAATACATATGATGGAGATAAAATGTCCGATGTATTGCTATCAATTGGTTTTAATAAGAGTCAATCTCTTGACGACGCTGATTTTGTCATTTTAAATACATGCCATATAAGAGAAAAAGCAAGTGCTAAAGTATATTCCGATTTGGGAAGATTGAGCAAAATTAAAATGCAAAAAAAAGACGAAGGAAAAGATTTTATTATTGCTGTCGCTGGGTGTACAGCTCAGGCTGAAGGGAAAGAAATTTTAAAAAATGCTCCATTTGTTGATTTAATTTTTGGTCCACAAACTTATCATAGACTACCAGAAATGTTGGAGAAGTTAAAACGAAAAACAGGAATAAAAGTAATAGATCTTGATTTTCCAATTGAATCAAAATTTGATTTTTTGGTTACTGTAAATAATTCGTCAAGAGTTTCAGAATTTCTATCAATTCAAGAAGGATGTGATAAATTCTGTACTTTTTGCTGCGTTCCATACACGCGTGGACCAGAGTATTCTCGTCCTGTGAATGATATAATTAAAGAAGCTGAGAAGCTTGTTGAGAATGGATGTAGAGAAATTACTCTTCTCGGGCAAAATGTAACAGCATATCACGGGTTGTACGAAAATCATGAAGTGAATATTGCATTTTTGATCGACAAATTGAGCAAAATTGATCAATTGCAAAGAATAAGGTACACGACATCGCATCCTCGTGATATAAATGATGATTTAATAAGAGCTCACGGAAAAGTAGACAAATTACAACCATTTTTGCATTTACCTGTACAATCTGGCTCAAATACGGTCCTAAAACACATGAATAGAAAGCATACAATTGACTTGTACATAGATATAATAGACAAATTAAGAAATGTATGTCCAAACATAGCATTTTCATCAGATTTTATAGTTGGATATCCTACTGAAACAGAAGAAGATTTTGATATGACTTTAAAATTAGTGGAAAGAGTATATTTCGCTCAAGCTTATTCATTTGCTTATAGTCCTCGTCCTGGAACTCCAGCATCTATTCTGCCTCAACTTAGTCATGATGTGAAATTTAATAGGTTGTACAGACTGCAAAATCTCCTTAACGCACAGCAGTTAGAATTTAATAATTCATTTTTAAATAAAGAGCTTTCCGTATTAATAGAACAAATTGGAAAGGATAATACTAGCATTAGCGGAAAAAGTCAGTATATGCAAACTGTTCATATAGATATGCCAAATAATTGGAAGGAAATGATAGGAAAAACATTGTATGTTAGAATTACGGATGTTTACAAAAACAGTATGCGTGGAGAAATAACTTGAACTTCTTTGAAGTTTTTTTTGAATCATTATTATCAATTTGGTTGTTTAATATCAAATAGTAAAATCGTACTCATAAACTTGTTCATAACAAAAACATTGTGAGATGTAACTGCAGATAGAGCTAATATCTCTTTTGCTTCTTTATATTTGAAGATTTCACTCTATCCATGCATTGACTATTGATTTGCTAATCACATCTCATTGATGCACTGCCTAATCATACTCATAAACTTGTTCATAACAAAAACATTGTGAGATGTAACTGCAGATAGAGCTAATATCTCTTTTGCTTTAAATAAGTGATGTATATATGATTTTGAGTAACGAATACAACATGTGCAATTACACTCATTTTGAATCGGAGTCTTATCATTTGCATAAATTGAATTATTTAAATTTATGAACTCGCGATCTTTATAATGAAGAGAAATTTCCCTATTCGATGAGAAGGTTAATTGTAAGAGATTGGATTTTACCGTATCGTACGATGGCAATATTAGAGCACATCCATGCCTAGCAATTCTAGTTGGATGTACGCAATCAAAAGTATCGATGCCTCTTGATACACCAAAAACTATATCTTTCATTCTTCCAATACCGAGCAAGTGAATTGGTTTGTGAATGCTATATTTTTTTAACATATTTGCTGTCATCTCTACTATCTCATACATTTGCTCTTGATTTCCGCCAAGAGATCCACCAATTGCATTTCCGAAAAAATTTTTGTCTGATATAAATTTCGCACTTTCTTCTCGAAGATCTAAATATACACCTCCTTGCACAATGCCGTATAAAGCTTGTTGATAAGAGTACTGCTTTTGAAGATCAGAGAATGCACTTAGACTTCGATATTCCCATTCATGACTACGTCTCATTGAGTTTGCTGTGTATTCTTTAGGAACATTAAAAGCAGTACATTCATCAAATGCAAAGCATAAATCTGCACCCAATTTCACTTGAATCTCCATGGATTTTTCAGGAGTAAGCATATATGTATCGCCATTAATATAAGATTTAAATATTGCACCATCATTAGTAATTTTCACCAAAGATGATGTATTTTGTATATGCGCTCTCTTTATTTCAGAAGAAACAGATCCGTGTCCGAGGCTAAATATCTGAAACCCTCCTGAATCTGTCATCATAGGACCATTCCAGCCAGTAAAATTATGCAATCCACCGTGTTCAAATATTATATTTTCACCTGGTTGAAGCATAAGATGGTAGGTATTACCTAGTATTATTTGAGTCCCATTTTGCATTACATTGTCTATACTCAAGCCTTTTATAGATGCTTTAGTTCCGCAAAACACAAAAGCTGGAGTTTGTATCTCTCCATGAGGAGTCTCTATACAGCCAGTTCTACAGAGCGCAACATAATTATGCAAAAAAAACCTAAATTTGTTGTACATTGTTGACAAAAATTAACGTTCAATGAGAAGTTTGCACGAAATTTACAACTAACTCAATCGAAAGTAAAAAAATGAAAAATACTGTGTAATGTGTGTAATATTATGTTTTTGCACTTGTCGATGTTAAAATATTCATTTCTTTTATGTGAAAATTCACACCAAACCTCCACTGATAGATATAACTTGTCCTGTGATATATGATGATTCTTTGCTTGCCAAATATACTACTGATGAAGCAATTTCATCTACTGAACCAAATCTTTTCATAGGAATATTTGCTAATATTTTTTGTTGCATTTCATCAGATATTATTTTTGTCATGTTTGTTTCTACAAATCCAGGTGCAAGACAATTAACAGTAACTCCTTTTGCTGCAAGTTCTTGTGCTAAGCATTTACTAAATCCAACCAATGCCGCTTTACTAGCACCATAATGAGTTTGTCCAGCATTTCCCATCAATGTTCCAATTACGGACGATATATTGATAATTCGTCCAAATCTTCGACTACACATTCCCATAGAGAAATGCTTGCATAATTCATATGCAGAGAGTAGATTTACGTTCAGAATTTCTTCAAAATCCTCTCTTTTACTTCTCCATAATATTTGATCTTTTGTCATACCAGCATTATTAACTAATATATCAAACTTAATTTCCGACAATTGATTAATGAGACTTTCCACAGACGATTTATCTCTGAAATCGCATACAATATATTTTGCAGAAATACGTTCACTCACATCTTT
The DNA here is from genome assembly GCF_021065005.1 of Candidatus Gromoviella agglomerans. Classification (GTDB taxonomy): domain Bacteria; phylum Pseudomonadota; class Alphaproteobacteria; order CAJXXZ01; genus Gromoviella; species Gromoviella agglomerans. Next base: position 56,778 of record NZ_CP069247.1, read on the forward strand.
CAGAGCATTTTCATTTCTTCCGGTTATCGTGATATTTGCTCCTTGATTAGCTAGAGCAATTGAAATTGCTCTTCCTATTCCATTTGAACCACCACTAACAAGTGCATTCATTCCACTTAAATTAAACATGAAATTCAAAAAAAACAATAACTTAAGATACCAAAAAATATTAATTTGTAGAACATTTAGTCAAAAACAATTACTGCAGGAATTTTGTATTCGTTCGATAATTTTAAAGTTGTACACACATGATGATGTTGAAAATAAATATATGTATATAGTGACTGTCAAAATTATATTGCTTCAAAAAACTCAAGAATAGATGGATTTCGATAATAAACTTGAATTTTTAAAAAGTGCACACTAAAGCATTCTGCTAATAAAAATGTAAAATAACTAGTAAAAACATCATTCTCATTTTGCTATATTCTTGCTACAATGCTCACGTCTTTGCAAATTAAATTATGAGCGACGTAAGTACCGGCATGATTGAATTCTTTAAGAATTACGGATATTTTGCTGTGTTCATAGGATCAATGATTGAAGGAGAAACAATAATAATTGCAGCTTCTGTTTTGTCAAGTGCAGGTCATATGTCAATATACAAAGTCATTTTTCTAGCATTTTTAGGTTCTGTCATATCAGATCAATCATGTTTTTTGATAGGACATAAGTATGGTAATCGTTTCTTAAAAAAATTCCCTAAATTCAAAAAACATTACGATAAAGTTATAAGTCTATTAACAAATTTCGAAACTTTATTCATATTTGGATTTAGATTCATATATGGAGTAAGAAATATCAGTCCTTTTATCATAGGATCAGCCGGAGTATCAAAGAAAAAGTTTTTTGTTCTGAACATACTTGCTGCAGCAATATGGGCAATAGCTAGTTGTTTAATAGGATATTATTTAGGTGAATTCATACTAAATCTTGGATCCTTTCAGCAATTTATTTCACTTGGTGTAATTGGATTCGTTTTTGCAGGAGTGTTTTTGTGGAAAATTATTAAATTTATCAGAAATAATAAATCCAAGTAATTTGACTTCTGGCATTTTTGATTGCTTTTTGATTGTAAATATCGTAAAAATGGATGTGATTTTTTTAGTTGTTAAATGATAGGCAGTTTAAATAAAGTAATACTTGTTGGTGAGGTTGATGGGAATGTTGAGGTAAAAGTAAGCTCACCTTCTGGAAGGAGAATGGCAAAATTTTCCTTAAAAACCACATCTTCTTGGGTTGATAGAGACGGAACTCATAAAGATAGTATAGAAAAACATATGGTTGTCGTTTTTAATGAAAAACTTGTTAATGTTGTTGAGTCTCTGCGAAGTGGAGCAAAATGTTATGTCGAAGGATCTTTGCAATATTCTAAGTGGCAGGATAACAATACTGGTAATTACAGGTTTAGCGTTGAAGTCGTTTTACCGCAATATAGAGGAACATTGGAAGTGCTTGCGCAAGATAATTTCTCAAGCATGGGTTGTGTTAACAAAGTAATGCTCATAGGGAATTTAGGGAAGGATCCTGTAGTAAGAGTTTCAAGTACAAATGGTAAGAAAATTGCATCGATGGTTGTGGCTACTTCTGAAAGTTATAAAAATTCTGAAGGTAACAAGATGCAAAAAGTAGAGTGGCATGATGTTGTAGTATTTAACAATCACTTATCGCAAGTGATTGAACAATACGTGCGCAAAGGTACCAAATTATACTTAGAAGGTAATATAAGATCTAGAATTAGACAAGATGAAGATGGGGAGCGTCAGAGTACTGAAATCATCATCCCTATGATAAATGGAGATATGACTATATTATCTCCGAGTTCAAAATCACAGACGAATGACTCTCACAGCGGGAGTGATGATGATAATGATTACGATGATGACATGCCTTTTTGATTGAAATTTTTGTAACAAACATTGTATGAAACGGTGTTAGAATATAAAAATCACAGACGAATGACTCTCACAGCGGGAGTGATGATGATGGTTGCGGTCAGAATTCATTCTACAGCCGGAGTGAATGAGATCTGCAATTTGCAATGAAAAAGCTATTTTGCTTCTTCAATTCCAGACATTTCCTTCTTTGACTGACAACTCTGGTTGAGATGTATTCGAGCAAATTCAGCCTCAGATAAAACTTTGCCCCATATTCGAGCAAATTCAGCCTCAGATAAAACTTTGCCCCATATTCGAGCAAATTCAGCCTCAGATAAAACTTTGCCCCATATTCGAGCAAATTGAGCCTCAGATAAAACTTTGCCCACATTCGAGCAAATTCCAGAGCCATCTCTTGATCGAAAATACTTTCGTGCACTGAACCCAATACTTCGTAAATCAATGTTGTATGTTTTAAACAATTTTATGTAAATTTATCAACAATTACACTGACATTATCAATTTCATTAAAAATTATGTTAAATTTATTGAAAGAAATAGCTTCATTTTTTGATTTAATTCTTTGAAAATGATTTGATTCAAGTAAAAAAAAACCACGCTCCATAACTTTATCGTATGACATACTATCAAGTAGCTTAGATGCACTTAATAGAGAATTAACCTTCTTTTCAACAATTTTATTGTAGTTAATTTGATTAAATTTTGTCGATAATAAAGATAGTAACTTGAATTTTTCAGAAACATTTTTTTGTGGTATTAATATACGTTCAACTTTTGTTGATTTATTGTAAACATAAAACTTCATTGATGAGTACAATTTTGCCACAAATTCGTCATATCTTCGAATATATTGATTAAGCATAGTTTCTATCGATCGCAATGAGTTTGCTTTTATAATCAATTTGCTTTCTGCATTGCTTATTATCATTTTGCTTTTTCTATACATAAGTTCTATTTTATTATCGATCCATTGAGTTAAATCAGATCTCAGAGGAGCTACCATTTCTGCTGCCGCTGTAGGTGTAGGAGCTCTTAAATCTGCTGCATAATCTATTAATGTAGTATCAGTCTCATGTCCTATTGCCGATATAATTGGGATTTTACTGTTAAAAACAGCTCTAACTATTTCTTCTTCCTGAAATGTCCACAAATCTTCAGGACTTCCACCTCCTCTAGCAATTATAATCACTGCAGTTTTGTTGTTATTACACAATTCTTGATTTGCCAAGCTTATTGCATTAATAATGCTTTTTATTGCCCCATCACCTTGCATATTTGATCCAAATATTCGTAAATCGCACACCATTCTATCGCGCAATCTGTGAATAATATCTCGAATTACAGCTCCAGTAAGTGAAGTTATTACTGCAATTGCTGACGGAATGTAAGGTAATTTTCTGTTATTTGAGAATAGTCCCTCTGCGAGTAAACGCTTTTTTCTATCTTCCAGCAATTTCATCATATCTCCACTACCTGATAAAGTTATGCTGGCTACAATTAGTTGGTATTTCGATCTCATAATGTATGTAGTTAAGCGAGCAGAGCAAATTACGAGAAGGCCATTTTCAAGCTTAAAATCAATTTTAGTACTTCGCCAGCTTATACAGTCTACAACTGCGTTTTCATCTTTTAGAGAGAAATATACGTGCCCAGAACTGTGCATAGTTAAACCGGAAATTTCTCCTTTTATGGAGATAGTTGAAAAAGTATTTTCCAATGAAGATTTTACCAATTTCGAAAATTCGGTTACAGATAAAGGTAGTGAAGTTTCGCTCATAGAAAAAGTTGTGATAATATCAATCATATTGTGATTTATTATGAAGATCAATAATAAGTAGTGTAAGTTTAATCAATACATTCTCTTTAATAATGAGAAATTATGGTAAGTTTTTTATAAAAATTCTCACTTTACACATAAAAACACACTTTATATTAAATACAAACATCATTATTATACAATTTCTTGCATTTGTAGATGTTAAATAATATTTGTGACATGATATATCATGGTCAGATGCATAAATTAGCTTCAGGAGGTAAAGGTGGTCAAGGCAATGTGCGTTTTAAAAGTTTAACTAAAATTAAGCAGTGTATTGAAAATTCTTACTTTACACTTTGATCGTTCTGAATTTTATAACGATTAGATCGAAGAGTAAAAATCACTTCTGGGATTGTTATATGACATTATCCAACTCTGAATTTCACTCAGCTGAAATATTCGAGTATTAGATTTAATTCTAACTGATACAGATTTACTGATTAACTCTTTTTTTCCAATAATCATTACGCAAGGAATTTTTTTGATTCTTATATTATCTGATAGTCTGTAATCCAGTGTTTCAGATCTATTGTCTAAAGTTGCTCTTATATTGATATTTTTGAGTAAATTTACTACATTTCTCGAATATTCGACAATATCATTTGCATCAGAAATCGGAATTACCTTGACCTGAATTGGAGCAAGCCATAAAGGGAACCATCCCTCATAATGTTCGATCAAAATGCCAATAAACCTGTGCATAGATCCTAAAATTGCTCGATGAATCATCATAGGACGTACATGTTCGTTTGAAGAATTAACATAATTAATATCTAATCTCGATGGCATTACAAAATCTAACTGTACTGTTCCGCATTGCCAATCTCTTCCTAATGCATCTCTAATCACAAATTCCAGTTTAGGACCATAAAATGCACCATCTCCAGTACTTATTATCGGGTTTATTCCACTACATTTTGTTCCTTCAAGAAGCAATGACTCCATCTTATTCCACAAATCATCATCTCCAGCGCGATTTTCTGGACGAGTGGCAAATTTTACTACAAAATTAACAAATCCAAAGTCTTCATACACATCTTTTAGCATGCTGCAAAACATTTTGGTTTCTTCGATAACCTGTTCTTCAGTGCAAAATATATGTGCGTCATCTTGAACGAATTGTTTCACCCTCATAAGACCATGTAATGACCCCGATGGCTCATTTCTATGACAGCAACCGAATTCAAATAACCTTAAAGGTAAATCTTTGTAGCTCCTGACTTCGGATTTAAAAATCTGTACGTGAGCTGGACAATTCATTGGCTTTATTGCAAAAGAGCCATTTTCTGATTCAAAACAGAACATGTTTTGTTTAAAATGATCCCAATGTCCTGATAACTCCCATAGCTTTCTATCTATCATCTGCGGAGTATGTACCTCATCATAAAAGTCATTGATTTTATTTCTCATATAATTTTCGATTGTTTTATACAAAATCCATCCATTTTTATGCCAAAATATAGATCCAGCAGCCTCTTGTTGAATATGAAATAAATCAAGTTTTCGACCAAGAGTACGGTGATCAACTTCTTTTATTTTTTCCAACATTTGTAAATGCTCATTTAGCTTGTGCTCGCTATTCCAACAAGTTCCATAAATTCTCTGTAACTGAATATTCTCTGCATCATTTCTCCAGTAGACTCCAGATGTATGCGTGAGTTTAAAATACTTCTCTGTCCCAGTTTGGTGCCCTCTAAAATTGGAAGATATATCAACAAATTCCTGATCATTCATATGCAAAGTACTAGTTAATTCCTGATCATTCATATGCAAAGTACTAGTTAATTCCTGATCATTCATATGCAAAGATACACCAATTAATTCATTTGAATCTAGTTCGGAAATTAACTCCAATCTTAGTAACTCACGATTGCTATTCAACATAGACAATGCATTCTTCAATGTAATCAGTCTTTGATTGATTTTGTAATTTTTATTTACAATTTTGTGCATTTCTTCCTCTAATCTTTCAAGATTGTTTGAGATATCTGCATTAGAAAGAGTTGAATCTTCAACATAAATATCGTAGTAAAATCCATTCTCATTTGTCGAACCAGACACTAATTGAATTGATTTACCATAAGTATTTTTTAAAGCATGTGCTAAAATACATGCTGTGTCGTAGCGTAAAATTTCTAAACCTTGAGGAGAATCAGGAGATATATTCTCAATTATCGAATCATTTTTCAATTCACTTAATTTTGTTGATAAATTTTTAAAAATTCCATTAACTTTTGCACCTACAGAGTTGACTTTCATGTTTAGGAAAAATTCATACAAAGAGATATCTTCTCTTTGAACCGTCACAGCTTTATTTTCGTATATAAAATTCAACATGATAATAATTTGCAATAATTGCAATGATATCATCAAAAATACAATAAAAATATATCTTTAGAAATAACTCTGCCAAGAGTTTTGTCAAATTAAACAATATTTCAATTGAATTGATACTAAAATCATTTCATTAATCGTTCTCTTTCTTTTGTGTTGCATTTTGATGCAAGACTTAACATATGATCGATTAGTATTGTGAGAATTTTATATTATGGACTGCAAATTAGATGATAATATACAGTAACAAGTAAATTTTAACATAAAATCAACAAATCTTACACCATCATTAGTAATTTTCACCAAAGATGATGTATTTTGTATATGTGCTCTCTTTATCTCAGAAGAAATAGATCCGTGTCCGAGACTAAATATCTTCCATCTCCTGAATCAAATTTCCATTATGAGAGCAAACATAATAAAAATATATAACCAAGCATTCCTTTACAGAACAAAGACAACATTTAAGAGTAAAATTTCTATGTAAAACAACAGTTATAGTTAATTCTTTGAAATTTTCTCAAAAACTTCTTTTAGCCCACCCACCATCATGAATGCGTCTTCTGGAATATCATCGCAATCTCCATTTAATATAGCCTCAAATCCACAAAGTGTGTCCTCTAAACTAACAGAAACTCCCTTCATTCCTATGGAAAATTCAGCAGCCTGAAATGGTTGAGAGAAAAACCTTTGAATTTTACGCGCCCTCTTCACAGAGATTTTATCTTCACTAGATAATTCCTCTATTCCAAGTATTGCGATAACATCTTGAAGAGATTTATAATGCTGCAAGATCGCTTTTGTTCTCTTTGCAATCTCAAAGTGTCTTTTACCAACTATGCTTTCTGATAAGATTGTAGAAGTAGAATCAAGTGGATCTATTGCGGGATATATTCCAAGTTTTGCAATATCTCGACTCAGCACTGTTGTGGCGTCCAAATGAGCAAAAGTTGCGTCTGGAGCTGGATCTGTTAAATCATCTGCAGGAACATAAATTGCTTGAATACTAGTAATGGACTTTAAATGAGTTGATGTGATTCTGTCCTGAAATTTGCCCATTTCACTCGCTAACGTAGGCTGATATCCAACTGCAGATGGAGTCCGTCCTAAAAGAGTGGAAATTTCAGCATTGGCTTGAGTAAACCTAAATATATTATCCACAAAAAGGAGGCAATCGACATTCATTTCATCTCTGAAATACTCAGCAATTGTAAGTCCGCTTAAAGCAACTCTAGCTCTACACCCAGATGGTTCATTCATTTGACCACATAAAATAGCAACTTTTGATTCATTTCCGTTTAGATCGATCATTCCGCTGTTGATCATTTCATTATATATGTCATTTCCTTCTCTTGTTCTCTCACCAACTCCTACGAAAACTGAATATCCGTGGTACATTCTTGACATACAATTTATTAATTCGGTGATTAGAACAGTTTTTCCAACACCTGCTCCTCCAAATAATCCTATTTTTCCACCCTTCTTATATGGAGAAAGCAAGTCTATGATCTTTATTCCAGTAAGTAATATCTCATTATTAGTTGATTGCATAGTAATATCGGGTGGATTTCGATATATTTCCCATCTTTTTTCAGAATTTATGGGACCTCTATCGTCTATTGGATCACCCACAACATTCATGAGTCTACCGAGAACCGATTTACCAACCGGAATAGATATTTTTCTCTCGCAGTCTATAAGTTTCATTCCCCTTGCAATTCCATCAGTACTGCATAAGCTCAAAGCTCTTACAACACTTCCACCGATATGCTGAACAACCTCAAAAAATCGATGGTTTTTGTCGATTTCATTATTTTCTAATCTCAACAAGGAAAATACTGATGGTAATTTTTCACTAAATTCAACATCTATAATTCCTCCAGCGATTCTCACTACAACACCAGTATTTTGTTCATACATACTATTCTACCTCCAATAACAAAAATACACTCTTCAATCATTTGCAGAGTAAGTTCCAGATACTATATCTAACAACTCCATTGTAATCTTTGATTGACGAAGCTCATTATACTCTATTAGAAGTTCACTTTCCAGATCATTCGCTTTATTTGATGCATTATCCATTAGGTAAAATCTTGCAGAATGCTCACTGACAGCATTTGTCATATATGAATACTTGATATGAGTAAATAGCAACTCTCGAGATAGATAATTGTTGCATTCTCTTGAAATATCATTAAAATATGCTCGATTAATTGGAGGATCTTTTTGCATCAATGATGTATTAATAGTCTCGTTTACGAAAATTCTGACAGATACAGAATGAAATCGGTTGTAAATTAGAGTTATTTTTGCATTAAGATCTATAATCTCAGAAATTACATCATTCAAATCATGGCTAGATTTCACAAAATCCTTTACATAATCTATGTAACGCATTTTTTCTCCAAAAATATAAATTCGATCATACTCTTTGAAATTGATTTTCTCCAATGTAGACAAGCAATTTGAGAAAAATGATCCGCATAACCCGTTATCAGCAGAAAAAACCACAAGAACTTTAATCAAATCTTGAGAATTGATTGCATAATTCTCAAGAACTTTTGACATATCGTATATACTAGAAATTTTATTGCCATATACCTTGGAATAAACTGCAATTAGAGCAGCATAGTATGCTGATGTATTTTGTAATTCAGATTGGCAAATCTTCATTTTAGCTATTGCAATAGATTTCATTGCATTTGATATCTTGTTTATTGATTTTATGACGTTTAATCTTGACTTTAGATTAGAAATTTTCATGACTAATGTGTCAAATACACGAAGAATACGATCTATTATACATGTCAAAGTAATAAAAACAAAAAAATTTATAATAAATATATGAAATTTGTACTTTTTATAAAAAATATATAAATCAATTAATAATAAATTTATAAATTTGATTAAAATTTTGCTATTTTCATTAATAATTCTAGATAGCATTGCATAATAGATAAACATGCATAAAAAATAATCATATCATGAGTGACTAAATGTCAAATTTTTGATATATTTAGTAAAATTCCGATAGTCCAATGAGGAAAGTAGTATTACATGATAAGAGTGATTTTGAATCCATGCGAAAAGCAGGAAACTTAGCAAAAAGAACTCTATGTCATGCTATAAATTCTGTAAAATGTGGAATTACTACAAACGAAATAAATCGCATTGTTCATGATTTCATTTTATCTCATGGAGGAATACCTGCGCCTCTAAATTATAGAGGATTCCCGAAATCTGTATGTACCTCAATCAATCACGTTGTATGTCATGGAATACCAGATGAAACAATTTTAAAGGATGGAGATATTATAAATGTAGATGTAACAGTTATACTTGATGGTTGGCATGGAGATACAAGTATTACAGTCCTAGTTAAAGATGAATTAAGCGATGAAAATGCACAAAAATATGAGAAACAGAATAGAATTATGGATATAACCAAACGAGCTCTTGAAATCGGAATAGATGCTGTTAAACCAGGCTGTACAACAGGAGATTTGGGATATGCAATTCAGTCTTTCGTTGAAAGCAATGGATACTCTGTTGTGAGAGATTTTTGCGGCCACGGTATTGGAAGAAAATTTCATGATTTCCCTGAAATAAGGCACTTTGGTACTCCAAAAACGGGAGTGCAAATATTACCTGGTATGTTTTTTACCATTGAACCAATGGTTAATGAAAGTTCTTGTGAAGTGAAAATTCTTCAAGATGGTTGGACGGTTGTGACTAGAGATGGTATGTTATCAGCTCAATATGAACACACAATAGGAGTGAATTTTGATGGTAGTGTTGTGATATTTACTGAATGAATTTATAGATATTTTGATGAACAGGTAAGTAAGTAATTATTTGATTTAGCTGATGATATTGTTGAAATTTGCGATGTTTGAAGGTTCTCACCAACTATATTGCGATGTTTGAAGGTTCTCACCAACTATATTGCGATGTTTGAAGGTTCTCACCAACTATATTGCGATGTTTGAAGGTTCTCACCAACTATATTGCGATGTTTGAAGGTTCTCACCAACTATATTGCGATGTTTGAAGGTTTCTCACCAACTATATTGCGATGTTTGAAGGTTCTCACCAACTATATTGCGATGTTTGAAGGTTTCTCACCAACTATATTGCGATGTTTGAAGGTTCTCACCAACTATATTGCGATGTTTGAAGGTTTCTCACCAACTATATTGCGATGTTTGAAGGTTCTCACCAACTATATTGCGATGTTTGAAGGTTCTCACCAACTATATTTTTAAAATCATGATTATGTAGATTTGTTAATGTATTTTGAGATTGACGAACATGTACTATTCATTCTATTGTTGGTCAATATTAATTTACAGGTTATTCATCACATTAATGTATTATTAAAATATTATTAAAAATGCAAGTTGTGATTTAAATTTCTCAGTAAAAACTCTATTCTTTAAGAACCACGGAATTTTGTATAAGATTTTCATTCTTCCTTCAATCACTTTTTAATTCACAATACGAACTATTATCGATCTGCACTGTATTTATCAACAGAAAGAACACATATCAAATGACGGTAAAACATTGTAATTAATCAGCACAAAGAGGTAACCGCATACAATTTTTTATGTATGAATACTTTTTCGACATTTCGGTCTTTATTCCAATAGGATTTGTAATTTTAGATGTATTACTGATAATTTTATATATTTTTCTATATTCATCAATTGCTTTTTTAGTGTCATGTTCTTGAATTGCCGAGCATATTTGCAACATTTCTCTTATCAAAAGATTCGATATAACTGAAATGATCCCTCCTGCTCCTTCAAATCCAAAAGTTAATATCGATTCATCATCTCCAGCAAAGACTTTTTCTCGAAACAAGAAAAGTATTTCATGAATTCTGCTAATATCACTGGTTGCATCTTTGATTCCGATAATATTGCTATTTTCATCGAACAATTGCTTTATCATATGAATAGGTATGTTAATAGATGTTCGTGATGGCACGTTGTACAATATAATTGGCAAATCAATTTGGCTTGCAATGAATGAAAAATGCTTGTAAAGTCCAATTTCTGTAGGTTTATTGTAACAAGGTGAAGTAATCATTATCTGATTTGCTCCACATGTTTTTGCGTCCTTAGCTTGTTCTATTGCGATTGAAGTTACATTTGCATTTACACATGCAATTACATTTAAATTTACTTTATTCTGCTTTTCATATTCTCGAGATTTATTTATGACAAATGATAGAAATTCTTTTCTTTCGCTAAATAACAGAGCACTACCCTCTCCTGTAGATCCCATTACCAATATATCTCTTACTCCACTGTCAAATTGCTCTTTCAAAATCTTAGATGTAGATTCATAATCTATTGATGGACAAATTTCATTATCGTTAATAAAAGGAGTAATCAATGCAGTTATTAGACGCATAAAAATGTCCAACTCAAATGCAGTTAAATATAATTCGAATGAGTGATTATTACAAGTATTTATAGTAAATAGATTATAATATTTGCATTAATTTTAAATTATTGCTTTTGATTGATTACGGCTAAGTGGCATTTCATTCAATTATTTTTTTTGTGTTGCTATTATAAAAATTTTCAAAAAATCAGATCATTTTGATAAATCATCAAAACTGTGAAATGAATATATATAGCTATTGTATAGTATTTCAGTATTTTTTAAGGAAGTAATTTTTCACTAACACAAGATTTTAAGTGTTTATTTTACCAAATAATTGTGTCTCAAAATTCACGAATGAGAAATTATCATATTCCAGTTGAGCCGAAACCTTTTCGATTTTGAGAATTTATTTCGAATATTTCTTTCATTTCAATTTTGATATTCTTGCAGACTACCATCTGAGCGATTCTCATTCCACTTTTTATAATAAAAGGCTCTTCACCTAAATTTATTAATATCACTTTTATTTCATCATGATAGTCCGAGTCAATAGTTCCTGGACTATTCAAGACCGTAACTCCGTGTTTAATTGCGATTCCAGATCTAGGACGTATTTGAGCTTCATACATATCGTCATCTTCTGTAATAGGTAAAATTATTCCTACTCCTGTTGGAATAATACATCTTTGCATAGGTAACAGTATTACGTTGTCGTTAACAGAAGCATAAAGATCAAGCCCGCTACTGTACTGTGTAGCATAAGTTGGAAGTGCAATAGCATGAGGAAATTTAAAAACTTGCAATAACATCAAAAAATTATCGAAGTATTATCTAAACTGTAGCAGAATTGTTTATAAAAATAAACTTAATTTTAATGTGATTCATTCAAAAAACTTTAAAAGCTTTTGGATATATTTTATAAATAAGGTACTAAATTTTAGTAAAATTGTATACAAAACAGATGATCTCTAAGAGAAAATAAGATAAATTTTATATATCTATTGATTTACGTACTCCTAAGTTATATAAACAATAATTAGTTACACGATGTATATTTTTAATAAATGAAAAATATTAATCTTACAATATCAAGTCTTAATGCAGTAAAACGCATACAAAATGTGCAGAAGATTTACATTATTACTGAGGAGGGTAGAATTTGTATTACTCCCGGACATAGCAATGTGGTTGCTAAAATTCTAGAAGGAGAGTTGTTTCTTGTGTTTGAAGATAGAGTTGAGAATTTGTATCTCTCAGATGGTATTTTGAGTTTTTTGAACAATAATTGTGAGATAATTACTAGAATATAACAAAAAAAATTGAATATATTTATTTTAATCAATATCATCAATCATTTACAATCTATTCGAGAGAACAGAATGAAAGATTCACCTATGCTAAATGAATTATCATCATTTTGTATTATTTGCTTTTTTAGTTCATTTAGTTTTAATGGCATGAATGGGAGCAAGGATCGCTGTATCGAAGTTATTACCGATAGTAATATCCATATTATTTTCATAACTTCATATGCATTTTCACTTTTTATCCTTTCCCATGGTTTCATTTTGTCAATAAATTGGTTTGCTTGTTTACTTTTTGTCATTACATAATCTAAGTACTTATGAAATTCATAATTATTAATATAGTTATTCATAGAATCTTGACAAAAATGCATAAGATCTAGATCAGAATTTAAAAAATTCCATTTCTCATCCTTGCAAATTAATTCAATTTTATTTGATTTGCAAAAAGATACCGTTCTATGAATCAAGTTACCGAAATTATTTACTAGATCAGCGTTAATCCGATTAGCGATAGATTCAAAGCTAAAACTTCCATCTTCGCCAAAAGGTACATCCCGCAAGAGATAGAATCGAGTCTGATCAATGCCATATTTATCAATAAGATCATTTGCTGTAACGACATTTCTCAGAGATTTCGACATTTTTTGTTCATTGATCTTCCACCATCCATGTGCTATTATCCTTCTTGGCAAAGGTAAATCTGCTCCCATAAGTATTATTGGCCAGTATACGGCATGAAAAATCAGAATATCTTTTCCGACCACATGATCTGTTTTTTGCATAAGATCAATCGATGATAAATCAGGATAATTCAAGCAAGTAATGTAATTGCACAGAGCGTCAATCCACACATACATTACGTGATTGTTATCATTTGGTACAGGAATACCCCAAGAAATTCTTGATCTTGAAATTGCAAGATCTCTCAGCCCGGACTTAACAAAGGAAACAACTTCGTTGTATCTCGTTGAAGGTTTTACAAAATTCGAGTTAGATTCAAGGAAATGCAGTAATCTATCCTGAAATGCTGATAATCGTAGAAAATAACAATCCTCCTTTATGAATTGAACAGGAGCACCAGTTGGAGCATTTCCATCTACAAGTTCTTTTTCATCAAAAAATGTTTCATCTCGTTCAGAATACCATCCAGAATATTCTCCCTTATATATATGACCTTTATCATATAATTTATTCCATAGACTGATCGCTGCTTTTATGTGTCTAGGTTCAGTTGTTCTAATAAAAACATAATCATCTGCATGAATAAGACAGCACAATTCTTTGAATTTTTGAGAAATTTCATCAACGTAATCTTTTGGATTAATGTTTTTGCTTTCTGCAGATTTTTGAACTTTTTGTCCATGTTCATCAGTTCCTGTGCACATCAAAACTTTAAGTCCATTTTCTCTCCAATACCTAGCGTACACATCACAAGCAATAATCGTATATGCATGACCCATATGCGGGTCAGCATTCACATAAAATATAGGGGATGTAACATTTAAATGGTATTTATTTGAGAAAATCGAATCCATTTTCATGGTAATAATACATCAATTCCTAATATACAACAGAATCGTTTTGTTTAAAATATGTTTTGTTGTTAGATAAATATATCACTTGCAGGAAGCAACAGCTTAGACACTTCTTTACGGATTAGGATTTTTGATGCACAATCGGAGTATTATGAATATTCATTCAAATGAGTTCTTCAATAATAGATACAATGCAACTTGGTTTATTATCAACAAAATTTCTTGAAGATGTTGGAATTATATTGATAATATCTTCTTTACATGTGATGAATTACTATAAGTATCTGAAATACGCAGTTTTAGTTGGAATTACTGGTATATTGATATCAATTGCTTCATTTCTGATAAGTATTTTTAATACATATTTAGTTGAATCTCATCATTTATCTAGAATAGTTGGAATCATTATTACAATGTTAGTAGGATCATTTATCGGTTACCAATCGACGAGTAAGGTACAAATGGAATTACTTCCTGAAATCATGGCTCTCCTTCATAGTTTAGTAGGATTGTGTGCGATGATGACAGATTTTAATTTTTGCATACACAGAGTAAATATTGGCAAAACAATTGAATTTGATGCGATTTTTGGCATATTCATTGGATCTATTACTTTTAGTGGATCGATCAGTGCTTTTCTTAAATTACAAAATAATAATATTCTCACAAACATTTTGTCAAAATTTATAAATATCAAAAGAGTAAATTTATTTAATGCTATTATCTTGTCAATTGTATTGATTTTATCTTCAGTGATTTTATGCCATCAGAGTATGATGGTACTATACGTGATATCTATTTTATCAATTTTATTAGGAATCACTAGCATAACCTTTATTGGAGGTTCAGATATGGCGATTGCAATCTCTATTCTTAATTCTTACTCTGGATGGTCTGCTATGTGTTTGGGATTTGTGATATGCAACAATACTCTGATCACAACTGGGATTATAGTTGGAGTATCAGGTGCAATGCTAAGTCATTTTATGTGTAAGTCAATGAATAAATCTATTCTTGGTGTTATATTTAATCATTATGCAAAAGATACACTTTCAAATAGTCTTGATAAACCTGTAAAAATGGCAAGTCCAAATGATGTTGCTTTTTCACTCATGAATTCATCCCTTGTAGTGATAATTCCTGGTTATGGAATGTCTATTTCTCGTAGTCAGCATGTGATAAAGTCTATAATGATGGTTCTTAAACAAAAAAATATAGAAGTATGGGTTGGAGTTCATCCTGTCGCTGGAAGAATGCCAGGTCATATGGATGTACTACTTGCGGATGCTAATATCGATTATTCTTTGATTAAAGGATTAAATGAAGTAAATGCTTCTATTTCTATTGCAACAATTTTGGTAGTTGGAGCTAATGATATAATAAACTCATCAGCAAAAAATGATAAATATTCTCCTCTATATGGTATGCAAGTCTTTGATGTTGAAAATGCGCAAGAGACATTCATAATAAAGCGATCCATGTCTCATGGATATGCTGGAATAGATAATCCTTCGTTTTACGCACCAAATGCAAGAATCGTTCTAGGAGAAGCGAAAAAGATTTGCGAAGATATTTTATCTGGAATGAATGAATTTTGAAGCTCACTATTGATTAGATTATGTATCTGTAAGACTTTACTCCATTTGAAATCTTTTTGTACACAACTGATACGTTGGTGGTGTGAGTAATATTGTGAGAGATTAATTAAAATTAAAAGTCAAAATATACATCAGAATCACCAATTAAAAAATCATCAGTATTAATTGAAATTATTTATGATTGTTTTGAAAATTCAAAATATATGGGGTATAGTAGC
Source organism: Candidatus Gromoviella agglomerans (assembly GCF_021065005.1). Classification (GTDB taxonomy): domain Bacteria; phylum Pseudomonadota; class Alphaproteobacteria; order CAJXXZ01; genus Gromoviella; species Gromoviella agglomerans. The sequence continues at coordinate 72,887 of NZ_CP069247.1, forward strand.
GTGATTAAATACGAAATGGCCTATATTGCACCAGTTTATTCTAAAACTCAACCGCATATTTTGCAAATCCTTTTTTCTTCACAAACAGTTTTTGGAAACTATCATCGATCTTTTTCTGAGTCATGCGGAGACTTGTCTTACCACAACAATTCTGTAATCAAGAATGCATTCCACGACCATAATTTGCTGAAAATGTTGCTTCAAATATGCTCTCAGATATAGTTGGATGAGGGAAAATTACCTTTAAAAAATCACTTGCTTTAATACGAAACTGAATTGCTATAGTAAATGTTGTGATCATTTCAGTTACTTCAGCTCCGATCATATGAGCTCCAACTATGCACTCACTTTCTTTGTCTATGATAACTTTTACCATACCATCGTTTTCTCCTATGCACATTGATTTTCCGTTTGCTGATAAATTGAATTTACCAATTTTGACATCAGGACCAGCTTCTTCTTCTGTCATGCCAACATATGCTATTTGAGGGAATGTATAAACGCACATGGGGATCAAATTATTACTTGTGTTACTCGTGGAATCTACATCTTTTGTAGTATTTTTGCATTTATCAAAGTTAACTTTTTGCCATAGAGAGTCAAATGTCTTTGCTCTATCATATCTTTTGCTGAACCTGCATCTGTTAATATGCACTAATTGTTCGAGCAAAAATATGCTTGAATTTTTATTTCCTAAAGTAACTAGTTCATGAATTTGATTAACACAATGAATCGCATCGTGCGTAGCTTTGTGGGCGAGACATGGAATTCCTATTACATCACCGATTGCAAAAATATTGTCATCATCAGTTTCATAATTATTTTTCACATGAATGAATTTGTTATTAAGTATAATATTCGTGTTTTCTATTCCGATATTTGAAGTATTTGGAATAACACCGATTGATACTAATACCTTACTTGCTTGAATTTTTTCACCATTAGAAATAATAACATGGCCGTTGTGTATGCTCTTTACTGACATTCCGGTTAAAATTTTTATTCCGTGTGATTCAAAGTATTTTTTGGATAATTTTGATATTTCCTTATCTGCTGATGGTAGAATGGAATCTTGCATTTCAATGACTGTAACTTTTGTGCCAATGGCATTGAAAAAACTTGCAAATTCGAGGCCAATTGCCCCTCCTCCGATTATGACCAAATCTTCAATATGAGATTTATTTGATAGTGCGTCTTTTGGTAGCCAAATCATACTCTCATCAAAATGATCAAAGTGTTTTGGATTTAATTCTCTAGCGTGAGAGCCAGTTGCAACTATAACATAATCAGATGAGTAAAAATCTTCTTCAACTTTAACTACATTTTTGATATTGAGATTACTTTTACATAATCTGCAAGAATTTTTTGAATTATGTGATGAAACATTACTAAAACTCGCATTTATATTACAATTTCGCTCTTCAGACAATTGCTGAATTTGCATATTTACTTTTTCTTCAAGATTTGCACTAGTGTGCCTATTTTGAACGTTTTTTTCTAAAATATCATTAAAATTGTTAATTTTGTCTAATCTCAAATTTTGCACATTGGTATCATGTTCAACTTTCTCTACGTTTTCATTTTTTATACAAATATTTTGTTTATCACTGCTACTAGTCTGAGATATATTCATCATTTTTGCTGAAACTATACTTGAATCAGTGTCATTACTACGAAGTAAATGACTCCACTTTATAGATTTATCACCACTAGTATTTCGACAATGATTTATATTGACAATATTTTCAATCTCATTATCAAGTGTTGGAGATTTTGCAGAAAATTTCTCGCTCTTAAATAGATTGTCATTCAAACAAGGTTCAAAATTTACTGTTTGAGATGGAATTTTGTAGGAAAATTCGGTGCTAAAATTATTAAAATACTTCGAATTAATGTTATCAATCTGATCAAATTTAATTTCATTAAGGTTTTTATAATCAATATCATGATCTCTATGACAATTCTGTGAATGATAAAAACTCTGATATTCATGATTTATATCAAAATGCTCATCCTTTCCCAAATTTTGCTGTGATAAATTTTTGTTATCGTTTGAAAATAAATTGTTTATATATTCTTGATTTTTTGTTAAATTCTCTTGATCTACATATAAATTTTTACTCTCATAATCAAAATTATGTTCTGCACTTTTTACTGGAGTAAAATGTTCATCAATTTTAGATTGCTGTTTAATTAATTTTTCATCACCTGTTAATTTATCAATTAGAGAAATATTTTGATTTTGTATCTGAATTTCATTTTTATCTTGAAAATTCTTCCAATTCAGATCTGTTTCTGAATAAGTTTGTACTTCATTAGAAATATTATTGCTCATTAGAGTTGTGTTATTAGAATCATTAGGCAAGTTTACATTTTTTAAATCTTGAGAAGTTTCAACTTCAAAAAATGAATTTATTCTGTGAGATTTTTGTTCCAAGATACTAGATTTATTATGTAACATTGTTAGGCAACTTTCACACAATTTTCCATGCAAAGTACCAAATCCATTAATTACCTTGACATTATTTTTTTTCATCAACAAATTAATACCAGCATTAAGTTTATTCACAATATTGCGCGATCGTTGAAACACTTCAGATACATCTATACCACAATTGTTGAGTAAAATTCCAAAATCCTTTGCATGAGACAAAGACATAAATAATTCAGCGCTCTTTAGCAAAGACTTACTGGGAATACATCCCCAATTCAAGCAAACCCCACCCAAATTATTGGACTCGATCAATATTACTTCATAACCAAGTTGTCCAGCTTTTATTGCAGCAGCATAACCTCCAGGCCCACCTCCGATTATCGTAACTTTCATTTTCATCAAAAATCAACATTCGTGATAATGTACCATCAGTCAAGTTGCAATTCAATCCCAACAAGAAGTTAAGATACAATTATTTGCTTGCATATGGAAGAGAACATGGATAAAACACATTCAACATTGTTCTATCTTTAATAGATTTTACAACAGAGCTAAGCAAAAATTTATTATTTGGTATAAACTTTATTTGATCTCCATCAAATACAGTTAATATCTGATTAATAATAAGATTTAAATCAAATATAGAAGCATCTCTACCAAGAGCTACTGTACAAATTTGCAAAAGACCGCTAATGCTAATCTTTGTTTTATCAGACTGTACCTTTGATATCTCGTTAATCAATTCCTGAGATCCTGCAGTATAAGCATACAACGACAAAGATTGCAAAATATAAGTCAAGTTATCTTGCTTCTTATAATCAAATGTACGACCCAAATCAAATGCTTCCAAATTCAAATTAAATTCTGTTTGGCCAACCATTAAGCTCATATTAAGTTTTTTCAAAAGAGCTTGAAAAGCTGAACGAAATTTATTAAATTTGGTTAATGACGCTAATTTTGCTTGATCCACTCTCTTAGCTAATTTTGCTTGATCCATATTCTTAGACCCTTTAGGTGACTTATCAAAGTCAAGTACAACCTGCTCAAATAATTTCCTGATCCTATCAGAAAAGTCATTTATGTCAAGTCCTGATCCAATTTTTGCCAAAATATCTGAAAGCATTTTTCTTGCATTTGAAGAAATACCCATATTGCCTATCTTTACCTTCTGAGTAGATTTGATTTGACCCAGTTTTAATATAGTCTCAAATTGATCCTTATTAATCTCAGATCCATCAATGTTTTTGATAGAAAATCTAGAAATGTAAGGCGAAAAGAAGAACGCTTCTTTCTGATAAAGGCATGGGACTTTACTATCGTCTGCTTGTTGCGATGGAAAAATATATCTCAAAGAAATTTTTTCAAAATCATCTGAATCAGAATTAATTTTATCAATAAAGTCAAGTCCGTATTTTTGATACTGGTTCCAAGCGTATACAAACACCACTTCATCTGGCAAAAGCTGTCCATTTGCTTCAACAATTAAAGACAAAAATTGAGAAAAATCATTCAAGGATTCTTCAAATTTACCCTTTCCATTTTTTTCAATAACATTGAATATTCCTTTAGAATTATAAATAACCCTGACAAATTTTTGTAATTGTATAAATTGATCTTCTTGATCATCATTGTCCATCCCTTGATAGTCTAGTAAAAAACCAGGCTGTGAAGACAACATTAATGCATTACCTTCCGAAGGATAATATGTCATTAATACCAAGAGAAACGACCGCAAAATTTGATCTCCAGGGGAACAATAGTCAGCAATAAATCTAATTAATTTTTCGTATGGACGTTTTTCTACCTTACTCTGTAAATATTGACCAAAATCTGCATACAATCTGTTAAAATTATTCTTAAGAATATTTTGCAAATCGCGATTCATTAAGTTGTCTATATCTTGCGCATATTGATTAACAAAGTTTTCTCCTAAATAATCCGCATAACCATGAGACTGAAGAAAACGAAATACTTCATAAGTAGCTTTTTTATCTGCCAATGCTTTATCTTTTGTTGTGGTATAGTGAATAAATATCGTATCAAGCATCGATTGAATCGATAGAGGACCCTTTTTGTCTGTATCAAACATTGTGTCGACAAGGGAATTCAATAAATGAGCATTCTTATCTGAAAAGATAACATCGAAATCACGAAAATGCCCAAAATATTTAGATACGTCTTTGTCTCTTTTTCCCTGTTTATATGCACTCAATGCATTTTTTACTGCATGTATTGGCATGATATCCAAAATTTCTCCAACAGAATACGAACCAAACTTCAAATCCCTAGTACGTTTATTTTTCCTTATCGCGTCAAGTGATTGTGCATTATTAGGATCAGTAATTACATATATTGGTTCAAGGGATGATTTTTTTACTGAATCAGTCCTCTCTTCACTATCAGTGGAGAAATATGATTCAAAAATACCTAGAGAACGAGGAGTATTTGATTCTGGGCTAACATTGCAAATTCCCAATGCCATCAAAGACAAAATAGAAAGAAGTTTAGTTCTTTTCATATTAAAAAATAACGATTAACTGTGTTCAATATATCAAAGAGAAACAAAGCATGCAAGCTTAAATAAACATTTTTCCCTCAAATAAGTATAAAATGATGATATCTTATAAATGTTTTTGTAACCAATATCATATATTCGCAATATAAATTTTAATTTACACTAGATATATTACTTGAAAAATATATCATATGCTCATCGTATAATCAAAAGAAATGAATATCAATAAAGATCAAGAAATTTTGATAGATGCATTAATTGAAAATGAAACTAAAATTTTAATAAAAAATAATGAAAATAATGTTCTGAGATTTTTTGTTGATAACAATTATAAACATTCTCTTAATGGAAATATATATCTAGCCAGAGTCAAGCAAATAAATCAAAAAATAAATGCTATTTTTCTAGATTTTGGTTTAAAAAAGCATGGTCTAATGCGCTTAACTGATATAAAAAATGCGTATGTTTTGCAAAAAAATACAAAGATGGTTGTTGGAGATTTTGTTATTGTGCAAGTGCAAAAAGAGCCTAGAGAAGAGAAAGGAGCTCATTTATCTGGTAATATTTCAATCTCAAGTAAATATTGCATATTGATGCCACAAAATCCCAATTTATTTGGAATTTCTAAAAAAATTAAAGGTAATGTTGCAAGGGAAAAAATAAAAACTCTATTTCAAAATGAGAAAAAAGACTATGGAATAATTGTTCGCACCACTGCGGTAAATGCTCAAATTCAGGAGATTCTAGATGATTACAAAAATGTCAGAAACACTTGGGAAAGTATAAAAAATGAAGTTCATCGCATGGTGAGTGCTTGCAAAGATGATTTTAGCAAAATTGAGCCAAAAATATTGTATGAAGAGTCAAATATCATTAAAACTTGCATGCGTGATTATTGTAAAAATGAAACTTCAAAGATTATTATACAAGCTGATAAATCTAGATATAAAACAATAAAAAAAGAAATTGAAGATTATTTGAAATCTTATTGCCCTCCAATCGAAAGAATTGAAAGTGATATTTTTGAAAAATATTTAGTGCACAAGGATATTGAGACTTTTTATTCTCAAAATGTCATAACATCTTCTGGAGTGAAAATAATCATTCAAATTACTCATACATGTGTGACAATTGATGTCAATTCTTATAAATCAAATATAAATAGCGCTTCTCAAATCAACGAAGAAGCAGCTAATGAAATTGGCAAGCAGATAATTTGCAGAAATTTATCAGGAATAATTATTATAGATTTTATAGATATAAATAGAACTAAACAAACTCAAAATATCAAAAAAATTCTGGAAAAAAGTATGGAACATGATGATCGCAATGTTGATATATACCATGTTGAAGAATTGAACATCATATGTATATCAAGAGAAAGAGTTGGAAATTCATTAGCCGAGTTAACATTAGAGCAATGTGATGAGTGCAATGGTTCTGGTTATAAGAAATCTTCAGAAAGCTCTGCATTAGAACTTATTAGAGAGACTTTGTTTGTTGCAAATAATTTGGAAATTGATGAATCAAAGTTCATATCATCTAGTCTCTTAACATTAAATGTATTGATAAATGATCATAATTTTTTAGATGACATAAAACGTAAATATAACCTAAGTATCAGTATACAGTTAGTAAATGATATCGGAATTTTTATAAAAAAGAACAAGCCTAAGACGCTCATACAAGGAATTTTTAGTAAAATAAAGAATGTAGCATCCAAAATTCATTAGAACAAATACAAATTCAGTTCTTTAGTACGAGTGGACAAAATTGTTTTATTTTATGACAATAATGAAAATAGATCTTGTGCTATGAATATTCGCCTAATTTGCAATTCAAAAATTGTAGGAAATAACTTGTTATTGTCCATGAACGCAAGATTTCCATATAAAAATATTGATATCTTTGTGCAAAGTGCTAATGATATTCAATTATCTCAAAAAAGAACAGATTTGATAAAACAATTAATGCAAAATCATGTTTTGAGTATGATAAATGAGAACATAAACGGTGAAATTATTATATATTCATGTATTAAGATAATATTGGGAACAAGAATCTTGGACTATTCTCATGAAATTTTGCCAAAATTATCAGGTAGAAGGCATAGAATATACACATCTTCGATCGTAAAATATGAATATAATACATGGTTTGATGATTGTTATACGATTGTAAAAGTAAAACGTCTATCTGATAAAGAAACTGATATTATAAAAAACAACTCACAAGACAATGGGTTGACTATTAGCCCAGAATTTAGTCCGTTTGTTGAATTTATACGTTCAAGCGGAAACGGATTTGGTTTGCCTGTAAAGAGAATATCATCTCATGTCCAAAGGATTATTGATGAGCATCATTGTGATGAGATATGATTTGTTTGACTTAAATCTCATCTAAATATAACCTAGTAAAAAAACACTAATAATATGAAATTTATCGATCAAGCTAAAATTTTTGTAAAAGCAGGAAGTGGAGGAAATGGATCTGCAAGTTTTCGAAGAGAGAAATTTGTTGAATTCGGAGGGCCCGATGGCGGTGACGGAGGTGATGGAGGCAGTGTATATGCGATTGGAGTAAAGGATGTAAATTCTCTTATAGAATACCATCACAAGCAGCATATTACAGCTGAAGATGGAGAGAACGGTTTGGGTCGAAATAAAACTGGTAAATCTGGGGCGGATATCTACATAAAAATTCCAATAGGTACAGAAATATACGATGCTCAGACGAATTCTCTTATTTGTGACATGATATATCATGGTCAGATGCATAAATTAGCTTCAGGAGGTAAAGGTGGTCAAGGCAATGTGCGTTTTAAAAGTTCAACTAATCGTGCTCCAAGAGAATTTGGAAAAGGAGTTTCTGGTGAAGAATTATCATTAATTTTGCAATTAAAACTCATAGCAAATGTTGGAATTATCGGCATGCCAAATGCAGGAAAATCAACGATATTGTCGATTATATCAGAAGCAAGGCCTAAAATTGCGGATTATCCTTTTACCACGATTACTCCTAATTTGGGAGTTGCCAAAATATATGAAAAGGATATTGTTTTTGCTGATATACCTGGCATGATTGAGCATGCTCACTTAGGGAAAGGTCTTGGAATTGAGTTCTTGCGTCATATTCAGAGGTGTTCGATTTTATTGCATGTGATAAATATATCCGAAGATATATCTAATAATTATAAAATTATTAAAAATGAGTTACTGCAATATAATAAAAATTTAGCTAATAAACTAGAAATTATAGTTTTAAATAAATCAGATTTGATTGATGATGAAAATTTAAAAAATAAAATGAAAGAAATAGAGTTATTTGAACAAAAGTATTTATCAATTATACAAGATATCATAAGTTCTCTTGATGAGTCTCCTCAACAACAGAAAATTGTACTAAATGATTGGGATATAGATCAGGAATTTGATATATATGATGATACTGAAAATAGTGATTATGATTCACTTCTTGATGATAGAGAAAAAGAATGTATTTTTGATATAAAGATTCCGAAGATATTTATCTGCTCAGCAAAAATGAATTGGAAAATGCATGATATTTTACATGAGATATACTCGATTTTGAAGTAAATGCTGATGATGTATTTATATATTTGATTTATGACTTATTTGATTGATATTTTATGAAATTATCTCTGTATATTTTGTGGTATGGATAATTATCTAATTTTTTAAAGCTATTTTTCTTACATTATGCTGCGATTTGAATTTATGCAAAATGAGTGATAGGCGATTTATATGATTTTCGGAAATTTTAACTATCTTGGTTTGCATTTTTCGATAGGGATTTTCTGTACTCCCAATTATCTTTATATAACTTTGCAATTTTTTCATCTCTTATTATTAGCAAATTTTCCGCATTATTTTCTGCATTTTTTGAAAAATTGAAACTACCAGTGATGACGATTTTATCATCAATTATTATTACCTTGTTATGAGCTAATTGCTTTTTGCTACTTCCAGGTGTATCAATATACAATGGAATTTTTTTGTATTCGATTACTGTTTTATATAAGGAGTGATGAGCCGTTTCTTGCCCATGATCTAGAATTATTTCAACGTCAATTCCTGCTTCTTTTCTTTCAACGATTGCCCTCCATATTGCTTCTGCTGTAAATGAATATGCTTGAATTTTTATGCTGAATCTGGCATTTGCTATTTCTTTTATGATTGATTGAGTGCATTTGTCTTGTGGAGCAAAGAATACTGATATTTCATTTTGTAAAATGCCAAAATCTTTGACTTTTTCAGTATTATCTGAGTACAAAAAGTAAAGAGCGACAAGAGATCCAGATATTAAAGAACTTATACCTTCTTTTTTATGTTTATTTAAAAATTTTTTCATGATGAATATCAAAATACATCTTTAATTATAACACTTTAGTATTGATTTTAGTTGCTTTTTAATAAATATTGATAATATAACAGATGAGCTTGATAAAATGCAAAACACTATGAAGCTCAGTCTAATTGCGAGGCAAAATTCATAGTTTTGAGTAAAATTATTGATCAAAAATCCTATCGTTGGTTGAAGCGCAACTCCGCTCATAATACAACTCAAATTGTAGACAGAGCTTACAATTCCTGATGATGTACTTACATATATTTGTGATAAGATGCTATATGGAATAATGGTGGATGATACGCAAATTCCGATTAAAAATAAAGTTAATTGTGTAATCAATTTTCCTGTTGATTCATTGAAAATTAATATTAAGCATAAGAATAATAAAAATAATATTATTTGACTCAAGATCATGATTGATATTTTTTCTGCAAAATTTGATAAATATGGGAGCAAAATTGATCCAACTGCAATTCCAATGTAAAACATCATGCAAAGTAAAACTGATTCCGAATGATCAAATCCTAATACAGAATGTATAAATTTGACTCCCCATAAATCTCCGAAGCAGGATATTGGAGCGTATGTCATGAATCCGAAAGCTACAAACATGTACAAAATTTTATTTTCAAATAGCTGAAAAAACTTGCACTTCAGATCAAGAAATGATATTGATTTATTTCTTAACTTATCTGATTTTTGGAAAAATTTAATAAAAAATATTACAATTAATATTGTAGATAATAAATATATTACATATAGCACAACAGTTTTCCATCCTAATATTTGAATATATCTTGCACCTACTCTTAATATAATTGAAAGGAATAACATAGCTACTCCAAAGATTGAACCTACAATTAAGGATATGTATTTTTGTTTGATATTTAAATTTAGTGCAGATTTTACAGATGATATTAAAGCAAATCCAGCTCCAAATCCGCTCAAAAAACGACCAATATAGGCACAAAATAAGTTTTGAGAGTGTAAGAATACAAGACTTCCAACAATGCATGTAGATATTGAATATAACAATATAGATGTAATCTGAAATCTGTCTGTTAAAATTCCGACAGGTAATTGAGTTATGGCGTAAGCTACATAATAAGAAGATGCCAATAACCCGATTTCGTGAGCACTCAAAGAAAAATTCGAGCACAAATCATCTAAGAGTATGTTTGGCAAAATTCTTAAAATTAGCTGAGTACTATAAAATATTGATGAACAAGCCCAAATTACCCAAGTTATCATATTTCAAGAAAACAAAACACGATTATATCAAAGAAATATAAAATTATCTACAATTATCATTGTAAATCCTCAATTCACTCAACATAAGCTTAAAATCCCGAAAGCTTGTCCCTTTTAAAGCTTGAGATAGCTCGTTTAATATTGATAAAGGATTTTCAGCTATCTGTCCATTGCGAATTTCGAGGTGCAAATGTGGTCCACTTGCTGTTCCAGTTTTACCCATAATCCCTATTGGCTGATTCATATCCACAACTCCTCCTTCAAATATGTTATTGGCAAAAGATTGCAGATGTGCGTATCTAAATACCTTTCCAGATCTGTGATCTTTGATGAATACGCAATTGCCAAATCCTCCAATAAACCCCTTTTTTACTACTGTTCCGTATCCCATCGATAAAATTTCAGATCCAGTTGATGACTGCAAATCTATTCCTGCGTGAAATTTTCTGACTCCATATACTGGGTGAATTCTGTATCCGAACAGTGAATTTATTCTAAAATTTTTCATAGGCGCAACCAATCCTTCAAAGACTATGCATTTTCCGTATTTGTCATAAAATGTGCACTTGCTCATACTATTGTTATATGAGTAGAGTGAAATAACTTTTTCATTTGATGTGAATTGGACCAAAAATGGGAATGATTTATTTTCAAATTTAATATCTCCATCTGCATATGAAGTGCAATATAGTGCTAATTTCCCTGTTATTTTACTCCCATCAATAGATTTTATGTTGAATAAACCTCTCAAAACTCTAACTAAATTAATAGATTCTCCATGAGACAATCCTATTTTTCTGCAACTTTGTATGAAATTTCCGTTTACTTCAATGGATCTTAAGTAAAAATTCCTAGCCAATTTCCTTTTTTCAAAAATGTAAGGATATTTACTGCCATTTGATGATTTTACGTGAACTGAGTAATCAGCTCCATTAATAAATATTACGAATTTATTGCAACAATGGCAATTCGCTATTGAATAATCTTTTGATGAAGCCAAATTTGAAATTAACCACTGTGGTAATGCAATATTTTGTTTGAAAAATTTTGCCAATTCATTCTCTAGTCCTTTAATTGATGCAGTGAAAGATGATATTTTATATTTATGAGTAGAATTTTCGCTTTTGGACAGAATTTTTTTTGAGATGATAGGTTTTTTATATTTTGGTTCATTTATAGAAGAAATAGACTCTTCTTTTCGCAACGAAATTAGATCCAAACATGTTTGTGAATTTGATATTGCAGCATTCTCTGCGAATAAATCTTCATGAACGTTTACTGGTCCATCGTATGTATAAAACATTAAGCATGAAGAGAGAAAAAATGCTAGAAATGAAGACAAATGAAGTTTGTACTTCAATATATACTCTTTAATCATTTGCATTTAATGCTCCTTTAGAATTTTTGAAAAAATGTCTCAATTTGATAAAAACATCTACAAATTTATTGGCTTTGGATAATAATGATATTTTATTCTCCATAATAATCATGCTAAATTGAGCTAATATAAAAAACAATACAATTATAATCAAATTTCTTTCAAAACCTGTAGATAAAAAAATAAAAGAAATAATGACATTTTTAATAATTTCTATTAAAGGTCTACAAATTGTATCAGAAAAAGCTTTATACTCAGGAGATTTTATCAATTTGTTTGATTCATTCATTTGTTTTTTCTTTTTTAACGAATCATTATTGAAGACTTGATAATCATTAAGATGATTAATATACTGACTATCTATATTCCCATCACGAAATTCCCATACTTTTTTTGCTACCGATTTTGCAAAAGATTTGTCGTGAGTCACTATAATCACCAAAACATTATCCATCATTTTTATAATGTCTATTAGAGATTCCGTTGATTTTTCATCTAAAGCTGAAGTAGGTTCATCAAAAAACAAAATTGTAGGATTTAAAATCATAGAACGAATGATTGCAACTTTTTGTTTCTCTCCACCGGACAGTGAATCAGGAAAAGAATTTGATCTATGCTCAATAGACATTTTTGCAAGCAATTCTTTAGCTTTTGAATAACAATTTTGTTTATATACCTTTTGTGGAGTATAACATACATTTTCCATAACATTCATATGAGGAAAAAGTCCAAAATCCTGAAATACAAATCCTATTTTGTGTCTAATATTACGAATATATTGATCATTTAGTTCAATGTTGTCCAAAAAAATTTTTCCCTCAGTTGGCTTTTGCAAATAACTAACGCATTTTAAGAAAGTTGACTTACCAGATCCAGAAGGGCCTAATATCACTATAGGAGAATCAGATAAAGAAGCAACTTCTGTGATTCCGTGTAATATTCTGGTCCCATTAATAGAATAAGATAATCCTTCTATGCGTAACATTTTACCACTCTTTTTATGATATTCGACAATGATATAACCAAACAGTAATAGATGCAACCTGCGATAATTAGAGGTTCAAAATACAGATAATTTTCAGATGCAACAATGTAAGCCCTTTTCATCACGTCCATCTCAGAAATTGTAGATATAATAGCCGATTCTTTTACTAAATCTACCACCTCATTCATTAGCGAAAGAATGCAAATTTTTAATGCTTGAGGTAAAAGAATGTCTCGAAACATCAAAAATTTTCCAATATTTAGTGCTTTGCAAGCTTCAAATTGACTTAAAGGTATAGACAAGAATCCTCCATGTAAAATTTCACTTATGTATGCGGAAGAATTAAGTGAAAAACACAATATTCCAGATTGAAATATACTCATCTCAAATGGTAAAACTGGCCTTATTCCAAAGAATATTATGCCTAATTGAAGTACGAGCGGAGTTCCTCTGAAAATTGACACATAAAATGATACAATCTTGTTCAAAAATGCAATGTCAAATAATCTGATAAAGCACAAAAATATTCCTAAAATCAGCCCAAAGCAAAAAGAAAGTCCAGAATAAAGTAAAGTCACTGGAATGCCAGAAAGTATAAAAGGAATTGAATTGTATACCCTTTCAAAATGCAAAAACATTTGCCTTTATATCAAATTCAAGAACAATACTACCATCAATTGGTTGTATTATCAAGATACATTAATTAACAATAAAAATCTATTGTTGTAAGATAATATTTAAACAAAATAATTATTTAAATATTAACTATTAATTACTTTCGATGTTATCATAATTTATCAAAAATCCCTTGCTTTTTGCTTCATTTTTCATTGAGGAAATATCTTCATTTGAGTAAAGTTCACTCAAATCTATTGATGATAGATATTTTTTCATATTTTCTTCTATTTTATCTTTTTGCAATTTAATCAATGAATTTATTTTTTCACATAAATCTTGATTTTCCTTATTAAATATTATTGCGTAATGCATTTCAGTTTCAGGGTCATTGCTTCCATCAATCATAACTAATCCATATTTTGTTCGAATTTCATCATTTAATTTGGAGATATACGAAAATGCAACCTCGTAATCCAAATATATAGCATCTACCGCATTTGAAGATAGAGCTGCAAATAAGGATAGTATATCGTTATACAAAAACACTTTGCATTTTGCATCTTTATTTTTTAGTTTTTCTGCAAAGATTGCCATATAAGTTCCAGCTTGGACTCCCAATCTTTTTTGGTTAGAGGATTTTCTATAAATCAGCCCTATTGATGATTTATGGTATGGAACTGAAAAAATGATACTTTTTTTCCGTTCTTCTGTTATTGAGATAGCAGACATTGCCATGTCTCCGGTTTTTGATATTATGCCAGCAATGAGAGAAGAAAAATCACTTACTGGAATAATTTCAATATCCACATTCATAAACTCTTCTATTAAATCGATGATTTTCTTTTCAAATCCTTTTATTTTCCCATTCACATCTATGTACAAAAATGGTGGATTATCTGGAAGAACTAAAATTTTTAATTTTGATACGCTGGCATCAGTTGCATTATTGCTATTTTCTGATTTTTTTTCACATCCATTCAAGAAGAACGATATAAATAGAGAAAAAATTAATAAAAATGCTCTATTTGCAATAAACATAAAAAAACAATAATAATTTGACAAATTATACACATAAACTAAGATAAATAACAATAAATCTCAAGTGAGATCAAATGAATTTTTCTAAAACTTCTTTACAATAAATACTAAAAGTATTACATTTATTCCGAAAGTGAGTTTTTACTCTATGGCTGTAGATATTACATTGCCTGCTTTATCTCCAACGATGGAAAGCGGAAAGATTATTGAATGGCATAAAAAGGTTGGTGATAAGATAATTTCTGGGGATTTGCTATTTGAGGTTGAAACAGATAAAGCGATTATGGAAGTCACTTCTGCAGATGAAGGAATTTTAGCTTGTATTCTTCATGAAAAAGATGCTGTTGTCAATGTTAATGAAGTTGTAGCAGTACTTGCTAATAATAATGAAGATCTCGAAGAAATTGCTAAAGGCAAGTCGCAAAATAAAAAAATGCTGAAGGAAGAGAAAAAAAATGTAGATAAGTATACTGAAATAAATCAAGCTTATAAACCTCAAGATTCTTTGCTGAAGATGCAGGAATTTAATGAGCAATCTGATAGAGTTTTGAATCAAAATATAAAAAAAATCTCTCCTAGAGCGGTTATGACGGCGATGCAGCATGATATTTCACGAGATGAGGCTTTAAGTGTGTTGGGTTCGGGACAAGACGGAAGAATTATTCAGAAAGATTTGATGAAACATATTGAAAATGCTCATGTCAATAATAATTCCACATGTAATATTGAAAATGTTGATGAGTCAACAAAAACTCAGATAGTGAATAAAGACTTGAAAGGCGAAAATGGTAAAAAAGTTCTTACTAATGACTTTAGAATTACTTCTTATCAAAAAATTAATGAATCTGCAATTCGTCAGCCTGCATCTCATATTCGTAAAGCGATAGCAAAGAATTTGGTTCATTCTGTGCAAACAATTCCTACGTTTTTTGTACAAACTGATTGCGTAATTGATAATGCTATAGAGTTTGTGAAAAAGGCTAGAGAAATCACTGGTGTGAAAGTTACTTTGAATGATTTGATTGTGAAAGCATGTGCATTTGCAAGTTTTCAGTGTCCTAAATTCAATTCTAGTTGGAATGATGAAGATATAATAATTCATAATACAATTGATATTGGAGTTGCAATTTCAATTGATGATGGAGTTGTAGTAAGAAATATTAAGAATGTTGTTAATAAAAGCGTTACTGAGATTTCATTGCAATTGAAAGAAGTTATTGCTGAATCTAGAGAAAAGAAGTTGCATGAGAATTACATATTTGCAATTTCGAATATTGGTATATCTGAGATCGATATGTTTGCTGCTACTTTAAGTGGGACGGCGATACTTGCTGTCGGAGCTAGTAAAAAGAAACCAATTGTGGTAAACAACCAGATTGTTATATGTAATGTTGTTCAAGTAACGATTACATGCGACCATAGGATATTGGATGGAAAAGATGCTGCGCATTGGGTTCGTTTTTTCAAAATTGGGCTATCGGACCCATCTTCGATGTTGTATTGATTGAATTCAGAATATATGAATGCGTTAAATTGGTGTCTCTACAAAGCATAATTCACTGCTCATGCAGATGTTGTGAGTTGCAATTCGCGAGTAGGTGGTAAGTATCATTTGTTCATGCAGATGTTGTGAGTTGCAATTCGCCGCGCAAATCTCGACGGTAATCTATAGCAGAGTTACTCGTTAACGTAATCAATAAAGTGCAAATTAGAGAATATAATGCTGAAAATTTGTATTATTTTTCATTTGTTTTTCCATTCTAATCTTCACATACGTATCATCGATCATTATATGCCTTTTTGATTCATAAGGGGCCTCAAAACTGATATCTTGCAAAACTTGTTCCATAACATTTTTCAGCCTCCGTGCACCTATATTTTCAATAATCTCATTCATATGAAATGCACATTCAGCAATAGTTTCAATGGCAGCATCAGTAAACTCAAGCTCAACATCATCAGTTCTCAAAAGAGATTTGTATTGCGATATTAGATTGTATTCAGTTTTTGTAAGAATGCTAATAAAATCTTTCTTTGACAATGGATTGACATTAACTCTTACGTGCAGTCTGCCTTGCAATTCTGGCAACAAATCTGATACTTTTGCTGAATGAAATGCACCTGATGCAATGAAAAGTATGTGATTTGTAGATACAGCGCCATATTTAGTATATACTGTTGTTCCACTCAACAGAGGCAAAAGATCTCTTTGTACCCCTTCTCTGCTAATATCAGTCTTTGCATTTTCGTTTGTAGAGCAAATTTTATCAATCTCATCGATGAAGACAATTCCTCGTTCTTCAACATTTTTCAAAGCCATTTCTTTCATATCAGCATTATCTAAATATTTCTCCATTTCACTTGCAAACAATATTTTCTTTGCTTGAGAAATAGTCACCTTCTTTTTTTTTGTTCCGGAACTAAAGGTTTTATTTAACAAATCATTAATACTAATCATGTTAATAGGATTAGTAGAAAAGTCCATAGAATTTTGATTTTTATTATCAGGTACATCTATCTCTATTTCTGTTTCTTCCATCTCCTCATTTTTAATTTTCTGTAAAAATCTATCTCTTGTGATATCAGACGCCGAGCTAGAGACTAAAATAGAAACAATTTGCTCATTAACGATATCAATCACGCGAGAAGCAACAAATTTCTTTTGATATTCTTTCTCATTTGTCACAGAAATATCGATCAAATCCTTAATTATCTGTTCAACATCCTTCCCCACGTATCCAACTTCTGTAAATTTCGTAGCATCAACCTTAATGAAAGGAGCATTTGCTAAATTTGCTAATCTCTTTCCAATTTCTGTTTTTCCTACTCCTGTTGGTCCAATCATAAGAACGTTACTCGGAGAAATTTCATCTCTTATATCTGAATTTGTTTTGAGACGTCTTTCTCTATTCTTAAAAGCAATAGCCATGACTTTTTTTGCTTCATCTTGGCCAACAATGTGTTTATCTAAATTATGCACAATATCACGTGCATTTAAAGTACTAAAACTATCAAATCTTCCAGAATGAGATTTAGAATTTGTGTAAAAATCACGTTCCACAAACTCATCTTCATCATTATAAGAGTGAATATTTACAAAAGATTGTGCAAAACCACTACTTTTACACGTCTCATCTAGATTGATATTAAGAATCACATTCGGAGCAAGAGGCTTCACGTAATAAAAAATCTCAAATTCACCATCAGTATTCACAAAAAAAGTCCTAGCGTCAATACAAAATTACAACAATCATTCTCCGATTACTTCTTCTATAAGAAAATTTGAGTTAGTAAATACACATATTTCAGATGCAATGGTCATAGAAGATAGTGCAATATCCTTAATACTCATACTGCAAGACTCATTTTCACGAGCTCTCATTAATCCTAACGCGCAAGACAAGGCATAAGTTCCTCCAGATCCTATTGCAACAACATTTGATTCTGGGTCTAAGACATCCCCATTTCCTGTCAATAAGAAAGTATATTTTGAATCAGCCACAATCATCATTGCTTCTAATTTGCGTAAAAATTTATCTGATCGCCAATCTTTTGCTAGTTCAAAGCAAGCTCTTTGCAAATCATCAGAATATTGATTCAACTTTCCATCTAACCTATCAAATAGAGTCAGCGCATCTGCTGTGCTTCCAGCAAATCCGGATACGATCTGCTTATTATTGCCTATTCGTCGCAATTTTTTTGCAGTAGATTTCATGACAGTATTTCCCAAAGAAACCTGTCCATCTCCAATCATAATTACACTCTTTCCATCTCTAATACACAAAATAGTGGTTCCATGGAGCATTATACCATCACTCATGTAAAGCTTTTCTTAAATACACGACACTTATACCATAATTTGATATTTGTGCATATAATAAAATATCAATTAAATTTTTTTATTTATGGTAGAAAGAAATGATATTTTTAGTAAAATCATTAGAGGGAATATACCTTGCAATAAAGTTTATGAAAGTAATACTAGTCTAGCTTTTTACGATATTTCACCAAAAGCGAAAGTTCATGTGCTAGTAATTCCAAAAAAATTTTTTTTATCAATTGACGATTTTTTACAAAACGCCACCGATGAGGATATATTGCTATTTTGGAAAGATGTGCACAAAGTGACTGATTTATTGAAATTATCAGATGGCTACAGAATCGTATCAAATGTAGGATCAAATGGTAATCAAGAAATTCCATATATGCATATTCATATCCTTGGAGGTGAGAATTTATCTTAACTCAGATGATAATTCCTGAGTGTATAAGCAGCAACTGTAGCAGCAGTTTCAGCACGAAGGTTTGTTTCGCACAATTTGCATATTATAATATTTGAACGAGATTTAAAATATTCGATCTCTGATATTGAGAAACCTCCTTCTGGCCCTATTATAAAATAAATTCTCGAAATGCTTTCAATTTTTGTTGCAATTTCTTTTGAAAAAATATCATGACCTCTTTTATCGAATACAATAATTAATTCGTGTGAAATAGCATTAATAGTAGTAGTTAAATTAGCCAATTGATTTAAATTCAAATTTAATTCAGGTAAATAAATAATTTCAGCGTGCCGAATTTGTTCACTTTGTTCTGTAGCTTCGTTTATCCAGCTATCGAATTTTTTTGTATTGATTTCATTTATAACTGTATTTTTACTTCTTGCAAAAATCATTCCATTTATTCCAATTTCTATGATTTTTTCTATTAGTATTTGCATTCTTTTACTCTTTATTGGGCATATTATTGCTATAATTTCTCGATTTTCTACTTCAAGCATTCTCACTAATCGTTCTGGAATAATTATGCATGGAGAAAGATTAAATATTTCAGCAACCCACTCTGCTTTTTTGTTGAAGATAAATATTCGATCATTTTTTTTCAAACGCATGACATTTTTTATGTAGTGCTCATTTTTATTGTTGATAGATATTTGACATCCAATTTCAATTTCATCTAAATTCAAAAAAATTCTGACTTTCCTTTGCATTTGTCAAATCAATTTTATGAAAGATTGTAATTCAAATAAAATCAAAATTCAGCATTTTTTCTTAACAAAACTCTTTAAAATATGTTTTACTCCACTTTCAAATCTGATTGATAAAATTTCGCGATCGATTGATATTATAAGGCCTGTTCCAAATTGAGCATGCTCGACAACCGTGCCGATTTTGTATTCCGAACAGATTGAATGTTGATGAGAGACTTTGCGAAGCTTATGAAATTTTTCAAAACGATCAAGTGAGCTTGTTACGTATCTTTTGTCTAATTCTATTATGAACGATGAAGGAACTGCAATTTTCCATAACCCATCAACTCTTCTTGATGCGGAGTAAGATATATTAACATTTTTTTTTGCTCTAGTGATCGCAACATACGCCAAGCGACGTTCTTCCTCAATTCCATTTTTTTCATCAAGAGCTCGGCCATTTGGTAAAATACCCATCTCCCATCCTGGCAAAAAAACATCATCAAATTCCAAACCTTTAGCTCCATGCATTGTCATTATAAATATATTTTGCAATTCATTATGACCAGAATTGTCCACATGCAAAGAAATTGCATCTAAAAAATCATGAATATTTGCAAAATTGTTTGCCATTTCAATCAATCTTTTTAATAGATCCAATCTTGAATAAGATGATCGTGCATCAATAGAGTCTAATGCAATACAATCTTCATATATGCCGCTATTCAGCAATAGATGCAAAATAGCTTTAGCGATAGAATTTTTAGTTAATATTTTTAGCTGATTTAGAATTTTTTCATCAAACAAATTGAATTGTTTTATGTCAAATACATGATCATTATTTGAGTCCATTTCTCTTTTGAATGTTGATAAAACAGTAATTAATTTACTGACAGATGATATAGTCTTTTCAGAAAACTCACTATTTGACTTATTACAAAGAGAGACACAACTCTCTTGTAAAGAACTTTTTGCCATTCCTTTTAGCTTTGATAAAAACACCTCTCCAAGGCCTCTTTTAGGAAAATTCAAAATCTTTTCAAAAGAAATATCATCCATAATATTCATCGCAGATTGGATATAATAAACAATATATTTTATTTCCTTGTAATCATAAAATTTAGATTCTCCAACAATTTTGTATGGAATTTTTTGCACAGTAAACTCATCTTCAAATGGAATTATTTGAGCATTATTTCTAACTAATATTGCAATAGATTTTGTAGAATTTTCTGCACAAATCATGGAAATTTGTCTGGATATAATCTTTGCTTCATTCAAATAATCATCGTACTGAGTGATAGTTATAGAATTTCCATGAATATTGTGACTAGAGGATAAATTCTTATCCACTCTGTTGACATTATGTCGTATGAGAGATTGCGCGGTGTGTATAATCTCCACTGTTGATCTATAATTTTGCGATAATTTTAATATATTTGCATTTTCAAAATCATGAGTAAAATTTAGCATACTATCGCCTGCACCTCTCCAAGAATAGATTGATTGATCGTCATCTCCTACACAAAATAGGTTGCATTTCGAATGATTTAATAATTTAATTAATTTTCTTTGCATATGGTTTGTGTCTTGATACTCATCTACAAGTATGGCTTTAAAGTATTCTCTATACTTTTCCAAGATATCAGGATTTAGACAAAATAACTCAACAGTTTTGGAAATAAGATCAGAAAAATCGATCATCCCATGATGTGATAAATGTTGCTGATATTTATTTATCAAGATACTTGGATGAATATTTTCAAACAAAGATTTATATTCCGAATGATTTTGCATATAACGCGTCCAAAATTTGCTATCTAACTCAGATATCTGACTTGTATTTGATAGTTTTGATGTTAGTAATGATTCAAAATATTCAAAATAGTCAACTGATTCTTTAAATTGATTAATGAAATTTGTAGCAATATTTTTTAATTTTTTATTCTTATCTTTTAATTCAAGTAAATTTTCAATCACTTTTGATTGACTTTGCATATCTATTACTTGCATTCCATTAAAGTACTCAGTGAGAGACAAATTTTGTCTGAGAATTTTTAAACAAATACTATGAAATGTTCCTATCCACTGATTCTGAATAGCATTTTTAATAGGATATTTACTTTCAATTTTATCAGCATATATGTGAATACGCTCTCGAATTTCATTTGCTGCTTTATTAGTAAAACTTAGAGCCATAATTGGACAATCAGAATTTAATTCGTGATTTAACAAAATGTAAATGTATCTACAAGACAGTATGCGGGTTTTTCCTGTTCCAGGGCCAGCAAATACTAATATTGTTGATTGCAAAGGAGATTCAACTGCAGATATTTGCTCATTATTCAGACCAAATATATCAAAAAAAAATGCTCGAGAGTTTATCATCTTTGGAGATTCCGCACCATTTTGTATAACCTATATTCAAAAATTTTGCTCGATTTTTTCAGATCGATTTCAGCTTGAATCAGCTCTTCAATTGCTATTTTCCAAAAATTAGATGAAGAATCCTTAATCTGACGGAGAAAAATATCTTCGTTTTTGAAAAAAATGTTAAGTTCTCTAACAATAGACTCACTTGATATTTGTGCTTCGTTCATCAAACTTCCGTGATATAGCATCAAAAAATGAGATTGCAAAACGCGCAACATGCTTATATCGGATATCTTATAAAGCATTTTTGTCGAGCCGTTTGAAATATCGTACAAATAATTCATATATTTGCTTTCGTTTAATCGTAAGATTATGTCCAAATCAGATAGAGAAAGATTATCGATTAAATTAATTTTTTTTAACATTTGATGTATATTACTTACATTAATCTTGTTTTTCAAAATGTTAAGGTAGTTATCACTTAATAAAATATTAGCATTTTTGCACTCTTTCTTAATCAATTTTAATAAATCTGAAGGAAACAAATCGTAACACTTAATTGCTGTGAAATTCTTACTAATTTCGTTCACTAGTTGCGATTTTACACGTAATTTTGTCGAAAATAAAATGAATGTTATGTTATTCAATGTATGAGGAGCCAATTTTTTATATAAAGCAAGAAAATTCTCAGTAATATCTTTAATTAGAATGATTTTTTTATCTATAAATATTTCTTTCTCACATATATCATCACAAGAAATTGCAAATTCATCCTCAAAATAAGAAAATACATTGCTATTATGCAAAGAAATTGCTTGCTGTGCATAAAGCATCATATCCTCGTTTGACCCATAAAATAAACATACTCTACAATCTGGAGATTTGTATTCAAAATCGACAAAATTTTTCAACATTTATAATGGTATCGTTTTGCAATATTATTGCACAAAAAAACATATTAACATATTCATGAATTACTTACCCACTCTTCTATTGCATTTTGAATTATAATCGACAAAATTTCTTCATCTGTTTTTTCAAACTCTCTAGAATGAATTTTTTCAAATATATCATCATCTTTTGAAAGAATATAATCAATAAAACTCATGTAATCTATATTATCAATAGACAGAATTTTTGAAGGAGTTGAAGATTTTTCGCGCAATCTTTCAGTTAAAGTGAAAAAGTGACCATTTTTAAATGCGAACAAAATTATAACAGTTTTAATGAAATTCATAGGCTTATCTTGTTGAAGTATTTTTTCCAAAATCGCTCCATTGTCAAGAACTCTCTGAGTATCAGCATCTTTTGACGTTGAAAACTTTGTAAATTCTTTTAATTCTTCATACTGAGCTATTATAAATTTCACTCCAGCTGATAATTTTTTAATAATCCTTTCTTGAGCGTTTGCTCCTATACGACTGACAGACAGTGGCAAATTTATCGGAGGCATGATTCCGCTATTAAATTTCTTTTTATCCAAGAATATCTGTCCATCCGTTATAGAAATTACATTAGTTGCAATATATCCCGATACATCTCCCATCTTTGTTTCAATAATAGGAATTGCCGTCATTGAGCCACCTCTCATATTATCACTCATTTTCCCTGCCCTCTCAAGCAATCTAGAATGAATATAAAATACGTCTCCTGGATAAGCTTCTCGACCTGGGGGGCGCTGCAATAAAAGAGAGATCTCTCTATAAGCAACTGCATGTTTACTTAAATCATCGTATACAATAAGAGCATGCATTCCATTATCTCTAAAATATTCTGCAATTGTGCATGCTAAATATGGCGCCATAAATTGTTCTATTGCAGTATCAGATGCAGATGCTGCTACAATAACAGAATAATCCATCACTCCAAGATCTCTGAATTTTTTTGCAATCGATGCGATCTCTGAGAGCCTCTGACCTATAGAAACATATATGCAATAAACTTTTTTCAATGTATTATTTGCCTGATTTAGAATCATATTGATTGCTAAAGTAGTTTTTCCAGATTGTCGATCACCGATGATAAGCTCTCTTTGACCCATTCCTATTGCCAGACAAGAATCTATTGCAAGCACTCCAGTATACATAGGTTCCGATACAGCTTTTCTCATCATAATTCCAGGAGCATCAATCTCAACTTTTCTCATTTCTACATTTTGACAATCGCCGCTCATATCTATAGGACTTCCAAATGCGTTAAATATTCTTCCTAATACTCCTTTCCCATATGGACCACAAGGAAGATTGCATGTACGCTTAACGACATCATTTTCAGCAATTGAAGAAAAATCACCTATAACAGCAACATAAACGAGATCTGGTTCCAAAGACATAACGATTCCTTTTACACCACTATCAAAAACAACAACTTCGTTCATAAATGCGTTAAACAAACCGAATACCTTTGCAATTCCATCTGCAATGCCAATCACTCTTCCAATTTCTTGAATATCGCAAGCACCTTGAGTAAATGAAGAATAAGAGTGAATTTTAGCAGCAATTTCAGAGAAATTCATTGTTTAACAAGAATGATTGTTGATCTATTCTAATATACTTATATAAAATCACAAGCAAATCGAATAAATTTAAATTACAAATCCTTTATCTCTTGGTTTATTTGTTGCTGTATTTTCTCTAATACCTTTGAATCTTTTATTACTTTGCTTGCTGGATATTCAGCTGCAACTTTCTTATACCAATTACTTATTTCAGTAGCATACACAGTATCCTTTGCAATAATTTCGGCTTCTTGAGCATTAATGTTTCTTTCTTCAAGGACAACAAGCACAGCTTTGGTATCATTATTGATGAATTTCATCATATATACACAATCAGAATCAAGGTTAACGATCGGATCGAAAGATTCACCTTTCTTCACCAAGAATGCTTTCTGCAAATTCTTCAAAGACATTTTTGATGACTCATCTGGTGAAGGAGCTCTATTTGGAGAAAACTGATTAACTGGAACAGACCTTGCATTTGGAAAGGATTGAATGGCTTTATTTACATTTGATATAGAAAATTTATTCTTATTACTCTTTTTTATTTGAACCAATGTGTTATAAATTTTTTCCAACTCTTTCTCTGAAACATTCTTATCATCACTTTCTATCAAAATCATGATAAAAGACACTATTCTTGCATCAGGATTTCTTTTTCCTCCTGAGTTTTTGTTCAAAATATTTTGTGTCTCTTCTCGAATTGCCTTCTCAGTAGTCTGTTTTTCTGCAAGTTCAGCAAGAACAGATCTAAAAGCAAGCTCAGCTTCTACTGAAGCAAGCTGCTTCTTATAATCAGCTTTCTTGTTAAGGCCAGCTTTTGCGGCATATTTCTTAGCACAATACATCCAATACCAACGTATTAACACTTTAGTTTTCATACTTTGTCCGGCTGAACTTTCAGGATCAACTCCATTAGATCTCAAAATCGAATCGATCTCACCGTTTGTTATCTCAAATCCACTTTCATCAGATGCAATAACATCTTTAGTATCAGCATTTGATGCAGAGCATACAGGAAAAATCAAAATAGCACACAAAAACTGCGCAAAAATATTAGAAACATTCATAATCAAAACAAGATTTTTATAAACTGACTCATTATGATGGAAGAATTGATGTTAAGCAATACTGATATGCTAAAAAACCTTTATGCTGCCTATTCATATAATCTGCAAATAATTTTTATATATTATCATCAATCACTTGAATTTTGATGTTACAATTCTCTTATAGTACAGTAAGTAATATTAAGTGCAAACTCAACAGAATAATGAAGCATCTAAAAGTAGATTCTCGTATACTACAAAAAGGTATGCTAGACTTGCATTTGTACAGGCTATATTTCAATCTCATATGACAGGGCAGCATATGAATGATGTTAAAGAATTTTTTCTCAATTCAATTATCAGACGTGAAGTTGATGGTATTTTTATTGATGCGAGTGAGAAGTATTTTATAAAATTGGTACAATCAATATCTGATTTGCAAAGATTTGATAATTTGATCTCTGACAAAATCGAAAGAGATGCATATAGACTAGATAATGTCTCATTATCCATTTTGAGAGCTGCAATACATGAGAAATATCTGATAAAAGTACACTCACAAGTCGTAATAAGTGAATATCTTGAAATTGCGAAATCATTTTTTGATGAATCTCCAAAAGTAAAATTGATAAACGGAGTATTGGACAAAATCTTTAACGAAATTACAGAAGTTGATTAATATTTGAAGAATTTACACTTTAAAAGTCATTTTTTTATTTTTTAAGTATAATATCAGAATAAATTGATAAATCTCATAGTCAATTTAATCTCAAAAATTTACATACCTCGTATAATTGATTCATTTTTGCTCGAGCTATAAATTTTGCTTTTTGAGCCCCACATTTCATCATTTTACTTAAATCATCACTTTCCATCTGTTCTTTTATTCTTTCGCGTAATGGGGCCAATTCGCTGATGATTAGATCAACTAAGTTATTTTTAACTATAGAAAAGTTCTTTCCTCGATAATCTTCGCAAACATCATTTAGGTCTTTATTTGATATTCCAGAGATTATAGACAACAAATTCAGGGCTGCTTCTCGATTTTCTCGCTTCATACTTTCAAAACTATCAATCAAATCAGAATCTGTAACTGCTCTCTTGATCTTTTTGCTTATCAAATCATTTGAATCCATTATATTTATTCTAGAATTATCATCTTCATCAGATTTGCTCATTTTTTTAGATGGATTTGTCAAGCTCATTATTCTACAAGCGTCTTTTGTAATCTCAATTTGAGGAATATTCATCACCTCTGTCCCAACTATATTGTTAAATTTCTTCGCCAAATCCTGAACAAATTCTATATGTTGGACCTGATCCTCTCCTACTGGAACAATATCAGTGTCATATAGCAATATATCAGCAGCCATAAGAATAGGATAAAAATATAGACCAGCAAATTGTCCAACTTTATCGGATTTTGACTTATATTGAGTCATTCTATTCAAAAAACCTAATGGAGTAACACAAGAAAGCATCCAAGAGAGTTCAGTAACCTCTGGAACATGGCTTTGAACGAAAATAGTACATTTTTCATAATCCAAACCAAGAGCTAAATATGTAGCAAACAAAAACTTAACATTATAATCTAATTCATCAATAAATCCGGAAGTAATTGCATGAAGATCAGCTATAAAAAATATTGAATCTATTTGAGGATGAGATGGAGATGCAAATCTCTTTAATGCGCCCAAATAATTACCTATGTGTATAGATCCTGTAGGCTGAACTCCAGATAATCTCCTTTTTGCCATAAAATTAATCCATCATATAGTGTATGGAATGTTAAGAGGTTTGTGACTTTTTTTCAACAATTAGTTGCAAACATAATAAAGTGTATTTTTGCTTAAAATGAGTTACACTTAAGTGAAATATTTTTTACTTAAATTGAAGTTTCTACAAAAAAATAAGACTCTAAATGTTGTTGTAATGTTACTTCTTGCTAGGATATCGACATTTATCAGAGATATAATGTTATCATCAATATTGGGCATAAGTAGTGTATCTGATGCGTTTTTTGTTGCGTTAAGGTTGCCATTTTTTCTAAAACATTTCTTTGCAGAGAGTAGCTTAAATCTTGCATTCATGCCATCTTTTTCGAAAAAATTAACTCAATCTAGTGAGAATGCTAATAAATACGCAGCTAATGCAATATTAGTCATTTTAATATGCTTGACAATACTTATGTTTGGAGTGGAATTTTTTACAAGCAAATTTCTATACTTATTTTCTGGAATTACTGAATCGTACTTGCATTTTGATCTCATCACTCAATGGATAAGAACGAATTTTTTTTACATAATATTTACTTCATTAGCAGCAGTTATGAACTGCATAATGTGCTCTTACGGAAGTGTTTCGTTTTCATTTTTAGGAAATTTTATACTAAATGCATTGATGATATCTGTAATGATGAACGCAAAATCCGGTACGATATCACTTTGCACGTCCTTATCTTACGGAATAGTTTTATCTAGCATAATTCACTTTGTGATAAACACGATTATATGCTCAAAGCGCCATGTGAATATACTAGATCTTAGAAGGCAAAAAATTGATACGATAAATATGAGAGAATTTTTGAAGAATTTTATATATGCATGCGTTTGGGCAAGTGTGTATCAGATAAATTCGATAATAGATATGTTTTTTGCAAGTTCACTTGAAGCTGGCACCGTATCGAGCTTTTATTATGCTGATCGCATCAATAAAGTCCCTCTTATGTTAGCAAGCGTTCCGTTTACTATAGTATATCTACCAAAAATATCGCATTTAGTCGAGAGCAAAGAATATTCCATTGCGGAATCAATGAAAGTTGAAATAATGAACAAATTACTAATGTTTTGCTTACCTATAACACTGCTATTCACTTCTTTATCTCATGATATTTGTACTACTATATTTCAAACAATTCCTGAAGTTATGTCGGCTAATCCAGTATCAAATGAGTCAATTTATAAAATGAAAGAGCTGTTGAGCATTTTGGGCAAATCACTTCCTGCACTAGCAATATTCAAAATCGCAAGCGGAATATGCTTCTCTTATGAGAGGCAGAAATTTGTCTTACTTTCTGCATTTGTATCAATCGTAATAAACTATTCTTTGAACTATCTGTTTGTAGATAATTACGATTACGAAGCAATTGCTTACGCTACGACCATAGCATCATGGGTGTCGATGATTGTATTGCTTATTTTGATGATAGTGTTCAATATTTTGAACTTTAAGTCGATAATGAGATTATCTCTTATTGGAATTTCATCAATATGTATGTCGTATGCTTCTTTGAATATTTCAAACAATATAATACAAAATCTTGCGGTGAAAGGAGCTTTCTGGTCGATTTTATCAACTATCTTTACATCTTTCATAGTTGTTGGAGTTTACATAATTTCACATACTTTGATTAATAAGTTGATTGATTTTAGTTCAAAAAACTCATAAATTTACAAATTAATTGACCATTTTATACTTTTCGGGTTATATAGTTTTGTGCTACAGTTCAGCATATTTTTTAGAAAGTTGCATGAAAAATAAATCTACAAAATATGAAACCGCAGCTTATTCATTTTTTACTACGTCTCTGTGGACTTTTCTCAGTAGGATTGGTGGATTTATTAGAGAAAGCATCTTAGCAAATTTATTAGGAGCCTCAGCAATAACAGACTTACTATTTTTGTCTCTTAGATTGCCATCTCTTTTCAGAAGGATTTTTGCAGAAGGTGCGATGAGCAACAGTTTTATTCCGATATTTTCAAACTTATACTCAAAAAATTCACTAAATGGAATGGAATTTGCTAGAAAAGCTTTTATATCGATAACTGCATTAATAATATTGTTTATTATACTATTTCAAGCGTTTATTCCAAATATATGCAATATTTTGTTCTCTGGAATATCAGATTCATCAAAAATACTGCTCATAGAACTTTACAGAATAACTATATTGTTTTTGCTAGTTTCATTTATGACTGATTTTTATGGAAGTATACTGAATTCTTTCAAGAGATTTGGGCCTTACGCATCATCAACGGTTTTTGGGAATATAATTCATATTTTGTGTCTTCTCTTTTTAGGATATTTTAACTATTTCAACGTTCATTGGGCGGCAAGATTGACTTTGGTATCTGGAACAACTCAATTTTTGTTGGTAATAGGATGCATGTGGTATATGGATATAAAAATGAAATTTCAATACAGTGATTTTAAGGTTTTTAAGGAAATTTTAAGACATAATTCATTCAAATGTGATGAATTAACACCATCAAACTCAATTAAATTATTTTTTCAGAAATTTGCGAGCTCAGTTTTTAGTTCATCTATATCTCAATTAGACGTTTTAGTTGGAATATACATAGCTTCTTTCCTGAAAGTAGGAGGAGTATCCTATTTGAGTTATGCTGACAGAATATTTCAAATGCCATTGAGCTTTATAGGCGTGAGTTTGGGCTCCATTTCACTTGCATTTTTATCAAAAAAAATATCAAGTGAAAGTGTTGAAGAAATTCAAAAATTTCAGAACAAAATTTTTGAAATTGCAGTAATTTTATCTGTAATTTGCGCCATTAACATTCATATATTCTCAGATTTTATAACTAAATTTGTTTACGGATGGGGGGGAAAAATCACAGCAGAGAATTTGATAAACATATCCAATACCTTAAAAGGCTATGCTATAGGGTTGCCATTTTTTGTAGTGCTTAAGATTATTTACACATTTTGCTTTGCACGAAAAGATACTTCTTTACCACTAAAAATCAGCATTTTGTCATTCATAACTAGCACTTTAGCATCTTTTTTTGGAATGACAAAATTTGGCCACACGGGCATATCATTTGCTATTGCAATAAATGCAACTTTAATCGCTTTTGTATTTCTAATATATTTACATCGTAAAAGATATTTTACATTTCCATTAAAGTTTATTTTAAAAATGTATTTTGTTTCTGCAATAACTTTTTTCTCAATAAACTTGCTAAAGTTGTATATTTCTCAAGAAATTTCTCTCATTTGCGTGTGTATAATTGTGATTTGCTTTTTGATGTTTGTTACTAAAATTATTGATAGAAACACAATAAAAGATTTGACTCAATTGAGATGAAATATATGTTGTAAGTTTGAAAATATATGCCACAAGTAAAATTTATTATTTTATATTATTACTTTTATTATTAATTTATGTATTGAAATTTGCTTTTGACGATTTTTAATTAAAATTTAAAATTTTTAAAATTAATACGAATAATCGCGATAATAAAAAAACTTATTTTATAAACAAAAATTTATTATGGATAAGTAAAAGAGATTAGTATATAATACATGATACTTAATTATCTCTTGACATTTTTTAATTATGACTAATATCACTCAACTAAAACCAAAAATAAAAGTAATAGGAGTTGGCGGATGTGGGGGAAATATACTCAACAATATTATTCCTCATTTTCCTGATAATGCAAATGACTTTATCGCTTGCAACACTGATGCACAGGCTTTAGAAGATCGCTCAATAGCTAATATAAAAATTCAACTTGGTCTTGAATGTACGAAAGGATTGGGAGCTGGCGGAATGCCAAAAATTGGCGCAGAATCAGCACACGAGAGTATAAATGAAATAATGGAACATGTTAAGGGTGTAGATATGGTTTTTCTTATTGCTGGTATGGGAGGAGGAACTGGAACTGGAGCGACTCCTATTATAGCTGAAGCATTGAGAAATTTAGGTGTGTTAGTGTTTACAATTGTTACAGAACCATTTATGTTTGAAGGAGCAGAAAGAGCAAGAATTGCTGCTCATGGCATTGAAAATTCTCGCAACAAATCCGATGCTCTTTTAGTAATTTCAAATCAAAAATTATTTACCATCATCAATCCTGATACAAGTCTAAATGAGGCATTTTTGATTGCCGACACGTTTTTTGTTTCAGCTGTAAGAAACATTATGGATTTGATTCAAAAACCAGGTTTGATCAATGTAGATTTTGCCGATGTCAAGACTTCAATGAATGATATGATTGGAAATGCAGTTTTTGGGACAGGAGAAGCATCAAACGAAGACAATTCTGGATATGGGCGTGCCGTTGAGGCTGCAGAAATGGCAGTTCAGTGCCCATTAATAAGTGAGACATCGATAAAAAGCGCTAAATGTTTGTTGATTAATATCACAGGCGGTAATGATTTGAAATTGTTTGAAGTTGATGCGGCGGTGAGTTATATTACAGCAATTGCAAAAAATGCGCGTGTTATATTTGGCACAGTCTTCGACAAAGATATGGAAGGTAGCATTCGAATATCATTTATAGCTACAGGTATAGAAAACGAGAACAATAACGTAATAATTGATGAAAAAAATCAAAATTTTGCGAAAAATCATCATGAGTCTATTTACTCTGCAATGGAGTCATCTGCGGAATATACAACTGTAACTTCATCAAAAAATGAGATAGAGTTTGCATTTGAAAATTTTGTTTCTGATAAAGTTGTCTCTGATAAGGTTGATTCTACAATCCAGAGTGAAATTATTACTGATAATGCTATCATAGAAACTGAAAAACCATCTGATAAGTTATCATTTTTTGAGAAATTGATAGGAAAAAAGAAAAAAGATTATGTTGAGAATGTGCAGAAATCTACTCCAATCAGTCGAAATAAGTCTTTGCCGAAGTTCTTGGATGAAGATAAGTGAAATTCTCAAATGCAAAAAATAATATTACTAGTTCAAAATTGACTGTTTTAGATAATGAGATTTTATGCATTTGTAATATATAAATTTATAATCGATAATACACAAGTAATTGATAGTTTTTTTATCTTTTGACAAGTTTGATGATTTATTTCTCAAATGCCAACCTAGAATTCATCAAAATATTAATAATATTTCTTGCTACGGGTAGTGTAAACCAAACTGATGTCGCGAAACCAAAAGTGGATTGACTGGGTTTTGGAGCGCCAAACATGACAATCATAGCATATTTTGGCTTGTAAGATGGGAAAATACACACAAATGAGACAATGTTCTTTTTTTGAACATATTTCTTATTTTGAATGATATTTGCAGTACCAGTTTTTCCTCCAAATTGGTGATCAGAAATTCCTTTAGAATGCCATTTTTTTGCATTGTTATTCAGGCAATGTATAACTAATTTAGCAATATTACTTGAGTACTGGTATTGACTCTTTTCACAATTATATTGTGCATTACGCACAAGTTTCAGGTTATCATAATTGGGATTCAACAATTTCATTAATCCATGCAAAACATTTAATGGAGTGAGAGAAATTCCATAGCCATAAGATGCCGTAACGATAGTACTTTTACTCCAATGAGAAGGCTTTGATGGTTTGCCAACTTCACTTATTTCTAAATTTATCTGATCAAACAAATTAAGAGATTCGAGAAATTTCCTTTGCTTCTCGCCTCCGATATCTAGTGCGGCTTTAGCATAACAAATATTAGATGATTTCGAAAATCCATCGACAATATTTAAACTACCATTAAATGGGGTTATGTCTCTTATCGTGAACGATCCTATAGTCAAGTTCGATGATACATCATACTCTTTATTTGGATCTCCATGAGCAACACACAGAGCTAAATTAAAAATTTTCATTATGGAACCAAATTCGTAAATTCCAGCTGTCATCTGATTAAACATACATTTATCAAATGGAGAATTAATCTTATGAGGATCAAAATCTGGATAAGAAACCATGCCCAAGATCTCACCTGTATCAATATCAGCTACAATTGCTCCACCCCACTCTGCCCCAAATTCATTTACCGCATAACTAATTTCGTTATGTAACACATGCTGAATTGCAATATCAAGTGTTGATATGACAACTGAATCATTAACAGAATTCACCCATTTTTCTAAGCCAGTTACTCCATTTTGATCGACATTTACGTATCCTATAACGTGCGAAAATAATCGGCCATGAGGGTAAATTCTTGCATAATTTTTTCTTACTTCTATGAAATCCAATTTCAAGCGCAACAAGTTGTGCTCTTCGTTCTTTGTTATATTTTTTACAATCCAAACAAAATTTTGAGTTGAGTACAATTTTTTCTTCAATTCATTTCTATTTAATTGTGGAAACACTTTCATCAAATCTGCAATTACTTTTGATTTATCCTGTATTTTTGATGGATTTGCATATACAGAACGAATAAGGGCACTTTTTGCTATAATCACTCCCTGCCGATCCAAAATAGTTGGTCGTTGCTTTCCATAATCATTTTCTAATAAGGTATTATTCATAAGCATGACCTTAAATAAGAACAAAATTATGAAAATCATGCAAAGAAAGAATAAGCCAAATAAAATGAAAAGCCTACGATTATCTGAAAATTTTGAGATCCACTTCATGATAAATACTTTATTTGAGATTTATCGTCGACTGATTGTTATATCTCGAAAGGAGATGCATTGCTCTAGTTTTTATTAATTTTTGCAACAAATGCGGAGATGTTATTCTTGCCCAATCAATCTCCAATTCTTGCAATTCTCTGGCAAATTTATTGATGTCATTTTGTACCAAATAAATCTCTAATTTTGTTGAAGAGTAGCTAAATTCTGAAAAAATTATCACTCCTATGGATACAGAAATCATCAAAATCGCCATTAAATACTCAAATCTAGTCATATGACTATAAAGAAATAATGTGGGAATATTACATAATATTCA
Source organism: Candidatus Gromoviella agglomerans (assembly GCF_021065005.1). Taxonomy (GTDB): domain Bacteria; phylum Pseudomonadota; class Alphaproteobacteria; order CAJXXZ01; genus Gromoviella; species Gromoviella agglomerans. The sequence continues at coordinate 107,056 of NZ_CP069247.1, forward strand.
CTGGTGTAATCAAGGGAAAATGACAAATTCAACATGAATTTTACACCATAATCTCAACGAAGATAATAAGTCAATTATTGATAATTTTATGAATACAAGACGTTTACACATGCACTGCCCACCTCAAAATTGCTGATCTTGCTCTTGAATTGGTAGAAATTTCTGATGCAGATGGAAAAACTCTGTGATGTTTGTTGAAATTAATATCAAATTTGTTCTCTCTATTATTAGGCATAGTATCTAAGAATCCATGTTGAAAAAATCTTTTGATAATTCTATCTTCCAAAGAGTGAAAAGAAATTACGCATAAAATACCTTCTGATTGAAGAATAGACGAGCTTTTTTCCAAAAATACATTCAATTCATTTAATTCATCATTAACATATATACGAATTGCTTGAAAAACACGTGCGCAAGTTTTTATCCAAAATCTCTCACCTACAACTGTTTTTATTATGTCTCTTAACTGAAATGTACTGACAATTGGAGCAATTTTTCTAGCAAGCACTATCATTTTTGCAATTTTTCTTGAACAACGCTCCTCTCCATAGTGATAAATTATATTTGCAATATCATCCTGTGAAAATTTGTTAACTAAATCTTGCGCAGAAATTGTATTCAATCCCATACACATACTTAACGGACCATCTCTTATATAAGAAAATCCTCGATTGGAACAATCAATTTGAGGAGAAGATAAACCCAAATCCAATATTAATCCGTAAATTTTATCTATACCAAGAGAATGCAAAATATCAGGCAAAGATGAAAATTTACTATGAGCAAGATAGAGTTTATTTTCTTGAATATAGCTAGCAAATTGCTTCATACCGAAATCTATAGACTCCTCATCTCTGTCAATAGCAATCACTTTATATCCATTCTTAAGAAGACCCAATGTGTGTCCACCTCTACCAAATGTGCAATCGATAACAATACGATCTTCTCCTATTAAACTACCAAACAACGATAACACTTCGGCTAACATTACAGGAGAGTGATAATCTTGCATTTCTGTCACGAAATTATTTACAAATTAGATGAATCAGGAAACAAATGCTGTACAGATCTTATTTTCTCTTGCCTAATATCTTCTGCATTTTTTATCGCATTATTCACAGCTGCTACAAGCAGATCACTTAATAAAATATCATCATCTACAACGTCTTTTGACACTTCAAATTTTAAAGCATTATTGTCTGAAGCTCTAATCTCTACCTTAACAAGCCCTCCTCCAGACTCACCAACAACAACCATTTCTGATAAATCATTCTGAATGCTGAGCATTTGCTTTTGAAGTTCCTGAGCTTTTTTTAAAAAATCCTGAGACATTGTGCTAACATCATCTTACTTAGCCAGTATAATAGAGTTTGGATCAATGATCAATTACCCTCATGAAAGAGACTATGTTGGATAGTCTGCTCTATAGAAATATCTCCATCTCCAAGACCTTCTTCCTGTTCATATAGGGTATATGGAACATTTTGATTCTGTACATTAGTAAAATCAATATAATGAGGATTCTCATAATTTCTACTGTCTTGACCCATTAAAGCAAGAAGATCTGATTGAGGCGTTTGATTGTTATAATATCTCTTATTAGAAAAGTGCTGTATATGTTCTCCAGGAGTTGAATTGATATAATTTCCTTTATTAAAAGTTGTGTCATCGTAAGTATAACTTTGATTTAACGACTTATTTATAAAAGGTTCCACTTTACCATCACTATGTTCTGCAGTAGTATTATTACGCATATTCAATGCATTTTTTTGTGTATCATTTTGCATGAAATTATTTGTGCCTCCTGTAAGAAAGCGTGAAGTTCTATTTTGTTGATCTATATACGGCTGTTGTTGAGGTTGGTGCTGGTTATAACCTTGATTTTTACCAAGCTGTTGCTGCTGAAGCGGCTGTTGAGGTTGCTGCTGGTTATAACCTTGATTTTTACCAAGCTGCTGTTGCTGCTGAAATTGCGGCTGTTGAGGTTGGTGCTGGTTATAACCTTGATTTTTACCAAGCTGTTGCTGCTGAAATTGCGGCTGTTGAGGTTGGTGCTGGTTATAACCTTGATTTTTACCAAGCGGCTGCTGCTGAAATTGCGGCTGTTGAGGTTGCTGCTGGTTATAACCTTGATTTTTACCAAGCTGCTGTTGCTGCTGAAATTGCGGCTGTTGAGGTTGGTGCTGGTTATAACCTTGATTTTTACCAAGCTGTTGCTGCTGAAATTGCGGCTGTTGAGGTTGGTGCTGGTTATAACCTTGATTTTTACCAAGCGGCTGCTGCTGAAATTGCGGCTGTTGAGGTTGCTGCTGGTTATAACCTTGATTTTTACCAAGCTGCTGTTGCTGCTGAAATTGCGGCTGTTGAGGTTGGTGCTGGTTATAACCTTGATTTTTACCAAGCTGCTGTTGCTGCTGAAATTGCGGCTGTTGAGGTTGGTGCTGGTTATAACCTTGATTTTTACCAAGCTGCTGTTGCTGCTGAAATTGCGGCTGTTGAGGTTGGTGCTGGTTATAACCTTGATTTTTACCAAGCTGCTGTTGCTGCTGAAATTGCGGCTGTTGAGGTTGCAGCTGTTGAGGTTGCTGCTGGTTATAACCTTGATTTTTAGGAAGCGGCGACTGCTGCTGAAATTGCGGCTGTTGAGGTTGTAGATATAACTGACTTGATTGCGGAGAAAGTTGTTGAAATTTCTCATCTAATTCCTTTACTATTCGGTTATTATCTGCCACCATCTTAAAAAGATTTTGGGAAGAAGTTTGAGTCTCTTCAATCTTTTTCTGTGTTTCTTGAATTATCTTAATCTGATTATCCATTTTCTCTTGCATTGCCAGAAATTGATTCTGAATATCAAATTCTTTCTTTTTCTTTGCTATATAATGTTTGGATAAATTCTGATCATCTCTCTCAGATTTTTGTTCATGAACAGATTGGTGACTCTCATCCAAATATTGACTTTGTCGAGAATATTTCTTTTTACTATCCTTACCAAATTGATCGGCAGTCATGGAATCACACAATAGATTGTCTTCTTCCCCAAAACTCGTACACATTTTTAGTAAGTCCTTTAATTGGACAAGTTCATCAACTAATTTGCAAATCTTTTCATTGTATACTCGGTGTTTTTTATCAGCATTCATGATTACTTCCAAATCAAGATCAAATCTTTCAAAATACATTTCTATTTCTCTTATTCTATCTTCAATATAGCGTGATTTCTTCGAAGCTAAAGTTCTTAATGCTTTTAGTCTTGCATTATATTCATCTATTTCATTTTGCTTATGTTGATTAATTGAATGAATTTCTTTTTCAAAAACCTTATCCAATTGACTTCTTTTATTTTCCAGAATCTTCATTTTTTCTCTTATCTCTTCTATTTCACGAAAATCAAACACTCTAGATTGAAATTCCTTTCCATGTCTATCTTTCTCAGATTTGAAATTCAATCCACGTTTGACATAATCTTCATCCATAACATAATCTGATTGATCAACATACATTGAATTTATTTTAGGACTTGCATATCTTGGATATTCACCTTTCCTTACATAAATATCATCATCAACTTCATGTATACGTACGAATTTCTTACTTGTTTTAGGAATGTCTCTCGTTTGTTTAGGAGGTATATGTATTCTCTGAGGTGTTTGATAAGACTCTGAATTGCTTTTTTGATTTAGCTTTGCATGATTCATATATTGGTAAATACGAGACTTTGGCGATGTCGAATCCTTAATATCTTGATCAAGATACATCTTGTTGTTTGATCCACAAGTTTCTACAGATACAATTCCAGCAATTATGCAAATAATAAAAAAATCATTAAATACTTTATTCATATAAAATGTAACAAAAATATTATAAAGGATAAGTAAGTTAATATTTAAAATTTGCTAATATACTATAAAACATCAATAAGGTTCATTCAACAATTCAAAGAGTTTTGTCCAAATGTTCTACAGAGAAGCCTTCAAATCTACAGAAGTTCCAATCATGACAATAACTTGAGACATATTGGAACCATATTCAAAATCATCGCCCAAAATCCCAATACGCTCCATATCCATGGATAAAACTTGATAACACACAGAAAGGTAGTTATGAATATATCCAAAATTATTCTTAATAGAATGACCAGCAGACATACCAAATGTATTCATGTTAAGAGAAATGCCATTAATGTATGAATTACGCCAAAACAATCCAACGGACATAAAATCATTTTGATATGCAAATGTTAAAGATAAACTGTTGTACAACAAACCATCTAATTTGGATGATGTATAAGGACATATCAAACAATCATGAATAGAAATAAAGAAATCATTAAGATTCATACTAAAAGAGAAAAATACATTATTAACATATGTTGATTGTAGAATAGATTGTATGTTACCACCTACTACCGCATCAAATATTGCATTAACAGACTCGATAATCTCATCATCCTCTTCACTATTTATCTTCATCAATCCTAAAATATCTTTTACATCAATATTTGAACCCAAGTAAAATCCCTTATAAGCAAGTGCAGAGCTAAAAATATCATTTTTATATCTCATAGCCAATCCAAGAGTTTTAAAAAAAGTAGATCCAATTTCACTCTTTTTATATCCAACAAAAGGAATTATCTCAAAAACACCATTAGATTCTGTCCAAAAACCTATAGAACCAGCCAAAGAAACTGTATCCTTTATAAAAAAAGTATTGTATATATCATCAAGTGATGAAGCAAATATCATTCCTCTCGGACTTGCTGGCATCAAATCACTTACAAAATCAAAATAACCGATCATAGATCTATATTCAATATTACCAACTTTATTACCAAGATCGAAAGACAGCCTACCTACTTTTATTGGTAGAGCATCATTCTCATCTTTTGATCCTTTTAACTCAAATTTCACACATGAGTCACCAAAAAAGTAATAATTAGCAAATAACTTAGCTTTATTCAGCGCAAATGAAGATATAATTGACGCATTTGATTCAAATTCTTTTAACAATTGCAACCCAATGTCAAACTGCACTCCAACATCTAAATGAGAATCTTTCTCAACAATCTTATCACTAACTATCATAGAGTTAGATTTTTCATAAGAAACAGACTTCTGATGATTTTCTTTTCCAAACGAATTAATGCAAGAAACGAAAAAAGTCATACTACATAGAATTAAAGACAAATAATTTTTCATTGTAAAAACACTGAACGATGAACATATCATCTGCTAATGAGTAAAAAAAATCAATATCTTGCTTAAATGTGGGCCCGGCAGGAATCGAACCTGCGACCGAGCCGTTATGAGCGGCCTACTCTACCGCTGAGTTACAGGCCCAACAGTAAAATTCTACAGATAATTCTAGTAAAAACAATACTTTTTTTATTCATCTGCATTATATACACCATCAAATAAATTTCCTATATGAATATTTGCAATAAACTGATAAGATTATTCATCTTATATTAAATTCGGATGAGTAAACTTGAATTTGAAAAGAAACTTTCAACTTTGCTGCAAAAATTTCAATCTATAGAAGAGAGTTTATCATCTGAAACATTAACTTCAACGGAAATTGTTAAACTTTCAAAAGAACATGCATCAATGATTGAAATTGTTGAAAAAATAAAACAAAGAGAAGAACACAGCAAATCTTTTGATTACATGACAGCAGAATTATTATCATGTAAAGATTTGGAAATGATCGATTTTATAAAAGATGAAATTATAAATTTAAAAAAATCCATTCAACAGCTTGAAAATGATATAAAATTTTTACTCATTCCTGTTGATGAAGATGATGAAAAAAACGCACTACTTGAAATAAGAGCAGGTACTGGTGGTGAAGAAGCCTCACTATTCGCTAACAACTTATTTAATATGTACATTGGATATATAAATCGAATGGGCTGGACATACAATATCATCAGCTTAAGCAACACAGATCTTGGAGGAATAAAAGAAGTAGTAATATCAATAAAAGGAACAAATGTGTTTAGTAAACTCAAATTTGAATCAGGAGTTCATAGAGTTCAACGCGTTCCATTAACAGAATCATCAGGCAGAGTACATACATCTACCGCAACAGTCGCAGTTTTAGCAGAAATTGAAGATGTTGACATTCAAATTGCTGATTCAGATATAAGAATCGATGTGTTTAGATCTAGCGGACCAGGTGGCCAATCTGTTAACACCACAGATAGCGCGGTCAGAATTACTCACATTCCATCTGGAATTGTCGTTAGTCAGCAAGACGAAAAATCTCAGCATAAAAACAAAGCAAAAGCTATGAAAATTTTGCGAGCTAGGTTGTACGATTACGAAAAAATGTTGCAAGATAAAGAAAGATCAATGAATAGAAAATCTCAAGTTGGAACTGGAGATCGCTCTGAAAGAATAAGAACATACAACTATCACGATAACCGAATTACAGATCACCGAATAAATTTCACACTTCATAAATTAGAAAAAGTTTTAACTGGAGAGTCTTTACACGAAATCATCGATGAATTACTTGCAACAGACAAAATAAACAAAATGTCTGCAATAGATGAATAAAATTTATTATAAATTACTATCAAAATTGTTAAAGTTTTTTTAAAAATAAGCCTTTTACACAAACATTTTTCTTAAATATATCCATTCTCTGCGATAAATTACATTGCATATCTATAATTCAAAATGAAGTCATATAAGAATTATTGAAAAATCAATCACATACATATTATAAGTTCAAATTTGAATCAGGAGTTCATAGACTTCAACCGACTCCGTTAACATAATAAAATCATCAATATTTACCGAATGGTTAACACAACTATAGGATTGAAATAGACTACACCATACAAATCTTCACAAAAAAATACTCAAACTACGTGCAAAATTCATTCATTCCACTTCTTAAAAATTAAGCAAGAATTAGTACCTCCAAACCCAAAAGAGTTTGACATCGCATAGTTAAAATTACTCACAGATTGCGCAGTAGGAATGAAATTTATCAACTCCGTTAACGGATTCTTTATATTTAATGTAGGAGGTAAAGTTCCATTCATCAACGACATTATAACATAAATCGCCTCAATCCCTCCAGCTGCACCCAATGCATGTCCAATTGCAGATTTTGTCGAAGACATATTTACCAAAGGTTCATTTAAGATACCAATATTATGATCAATAAGTCCACATTCATTAACAGACGTTTCAATTCCAAAAAGCCTAAGCACAGCTTGAATTTCTGCCAAATCACCAGCAGGAGTTGAAGTGCCATGTCCATTTATATAAGAAATCTGATCAACAGAGATTTCAGCTTCTTTCAAAGCTAAATTCATAGCCCTATATGCTCCATATCCACTCTCTTGAGGTGCAGTAATATGATAAGCATCGCTAGAATTACCATAACCAACTAGCTCCGCTAGGATTCTAGCCCCCCTAGAAACAGCATGATCCAGATTTTCCATAACCAAAACTCCAGCACCTTCACTGATTATGAATCCTTTTCTTGCTAAATCGTAGGGACAAGAAGCCCTTTCCGGACTTTCTTCGCAATTTCTTGCAAGCGCTGTAAGTGCATTAAAACCAGCAATTCCTAGTGGTGTAACTGTAGATTCAGCTCCTCCAGCAATAAATACATCAGCCCGTCCACATTGAATCATATCAAATGCTGCACCAATTGAATCCGCACCAGAAGCGCAAGCCGTAACAATCGAGCTATTATGACCTCTAAAATCATTTTTTATCGCAATCATGGCTGAGGATATGTTAATCAGTGAAGAAGGAACAAAAAATGTACTGACCTTACCTGAAGATAATAAACTTGTCGAAGCATTATATATTTCTTCAAGGCCACCAATTCCTGCACCTATTATGACTCCTGTTCTGCATTTTTGATATTCATTTGAAGGGTACCAATGTGCCATCTTTATAGCTTCTTCAGCAGCCGCAACAGCATACAAAACGAATTGACCATTTTTCTTTAAATTAATATCTTTCAACGAAAAATACTTAGTGGCTAAAAGCTCACCATCATTTTCCCCTTTAGGCACAACTCCAGCAATTTTAACTGGCGAATCAAAGAATTCTTTTTCATGCAGATATCTTATTCCAGAATCTCCAGCGATCAATCTCTTCCAATTTAAATCAACTCCACAACCAAGAGGGCTTACTATACCAATTCCGGTTATAACAACTCTTTTTCTCACTACTATCACCTAAGTTGCATTTTTCTCTGATAATCTAGACGAGATCGCATCAATTGTTCCTTTAATTGATGTAATATTCTTTGCAATTTCATCCCCTATTTCAATATCAAAACTTTTTTCTATTTCCATTATCAACTCAACAGAATCCAAACTATCTGCACCTAAATCATTCACAAAATTAGTATCGTCCGATATGTTGACTCCAGGATCTACAGAAAGCTTAGATCGAACTATTTCGATTACCTTTGCCTTGATATCTTCTTCTGAATACGCACAAGGATTCATACATCTCCGTAAAAAAAACTTCGTAGACAATATATCAAAAAAAAAATGAATATACCAGATAGATATTGAATGAAATTTTATAACAAATGTATTGATCTTTTTTTTTTTACAGAATACCATTGAGATTATTTTACTTTTTCATTCAATGCAAGTTTGTTCTTCTCTCAAATCGAAATTATTACGCCACTCCGGTTGTATACTGGTTCGCAGAAAGGGGAAATTGAGAGTTATCAATAAAAAGTATCCACGTTACAAGGCTAGACAGGGATAATATGAAATATTCTGATTTTGAGTTGGTTATTGCATCAGCTAATTTAGCTAGACATATTGATATTTCTTCTATTTCTTACAGAAATTACGGTAACTTGGCGCTTTTTTCACTAAACAAAATCAATTCCGGAGATGAATCTGTAGAGAAATGGTTGCATCATACTGAAGAGTGATTTTACGAATTCGATAGAACATATAACGATATTGTTTATGTAGCTGAAGTTCTTGCATAATCTCAATTAATTATAAATTATACTTGTGTTATTTTGATTTTGCCTTATTCTTGTTTAATAGATTACTGGAATTTTGCAAAGGAACCTGAATGAATAAATACGATATACTTGTTTTAGTTGGCGGATCCTCAGAAGAGTTTGATATTTCATTGGAAACTGGCAAAAACGTAGTTGCTTGCTTGAAAGATGACCTTAAGCAAAGTGTTGAAGTACTTGATGTATCAAAGATAGATTTAGTAAAATATTTGTTAAATATTTCTAAAAAACCTGACTTAGTGTTTAATGCTCTTCATGGGAAATTTTTTGAAGATGGTAAAATTCAGGCTATACTGGAGTATTTCAATATACCTTACACTCACTCTGGAGTTTGCGCTTCTGCAATTGCAATGAACAAGCGCATATCTTATCTGATCGCAGATGCAATTGGTTTGAAATACCCTCTATATCAAGTAATGCATTATGATGAATACATAGCCAAAAAATATTGGGGAATACATATCATAAAGCCAATTTGTAGTGGGTCGAGTGTCGGAGTGAAATTGATAAAATCGTCATCAGATAAAGACGATGCAAATGCATACTTATCTTCTGAAGAAGGAAAAAATGTTTACGATAAACATGTAATGGTTCAGGAATTTATTCAAGGAATAGAATTAACAGTTCCTGTTTTGTTTGGCGTGGCAATGGAGTGTATAGAAATTGATCATAACGGAAATTTCTTTGGTAACAAAGAAAAATACGATCCTGAAGCTCATAATTATAAAATTTTTCATGACAAAGTTGTGAGAGATATCACATGCGGAATGGCTGAAAAAATGCACTCCACAATTGGATGTAATGGAATAACCAGAAGCGATTTCATATACGATCCACAAATTCCAGAATATCGCGGCATATACTATCTAGAGACAAATACTCAGCCTGGATTAGGCGAAGTGTCAATAATTCCAAGCATTTTGAAGGCAAAATCAATATCTCTAAAGGAGATACTTTCCGTAATGATACAATCTACTATTATTAGAGAGTAAACTGAGTTTGCGCCATTTCGTATAACTAAAATAGGTGAAAATGTTAATGGACATTTCATATATTTCAAAAAAAGTCAGGACAAATAGTCCTCATGAGAAATATCATAAAACAATCACAATAAGATCATTCATCCTTAAACATTTATGTCTATTTAGTGATTACCAAGGCATGTGACATAATAAATATGAGCATTTTTTTCGTTTATTATACCACATAGTTACTATTTTTCACACTATACTATCAAAAACAAATAAGTTTCCAAAAAATTTTATGCTCTAAAAAATCGCATCGTTTTACTTAATATAAAATTAATGAACTTAGTACATAATTAAGATTATTTAAGATGGTGGCAGTCATAATACACAAAAGTCCAATGACTCAATAGATTGGAGAGTGTATTTTATATTTAGTCTCTTCTCATTTTTATAAGAAAAATATAAACAGATTTTGAACATAATGATACAAAATATGCTAAAGAGATTTAATCTCAAGTTTCATTTAGATGACAGATAAATATCATAAAAATATAACTCAAAGAGCATTGCTGTACGTCAATTTTGAAATATTGTAAAATTTTCTCATGTATGAAACAATGTGCATATTCGTATTAACACTGAATGTTGCGGCCAATAAGAGGAACAAAAGATTTTTCTATAATCGATTGCCAACTTTTCAATACCATCATAAGTCAAATGAAATCGCAAATGAATTTGTACAATATTGATGAAATATCTGTTCCTATTTTTGAACACGAAGAGCTATTTTCAACATCAGTTGGAGAACTGTCTGACATAGTACAAAGAGAAATGTACAAAGTGAATAGTAATAATTTGAAAAGAGAATCATCGGAAAAGGTAGTCCTCAGGCCAGAAAGTACAACTTCTGTCATGCGATTTATCTCATCAAATAACTTAATATACGATATGCCAAAAAGATTTTTCACATACGGCCCAATGTTCAGATATGAACGTCCACAAAAAGGTAGACTAAGACAAATGAACCAATTTAGTGTAGAACTATTGGGATACGATTCATCATTCATAGATGCAGAATTGATAAAATGCGCACAAGATTGTTTGAATTCGATCGGAATCAATCCCTACAGACTAGAAATTAACACTTTAGGAGATGTAAAAACAAGAGAAAATTATCGACAAATTCTCATAAATTATTATGAAAAACACATAAATGGATTGTCAAATGAAAGCAAAAATAAAATGTACAAAAATCCATTGAGAATTTTCGACTCAAAATTTGAGTGTGATCAAGAGATCATTAATGATGCTCCTAAAATACTCGAATATTTAAGTTATGAATCAAGAAAATTCTTTGAAAAAGTGATGAATTATTTATCTGCATTATCAGTCGATTTTTGCATAAATGATAAACTGGTCCGAGGTTTGGACTATTATAGCGACACGGTTTTTGAATTCAAAATTGATTCGTTTGGAGCTCAATCAACCATTTTAGCAGGAGGACGATACGATAGCCTTTCACAAAAGATTATCAGCAAAAAAATTCCAGCTGTAGGATGGTCACTTGGAATAGATCGAGCAATGATGATGATTGAAGAATCGTACCAATCTCCTCAAAAAGCTAACAACATTGGAATTGTAGTCTTTGCAGATGAGAACGATACAGCAATGAAAGAGGCATTGATCATCGCTACAAAAATTAGAAGAATCAAACTAAATTGCGAAATAATAAGCGAGCAAACTCTATCAAAATGCCTAAAAATGGCAAATAATAGGAATATAAGTATATGTGTGATTTTAGGTCCAGAAGAAGTTTCACGCCAAGAGTGTATAGTAAAAAATATGCAAAAGAGTGAAACTCAGCTAACAATCAGCACATCAAATATTGAACAAGAATTTATATCTATAAAAGAAAAGCTACTAATATAAACTCATTGAAAATGAATACATGAAGTGATAACCTTCTTGATATATATTCGATTCTTACAGTGTCTTATAGACTTAATTCACGCATAGTATTTGCTAACATTTTAAGAGGAATATCAGCTATAGTTGTGATCTTTCAGCATTATTTTCATGATATTTGGTTGTACGACATATCCTCACTCTGCAGTATTCCAAAAATGCCAAAAATTCCAGCATTTGCAGCGGCACTCGAATCAATTCACTTTAATTTCGGTCATTTGGCTGTGAATATATTTTTCATAATAAGTGGATTTTTGATACCATTTAGCTTAGAGAGATACTCTCGCATGGAATTTATCAAGCAAAGAATTTTTCGAATATATCCCACTTACATTTTTTGCGGCACGATATCTCTGATATTCATATTTATAGCATCTGAATATAGTGGATACGCATTCCCATACAGCGCTTCTGATTTGCTTCCTAGAGTATTTTTATTAGGTGATGTATTTGGATACGTATATCAGAACTTTGACATTGTATCTTGGACGCTAGAAATAGAAATTAAATTCTACATTTTATCGCTCTTATTATACAATTCCATCAAAAATTTGAATATAAAAAAAATACTAATATATTTTATTTTAATGAATAGTGCATTTTACGGATTGACATTAATCGATCCAATTAGCAATCCATTTGGATCAGATCTAAATTATTACGCATTCATCACCAAGTACAATATAAAATATATGAATATCATATTTATTGGCATAATTTTATACTTTTTCTACAAAAAGGTCATATCTATCTCTTTGACATTTTTAATATCTTGTAGTTTTTTGGGAGTTTTCGCCTGCGAAGTATATTATAGATACTCAGACAAATACAAATTAGCTCCACTTTTCGAGTCATTGCAAGCAATATCAGCATTTATCATATTCATGATCTGCTTATTGATACACATGAAAAAAGAGAATAAAAAAAGCAATAAATTGACAGAAATTTTTTCTAAAATCTCAGATATGAGCTACTCGATATACCTATCGCACGCAGTCCCAGGATTCGTAATAATTTATATTTTCGTCGATAATATTTTTCTCGGAATAATAAGTGCAACTGCATACTCCATCATCGCATCATATATAGCATACAGATTCGTTGAAAAGCCATTTATTCAGATAGGGAAACAGATATTCTAACCATTTTAAGAAAAATTCACTAAAATTTGTGCAATATTTTAAAAACCTCTCAAACGTGTACGATTTTTAAAAAGACATGTTTAGTTGACAAAAGTTGTTTTCAAATTTTATGACAGAATATTCAAGAGAATCAAATAATTTTGAATTACACTTCATTCATATCATCGTTACGAGAATTTATAATCTATTGATTGGTTGAAAGAATTAATATTTAGCTTGCATTGAATATAGCTCAAAACAAACCGTATAATTGTTATTGAGATAAACTTAATTATCAGTATGACAACTTAAATGAATATATAATTAAAAACACATTTGAATTTTGAAAAAATAATATACACAGGATTTGATCAAGATTAAGACCGTAAGTGACATCATTTTTGTAAAAATACACATACATGCTTAGCAGGACTCATTCATATCACATATCAGATATGTATGAATTTATGCGCACTATCGAATTTTCAGAAATCAATCGAAGCACATATAATTCCAGTAAATCGCAAAAAGTAACTAATATTATTTATCAGACAAAAAATCTGATAAAGAAGCAGAAGAAGCAGCGGTACTTGCAAATTCTTGCATATTTTTCTTGTGATCTTCATGCTCACATCGAGCAATAGAAAGCTCAACCTTCGAACCATCATCCCGTACAGAAACAATTTTAGCTTCAATTTTTTCGCCTAGTTTAAAACGATCAACTCTATTTTGAGACTTATCCATAGAAAGTTCAGACCTCTTGATAAATCCCTTCAAGCCAATCCCTTCCTCAATAATAACTTCAACCTCAGAATACAATACACCAGAAACAGTACATGTAACAACATTCCCAACAGCTAACTTACTAGCCTTATCCTTATAAGGATTATCAGTAAAATGTTTTAAACTCAATTTTAGCTTATTTTTTTCTGGACTTGTGCCAATGACCTTAACTTTTATAGCATCACCATCTTTATAATTTTTCAAAAGATCGACTCCATCAGATGTCCAAGACATATCTGATATATGAACCAACCCTCTAACCCCACTTTCAGCTTCAATGGTCAACCCAAATGGAGTGACTTTCATAACTTTACCATCAATTTCTTTCCCAAATGGATAATCCTCAGGATTTATAAGCCTAGGATCAGGAGAATGCCTCTTCAAACTTAAAGAAATTCTCCGTTGCGCGGTGTCAATATTTAAAACAATGCACATCACAGCCTGTCCAACGGTCACGACCTCACTTGGAGCAACATTCTTAGATACCCAACTCAACTCAGACAAGTGAGCAAGTCCCTCAATTCCATAATCGAGTAACTCTATGAATACACCATAATCTGCAATATTAGTCACTTTTCCACGAACAGAATCTCCGACTTTGAGATCTCTGCCTATCACAACCCAAGGATCTTCACTCAATTGTTTGACACCAAGGGAAATGTTTCCATTATCTCTATCGATGGACAGAATTATAACATCAATGGTATCTCCAACATTTATACCAGCACTTGCAGGGCTAGACACTCTCTTCCAGGACATATCAGTCACATGGACCAATCCGTCATGCATTCCTTGTCCATCCAACGAAACAAAAGCACCGTAATCGGTAGTATTTTTCACCAAGCACCCTCTCAAAATTTGCCCTTCACTTAATGTTTTCGCAAATTCTCTCTTTGCTGCTTTTTTATCAATATCGGCCGCCCCTCTTGAAGACACAATAATCTTACTACAAGTAGCATCCATGGACTGAATAGTAACATATATAGAGGAATTAAGCGGATAATTTGGTCTTCCTTTCTCAACATTATTCGAAGGCATATGAGCTAAAATCCCTCCGGACAAGCTTAAAGTATAGCTACCATTTCTCATAACACCTACTACAGTTGCCAGAACTTTCTCTCCATTTTCAAATGAAGACTTCAACTTTTTCTTCACCTCTGATTTCTTAACTTCTTCACGACTCAAACCGACAGATCCGTCTCCCTTCTCAATACTCATGAGAATTACATCAACATTCATTCCAACCCGAATATCTTCGGATTCGAACTCAGTCAAAGGAACCTTGCCAAGAGATTTCATTCCCACATCCAAATAAACAAGACCATCATCAACTTTAGTGACTCTTCCAGAAATTATCTCTCCTTCTTTGAAGCTCATCTTATTCATGGAAGAGTCAAGCATTTTTTCAAAATTTTCCTCGTGATCAGAAAAACTTTCAGAATTTTCTATAAAATACAACAAAACAAAAAGAACAAATAATAATATGGATTTTACATAAGATATAATTTTTTTTCAAGATATATAGAAATTAACCATATATTTCTTATAATTCAAATGGTTTAATTCAAATGTTTGAATAAATTCCAATCACAGGATATCATCAAAATTTGCCCACATCACATCAAATCCTGTTTTTTTTGCGAGACTTTTCAATACACTTTTCGGAGAAATTTCAATAAATTTTGTATTATCATCAACCTCAGATATACATTTTATACTCTTCATCGTTTCTATCCACATCACAGAGCTTACCATCTGAATCATCATAATATCTTTAATATCATTTCCATTAGTAATTGGATTTGTGATTCCTGAAATAGACGAATAAAAGTCACCAATTGCATCAAAAAATCTCACTTTTTTTAATTCTTCAGCAAAAATATTTTGTGCATCAATCATCAACGGAGAATGAAATCCTCCACTTACAGGCAACTTTATATGTTTTATTGTATTATCTTCACAAAATTCAACAACTCTAGCAATAGCATTTTCTGTACCACTTAAAACTATTTGACCATTACAATTATAATTAGCAATAACGCAAATATCTCCATTCTCTGTAGCATAATGCACAATATCATGAATCTTATCATCGACACCAAGTACAGCTACCATGCCACCTTTAGGTGCATTCATCATAAGCTGCCCCCTCTTCACAATCAATGATAATGCGCTCTCAAAATCAATAACTCCTGCACAACATAAAGCAGAATATTCACCTAAGGAATGCCCACAAAACGAGAAATTTGTATTTGAGTTAAGTTTACAAAATTTCACAAAATTTTTACTACAACGCTCAGTTACAATGGAAATATCTACATAATGATCTATAAATTTCTTAAATATCGCCACCTCTGATATAAAAATTGCTAATTGAGAATACATCGTCTGAGCAAGCAGATCTTCTGGTCCATTGAACATCAAATCTCTGATAGAACAAGCAATATTACAATTTTTTTGTAAAAAATCATCTGCATAATCTATTATCATTTTCACTTCTACAGATTTATAATATAAAACTCTTGTCATTCCAACAAACTGAGTTCCTTGGCCCGAAAACATAAAGACATAGTGCATAAAAAAATAAAAAAAATGCGGTGAATTTTATCATAAAGAACGAAATCTGTTAATTATTTTATCCATATTCATTCTTCGTGAGCCTTTAACCAAAACACTACAATTTGTCTCTTTTGACAAAACTTCAACAATATCATCACAATTATCGAAAAATTTCAAATTAGCAGGTAAAATTACATTTTCGCTTGCAATCTTCATTCTCTCTCCAAAAGCTAACACATCGTTTGATAAAAGCAAAGCAAAATCCAACACTAAAGAATGGTAATAAGCAGAACGATCTCCAATTTCACTCATATCACCCAGCACGCATATCAACTTATTTTTATCATGGTTGACATAGGCATTTTTTATAGACTCAATCACTGACATTGGATTTGCGTTATAACTCTCATCTATAATTTTTACATTTTCTTGAAAGGTAAATGCTTTTCCTCGTCCGCTTATCTCTTCAAATGAATCTTGAGAAAAAAAAGCTTCTTGCAAATTAATTGATTGACTCAATTCCATTTTTTCATCATTTATTAAGCAAAACATCAGAGCTGCATGAACTTTATTTTGCATAAAAATCTTAAAATCAATATCATACGCATTTTTATTAAAGGAGTTATTCTTCCACTGTACAATGGATGAATAAAATTCCCATGTTAATTCTGAAAAATTTTGGTAAACATTTAATACGGAAATATTGCAATTTTCGCAATGTCTTGAAACAAAATTAATTATTTCATAAGAACGACAATTATAGTTTATTATCAGAAGATTTTTTGCAAATGTTGCAAATTTATTTCGAATTTCTTGAGCAATTTTCTCATAAATATTTAACTTTTCTTCGTAATTTATGGAGGTTTGATATTTTTCAATAAACTTCTGCTTGCCATGCGTGTTCACTGATTCTACAAAATTGATAGCTCGCAATTCAGGACACATATAAACATAATCATGTATGTCCAGAATACACAAAGTAGAAGTAAAATCAAATAAACTATATTTTTCTTGTATAATGTTAGTCAATACACGAAAATATTCCATATGAACTGGCAATATACTAGTTATAATTGAAATGTGAGGCATCAATATTTCAGACAACTCAGCAATTTCACCCATATGATTTGTTCCAACTTCAAAAATACCAACGTTACAATACTTTGGCATATTAATTATTGTCAAACAAACTCCGATGAAGTTGTTGTAGCTCTTAATCGAGTAATAAACGTCATTCCTATTCATTTTAAGGATTTTTGCAAGCAATTCCTTCGTCGTAGTTTTACCAGCACTACCAGTAATTGCCACAATCTTAGTATTTGTCATTCTGAATCTCGCAAATTTTGCCATTTTCCCAAGAGCATCTTTACTTCTTTTAACATAAACAACATAATTACTGATAGAATCATCAGATTCCAATATCACCAAACATGCACCTTTTCTAAGTGCTTCAAGTCCATAATCATTTCCATCAAAATTATCTCCTTTAATGCCTATGAATATATTTCCAGGCAACAAAGTTCTGGTATCAATTGAAACTCCAGTACACTCAGAAGCAAAATTCGGGCGTTTGTTCAAATTTAGAGCCAATTGAATCTCTTCTTCTGTCCAAAGGCTCATGAGGGCTGTAAAGAATTTGCCAGATTATATCTGTATATAATAGAATTGCAAATAGTATATACATCATACATTATTTAGTTCATTTAACGCATTTTTTACCGCATCAAAATCACTAAATGGAATTCGATCTTCAAGAATAATTTGCTCTTTTTCATGACCTTTTCCAGCTATTAATACACAAAATTTGCCAGTATTTTTTATTAGCATTTTCTCCTTCAATAAAGGAGTTAAAAATGTAAAGTTATTTATCCATGCCATTAATTGAATAGCAAGTGATATTGCATATCGTCGGTTACTAACTTCAATAAATGAAGATGAAGCTGATAATAATTCACTCCTAATTAAATGAGCAGGTTCATTTCTAGGATTATCATCTGTAACTATAACAAAATCTGCGTAAGTTTTTGCAATTTCTGCCATTCTTCTTCTTTTATGTTTGTCTCGATCTCCACCACAACCAAAAACCAATATAATCTTATCGTATGTCATTCTCAAGTCTCTCAATGTGGTTAACATAGCATTTGGAGTGTGACCGCTATCCACAAATACGTCGTGACCATCAATTTTAGATAATCTCCCATACACAGAATTGATATTTGGAATAATTTCTGCTATTTTTTTAACAAAATCAGCTAACGAAATACTATATTCATTCATTTGCAATTTTGCGATTGCGATACATATTACAGCACACAAATTTAGCATTTGAAATTGAGCAAATATCTTGCTTGTAGTGCATATTCTCATACCAAAAATATTGAATTCTACTTCCAAAATCTCTCCCCTACGCGTAGTTGATACTAACTGGACATCTGAATCATCTCTTACTCCATATTTTATGATCTTTATATTTCTAGCGGAACAAACGTCTTTTATTTTTTCTAAATGAGGAATCGAATCGTTTATTATTGCAACTCCATTAGAATTAATTAATTCCCCAAATAACCTTAGCTTTGCATTAAAATAGTTCTCATATGTTTTGTGTATATCAATATGATCTTCGTGAAAATTAGAAAATACTCCAATTTGAATGTTAGCAAAATCTATTCTATGCTGATCCAATCCTATACTCGTAGCTTCAAAAAAACAGTTAGATAAGTAATGAAACTCATTTAAAATTTCAAAAAATTCCTCACTATTTGGAGTTGTTAAAGCCGACTTTAACGGAAAACTGGATTCAGTTAGATTGCCTTTTACATAAGAAACAGTTTTCACACCCAAACTTCCTATGCATATAGATTCACCATTCCAAAAATCTGCCATCTCTCGAAAAACTTGCTGAGCAATGTTACATATAGACGTTTTTCCATCAGTTCCAGTCACTGCAACCATAAAATTGGGCTGTTTAGAGTTATAATGCCTAGAAGCGAATGCAAGAAACTCCATCAAACACTCAGTTCTTATCAAGATCGCTTTTGGATAAATATTATTTTCATAATTATCTAATATATTTCGAATTTCGTTAGCAAATGATTCTTGCAAGTTATTACATTTAGAATTTTTAATCTCAAAACTTACATCACTGCCTATTTTTTTTATAATTTCATAACTCTTATCAACAATATAATTTGATCTCAATTGCAAAACATTATTGTAGTTAGATGTATCGTATAAAACGATGATTGCGCCTCGAGAAATTGCATCTTCAATGTAATCAAACCCATTTCTTTGATAACCATTTATTGCTACAAATATTCCGCGGGGAAGAATTTTACGCGAATCACAACTTACTCCTGAAAAATATTGAAAAGGGAATAACATAAGCCTTCGCTGCATAGCAAAATGCTAATCATACATGGATTGTATATAAATACAAAATATTTTAAAAGTTATAAATAAAGAAAAAATCCAAATTTTCAATAATGCTACAGTGAATTTAAAATGAGAACCAAAAAGCTCTTATAAAATATACAGAGCAAAATATAATTTTTAAAAATATCAAGTAATCATTTTTTTTGTCATAATAATTGTCCATATATTAAAATAAATAGCTTAAAATTCAAATAATATGTCGATAATATAGCTTTATACCTTATGAATTTTAGAATTTAATTACATGAGTCAATTACTTCATCATCTCCCACGTCATCGTTTTCTAGACAAGCGACTGAAACGACTCTTTCTCCATCTATCATTCTGCAAATCGTAACACCATGAGTGTTTCTGCTAGATATTCTGATATCACTTACCTTACATCTAATTAATCGGCCGAGATTTGTACTTAAAATTATCTGATCATTTGTATTTACAGGAAATGTAGAAATCACAAATTCATCATTCTTAACTTTCATTGACATAACTCCCTGCCCTCGCCTTAAGCTCCTTCTATAAGCATTTTCAGATGTCATTTTCCCAAATCCATGATCACTTATACTCATAATCAATTGGTCACCCAATGTATGAGAAATATCAGACTCTACATCACCCTCTACATCAATTGATGATTTCAAAATACACATCGAAACAACTTCATCATTTCCAATGAGTTTTATTCCTTGTACTCCACTAGAATCTCTACCGACAAAAACTCTAATTTCATCAACAGAAAATCTTATACTTTTACCATTTTTAGTCGTTAACATAATATCGCTATGATCCGAACACTCCAAAACAGATACCAACCTATCATTTGCATCCAATTTCACTGCTATTTTACCAGTTATTCGAACATTTTCAAAATCTTCAATTTTATTTCTTCGTACAAATCCTTTTGCAGTTGCAAATACGAGATATTTACTTCCAAAATCTTGATTTGCCTCATCTTTAAATGCTACAGGTAAAATCGCAGATATAACCTCATTTTCTTCAAGAGGTAGCAAATTAATAATCGTTTTTCCTCTAGATTGAGCACTCACTAAAGGTAATTTATACACTTTTTCTTTATAGACCTTACCATTAGAAGAAAAGAACAATATATGTGAGTGAGTATTTGCAATGAACATACGTGTGACAATATCTTCATCCTTTAATCCAACTCCTGTCTTGCCCTTTCCACCTCTTTTTTGCAGTCTGTATGTACTTAATGGAACTCTCTTAACGTATCCAGCAAGGCTTATTGTTACGACCATATCATCCTTTTGCACCCAAAAATCTTCATTTATTCCCAATAAACAAGGAGAGATTTCAGTTTTTCTATCAACTCCAAACATCTTCTTAATATTGAGTAACTCTTCCTTCATCACAGACATCAATCGCTCAGGAATATTAAGTATCTTAATGTATTCATCAATTTCATCTAACAATCCCTTTATTTCATCCGAAAGGGCATTTTTTTCCAATTTAGTCAGTCGGTGTAGTTTTAAGTCAAGAATAGCACGAGCTTGCTTTTCGTCAAACTTATATACTAAACTAGACAAGCTCATAAATTTCATCAATTCATCAGAAAGAGTCCATTTTTCATTCATCAAAGCATTTAGAGCAATAGCGTAATCAGTAGAAGATCTTATAATACTGATGATTTTATCTATATTATCTATACACAGCATGAGAGCATACAAAATATGAATTCTCGCTTGACATTTCGATAAAAAGTATATTGTTCTACGCTGAATTACCTCTTTCCTAAACTCAATAAATGCACTGAGTATATCAATCAACCCCATCTGCTGAGGCTTGCCGTTATTTAGAGCAAGCATATTAAAACTAAAACTCACTTCCATCTGAGATGTAGCAAATAACTGAGAAACTATTCTTTCTGCATTAAAATCTTTCTTAATTTCTATCACAACTCGTATTCCATGCCTATCAGACTCATCTCTCATATCAGCTATGCCTTCAATTTCCTTTTTTTGAACCAAATCCAATATCTTTTCGAGCATTTTCGCTTTATTCACTTGATATGGAATTTCTGTGATGACTATAGCCTCTTTTTTGTCTGACACAGATTCAATATCATAACGAGCACGCAAAATAATTGATCCTCTACCAGTTCTATAAGTATTCTCTATATCGCGCAGAGATACTATTATTCCACCAGTTGGAAAATCTGGCCCAGGCAAAACTTGTAGCAAATCAAATAAGGTAGCTGAAGGATTGTCTATCAATAAACATGTTGCATCGATTACTTCTGATAAATTATGAGTTGGAATATTTGTTGCCATTCCAACTGCAATTCCATTTGCTCCATTAACCAGCAGATTTGGGAACATCGCTGGTAAAACTGAAGGAATTGTCAAAGTATTGTCATAATTTGACTCATAATCTACAGTGTAGTTGTCGTAATCTTTACACAACAGCTCTGCAATATATGTTAGCCGAGCTTCGGTGTACCTGCTAGCTGCTGCTTTATCTCCATCAATAGAACCCCAGTTACCTTGACCATCTACTAAAGTATGCATCATAGCAAATGGCTGAGCCATTCTCACCATTGCATCATATATAGATCCATCTCCATGAGGATGATATTTTCCAAGAACATCTCCAATTATACGAGCAGCTTTTTTATATGCTCTATTGTGCAAATACCCTCCCTCTTGCATTGCATATAAAATTCTTCTGTGAACTGGTTTGAGTCCATCTCGAACATCAGGAAGAGCTCGACTTACTATTACACTCATTGCATAGTCAAGATATGACGACGTCACTTCATTTTCAAATTCTACCAATCTTTCTTGGTTGTTTTCTTCATCTTCATATGAAGAGTGAACATCTATATTTTCAAAAAATTCATAAAAATTCATATAATTCAAATAGATTTCCACAAATGCATCAAATACTTTATCATCAATCTGACACCATTATTTAACAGAATTGTACAATTAATTTCCTAATCTGTAACTCTTTTTCCTCAATTTTTCATCATACAAATTTGTTATTTATCTATCTCATCAATTCCAAGCAAATGATAACAAAATTCATCTGCATTAAATTCAATCAAATCATCAATTTTTTCTCCAACTCCAACAAAATAAATAGGCAATTTGAATTTTTCTACAATACTTAGCAAGGCTCCTCCTTTCGCGCTAGTATCTAATTTTGTAACTATCATTCCATCAATCTCAACGTACTTCAGAAATCTTTCCATCTGAGCTATCAGATTTTGCCCAACAGAGCCATCTAGCACAATTAACGAAATTATCTTCGTTTTACAATTCTTTTTTGCGACATTTTGCATTTTTTGTAACTCAATCATCAAGTTAGTATTTGTATGGAGTCTTCCAGCTGTATCTATTATGCAAAAATCTAAATTTTGAGACATATTGATTCCATCAAAAACCAATCCCGACGGATCTTTCCCTTTATCAGAAAGAATTGAAATATTAATTCTTCTTGCCCATTCTGCTAACTGCTCAGTAGCCGCAGCTCGAAAAGTGTCAGCACAGACGATCATTCCAGATTTCTTTTGACTTTTCAATTTATAAGCTAATTTCCCAACCGTTGTCGTTTTTCCAGAACCATTTAATCCAAAAATCATGATATTTGCAGGAAAATCAAACAAATAATTTGTGTCTTGAGTAAAAATTGGTCTAATTATTTCAAATACAAATTTCATAAGATGGTCAAAGCTTATTTCTTGATCAAAATACTTGTCCTTTATTTTATCAATTATGTTTTGGCTAATTTTTGGGCCAACATCAGACTGTATCAAAATTGCAAATAACTTAATCAAACTTTCTTCATCAATTCTTTTAGAGTAAAAAAATATTGACTGAATTGCATCTGTCAGTCTTTGAGATGATTTTTTAAGACTAGACTTGATGAATGATACCAATCCCATGAAAAATATAATCGATCAGAGTACCATATCTTACTTCAATATCCCTTCTCAGCAAGAGTTTTTTATGATAAAGTGTTGCGAAATGTACTTTTCGCTCTTTGTTATATAATGGGAATGTTTACAATACTAGATATAGGTAATAGTAAGACTCATTGTATCGTAGCTAATATCAATTTCGATTCATCTGAAATATTGTCATCGATTATTCACAAAACCGTTGGATTTTCAAATGGATACGTCGTTGATATGAATTTATTTAAAGAATCAATGTATGACATAATTTTCAAAGCAGAACAAGAGTCAAAATCTGTAATAAACGAAGTTATAATAATACTAAATGGTCCATACATTTCTGAAGATCAAATCTCCGCAAAGATAATCTTAAAAGATACACCAATCAAACAAGAAGATTTAAGTAAAATACTAGAAAAATCCAGATTATCATCAAAAGATAGCATAATAATTCATTCTGATGTTATGCAATACCAGATCGATGATGGAATATCAATAAACAACCCAGTAGGAATGATTGGTCAAGAATTAAAGATACGAATTAGAAATATAAAATCAAAATTCACGCCTGTGCAGAATATATCAATATGCTTTAATGATATTAATGTAGCAGTGAAGGATATATTATTTGGCAATTACATACTCGGGTATTCATATAAAACCTACTCAGAGAATGGGAATTTCACAGCTATCGATATTGGTTCTCATTTGACAAAAATATCAATCTTCGAAAATGGAATTATGCAAAAGCACTTGACTTTACCATATGGCGGAGATTTCATAACAAATGAAATTTCTCACTCCACAAAAATTCCAAAATCTCAAGCTGAGAGAATAAAAATAATGTACGGATCAGCAATAAATATAGGAGCTTATAGCGATGACGATAATATATTGACCACATCATTGGAAAATGATTCGATTCAAGTATCAAAATCAAGAATAAACAACATAATATCATCACAAATTAATCAAATGATCGAATTAATTCGAAATGAAATTGTTCCTCAAGGAGATTGCCTTATTCTATCAGGCGGTACTGCTTTATTACCTCATATTACAGATAAATTTCAAGAAAATATCGATATAAATGTGATTTTACCGAATTTTAAACAAACAAATAAAGACTTTTCTAGAAACAGACTTAGCAAAACAAGATTTGCAAATCTTAATGCTCAAAATGCTATGATTATCGGCGCAATAAATTTCTTACAACTTAAATCTGGCATGAGTGGAGTAAAAAATAATTATGACAATAAAAAGAATTCTTTTATAAAGAAAATTTTATTGTGGGTCAATAAGAGAAAATAAATTTATACACCGATGCGTGAGTATACAAAAATCATTCATATCAGGGTTCTATAGCATAATTGCAAACCTAGAATCAAAATATCGCATAAATTTCATTACTCAACAAAAATATAGACGAAATAGCTTAAAAATGATATGATTTGCAGTGCGGATGTGGCGGAATGGTAGACGCGCTAGGTTTAGGTCCTAGTGGTGCAAACTGTGGGGGTTCAAGTCCCTCCATCCGTATTGATTGTCTGAAAATATCTTTTGATTGACTATCAATTTCATGAATTTTACTCCATAAATAAACGGTTAGTATTTATTTTATTATTATTAAACAATGAATTTATCAACATTCAACTGACGCTGCAATTACTGATTCAAGTTTTATTGCAAAACATTCTTTTACATTCAACTAAATACAAAAAAAATATGTGATAAGAATCAAGGATTAACACAAGAAAGAAGTTTTTATAAATTAGTTCCAAAAAAAGAAAATGATGAGATCAAAACAAAATGTGAAAAATTAAAAGAATATTTGAATAATTTTTCAAAAAAAATCCAATGAAATCTCTTTAATAGATTTACTAAAAATGTTAATAATGCTAGATTCTTTTCAATGAAAATACTGTTCACTACCACACATACAAGCTAGAAAAAATAGTAAAAAATTAATATTATCAATAAATGACAACTAAATCATTGCATAGAGCGTAAAAAGAAGACGTAGAACCTAAAAATATTCCAAAGATAGTTGCAATCCGTAAATATGTTATTGCTAAATAATAAAATTCAAATTCACTTTACTTACAATAAATGACAAATTTATTTACTCAGACTTTATCATCAAATTAATCTTAGTGTAACCGCAAGAAGTCATAATTCCCATAATTCTAGCAACAAATCCGTACATCGATGATGTATCAGCATATATTCTGACCACACACCCTCTATCTAAAGAAGATATAGCCGACAAAAATTCAAACTCTGGAATCTTTTTGCCATTTAAAGACACATCACCATTCGCAGTCAACACAACATCTATCGTGTTAGATAAACTGGACTGATTAGATGAAGATTTAGCAGAAGGCAAATTGACCTCAAGATGAGAAATAGCACCAGCAGCAAAAATCATAAAAACCACCAAAAGCACCAACAAAACATCCATAAAAGGAGTCATGTTAATACGGTGATCGATTGAAGGACGCTTCTTCATTATTCTCTTCTAGGCATTTTCATATAAGCCACTTTTTCACTGAGCGACTTTTGTACCAAGGAATCAGCCCCACTTGGGAGAACAAAATCAGCACCACTTGGCAGAGCAATATCTCCCACAGTAATTGCTTCTGCAACATTCATCGCATGCAAATCAACATCTATATGCGACACTAAATTGTTTCCAAGAACCTTTAACTTCAAGACATTTTTGTGTATTTTTATCACTCCACCCTGCTTTATGCCTGGTGCTTTTTCCATATTCTTAAATACAAGAGGCACTTCCAAAACAACCATCCTGTCTGGAAATAGTTTCACGAAATTAACATGTAAAGGATAACCCTGAATCGGGTGATATTGAACTTCTCTTGCTAACGCATCGCAAATTTTGCTTCCATTCTCGTCAATTAACTCAAAAGATCTATTGAAAAATCCTCTTTCCATCAATGCTCTGACCACGCTCTTAAAACAAATAGAGTAACTAATACATTCACTCCCATTCTGCAAAGTACAAGGAACAAACCCATTATTACGCAAAGCTTTTACAAGCGACTTACCGTGCACGCGAGAACTTACCACAAAAGAATTCATATTTCAAATTCATAAAACATTCTCAGGATTCTATTAAGATTTTTAAATTATTGCAATATAAAATGTATACACTGATAGAACAATTATTGTTTAATGCGAAACATTTGTATCATTCTATGAGAAATTTTAAACCCTCCTCCTATATTCACAGATCCAAATAACAGTGACAAAAAGGACAATATCAATTCAAAATGAGATGTTGCACACAAAATGCATTTCATGCTACCTATAACCACAATACTGGATATTGCATTTGTAATCGACATAAGCGGAGCATGCAAAGCATGAGTAACTCGATGAGTGATATAAAAACCAAGAAATACACACAACAAAGCAACAAGCATGAAATTGCAATAAAAGCAATTGAATGAAATTATCATACAAATTTATTTTGTTCAATAATATTGATTACAAAAATTGCATACAAATCAAATATTGATATGCATCAACAAAATAAAATAACAGAGTGTAGATAGCCTCAAGATATGTTATTATCACCCCAAATCAAAGATAAATCCCATTCATTATATGAAAAAAAGGAAATTGCTCATGAATAATTTTGCTTGGCTTGAAGAGCATAAATTTATACTTGATATATTATCCGAAGACAACGAAGAGGCTAGATTTGTAGGAGGAGCAGTTAAAAATAGCTTGTTGAATCAAGATTTTCATGATTTTGATATCGCAGCAACTATGCTCCCTGAAAAAATCATGCAAACTTTGAAGAGAAATAAAATAAACGTCATTCCCACTGGATTACAACATGGCACGGTTACAGCTGTTATGCATGGTCATTCATACGAAATAACAACTCTAAGAACCGATGTACAAACATACGGCAGGCGCGCAGATGTAGAGTTTACAAAAAATTGGATTTACGATGCTGAACGAAGAGATCTTACCATAAACGCAATCTATATGGATAAAAATGGGAAAATATTTGACTATTTTGAGGGAGTGAATGATTTATCATATGGTATAATCAAATTTATTGGTGATCCTGAAACTCGAATTCAAGAAGATTATCTACGAATTTTGAGATTTTTTAGATTTTTTGCCGCTTATGGATTGAAAATAGATGAAAATGGCCTAGAAGCATGTAAAAAATACAGATATAAACTGCTTAGTATATCAATTGAGCGAATTACTAAAGAAATATTAACGATGTTAAAATACGAATCTCCTGAACTCGCAATATGCTTTATGCATGACATTGATTTGTTAAGTATAATTTTTGCAGAGCAAAGCTCTTTTCTAAAAAATTACTGTAGAATGTGTATAAATAAATTTTCAACTGGAGATAATATTTCACGAATCAGTGACAATGACTTTGAAAAAATTAAAAATGATATTCGCAAAGAAAATTCTGAGTTCAGACAAAATCTGTTTACTTTCATAGAATTCTTACAATTTGAAAAAAAATCATTTTCTCTCATCAGTAATGCAGTTAGTCACAAGATTTCATCTTCGAATTTATTGAGATTGTTTTTGTTAACAGATAATTTCTCAAAGCTTTGCTTATCAAATAAGCAACTAAAATATATTAACACATTAAAATCTATATATAATCAATCTTCTATCAATTTTTTGAACAAAATTCGTACATTTTTATATAAATTTAGAAAGATTTTTGACGAAGATTTAGTCAAATTCTTGATAAATGATACAATGCTTTTGATGGCATTTCGAGAAAATTCCAACAATGCAGAATTACTAAATATGCAAAATATATTATTCACAGAATTTCAAGCCCCTCCTGATGTATTTCCGATTAATGGAGAAATTTTATTAACACTTGGAATAAAAGAAGGGAAAAATATGGGAGATATTATGCAAAATACTATGAAATACTGGTTAAATTCAAATTGTTCAGCGTCTAAGGAAGATTGTTTGTCATATGTTAATAATTTGATTTAGATTGTACGAGAAAACACAGAATTATAATATTTTTGAGTCACTATCTGAAAAATCATCCACTATAAAATGTTATATAAACAGTTGAATTGAACACACTAAAACTAATAAAGATTTAAAATTAATCGTCTAAGTTATATAATTAAACAATTTTACTAGCATGAATTTATACATGAGTATAGAATTTTATATATCTGAAGCAGCATTCACAAAGATATTATCACTTACAGTGTATGAAAATCCAGATGAAACAGAAGAATTGATGAAAAATTATAATCAAACAATTAATGATTTCGATGATGATTTTATCATAAATGATAATCAAATTGAAAATAAAAATAATGATCATCAAATACAAATTGATAAAGATAAAAAAACTCATTTCAGAATTCAAATTCAAGGAGGTGGGTGCTCAGGATTCGAATATAATTTTTCCATTACTCAAGAAAAAGATATAAATGATGCAGAATTAACAATTCAAAGCGATGAAGACCAAATATCTTTATTAATAGACAAAATGTCTCTAAATTTCTTATCTGGAGCCTACCTAGATTACAAAATAGAAGTAATCGGATCTCGATTCCTCATATCCAATCCAAATGCTTGCGGTACATGTAGCTGTGGATCATCATTTGAATGTAAAACATAAACTTGATAGACATACATAATTAGAAATTGATTTAAATATGAATCCACTAAATGGATTTTTCTATTAAATTCATACCATGATATGTGATTTGAGTCATTAATCAGATTCTGTTTTGTTTTTTCAATTATCCGTTAACTCACTCCATATTTTTTAACAAAAATCTTTTAATAACTTTGCTTGTTTTAATGATTATTTTAATGTTTGTTTTACGCAAAAATCTCCATTTAAAGATTGTTTGTACCCATAATAGACAAAAGTATTTTTAAAGAAATACAATTATCCTCCTTCAACCAAAAGTTTATTTTTTGACAACTATTGAAAAAAAAATAATTTATAGTAGCATTGATCATGCCCCTGTGGCGGAATGGTAGACGCGGCAGACTCAAAATCTGCTATCCATTGGATGTGGGAGTTCAAGTCTCCCTGGGGGTATTTGTTTGCGAAGATATAAATATTCTTTCCTTTTATGAAGTAATTGACCAAAAATTTAAAGAGAAATTACACTTTACCTTTGAAAAAATATTACTGCTATCATTCAAAGTATGATAATAATTTTGAACAACAGTCCATCTTGATAAAGCTATCAACAAAAAAAATATTTTTATTTTAATGTAACAAACTTATTAAAATTAACTTAATTATAAAAAATCTAATAATTATTGATTTATTAACAATCGAACTTCACATACAGTTTTATCGCTAAACAAGCTGCATACGCAACTCGATTACCAGCAGCAGAATCATTATTTAAAACAGGAAGAGGATTTTTAACTTTTATTAGATCAGATCTGTGAGTAGATAAAACAAAAATCAAACCGTTACTTCTCTTATATGAACTTTCAGATAAAAAATCAACACGCTTGCCAAATAATTCAATATAACAATTATTACTCGTAGTATTTATTAATAAATCATAAGTCACAACACTTAATAAATAATGATTGCTTAGTTTAACTTTAAATTGAATTGTTTCAAATTTTTTGTCATAATTCTTGATTGAATAATACACAAAAATATGGAAAAAAACACCTACAATAAGCAAAATAACAGTAACAATTCACAATCTACCAGCAATAAAGTTGATCAACTTAGGAATATGTATAAAAAATATTCAAACCTTGCAAGTGAAGCTAAGAGTAATGGAGATTTGGTAGAATTTGAGCTTTATTCTCAGTATTTAGAACATTATCAGCGCATTTTGATTCAAAATAAAAACACTCAAAGGAATAATGATATGCAGAAAAAAAACCGCTTGAATGATACTCCATTTAATAATACGAATCAAAAAAATAATCAGCAAATTCATGTAATTGATCAAAATAAAAACGATGATTTGAATAGGAATGCAAAAGAAATTGATACTGAAATCGACGCGAGGTGAACAATCTTAATAAAATTTACAAATCATATTGAGACATTATTCTGCTTAAAAATTTTAATAATAAACGTCGCCAAATTGCATGATATAGAGTTCTTGATCAATGCAAAAACAGTACAAAATATGAAGACTAAAAACCGTTACTTTATACATATAATGTGGATTTTAAACTTCATTGCGCCGTAAAAAAATCAAAAACAAGAAATTTAGACTTTCATAACCAAATTTAACATAAAAATCAAGCAACCCTCGATTGACTACCAGAGTAATTCTTTCTAGTCCCCAAACTAATCTTTTTCGCCAACACACTTCTTTTTTTTGCATAATTCGGAGCAACCATCGGATAATCTGATGGCAATCCCCATCTTGATCTGTACTCATCAGGAGTAATATTGTAAGAACTTTTTAAATGCCTTTTAAGCATTTTCAACTTCTTGCCATCCTCCAAACAAATCAAATAATCATCAGTAATCGAGTCTTCAATACTCACAGCTGGAGCTTGTCCAAACCCAGATGAAACTTGCTTATAAGGCAAAAAAATCAAAGTGTTATAAACATTATTGATCAAATCAAGCAATTCAGATGAAGACATTTCATTTTTCGCAGCATAAGACGCAACAATGTTACCGACGGCAGAGTATATAGAATCGTCTTTTGAAACACCTGAATTTACAGTACTCATTTAAAACACAAAACACGAAATTCAATGAAGATGTTATAGTAAAAACTACAAAAATTCAATAGAAACTTATAAAAACACTTATAAAAATCAATATTTATAAGTAATAATATGCTTAATTATCACAAAACTCATCCACTTCAAACGGCTGATTGCCAAAGTTGTGCTCATCACCACTAGTAGATGGTGTACTAGGAGATACAGCTTTTTTTGCAGTAAACGCATTACTATCTTGCATCAATTGAATATTCTTATCCCGCAATTTAGAATTCTGATCCCATAATGTACTCTTCTCTTGCCGCAATTGAAGATTCTCACGGTATAATGCATTATTCTGATCCCATAATGCATTCTTCTCTTGCCTCAATTGAAGATTCTCATTCTGCAATTCCTTAATCATTGCATTCAATTCATGATTATTTTTAAATTCTAGAGCAATCCGTTCTTCTTCTCGAGCTTGCAAATATCTTATACATTCATCAATATCATCTGATAATGTACCAACAATACGGTTGTAATCATCAGCAAATTTATTAAATTCTGCAATCAATTTTTCATATTCTGCAATCAATCCAGGATTAATATTTAGATTCAACATACTTCTAGCTGCAAGAATAGTAGCATCTATTTTTTGTAATTGATGACTTAATTCTGGATTTTCTTGTACAGCACCAGGTGCGTTACTTTTGAGTCCCAGACATTTTTCATACAAATCATGCAAACTTTTTTGAGGAAAATTCTTGCTAATCTTGTCAAGATGATCATGAATTTTTTGAGCAACAACTTGAGAACTATTATTCTGCTGTTGAAGTATAAATCTTTGAAATTTATCAAACTCATCAATCCTTTTACTAACATCTTCAATCCACTTTTTGATATCATCTAATTCATTATCCTTTTCAAGAAGCTGTCCTTCAAGGGAAGAGAGCTGCTTTTTAAGCTGAGCAATCTCATCATCTTTAGCACTCAACTGCTGATCTTTCTGAATCAGTTGCTTCCGCAAATCCTCTAACTCCCGATCTTTCTCAGCCACCTGCTGCTCGTGCTGCTGCCTCAGACCCACCAACTGCTGCTCGTTATCGGCCAGACTGCGCTCGTACTCCTTCTGCAAAGCCTGCATCTCTCGCTCTTTCCGAACCAACTGCTGCCTCAACTGCTCATTCTCATTCTGTCCGTTCTTGAGCTGAGAGTTCTCTTTCAGAACTTTTTGCAAATCTTTTAACAAGTTCACATTTTCACTAAACCGAGCATTAGACTCCTTTTGCAACCTAACATTTTCCTGATCCTTAATCAAAATTTGCTTTCTAAGCTCAGATTCAACACCTTTAACTCTATCAACCTCTCCTCGAAGGCGGCTTATCTGATCTAACCCTTCATCAGAATGAATCAGTGAATTCATTGATAAGAAGTATTTTTCATCGCAAATTCCAAGCTCAATTCTTTTAAGATACATCCAGACAGCATCAATCTTCACATCAACAGACTTATTATTTTTCAGACCATGAAAATACTTACGCAAAGTATTACAAATACCAATATGACTCATATCATCATGATACATGTCTCTTTTAAATAGAGACTGAACTTTTACATTCACACCATACTCATGAATCATTTCACTTCCATAACGAGCATTTGATCCAACTGGATTGCAAAATACAAACTGAGATTGAAATAAATTCAATAAACACAAAAAAGTTAATTGTTTTTTCACTATAGAAAAAGCGATAACACAGGATATTTATATCATTAATATATAGTTAATGCAATAGCAGATCTAAAATAAAAAAATAATAGCTCAACAAACTTATATCATTAACATATAATTAATTTAATAATACATATCAAATAAAAAATAATAAACATGAATTATTAGATAATTCAAAGAAATTATTACTATATACTGTATTCAACCAACAAGGTATAAAATCCATTTCTCAATCATATATTATCGAATAAAAAAACATATTCACTCACAATAAAAACATATCTCACATATGTCACATTATCATGAAACTCATTATTGTTTCTCAAGACGATATTATATAACATTTTTGTGATTAATATCCAAAATCTTGAACACATAACAATTGCCTGATTCATCAATCAATTGATTCATTAAAGTATAAAGAAAATTTAATATATCTATTTATAAATAATTTCCTCATTAATTATAAGACATATTATTCAATAAGAGATACCATCAATTGGCAATTTTTGAATCTAATATTGCTAAATATATTTACTCTAAATAAGCACCCATTAATTTTGAGATCGATAAGCGAATTCGTATTACATCTACGATTTAGATAATCGTCTATCCTCATACTGAGCTTTTCGGCCCTTTGCCGCTGATATTACTGCTGATCATGGGAACATTACTGCTGATTTACTGCTGCTGGCTAATCTGCCTACTGAGGCTAATTTCCTTATTATTCATCCTTTTCTGTAAATTCTCAAACTTCAGCTGAGACTCCTTAGAATTATCGTCCAAATGCTTCAAGAACTTCGAAAACCACTGAAACAGCTCATCCAAAATCGCAAATGCAGAACCATAAACATTATATTGCTTCCCATCGCCCAAAATCACTAAATTCCGAAACTTATCCTCCAAAGCATCAAACTGCGGCTGATAATTTTCCTGAAATTTCTCCTTCATCTTTTGACAAAAATTATGATCTCCCTTCACATTCAAAAGATCAAGCACATGCTGAGATCGCTCATCCAACTCCTGCTTATACTTTCGAGCCAATGGATGATTTCTTAACAACTCTCCCCGCTCATCATGGAAATTAATAAAATCAATAAAATTAATAAAATTGATACCACCTCGTCAAAAAACTTTCTATTACTTTCTGCAATCAACTTCGCATACTGTTGCCGCCACTCTTCATTTGTCTCCACAACCACTTTTTCTTGCAAATCTTGCCACTCCTTATTAATCTCTTTGTACAAAGTATGCAAATCCTTTCTATAAGCATCAATCAACAGTTCACGATACTCAATTTCATCAAGACTATTCCGCAATACCTCATGGGTCTTATCATTCAACGCTTGCTGCAAAACGAGCAATCTCCGCATCCTTCTCCTTCAATTGAGCCTCATGCTTCTCAGTTTGAGATTCCAAATTATGCAATAACATAATCTTCTTCTCATAATGCTTAAATTGCTCATCCTGCCATTTACGCCTTCCATACTGGTTAAATTGATTATCCTCCCGCATAGACCACATCTCTTGATCTTAATCTTAATTCGACAACTGCGGCCACAAATTACTAAGAATAGAACTAAATTTATTAATACAAGCAGAAAAAAAGCCATCTCGCTCAGACTAGCGCTTCGTTTGTAAATGCAAATTATCATTATTTTGCAATTCATTCGAGTCTTCACTATCATTATTTTGCGATTTACTCGAGCATGGACTCAAAGTACGACTATGATTATTTCTCGCTTGATCCCACAAATTTTTCAACTTCGACTCATAATCTTTCGCCAAAC
This sequence comes from Candidatus Gromoviella agglomerans, assembly GCF_021065005.1. Taxonomy (GTDB): domain Bacteria; phylum Pseudomonadota; class Alphaproteobacteria; order CAJXXZ01; genus Gromoviella; species Gromoviella agglomerans. The sequence continues at coordinate 142,038 of NZ_CP069247.1, forward strand.
CATACTGAATTCGCCAGCATTTCCATCTGATGATCAGTCAAATTAAATTGACGAATATTACATGAATTGGTCTCTACATTAGATAGTCCTTCATACCTCTTCAAAAATGCATCGGTCCACATATTCTGTAGTTCTTCATACTCATAAAACAATTTCTGCACAGAGTCGAAATAAGACAACAAAGCCACTGGACTCAAAATCTTGCATACTTTCTAGAACATGCCGAAAAGCCACCGACTGCGAAAATTGCCCCAATGCAACATTCAGCTGCTGATTCTGCTGAAGTTGTTAATCTCTAGGTAACATTGCTTCCGTCGACGCATTCTTCAACGATAGATAAAACTGACAAGAAACCAAACACAAAAGCGAAATAAATATATTTTTCATAAACTAAATATAAATGCGTAAGTGTATAAATCTACCAGTAATAAAAAGTTAATGCAACAATAATTAATAAAAAGTTAATGCAATATCTAAATTGAATTGCCTGAGAAAGTGCATATTAGAAACTCTTTCCACAACATCTCTGATACATTTGCTATTGTTGCTTATTTAGATACTACTTCTGATTTAGGAGCCGCTGATCTTGCCACTCCATCTGATCTTGCTTTCCTATCAGCGTTCATTTTGCTACAACTTCAGTCCAGCTGAGCATTTAAAGTCTGTTCAGAGACTCTGTTCGACTTCCACCTTCTCCGCTTTCTCACTCTTAGGCAATTGCTCAAACAAATCATCCAGAATACCATTAAACATCTTCATATGAAAATCGACAAGACATCAATTGGCTCACAGCATCTCCATGAAAACGTTTATGTTTGCACACTTATATTCCAGAATTCCATTATCAACTTACTATTTAGATACCATCTCGTAAAATCATACTAAAGAAGATGATTTTGACATTTGAAATCATTTCGATTATTCAATTCCTTAGTCTTAACCTTGAACTCTCTTTCATAGAAAGGAACTATACTCATCAGCTCAGTCAAATAACCATTTTGAGAGATCACCTTTATCCTAGGAAAGCTCATTATTCGATAAATGTCATTATTCGATAAATGAACTAGAGTTTATTTAATCTGATAACAAAGCAAATGTATTATTACTGCACGCGATTATTATTACCTATTCTTAGGCTTCTGCGGCTGCTGATTCTTCTTCTGCTGCTGCTGCTCCTGCTGCTGCGTCATAGTCTTCTCCTGCCGCTGATTATGCTTCTTCTTAGCAAAATACGCATTATTCTGATTATCATCAAACTGATTCTGGACTTTGGCATTCTTCTCATTCAATAATTCAGCCACCCTATCCTGCAAAGCAGACACATTAGTCTTCAATTGTTTAAGTTTCGTATTATCATTAATGGGAATCACCTTCAACTGATCGAATATATCAAAATATTTAACTGTATCAAGCATCAATTCATCTATACGAGAATTCAATATGACATTTTCTTTCTCCAATTCAGACAACTTTGCTTCATCTAGATCTTGTGCTTGCTGCTTCAACTCAGCCAACTGCTTCTTCAATTGTGCATTCTGAGTATTCAAATCAACCAACTGCTTCTTCAATTGTGTATTCTGAGTATTCAAATCAACCAACTGCCGCTCAAATTCACCTTTTTCTTGCGCAGATTGATTAGTCAAATCACTCAACTGCTGCTGCAATGCTGCATTCTGAGTATTCAAATCAGCCAACTGCTCATCAAATCTTCCTTTGTCTTGCGCAGATTGATTAGTCAACTCAGCCACCTGCTGCTGCAATTTTCCATTCTGAGTAGTCAAGTACTCCACCCGACTATTCAATTCTTCATTCTGAGCCATCACCCTATCAAGTGCATTTTTTTCTTTATCAAATCCCATACTCAAATCATTCACCTGCTGCTCAAGGTCGTCTTTTTCTTGCACATATTTCGCATTCAAATCAAATATCTTCTGCTGCAATTGTCCATTCTGATTAGTCAACTCAGCCAACTGCTTATTCAAATCAGTAATCCGTATAGCAAATCCATCTCTTTCTTGCAATTCCCCAGTCAAACTAGTCACCTGCTTATTCAAACTATCTATTTGATCCAAAGATATTCCTTTTTCTTGGTTAGATTTCTGAGTCAAATCATCCAACTGCTTATTCAATGCTGCATTCCAATTTTGAAAATCAGCCAACTGCTTATTCAATCCTTCATTCTGACTAGTCAAATTATTCACCTGCTGCTCAAGTACTCCTTTTTCTTGCACAGATTGATCAGTCAACCTATCCAACTCATTATTAAATCTTCCTTTTTCTTTCTCAAATTGAGTATTCAAATCAGCCAACTGCTCCTCAAGTTCATCTTTTTGCCGAGATGTCTCCTCCAACTCAGTCAACCGCCGCCTCAATTCTCCATTCTGAGTATTCAAACCATCCACACGCCGATTCAATGCTGCATTCTGACTAGTCAAATCACGCACCTGCTGGTCAAGTGCATCTTTTTGCTGAGCTCTGTCCTCCAACTCAGCCAACCGCTTCTTCAATGCTGCATTCTGAGTACTCAAATCACCCAACTGCTCCTCAAGTCTTTCTTTGTCTTGCTTAGATTTCTGAGTCAAATTACCCAAATCATTGTTAAGTCTTCGTGTTTGTTCACCAAATTCCTGAGTCGAATCCTCCAATTCCATTTTCAAAGATCGAATCACGCCCTCTAATTCTGTACTACATGTTTCTGCATTCCTTACTTTAAGTTTGAGACTATTCACTAATGCTGCTTGTTCTTCAAGTTCTTTAGATTTTTCTTTCAACTGTGTTTGCAAATGTTGTACTCGTTTTGTCAAACTTTCAACTTGAGCTTTCAAAGAAACATTTTCAAGCCCAAGATTACCAAGAGAGAATTGGGATTGTTGCGCAACCATCAACTGCTGATTCAATTGTCCATTGTGATTTTGAAAGTGAACCACCTGCTGCTTCAATTGTTCATTCTGACTAGTCAAATCACGCACATTCTGGTCAAGTCCTCCTTTTTCTTTCTTAGATTGCTCAATCAAACTAGTCACCCGCTGATTCAATTGTCCATTCTGAGTAGTCAAAGCATCCACCTGCTGCTGCAATTGTCCATTCTGATTAGTCAAATCAGCCAACTGCACATTCAAATCAGCCACCTTCTGCTCAAGTCCATCTTTTTCTTGCTTAGATTGATTAGTCAAACTAGTCACCCGCTGATTCAATTGTCCATTCTGAGTAGTCAAATCACTCACCTTCTGGTGAAGTCCATCTTTTTCTTGCTGAGATTGCTTAGTCAAGTCAGCCAACTGCACATTCAAATCAGCCACCTTCTGCTCAAGTCCATCTTTTTCTTGCTGAGATTGCTTAGTCAACCTATCCAACTCATTATTAAATCTTGCTTTATCTTGCTGAGATTGATTAGTCAACCTATCCAACTCATCATTAAATCTTCCTTTTTCTTTCTCAAATTGAGTATTCAAATCAGCCAACTGCTTCTTCAATTTTCCATTCTGAGTATTCAAATCATATATTTGATTATGCAAACCAACCATTTTCATATTATCTTGCTTTAGTTGATTTAGTTGTGTTTGTGCATACAAAAGATCATCCTTCAATCCATCACTATATAACTTTAAGTCAACATTGGCATCACTCAAACCTTTGAACTCAAGACCAAGCTTTGTATGTTCACCTCTAAGTTTTTCATGTTCATCTTTAAGTACTTGAAGTTCAAAAAATCTTGGATCAAGCGCTAATTTCGCGTTAGCAGTCTCAAGTTGTACAAGTGTTGCAGCTTGTAATTCAATCTGATTACGCATACTGTGAATTTGTTGATCCTTTTGTATACTTTCCACACTTAAAGTATGAAATCGTGTACTCAAGTCATCATACCACTCATGATAATCATTGAACTGTTTGAAATAATAACTAGCAGCACCAGAAAGACAAGTGTTATGTTCACAAAGTTCAGCCAATAACTGCTTAACAAAACTAACAGTAACAGTTTTATCATTCTGTTTTGTCCGCACATCATCAGCTATAAATCTCGCCCCTTTTACTACATTTCTATATTTTTCAACAACATTCTTCGACTCATTTATCTCACGCTCTAGCTCTTTAGGTTTTACAATAAAAGATAATGTTTTACTCCAAGACCAAACCTCAGGCTCCAACGACCACAACTGCTGATTTTTTGCATACAATTTTTTAATTTCAGACTTAATCTGATTCTCATCTTTTAGAGAAGCAAATGTAGAATTGCATAATCTTGACAGTTGATTATAATCAACGTCTTCACCTAATATTTGTTTAAAATTAGCATATCCTCGTAGTGGAAAATTTATCATATCAAGAATATTCATCGCACTATTCTTGAAAGTTTTCCAATTCATCTTAGTAGTAATATCAGTAATATTAAACAATACGAAAAAAACATTCAGATCATCACATTGTTTACGCCATCCTTCTACCTTATCCTTATTTGAAAATAATCTTTTTATGTCTTCATCAGAATCATTACGGGACAACTCATCCCCCGGCCATTCTCCCATTTCGTTCAGATATTTTTTTATATTAGCAGTAGAGTCATAAATATATTTATAACACTGAAAGGTATCAATCAGCAAATCAACAAACAGGTCTCGCACAGCTGCCACAGAGGCAGTGTCCAAAATTCTCATACGAAAGCCAAAATCTTCATCTAGTTTACGAATCCTATCATTATATTGTCTAGTAAGATCAACCTGCGCTTGTTCCAGCTGTGTCTTTAAATCATTTAACTGATTCGTCGGCAACTTCTGAGGAGAACCTCCTGCTTGCTGGGGTTTCTGTACTATCTGAGTCGTAAATATAGTATCAGCATCATCAGAAATATCATTCATATTAGCAAATTCAAGCAACTTACTCCTTGATTTACAAAACCGCAATCTTAATTGTATCATTTCAGAATTAAGATACGCAGTCTCTTGAGTTTTTGATGCCAAACTAATCTGCAACTGCGCGTTCTCATCCGCCGCCTTCTGCAACTGCTGCTTCAACTGCGCGTTCTCCTCCGCCGCCTTCTTCAACCCCGCGTTCTCATCCGCCGCCTCCTTCTGCTGAGCCTTCAACTGATCGATCTGCTGCTTCAACTGCTTGATCTCATTCCTCAACTTAGTGCTCTCGTGGCTCAACCCCGTGTTCTGCTGATGCGCCTGAGACAACCCATTGTTAGACTGCTCCAGACGCCCCTTCAACTGATCGATCTCATCCGCCGCATGCTGCAACTGCTGCTTCAACTGCGCGTTCTCCTCCGCCGCCTTCTTCAACTGCGCGTTCTCATCCGCCGCCTTCTTCAACCGCGCGTTCTCCTCCGCCGCCGCCTTCTGCAACCGCGCGTTCTCCGCCGCCACCTTCTGCAACTGCTCGATCTGCTGCTTCAACTGCGCGTTCTCCGCCGCTGCCTTCTGCAACCGCTCGTTCTGCTGCTCCAACCGCTCGATCTGCTGCTCCAACTGCTCGATCTGCTGCTTCAACTGCGCGTTCTCCGCCGCCGCCTTCTGCAACCGCTCGTTCTGCTGCTGAGCCTCCTTCTGCAACCGCGCGTTCTCATCCGCCGCCGCCTTCTGCAACCGCGCGTTCTCCTCCGCCGCCACCTTCTTCAACCCCGCGTTCTCATCCGCCGCCTTCTTCAACTGCTCGATCTGCTGCTCCAACCGCTCGATCTGCTGCTTCAACTGCGCGTTCTCCTCCGCCGCCTGCTGCTGAAGCTCCGTCAACTGCTTCTTCAACTGCTCGTTCTCCGCCTCCACCTTATTCAACGTACATCTCGTATCAAACCGCTCATTATTTTTCTGAAGCTCTTTTATCTTGGAGGAAAGCTCATTGACATCATTTTTAGCACGAGCAACAACCAGACTCAACTCACTCTTCAAATGCAAGATCATATTATCCGCCTGCTGCTGATCCAGCTTCAACCGCTCATTCTCCTGCTGCAAAGACAATGTGTTCACATTAACACCCGAACTCTGGCCGTCCTTCGTATTAAGACTATCCAAAGTAGATTGCAGATTACTCAACTGTTTACTCAATAATTTGTTTTGCTCATTAAGCCCTTCATTATTCAAACAAACAATACCACACTCCCTCTCCAATCTCATGATCTCAGCGTCCGCCAGCAAATGATCTTCATTCAATTGAGCCTGCAACCGCGCGATGTTATCCAACGCCTCATATATACACTTTTGCTTGTAATCGCTCTCCTTCTTCAACTGCGCGTTCTGCTGCTGCAACCGCCCGATCTCCTCCGCCGCATTCTGCAACTGCTCGATCTGCTGCTGCAACCGCACGATCTGCTCCGCCAACTGCTTATTCAACTGCTCCTTCTCAGCCGCCGCCGCATTCAACTGAGCCTCCAACCGCCCGATCTGGTGCTGAGCCCCGTTGTTCTCCGCCGCCGCATTCAACCGCTGCTGCAACACCACGATCTCCTCCGCCGCCGCATTCAACTGAGCCTCCAACCGCTCGATCTGCTGCTGAGCCTGCTGCTCCAACTCTCTGTTATGCCCCACCAACTGCCCGATCTGGTGCTGAGCCCCGTTGTTCTCGTCCTCCGCCGCATTCAACCGCTGCTGCAACCGCACGATCTCCTCCGCCGCCGCCTTCAACCGATCTTTATAAGAGTACACCAATCTCACAAAACTACCATCATCATCAGAATCCAGAAGATTCAATTTCTGATGCACATCATACCAATCATCTTCAATCATACGCTTTTCCATCAATGTCTGAAGACAGCCCAGCCTCTTCTCCAACTCAACTTTATCTGTGTTCAACTGCGCACGCAAAGCCTCAACCTTACGACTATTCTTATGCATAGCCTGTAACCGATTGATCTCAGCATCCTTCTCACGTAATAGACGATTTAACAGCTCGTTCTCATTGGACAACTGATTGGTAAATTTCTGTCTATCCGCACCAGCCTTCAACTGCACATTCTCTTTCTTCAACTGCGCATTTTCTCGATCTTTTTCAGCAAGTTGTTGCTGCAAATTACGAATAATATCCTCTGGATCATATCCACGCTGAGCATTCAAATACTTTTGCGTAGCATCCAATTGCGATGGCTGAACCTTAACCAGATTTATATGGACCCCACCTGGAGCAGCCTTGTTTTGCAGATTATAACCCGGAGCTGCTCCATACGGCCCAACCGGCTTCCCATAAGCGTAAGGAGCTGCTCCATTTACGGAGCCAACCTTCCCCACATAACCCGGAGCTGCTCCATTTACGGAGCCAACCGGCCCCCCATAGCCAGGAGCTGCTCCATTTACGGAGCCAACCGGCTTCCCATAAGCGTAAGGAGCTGCACCATTTACGGAGCCAACCTTCCCCACATAGCCAGGAGCTGCTCCATACGGCCCAACAGGCCCCCCATAGCCAGGAGCTGCTCCATTTACGGAGCCAACCGGCTTCCCATAAGCGTAAGGAGCTGCTCCATTTACGGAGCCAACCTTCCCCACATAGCCAGGAGCTGCTCCATTTACGGAGCCAACCGGCTTCCATCCACCAAATGGCGGACTATAAACATTATTCACATACGGCACTGCTTCCGTCGACCCATTCTTCGACGAAAGATGAAACTGATAAGAAATCAAACATAATAGTGGAATAAATACCTTTTTCACAAACTAAATTAAATGTATGAGTGTATGAATTTACCAGTAATAAAAAGTTAATGCAATATCTTATTGAATTCCCCTGAGAAAACTCATATTGAGCTAAACTCTAATCCTGTTAAAAAGATTGCACGATAATAACTGAATTGTAAATTCACTTCATCTGACCAAATAAATAATCACTTTCCAAAGAAGAGCGGCTATAACTCATACATTCTTCAAGATATTCAGAAATTTCAGAAGAATGTTCAACTCAATTAAACTCATACCTCATCAACTTGAATCGTCCTTAGCTCATAGACATTCTGCTGCTTCCGCTGAGCAAGCTCAGCCTCCAAGTCATCAATATGACCCTTCAACTGAACATTCTCCTCCAGCAACCGAGCAATCCGAGCCTGCAGCGGATCATTCAACTGAACCTTCAAATAATCAAGCTGACGCTGCAACTGATCAATCTCACTCTCCTCATCCTCATCCTGCTGAACCTGCTGACCATCATCCTCATCCTGCTGACCCTGCTGACCCTCATCCTCATGCTCCTGCTGACCCTGCTCCTGCTGAGCCCGCAACTCATCAATCCGAGCCTGCAAGCGATCAATCTCCTCCTGCACCGCCGCATTCAACTGAGCCTTCAACTGCTCGATCTGCTCCAGATCCGGCAATTGCTGCTGAGCCAGCGTCAACTGCTGCTGCAACTGATCGTTCTCTGTCGTAAACGGCTCGATCTGCTGCTGAGCCACATTCTGCGACTGATCGATCTCCTCAAACAACTCCTCCTGAACCTCCTGAACCTCCGGCAACACCGCTTCGTGACGCTGCTCATGGTAACTATTTAACTGACGCCTGAATGCAGTAATACCATGGTCCACATTCGTATTCAACTGAGCCAGCATCCGAACAATCCGACCATGCAGCGGATCATTCAACTGAACCTTCAAATAATCAATCTGATTCTGCAAATTACCAATCTGATTCACCAGACCCTGATCCAATTGATCATTCAATTCAATAACCTTACCCTGCAACTCATCAATCCGAGCCCGCACCGCCTGCTGCTCCTCCTGCTGCTCCTGCTGCTCCTGCTGACCCTGCTCCTCCTCCTGCTGACCCTGCTCCTGCTGATTCTGCTGACCCGTCAACTGGGAGTGCAAATCAGCAATCTCCTCCTGCAAACCAGCAATCTTATTCTGCACCTCCTGATTCAACTGAGCCTTCAAATGAGCCATGTGACGCCGCAAATCAAGAATCCGAGCCTGCACCGTCACATTCAACCGAGCCTCCAACCGAGCATTCTCAACCTCAACACCCAGCAACCGAACAATCCGATCCTCCACCGACTGATTCAACTGAGCCTGCAAATCAGGAATCTGATTCTGCTGCAAATTAGCAATCTGATCCACCAGATCCTGATCCAATTTACCATGCAATTTAAGAATCTGAGCCTCCAACTCATCAATCCGAGCCTGGTGATTCAGCTGATTCTGCAACTGAACAATATCATGCTGCTCCTTCTGCAACCGAACAATCTCATTCCACACCACCGGTTCCAACTGACCCTTCAAACTAGCAACCTCACCCTCCAACTCATCAATCCGAGCCTGCACCGCCGCATTCAACCGAGCCTCCAACCGCTCGATCCGCTGCTTCAACCGATCCCTCTCAACCTCAACCTCCAGCAACCGAGCAATCCGATCCTGCAGCGGGGCATTCAACTGAGCATTCAAATGAGGAATCTGATCATGCTGCAAATCAGCAATCTTATTCACCAGCTTCGGATCCAATTGACCATGTAATTTAACAACCTCACCCTGCAACTTATCAATCCGAGCCTGCACCGCCTGCACCGCCTGCTGATCCTGCTGACCCGTCAACTGGGAGTGCAAAATATCAATGTCATCCTGCAACCGAACAATCTCATACCGCACCGGCTGATTCAACTGAGCCTTCAAATTAGCAACCTCACCCTGCAAAACATCAATCCGAGCCTGCACCGCCTCATTCAACTGAGCCACCAACTGCTCGATCTCCTCCGCCGCGCGCTGCTCCAACTCTCTGTTATGCCCCATCAACCGCCCGATCTGGTGCTGAGCATTCAAATTAACAATCTGATCCTGCACCTCCTGACACTGCTCCTGCTGAAACTGGAAATAATCAATATCAGCCTCCAAAGGAGCAATCTTATCCCGCAACTGCGCGTTCTCTTGCTGCAACCGCTCGATCTGCTGCTGAGCCTGCTGCTGCAACTCTCTGTTATGCCCCATCAACTGCCCGATCTCCTCCTCCAACCGCTCGTTCTGCTCCGCCAACTGCTGCTGAGCCAGCGTCAACCGCGCCGGCAACGGCACGATCTGCTCCGCCAACTGCTGCTGAGCCAGCCTCAACTGCTCGATCTGCTGCTGAGCCCCGTTGTTCTCATCCGCCGCCGCGTGCTGCTTCAACTGCCCGATCTCCTCCGCCAACTGCTCGTTCTGCTCCACCAACTGCTGCTGAGCCAGCCTCAACTGCCCGATCTCCTCCGCCAACTGCTGCAATTGCTCGATCTGCTGCTGAACCAGCCTCAACTGCTGCTGCAACCGCCAGTTCTCATCCGCCGCCTCATTCAACTGCTCGTTCTGCTGCTGAGCCCCGTTGTTCTCATCCTCCGCCGCGTGCTGCTGCAACGGCACGTTATCATACGCCAGCGTCAACTGCTGCTGCAACTGCTCGATCTGCTCCGCCAACTGCTGCTGCAACCACTTGTTCTGCTCCGCCAACTGCTGCAATTGCTCGATCTGCTGCTGAACCAGCCTCAACTGCTGCTGCAACCGCTCGTTCTGCCCCGCCACCTCATTCAACTGCGCGTTCTGCTGCTCCGCCGCCAACTGCTTCTTCAACTGCTCGTTCTGCTCCGCCAACTGCTGCTGAGCCCCGTTGTTCTCCGCCGCCTTCTTCAACCCCGCGTTCTCCTCCTTCAACTGCTCGATCTGCTGCTTCAACCGCACGATCTCCTCCTCCGCATTCTTCAACTGCTCCTTCAACTCCGCGTTCTGCTGCCCCGCCGCATTCAACTGAGCCTCCAACCGCTCGTTCTGCTGCTGAGCCCCGTTGTTCTCGTCCTCCGCCGCCTTCCGCTGAGCCAGCGTCAACTGCTCGTTCTCCTTCGCCACCAACTGCTGCTGCAACCGCACGATCTCCTCCTCCGCCGCCTTCAACTGATCGATCTGCTGCTGCAACTGCTCGATCTGCTTCTTCAACTGCTCGTTCTGCTGCTTCAACTGCTCATTCAACCCATTGTTCTCTTGCTTCAACTGATCGATCTGCTGCCTCAACTGCCCGATCTGCTGCTGCAACCGCACGTTCTGCTCCGCCACCAACTGCTGCTGAGCCTGCTGCTCCAACTCTCTGTTATGCCCCATCAACTGCCCGATCTGCTGCTGCAACCGCACGTTCTGCTGCTTCAACTGCCCGATCTCCTCCTCCGCCTCCTTCAACTGATCGATCTGCTGCTCCGCCGCCAACTGCTTCTTCAACTGCTCGTTCTGCTGCTGCAAGATATCGTGCATAGACTTCAAGTCATCGACCACCATCTCCAACTGCCTGATCCGCTGCTGAGCTTCCTGCAACTGCTCGTTCTGCTGCTTCAACAGCCCGATCTCCTGCACCGCCGCATTCAACTGAGCCTCCAACTGCTCGTTCTGCTGCTGAGCCCCGTTGTTCTCGTCCTCCGCCGCCTTCAACTGATCGATCTGCTGCCTCAACTGCCCGATCTGCTGCTGCAACCGCACGTTCTGCTCCGCCACCAACTGCTGCTGAGCCTGCTGCTCCAACTCTCTGTTATGCCCCATCAACTGCCCGATCTGCTGCTGCAACCGCACGTTCTGCTGCTTCAACTGCCCGATCTCCTCCTCCGCCTCCTTCAACTGATCGATCTGCTGCTCCGCCGCCAACTGCTTCTTCAACTGCTCGTTCTGCTGCTGCAAGATCTCGTGCATAGACTTCAAGTCATCGACCACCATCTCCAACTGCCCGATCTGCTGATGAGCTTCCTGCAACTGCTCGTTCTCAGCACCCAACCGATCACGCAATGCCGCATTCTGCCGAACATTCGAAGAAGTGCCATGAGACTTCAACTGCTCGCTCAACTCTGTCTGCAATCTTTCGTTCCGCAATGCAAGAGATTTGTTCTGTGCATCAATCTCCTTAAAGTTACGAATAACAAAATCGATATCCTTCAACTGCTCTTGCTGCTTATGATTCAACATCTGGTTCTGATTCTGCAACACGAGCATCTTTCGATCTTTTTCAGCAAGTTGTTGCTGCAAATTACGAATAATATCTTCTGGATCATATCCACGCTGACCATTCAAATACTTTTGCGTAGCATCCAATTGCCGATTCTGAACCTTAAGAAGATTTATATGGACCCCACCTGGAGCAGCCTGCTTCTGAGGATTATAGCCAGGAGCTGCACCATTTACGGAGCCAACCTTCCCCACATAACCCGGAGCTGCTCCATACGGCCCAACCGCCCCCCCATAGCCAGGAGCTGCTCCATTTACGGAGCCAACCTTCCCCACATAACCCGGAGCTGCTCCATACGGCCCAACAGGCCCCCCATAGCCAGGAGCTGCTCCATTTACGGAGCCAACCGGCTTCCATCCACCAAATGGCGGACTATAAACATTATTCACATACGGCACTGCTTCCGTCGACCCATTCTTCGACGAAAGATGAAACTGATAAGAAATCAAACATAATAGTGGAATAAATACCTTTTTCACAAACTAAATTAAATGTATGAGTGTATGAATTTACCAGTAATAAAAAGTTAATGCAATATCTTATTGAATTCCCCTGAGAAAACTCATATTGAGCTAAACTCTAATCCTACTCAATATTCTGAACCTTATTTATTTGAGTCACGGTTTAATTGTGGTGTATAAAAAAATCTACTTTCTTCATGATCAATGAAATTCGGCTGCTTACCCATTGAACCTTCGAACGACTGCACAAGCTTTAAATTATCCAAACGAACAATAATATCATTTTTTCTCTTTAGCAACAGTTGAAACAACAATTGCCTATAATTATTCTTGGGAATGGACAACACAACCTCATTAATAATACTAAAAAAATCATTAAATGCATTACACAACGCACGATAAAAATCATTATAAAAAGTATTATCTGTTCTAAAACAATGAATATAATTTGCATTAGATAACAGTTCATCACAGAAAAAGCAAAATTTTTGCAAAAACGGATATGGAGTATCAAATCGCAGACAAACCAGATTTATACGATCAGCGTCCATAGGATCTCCTTGCATATATTGTCCTAATTGTATACCCTTTCTGTCGAATTCTACTGTATATTGCGCCTTCTTGCTTGCCAATTCTGCTTCATATTGCGCCTTCTTTCTTTCCAATTGTGCTCTACATTCAGACGAAATAGATGCAACATTCTCTGTAAAATAAGCAAGCAGATTATTCGAATTCGGATTCATAATAAGCCTCAATTCATTCTCTAATTTATCCTGTCTATTCAATTGACTATCAAACAAAGCCTGCAAGTCCATCCTCTCCATATAATACAAAGCATTCTGCAAGTACATCATCTTGTTATACAAAGTAAGCATGGAATGATTCTGCAAATCAACCTGCTCCGAAGGATTTTTCTTCTGCAAACCTTGCCGCTTTTGCTGCAATTTCTGCTCGCAATCATTTATGTTTGTCTTCAAATAATATATCTGCTCATACAAATTCTGCTGCTGCTCCCAAAACTCAAGATACTTTTTCAACTCACGACACAAATTACTCTGCTCCAAAAATTGTTGATCCCCCAAAGACTCTTCCTGATTCAACTTTTTCTGCTTCAAATTCTCATTATACTCCTTCTGCAAATCATATATCCGATCATTCACAGTTGTTATCTGACTAGTCAAAAAACGCACCTGATTACCATGCAACTCACACATCTTCTGTTCTAAAATTTCTTTCTGGTGCTGCTGCAAAACCTGTTCCTGCTGCTGCTCCAAAGCCTGTTCCTGCTGCTGCAAAGCCTCTTTCTGCTTCTGCTGCAAAACCTGTTCCTGCTGCTGCAAAACCTGTTCCTGCTGCTGCAAAACCTGTTCCTGCTGCTGCTGCAAAACCTGTTCCTGCTTCTGCAAAGCCTCTTTCTGCTTCTGCTGCAAAACCTGTTCCTGCTGCTGCAAAACCTGTTCCTGCTGCTGCAAATCGTGCCATTCTTGCAAAGCCTCTTTCTGCTGCTCCAAAGCCTGTTCCTGCTGTTTCTGCAACTGCTCCAAAGCCTGTTCCTGCCGCTGCTGCAAAGCCTCTTTCTGCTTCTGCAAAACCTGTTCCTGCTGCTGCAAAACCTGTTCCTGCCGCTGCTGCAAAACCTGTTCCTGCCGCTGCAAAGCCTCTTTCTGCTTCTGCAAAACCTGTTCCTGCTGCTGCTCCAAATCACTCATCTGCTGCTGCAAAACCTCTTTCTGCTTCTGCAAATCATCCTCCAGCTGCTTAGACAAAGCAAATATCTGCTTGTGTAAAATATCGTTCTCATCCAAAACCTCTTTCTGCTGTTTCTGCAACTGCTCCAAAGCCTGTTCCTGCTGTTTCTGCAACTGCTCACGGAGATCTATAGAAGCAGCTTGCAATTTATTAAACAAAATAAGAGCCGGCCTCTTAAATTGATCATTCAACTGCTCGTTCTCCTGCTGCAACTGCTGCAACTGCTGTATCTGCTGCTGCAACTGCTGTATCTGCTGCTTCAACTGCTTGATCTCATCATACTTCTGAGATAATACACGACATAACAGAGCGTTCTCATTGGACAATTGATTGAAAAACTTCTGTCTATCCGCACCCGCCTTCAACTTATCGTTCTGAGTCTGTAATTGCGCGTTACTCGCATTCAATCGCGCGATCTCTTCATCCTTCGCCTTCAATTTCGCCTTCAACAAGCGGTTCTCCTGTGCCAACTCAGCGTTCACCGCATACATACTACTCTCATCTGTCTTTTTCATCTTCGCAGTCTTATGCATCGCAGCATTCAAATCATTGCTCGCTTGGATGTGAGCATACTTCAAAGGTTGAATCTCAGCTTTCTGGCGCTTCATGTTAGCATTCAACTTTTTCAACGCTTGGCTGTAACACCACTCAAAATGTTCAATCCTACGTTGAGCGCGCTTCAGATAATCTATATCAGGGTCTTCAGTCCCATCATCATACACTACACGATTCCTTGCAATAGCATTCTCAAGACGGGGCAAGGATCCTTTATCTTCATCCAAACGCGCCTTCAAGCACTCGATCTCCACCTTCAAAGGCTCGTTCTCAACATCATAGCGCCGCTGCGCTTCATACAAAGCCTGCCACGCAGCATGAGAAAGAGTCCTCAATTTCGCAATATTCTCTTCATCAGCATGCAAAGCATTAATCTTCTTCAACCTACACTGCAACTCTGCATTCTCCACCATCAATGATATGACCTCGTGCTCACTCTCCTTTACCCTCTGCGCATCCCTCTCATAAGCCCTGTACTGACTAAGTAACTTAGAGGCTTGCAATTCCTTCAAACTATCCATCCTATGACCCGACTTGAAGTACGCAACCTTTTGTTTTAACTCTTTCTGTATTTTAGACAAACTATCATTATCAGCGACATCTCTTAACTCATCAATCGAAGTGATCAATGCCTTTAATTCAGATTGCAGATCCGTCAAGTTATCAGTGTTATTCAAATCTGCAATGTACACAAGCAAATCTTTCAACAAAGGCCTCTGCACATTTCTCACACTGAACAAATGAGTAATATCTTTAATCTTTCGATCTTTTTCAGCAAGTTGTTGCTGCAAATTACGAATAATATCTTCTGGATCATATCCACGCTGAGCATTCAAATACTTTTGCGTAGCATCCAATTGCGATGGCTGAACCTTAACCAGATTTATATGGACCCCACCTGGAGCAGCCTGCTTCTGAGGATTATAGCCAGGAGCTGCACCATTTACGGAGCCAACCGGCTTCCCATAAGAGTAAGCAGCTGCTCCATACGGCCCAACCGGATTCCATCCACCAAATGGCGGACTATAAACATTATTCACATACGGCACTGCTTCCGTCGACCCATTCTTCGACGAAAGATGAAACTGATAAGAAATCAAACATAATAGTGGAATAAATACCTTTTTCACAAACTAAATTAAATGTATAAGTGTATAAATTTACCAGTAATAAAAAATTAATGCAATAAGTAAAAAAACTAAAAAAATGTCTGAATTTATTACAAAATAGACACTATGTTTACGATTGACCAAATGATCATATTCGTTAACTGCAAATCCAAGAATTACTTTTGCGATAAATATCTCTTATCGTGGGTTCAACATATTCTTCAACCCAACCATATAATCATTAGACTTTAGACTTTTTATCCAACGCCTGCTGATACTAGGCATCTTTCTGAGCTTTCCAAGCAGAATATTGCTCAGCCATCGCCTTCAACCCAACCATATAATCATTAGACTTTTTATCCAACTCATGCTGATGCTCGGCCTCTTTCTGAGCTTTCCAATCGGAATATTTAGCAGCCATCGCCTTCAATTCACGGATATACCAAGCACACTTCTCATCAAATCGCTGCTGATAGTTATCATTCAACTCCTTCAACTGGGCATCTTTCTGAACTTTCCAAGCGGAATAGTCCCCCTCCATCGCCTTCAACCCAACCATATAATCATTAGACTTTTTATCCAACTCATGCTGATGCTCGGCCTCTTTCTGAGCTTTCCAATCGGAATATTTAGCAGCCATCGCCTTCAACTCATCAATATACCAAGCACACTTCTCATCAAATCGCTGCTGATAGTTATCATTCAACTCCTTCAACTGGGCATCTTTCTGAACTTTCCAAGCGGAATAGTCCCCCTCCATCGCCTTCAACCCAACCATATAATCATTAGACTTTTTATCCAACTCATGCTGATGCTCGGCCTCTTTCTGAGCTTTCCAATCGGAATATTGCTCATCCATCGCCTTCAACTCACCAATATACCAAGCACACTTCTCATCAAATCGCTGCTGATAGGTATCATTCAACTCCTTCAACTTAGCGATATACAAAGTATCCTTCTCATCAAATTGCTGCTGCTGATTCTGCTGAAGTTGTTGATCTATAGGTAACATTGCTTCCGTCGACGCATTCTTCGATGAGATATAAAACTGACAAGAAATCAAACATAAAAGTGGAACAAATATCTTTTTCACAAACTAAATTAAATGTATAAGTGTATAAATTTACCAGTAACAAAAAATTAATGCAATATCTTAATTAAGATTTCTCAATTTTATTACTCTAGATTCTGTTCCAATCAATCAAATCACATTCGTTATTGTTATCTTTTTATTCATCTGTTATATTTAGTCAATCTCATTTATATTTTCATTGTTTGCATAATAAAGTTCAGTGCTATAATTTTTATATAAAAAATCAGTCGTCATTGGCACAAAACTCATGATATCATCATAAAAAACTACTCTCAATGAAATTTTTAATTCACAAATGCAATAATATTTCAAAAATACTAAGATGGATCAAAAGTCATTACAGTTTCATTCCACAGTCAGAAATATTTCGTGCAATTAGAGAAAAAGATATTCTAATTAATGGAAAAAAATGCAAATTTAGTTCTATTGTAAATGAGAATGATGAAATATCGCTTTACTCAGGATTAGTTAATAAATTTTACGATTCAAATGAAAAAAAAACTGCGAATACAATCAAAAATACTCATAGATATTTTGATAAATTATATGAAAATGACAATATTATAGTTGTAAATAAAAAGTCAGGAATTTCTACTCAAGGCGGTACAAATATCAAACTCTCACTTGTAGAAGTAATCTCACAATCTATAGGGAAAAGAGCATATATCACTCATCGACTGGATAAAGATACGAGTGGAGTCATCATTTTTGCGAAAAATGCAGAATATGCATCGTTAATATCAAAAGAATTTAGAGAAAGAAGAGTATTCAAAAAATATCAAGCAATAATTCACGGAAACGTAAGAAAAAACAGCATAACAATTCAAACAATAATGCAAAAAATATCAGGAAAATGGGGTGAACTCATGATATCAAGATCAATAGATGATACAAATTTCACTCAAGATTTAGATTCACCTCTCACAGATGGGCAAATCGCAATCACCAAACTTGAAGTAATTGAACGATTAAACAAAGAAAAAGAAACATACACACGAGTAAATTTATTTCCAATCACAGGAAGAAAACATCAACTCAGGAGCCACATGCTATTCATAAATCATCCAATATTAGGAGACAAAAAATACTATGACGAGAAAAACACTTCACGAAATGAGCGAATGCTACTTCATTGCTGCGAAATTAGCTTCTCATCAATCTCATTTGATGAAATGTCAAGATTCACAGCTGAAGCAGAATTCTGATGAAGATAATAATTATCACTGAATATTTATTTCCTTCACAATCATATTGATAAATCTACAGAAACTCACAAAACAAAAATGGTATAGTAGTTTAACTAAAAAAACTACACAATTTATTAAAAAAAGAAACAACTTTATCCTTTATCATGCCAAAGAAACTCTTGTTATAAGACTCAATTTTACTAGAATTACTATCGCTATCAGTCAATAGCTGAGTATTGATATAATTATCTTCTTTATTTGACATATGATCAAAATTCGCAAGACTAACATTATCAGAATTATAATCACTATCACAAAAAACATTAATCTCATCATCTGTCGAATCTTCAATACTATCTGTAATATTACTGCAATTAAAAGGCCTTGCCTGAGATAACAAATTCCATTTCATTTGCATACGATAATAGTTAAATGCATCATAATCTTCAGATCGTCCACTGGCCCAAACTTTTTGCATCAAAATTTCAAGATTTTCAATATCTGCAGAAGTAATAATTTGATCAACACCAAGATAACCTGACTTGATATTAATGTTAGAGAGAAAAATATAGTACTCCATCTTGGCTTCAATAGATATCGATAAAGACCTTATATCAATTGCACTATAAGAAGCCTTAAGAGACTCAAGTGTTTTATTCAATTCAGAAAAAATATCAAAAGTAATTCTTTCACTCTTATAATGTTCCATAATTTTATTATTCCAATGCTCAAAATATCTCAATCTCAGATTGTCTGAGGAATCATTAAAATCAACATTTTGAGACAATTCCGCATCTGAATTAACAAATTGAAAAGGAACAAAACAAATAAAGCTAACAAGAATACATATAAATTTTGTATAATTATTATTCATAAATATTAAATAAGAATAAGCCATTACCATTATCATCAAATAAATAATATCAATATTTTACTAACGAATGAACATTACTCTATGAGAACGGATAAAAATTCAAAAGACAAAAGTCAGCACTAACGTTGATTTAACCTCATAGGTTAATAACAAAAATATAATGTAAAGATTTATCAAAATACAAGTTTTTTAACAAGAGAAGAGGTTTTATTTACAACTTTATTACTATCAATAGTCCCTGTTTTATCTAATACCTTGCCACCAAATGCACTAGAAGGAGAGCAGCCCTTACCACCACCAAATGCACTAGAAGACAACTTTGTAACAGATGGAATTTTATTTACAACTCCATATGATATAGGTTTAGAAAGTGCTATATTAGACTTATCGATAAGACATTGGGTTCTTATGTAAGCACAATTAACCTTCCAATTCAAGCTTTCAATATCAGTTTTACTAATCTCAGATAATAATTCATTAGACTTTTTAATAGCCTCATCACATCTCTTAAATAAACTACCAGTATCAATATCAATACGTCTAGGAACATTACTTTGACGCTCAACACATACGTTCAAAAAATCAACTGGAGGTAATCTATAAGGCGAAATAGGCACACGAGGACGACGAACATTCGAATTATATAACTCATTAAGAACAGTCCAATCATTATTTGCACGAAACTCATCATCTGTACTACAACTAGAACAAACACTTTCATTAAGTGCAGCATTAGATTCAATATTATTAGCAACAAAATGCAGACAAAAAATAACACCAAACAACAATTTATATGAACACATAAATCAAATATTAATAATTCATAAAAAATCTTACTATAAAATAAATATTTTGTAAATAAATATTTTAGATCAAGAACAAATCAAAATATCATGGCATAAAGAATTATATTAAATTTTGATCAAACTCACATGAAAAATTCATAATATAATAATAGAACCTTAATCGAAGTCATTAATTAATCAATTAAACCAAGAAATATTTTATATATCAACAAAACTTTTTCTATTTACAAGTTTTTTTCACCATTTTTTTATTATACTACCATAAGATCTCATGCACCCATAGATCAGAATTCATACTACGCGAGAGATGGCTAAGATTAAATATACTACCAAATTTTCACTCCATGACTATAAAACTTGCATCCTCCTTCTTTGAGTTAATTTTCTCCGCATTATGAACCTTGAATCAAAGGAAATTTATAGAGTTTATGCGAACATTTTACGATTACGAAATGCTCCAACGTCGTCGGATTTCTTGCATTTCATGACCATTTTCAGCGTTAAACTGCGGCGCACGTACCTGATTTTTCTGATTTTGCCGCTGCGCACGTAGCTGATTTTGCCGATCTTGCTGCTGCTGTCCCGCCTGCTGACCCTGCTCAATATCTATCAGCAATTGTTTAATCCGTTCTTGAAATTTAACAGGAGCCACGTGGAAAACATAACCAATATCTCTCCCAATCCTACCTAAATTTTCATTTCGTTTCTTTAGATCCATTCGTTTACAATTTTTGAAATCTTTTTCCCATGATCCAAGACAGTCTACCAAGATCCGAATACATTCTGCTTCTTCTTTATTACTACTGACGTACTGCGCCTGACCTGGCTGGACATACGAAGATTTCTGCTGATGCTCATACGACACATATGGCAACGATGATTGACGATTCTGCGACGACAATTGCTGCGCAGATGGCGACGCAGGTGGATGACCCCTGTTTTGTTGTGAGTGTTGTTGAGTTTGTTGCACTTTATATCCTGAACTTCCATCATTTCCTGCCTGAGCATTGGCTTGAGTTTGATATTTAAATGGTTGTTTGATTTGCCTTTCATTAACATTGCCCAGCTCCTGTTTGGCAAAGAAATTTCGTATATTATTAACGATCTGTGGTTTTATAATACCACTCGAGTATTCTACTGTCGGCTGTTGTTGTTTCACCCCATAAGCTATCATAAAATAACAAGTAAGTGGCAGCGCCTCCAACTCATGCAATTTAAGATGTCCAAATTGTTGCTCTGATGCATTTTGTATGTCTACCCATCTACTCAGCCACTCATAATACAAAGGCTCATCAGACTTATCCAAATACACATAAAAACTATCATAACATGGCGAGCCATTAATATTATAACCAACATGTATATTTACAGGCATAATATATTTTCCTGCACAAACAAGAATAGATGGTGTAAGTAATGTCGTAGAATTTGCAAATGTCACCTGACCAAGATACGCACCCAAAAATCTCTTTCCATTTTTTAAGCCATTATAGTATGCGTTCATTTTTTCAAAAAACTGAACATGATCCTTAGAATTTTGAGCGATTTTTAACAAATCAAAAGGATTCGTCTCAGCAACAGGCAGAGAATAAATACGAGGAGGAGTATATGAGGAAGGACAACACATCATGCCATAACCATCAGAATCCACACAAGAATGGAAAGGACCACTTAACTCGATGTTTTGATTAGGCAACTGAACATCAACTGGCTGCACATATCGTTTTTGCTGCTTATACTTACTAGCTTGTGGCTGCCACTCAAACTGCGCCCTCTGCTCAGGCTGCTGATAAACCTGCTCAGGCTGCACCGACCAATTATTCGGCACATGACCCAGCTGCCGCAATATATCCACAAAACACAGAGGATCCCTATAATCATATGGAACTTTACCAGTCCTAGTGCCATCAGGAAAGTGCGCTTTATAATTCGTCACGGGCATATACCAAACAGGTTTCTCAATGATCGAACACAACTCCTGCGGCTGCGGCGGATTTGAACAAGGAATAGGAGGAGCAGCTAACACACTAACACTTCCAACACCAAAACACACACTCAAACATAAAAAATTTCTCAAAAAAACATTCATATACTGTATTCAAAAAAAAATCACTGAAAGTCTAATATAGTAAACACTATAAATCAATCATTTACAAAATTTAATCATTCACAATATTCTTTCTCACACATTCAGGTTTTAGCTATTATCATGTATTAAACTTAGACCAGACAAAATATTTATTTGTAATAAAGTCATCTACATGCGTTCAAGTTGATGCAATCCACTTATCACTCACGATTGCTGCGCAGATGGAGTGATATTCTGCTGCAATAGATACCCCTGAGACATGATAGTCTGACGCTGCTGCACATACGGTACCTGATACTGCGCATCTATAGTACCCGACTTAGGCGGCAGAGACGGCGACAGCGACGGCGGCACATACTGCAGCGAAAGTGTTCCATTAGGAATTTGCGCCAGCTGCTGCGTAGATGGCTGCTGCGCACAAATAAACGGATAATGATACAAAATCACAAAACCAGTTGAACAAGTAAGTGGCAGCGCCTCCAACTCATCGAATTTAACCTGTCCAGGTTGTTGGATTGATGCATTTTGTATGTCTACCCATCTACTCAGCCACTCATAATACAAAGGCTCATCAGACTTATCCAAATACACATAAAAACTATCATAACATGGCGAGCCATTAATATTATAACCAACATGTATATTTACAGGCATAATATATTTTCCTGCACAAACAAGAATAGATGGTGTAAGTAATGTCGTAGAATTTGCAAATGTCACCTGACCAAGATACGCACCCAAAAATCTCTTTCCATTTTTTAAGCCATTATAGTATGCGTTCATTTTTTCAAAAAACTGAACATGATCCTTAGAATTTTGAGCGATTTTTAACAAATCAAAAGGATTCGTCTCAGCAACAGGCAGAGAATAAATACGAGGAGGAGTATATGAGGAAGGACAACACATCATGCCATAACCATCAGAATCCACACAAGAATGGAACGGACCACTTAACTCGATGTTTTGATTAGGCAACTGAACATCAACTGGCTGCACATATCGTTTTTGCTGCTTATACTTACTAGCTTGTGGCTGCCACTCAAACTGCGCCCTCTGCTCAGGCTGCTGATAACCCTGCGGAACCGGCTGCTGAGGCTGAGCAGGCTGCTGATAACCCTGCGGAGGCGTCTGCTGATAAACCTGCTGAGGCTGCTGCGGATAACCCTGCTGAGGCTGCTGATAAACCTGCTGATAACCCTGCTGAGGCTGCTGATAAACCTGCTGATAAACCTGCTGAGGCTGCTGATAAACCTGCTGATAAACCTGCTGAGGCTGCTGATAAACCTGCTGATAACCCTGCTGAGGCTGCTGATAAACCTGCTGATAAACCTGCTGAGGCTGCTGCTGATAAACCTGCTGATAACCCTGCTGAGGCTGTTGATAAACCTGCTGAGGCTGCAGACGCTCAACCTCTCCAGCACTATTCACTTGCGCCACAGGAGACATATCAGGCTTCTTATGAGTAAGCGATTGAAACGCCTCTGCAGATACAAGATGACCAAAAAAATAAGGACTAGGGTACAACAGAAGCGGAGGCTGTCCTTGCACCTGCCGCGCCTGCGATTGCTGCTGATAACCCTGCGGAGGCGTCTGCTGAGGCTGAGCAGGCTGCCGATAACCCTGCTGAGGCGTCTGCGGACGAGGATCATTAACATGCGAAATCGACTGCTGACAACCCGCCTGCTGCACCTGCGCTTCCGGACAAAACTGCCCCCCATCCGGTCGATTTGAAGCTAACACACTAACACTTCCAACACCAAAACACACACTCAAACATAAAAAATTTCTCAAAAAAATATTCATATACTGTATTCAAAAAAATCACCAGGAAAATTTTAATATAGTAAACACTATAAATCAATCATTTACAAAATTTAATCATTCACAATATTCTTTCTCATACATTCAGGTTTTAGCTATTATCATGTTTAAAATTAACGGTTCAACATAAATAAAAAAACGCAGACACAATATCTGTAAAATCAGTCAAAATTCGTTTGCATTCCTTCAATTCAACACAAACTTCAACACTTCTGATACATTGCTTACTCTGAGGATTTTTACATCTTTCATAATATCAAAATGACTTCTATAAATTTTATTGAGATCTTTTTCATTCTTATTGGGAATAATAATCTCTTTAATACCTTCTCGCGCTGCTGCAAATATCTTCTCTTGTAATCCTCCTATAGGCAATACTAATCCATGCAATGTAACTTCTCCAGTCATTCCTACAGAAGATTTCACAGATCTATTAGTCAAAGAAGAAACCAATCCAACTACAATCGCAATTCCTGCTGAAGGACCATCTTTGGGAATAGCAGCTTCTGGCATATGAACATGAATATCAATTTCATAAAGATTACAACTTATTCCCAATTCCAATGCATTTGCAAACACAAAAGTCCTAGCCGCTTTTACTGACTCTTCCATCACTTTACCAACATTACCAGTAATCTGCACATTGCCTTTACCTGCAAATGTCATCACCTCTATCTTGAGAATTTCTCCACCTACTTCAGTCCAAGCGAGACCATTTACCACACCGACGCTATCTTCATATTTATATCCCTCTCCGTATATCGGTTCGTCCAAAAATTTTGATAAATTCTTACTTGTTATCAATGACGATTTTCGTAAAAGCAAGCTATTCTCATCAACTGTGCTATTTTTTTTGTTCGCAGACATCTCATTATATAGTAAGAATTTTCTACAAACTTGATCAATTTTTCTAGATAAATTCCGCACACCAGATTCTTTCGTATAACAGTCTATAATTTTCCATATGGCATCGTCTTTAAATTTCATCTCATTATCATTAATTCCATTTCGACGAAACGACTCTGTCACTAGATAATTCTTGGCAATTTGAAATTTTTCAGACCGAGCATAACTTGGTAGATGAATAACTTCCATTCTATCTAGTAATGGTCTCTTTATATCCATAGTATTTGCAGTACAAATGAACATAACCTTCGATAAATCATATGCAACAGACAAATAATGATCCTCAAATCTAAAATTTTGTTGCGGGTCAAGTGCCTCCAATAAGGCTGATTCAGGATCACCACCCCTTCCCCCTCCAAGCTTATCTATTTCATCAAAAAGACATACTGGATTATCTGTTCCGCATTTTTTAATACCTTCAATAATTCTTCCATTCATAGCTCCAACATATGTCCTTCTATGCCCTCGTATTAAGGATTCTTCACTCACACCACCTAAGGCAATTGTTATAAACTTCCTATTTAAAGCCTTAGCAATCGATGCACAAATAGATGTTTTACCAACTCCAGGAGGACCAACTAAACATAACACACTACTATTTGGACTTTTTAATCTAGCTTGCACACATATATGTTCCAAAATTCTATTTTTTATATCTCTCAGACCATAATGGTGCTCATTAAGTATTTTCTGTGCATTTAATATGTCATAATTATCTTCCGAGATAGTACCCCAAGGTAATGACAAAAGAACTTCTAAATAAGTCTTAGAAACCGTCACTTCACTTGACATTGCATTCATTTGCTTTAGCCTATTAAATTCAGATTGAGCAACCTTTCTCGCTTCATTTGAAAAATTACACTCCTTTATTCTTTTTTCTAGCAAATCATAATCATTAGTATGATTATTTACACCTAATTGTTCTTGTATTGCTTTTAACTGTTCTTGCAAAATATAATTTGTTTGTGCTTCTTTTATATTTTTCTCAACTTTTTGATCTATTTTTCTTTTTTCTTGAAGAGAAAGGTACACTTTTTCCAAAAAAGCCTCTATGATTCTGGCTCTTTTAAGCAAATCACTTTCTCTCAATAAAGTTAATTTTTCCATAAAATTCATATTTGCCCTAAAAGAGACTAAATTCAAAATTTTCTCTGTTTCTGTGCTATTAGTACAATGAGATGTGCGTTCATTTATCAAAAGCATGAAATTTTTAGATATCATTCTTTCATCAAGCATGTGAATATCTCTTAAGTAAGATATAATCTTATCGAATGAACATCTGAGCTCCCCACCTTCTTCAAGAGTTTTAGGTACAACACTAGTCATTAAATGCACTCGCGCAAACAAACCGAAAGGTCTGGAATTTGTCAATTTATCAGAATTAAAACTTTTATCACTTGCTTCCTCATCTATTGATGATGCACTCATATCAGAATGAATAACATTCAGATCTTTTTCATCACCAACAATTTTTTTTTCAATTAGCTTAGCACGACACAAAGCAGAAAGCAAAACGACAACTACATCACCTTGAGAAACAAATTCCTTTATTTCACATACAACTCCCACAATATGCCTATCACAGATATTTTCCTTCGATAGCTTGCGTAATTCCTCATCATCACCAGCACAAACAAACACCTTGCTTGAAATATCAATTGCAGATTTTATAGTTGAAAGTTGAAAACTATCAAATTCAAAAAAAAACGGCACTGAAATATCAGGAAATAGAACAACATCTCTGCTAAATATCATAGGGTAAATAAAAGTATCTAAGAGCTCGTCATTCTTAGTATTGGTAAAGTCAATAGTCATTATCAGGAATCCACTTATTAGAATTTTCAAGAACAGATCTGACAAATTCTTGCGTTATTTTAATATTTTGGCGTTCTACAACACTTGGCATTTCATACATAAAATTCAGCAATAATTTTTCTAAAATAGCACGTAATCCTCTTGCACCTAACTTCAATCTCACCGCATACTTCGCAATTTCTTTTATAGCCCCTTCTTCAAAAGAAAGATTATGTCCATCAAGCTTAAATATAGTCTCATATTGCTTAGTTAAAGCATTCCGTGGTTGTTTTAAAACAGCAACTAGTGAATCAACATCCAATTCAGATAAAGTTGCAACAATAGGCAATCGACCTATAAATTCTGGAATAAGACCAAATTTTTTCAAATCTTCTGATGTAATATCGTTCGCACTTAAGAAGCATTGAGATTTTTTATTACACTCTTCTTGTGTTTTTTGAGGATTAAATCCTATTAAAGATTTACCAGTTCTGGCATTAACGATTTTTTCCAAACCGCAAAATGCTCCTCCACATATAAACAATATATCAGTAGTATCAACTTTCAAAAACTCTTGCTGAGGATGCTTTCTACCTCCCTTTGGAGGAACATTCGCGCATGTACCTTCTATGATTTTGAGTAGAGCTTGTTGCACACCTTCACCAGAAACATCCCTTGTGATAGAAACATTTTCAGATTTTTTGTTAATTTTATCAATTTCATCTATATATACAATTCCCATTTGAGCTCGTTCAACAGATCCATCTGCATTTTCTATCAATTTATGCAAAATAGTCTCAACATCTTCTCCAACATAACCAGCTTCTGTAAGAGAAGTAGCATCTGCTATCGCAAAAGGCACATTTAGCATCTTAGCCAAAGTTTTCGCAAATAGAGTCTTACCTGAACCACTTGGGCCAATAAGTAAAATATTTGATTTATCAAGTTCAACTGCATTGGAGTATACAGAACGATTTTGTTTTGAAAACACTCGCTTGTAATGATTATAAACAGCTACAGATAACACAACTTTTGCTTCTTCTTGACCTATAACATATTCATCCAACGCCATTTTCAGTTCTTTTGGCTTAGGCAAGCCATTTATTGACGAAGAGTTAAAGTCTACATTTTCATCTTCCTCAAGAATCAAAACACAAGCATAAGCACAATTTTGACATATATACGACTTCATTCCAGAAACCATTCTATAACTACCATCGGAAGATCTATTACAAAAAGAGCAGCGAAATTCTTCAGACAAATCATTTTTTTCCATAAATCCTCCAATAAAAATACATCGAGTCCACATTAGATATTTACAGATAAGATTATTATGAAAGTGATCTTAAATCTATATTAAATATCATACAATTTCACTCAATCAACTTTAACTCCTGAAAAAATTGTAAAATTAAAATTCATATAGCTAAAAATACTTTACAAATTTTCATAAAAAAAACACGCACAAGGATTAAACAAAATAAAAAATCATTGACTTCCAATACAATTACTGTAATAAGCATGTGACTACATATTGTTATTAACAACCACACTATCTATCAATCCATATTCTTTAGCAGTGCTTGCATCAATATAAGTATCCCTGTCAAGTAATGCACTAACTTTTTCTGCATTCATTCCAGTAGTCTCAACATATATTCGTTCAATCAGATTTTTCTGCTTATTAATGTGGTCAATTCTTATAGCAAGATCTGTAGCTTGCCCTCCCAATCCATACGCGAGAGGCTGATGCACCATAATCGTAGAGTGAGGTAGAGAATATCTCTTACCTTTTTTACCAGCAGAAAGCAATAAAGAAGCAGCAGAAGCACATTGCCCTATACACACTGTCGATACATCACATTTAATGAACTGCATTACATCATATATAGCAAGAGCTGCACTCACAGATCCGCCTGGAGAATTCATATAAAAAGATATGTCTTTTTCAGAGTCCTTAGATTCTAAAAACAGCATCTGAGCACAAATGGCACACGATTCGTCCATTCCGATCTCTCCACAAAGGAAAATTATTCTGTCTTCCAAAAGACGCGAATAAAGATCTGATCTAGATCCATTATCATTTACAAAAGGGACTATCATAATATATACAAAAAGCACGATAAATGTTATATCACCAACTTATTAATATCAAGCTAATAGCTTGAAACTACAAATTTGAAAAAACATCTTAAAATGATTACAAAAATCTGTAATGATCAGGAATTTTAATGTATCATTGAGCAAAATCTGCGCATTATTAATGTTTAAAAATTTAATTACTCAATTGTTTGGAACAAAAAGCTCAAGAAGATTGAAAAAACTTTCTCGCACAGTTAAAGAAATAAATTCATTAGAATCTAATTACGAAAAACTTCAAGATCATGAACTTCAAGCCAAAACATTTGAATTTAGAGCAAGAATATCATCCGGAGAAAGTTTGGATAGCATATTAGTTGAAGCATTTGCAGTAGTGAGAGAAGCTACAAAAAGAGTCACAAAAAAAAGACTTTTTGATGTCCAACTTTATGGAGGAATTATCCTACATCAAGGATCAATATCTGAGATGAAAACGGGAGAAGGTAAAACTTTAGTCGCAACTCTCCCATCTTATTTAAATGCCCTCGCAAATCAAGTGCATGTAGTCACTGCAAACGAATACTTGGCAAAAAGAGATTGTGAGAATATAGGACAAATTCATAAATTTCTGGGCTTAACTACATCATACATATCATCTTCTATTCTATCTGATGCGAAACATGAAGCATATTCATGCGATATAGTCTATGGTACAGCAAGTGAGTTTGGATTTGATTACTTGAGAGATAACTTAAAAGAGGATTTATCAGAAGTATTCTGTAAAAAAACTAGAACATTTGCACTGATTGACGAAATTGACAATATCCTTATAGATGAAGCAAGAACCCCACTGATAATATCTGGCCCAATGGACTTGAGCATAGATGGGCAGCAGATATCTTCAAAAGAATATATGAATATGGTTAACTCATTTGTCAAAAATTTGAAAAATGAGCATTACACAGTAGACATAAAAGAAAGAACTGCTCTACTCACTGATCTAGGAATATCATTCCTTGAGGAATCTTTTATAAAGTCAAATATAATCAAAGAAAATGAATCGATATATGATTCGCAGAACAAACATTTACAGCATTGTATTAACCAATTACTTAAAGCTTATCATATTTTTAAACGCGATGTGGATTATGTAGTAGAATATGACCAAATAATAATAATAGATGAATTTACTGGACGAAAAATGCTAGGACGTAGGTATTCTGATGGAATGCATCAAGCAATTGAAGCAAAAGAAAATGTAGAAATTCAAGAAGAATCTCAAACTCTGGCATCGATTACGATACAAAATTACTTTAGGCTATATGTTAAAATATCAGGAATGACAGGAACTGCAATTACAGAAGAGAAAGAATTTTATGAAGTATATGGATTATCTGTCGTAGAAATACCTACTAACAAAAAAATGATAAGGCAAGACAAAAATGATCAAGTTTATCGGACTTTCAATGAAAAAACTCAAGCATTATTGAATCTCGTACGTGAGCGACACGCAAAAGGACAGCCTATTTTGATAGGAACTCTTAATGTCGAAAAATCAGAAGTATTCTCTCATTTACTTCAAGTAAATAACATCCCTCATAAAATACTAAATGCAAAAAATCACGAAAAAGAAGCAGAAATAATATCAAACGCTGGCATGCCTGGAGCTATAACGATAGCAACTAATATGGCAGGAAGAGGAACGGATATTCAACTCGGAGGCAATGCAGAGACAATTCTTTCAGAAAGAGTAGGATTTAGAACACTATCGCAAAACGAACTAAATGAGTTAAAGACTTCCATAGAACAAGAAATTGCCGAAAATAGAAAGAAAGTTATAGATAACGGAGGATTACTCGTCATAGGAACAGAAAGAAACGAAAGCAGAAGAATCGATAACCAACTCAGAGGAAGAGCTGGAAGACAAGGAGACAAAGGAGAATCAATATTCTTTCTATCACTAGAAGATGACCTAATGCGTATGTGTGGATCAGAAAGATTAGAAAATATGCTGCAAAAACTTGGAATGCAATACGGAGAAGTAATAACTCATCCAATGGTTAGTCGATCAATACAAAAAGCTCAAGAAAGAATCGAAATGAGAAATTATAGCCATAGAAAGAGCGTATTAAGATACGATGATGTAAGAGATTTTGAGAGAAGGACCATATATTCTTTAAGAGATAGAATAATATCAAGAGGTAACTTAATAGAAGATGTTAGCAATATCATAAAGTCTGCATTTGATAAAATAATTGAAATCCATATCTCAAATGATGTTTCTTTAAATGTTATTGATTTAACTCCACTCATCAAAAAAATTGAAGATATATGCCCTAATGCAATCAATTTTCACCAAATAAATCTCAACAATATGACTAAAGATTCATTCAGTGCCTACGTGAAAAATGTAGCAAATCAAAAGCTAAAAGATCTGGAGCAACAAGTTAATAATTACGAAATTTTGTCAAAAATGTATAAAAATGTGCTACTAAGAAACATAGATCAATCTTGGCGCCGACATTTGTTAGCTACAGATCATATAATGAGCGGGATTCATTTTAGAGCATACGGGCAAAAAGATCCTGTAATAGAATACAAAAATGAATCATTTACACTATTTCAGCAAATGCTTGATGATTTTGATATTCAAAGCACAAAAGATATTTTTCATAGACTTACTGGTTATATAGAATTCTCTGCAGAAAATTCAGCTTTTGAAATAGAGCAAAATAACATGCCAACTCCTGAACAATTTATGGATTTGCTAAAAAAGATGAATATTGACTTTTCCAAATTTAAAGATATCAAAGAGAATGAATTTCAAAATCCTGAACTTACCATAAAATCTATGTCTATGAATTCTGAAATTGACAAATTCACTCTCGAAGAAATAAAAAGTGCGTTTCAAAGTGATTTCGATGAAAATTTTGATCAAATCGATGATCTTGTTGAACAAAATGAAGATAACAAAATCGAGGATATGAAAAATAAATTAGATAATATTAGGACATTATCAAATAATATCAAAAAAAATTCGATGAATTTTAAAGAGAACGTTGAGAAAAACTCAACAGGTAAAAATCAGACAAATGATATACATTCTGATGGACTTGATGCAACCGATCATAATCCAATATATTCCAAGGAAATTACAAGAAAATCTTACGAACAACATAAGGATGGAGCAGGCAGATTTGGAGACGCCCCAAGAGAGCGCAGGCCAGCTGCAAGATTTGGAACATCAACTGGAGCAGGCAGATTTGGAGATTCTCCAAGAGAGCGCAGGCCAGCTGCAAGATTTGGAACATCAACTGGAGCAGGCAGATTTGGAGATTCTCCAAGAGAGCGCAGAACTCCTGATGGAGCTGCAAGATTTGGAACATCAACTGGAGCAGGCAGATTTGGAGACGCCCCAAGAGAGCGCAGAACTCCTGATGGAGCTGCAAGATTTGGAACATCAACTGGAGCAGGCAGATTTGGAGATTCTCCAAGAGAGCGCAGAACTCCTGATGGAGCTGCAAGATTTGGAACATCAACTGGAGCAGGCAGATTTGGAGACGCCCCAAGAGAGCGCAGGCCGGCAACTGGGGCTGCAAGATTTGGAACATCAACTGGAGCAGGCAGATTTGGAGATTCTCCAAGAGAGCGCAGAACTCCTGATGGGGCTGGAAGATTTGGAACATCAACTGGAGCAGGCAGATTTGGAGACGCCCCAAGAGAGCGCAGGCCGGCAACTCCGGCTGGACGGTCATTTGATAAACGCAAAACATTCAATAAAAATTCTATGAGTAAGGATTTTGATAAGAAAAAATGATGAAATGAATAAAAATCTACCGACTACAAAAAACATTGAAAATGCTATAACAAAACATATCTTATAAAAATCAACATGATTCAAAGAGATAACAAAAATTGTGCAATATAACGGAAACTCTACTAATAATGTAAAAAATATGCTACAATTAGTAAATTTTTGCACGGTAAAATGATACTTGATGTTTGCATAGTAGGATCAGGTCCATCAGGGTTATTTGCAGCTTTTCAATGTGGAATGTTAGGCCTCTCATGCGTTGTACTCGAAACATTAACAATAATAGGAGGACAATGCTCAAATCTGTACCCGGAAAAATATATTCATGATATCGGAGGTATAAAATCAATCTTAGGAGATGAACTGATCAAAAAGCTTATCGAACAAGCAATGCAATTCGAAAATATATATATATTGACAAATGAACAAGTTGTTAGCATTAATAATGACTTTGACAATAAATCCAATTCCTTGAAACACGTGAATGAGAATTTTTTGAGAGAAAAAGGTGTCTATTCAAAAAATCATATGATAAACAATAGCAAGGAAAATCTTGACTATCAAGGAAAATTGATATCTGTAATAACAGCAAAAAATACGAGAATTTTGTGCCGATCAGTCATAATTGCATCAGGCATGGGCAGTTTTGAACCAAGAAAAATTCCTCTGCCAAATCTTTCGCAATATGAGAACATCTCTATATTTTATTCGATTACAAATAAGGATTTTTTTAAAAATAAGAATATTATCATTGTGGGAGGAGGAGATTCTGCATTAGATTGGGCAAATGATCTATCCAATATATGCAAAAATATTACTTTAGTACATAGAAGAGACACATTCTCAGGAATGAGCTCTAATGTAAAGAAATTGCCAGATCTAGTAAAAGTTTTAAAGCCATATAACTTGTTATCAATTGATAGCAAAGGTGATTTTGAAATTAGAGGGGCAATGTTCGTTAATATTGAATCTAAAGAGAAAATTTATGTAGAAGCAGATGCTATACTTGCATTTTTTGGCCTCAATACATCTATTGGTCATATGAAAAACTGGAAACTAAACATGGATGAAAAAAACAAAATCATCACTGACCCAATTACATGTGAAACATCAACATCTATGGTCTTTGCAATAGGCGATTGCGCTTCATCAGGTAAAATTTGTAAGCTAATCGCAACTGGATTTGATGAAGCTGCTCAAGCTGTCCATCAAATATTCTATAGATTGCATCCAAATACACGCAGAATTGATTACTCTACAACAAAATTTGCAAATGAAACTACACACAAACTTAACTGAAAATTATGATGAAATATAGTCTGAAATCAAACATATTCAAATACATTATTTGCATAATTGAGTATTATATGTTTTCTAAACAATAAGCAAAATACTATGAGATATTAGTGAATAAACAGATAATTGATGTCTAGTAATAAAATTTCATAAAATGTATCATCTTGCCATGATAGAAAATTTAAAGAATGAGTCGTGCAAAAGTCTCTTTTATCACTTCAGTATTTATTGCTGTAGTAACTTTGATTAGCCTATTATTGTTTAACGAAAACCAAAATTCCTTTTTGTGCGCATCGTCAGTGCAAAATAATATTCTAATGCTTATTTTATCCTATATTGCTAGCATACTGATAATAATGTTAGAAAATATTGCATATATATTGCCAATATTAATTATCTTTTTTCCAGCAATTCTATTGCACTTCTGCTTGTTTCTATCAGTAATATCAAGCAAATTCGGTTCGAAAAATGCTATAATATACTTCATCATCAGTGATAAAATAGATACCTTACAAAAATACTATATAGCAGAAGCGTTTTTTATAGCTTTTTTCTTAATAAATATAATTTTGTTACTCAGATTCTACTTTATGAAAATTCAAGATGAAAATTATAAGTGGGATTGGTCGAGAAAAGCTGCATTGTACTTTTTTCTGATAGGAGTGTACAAAATAGCAGAATATTTCATATTCCAATCTACAAAAATTTATAAATTAACTCTCAAAAATACTAATCAGAACAAAAGCACTCAAACAGAAACTGTACAATCAAAAGTAAATCAAATCAATAATAATACAAAAAAAACTTCTATATATGATGCATTTAATATACCTATAAATCTATTGGTCAGTCATAACAATACTGTAGACTATTCACGCAATTACCAACAAGAACAAAAATTAATAGAAGTATTAAACGAATTCGGAATATCAGGTGAAATTTTCAGTATAAGCGTCGGACCAGTTATCACTCTTTATGAATTTAAACCAGTTGCAGGAACAAAATCATCTAGAGTAATAGGATTGGCAGACGATATTGCAAGATCTCTAAGCGCTATATCAGTAAGAATAGCAATTATTCCAGGAAAAAACGCAATCGGTATCGAAATTCCTAACAAAATAAAACAAACTGTTTATATAAAGCCTTTAATCGAAAAATTTGATAGCAATACAAATATTCCTATCGCTCTTGGATCAGATATATCTGGCAATCCTGTCATCGCAGATCTCGCAAAAATGCCTCATTTATTAGTAGCAGGAACTACTGGATCAGGCAAATCTGTCGGCATTAACGCAATGATAATGTCCATACTGTTTAGATTTTCACCAGAAGAATGCAAATTAATACTGATTGATCCAAAAATGCTCGAATTATCAATCTATGAAGGTATCCCTCACCTTTTATCACCTGTAGTAACTGAAAATAAAAAGGCTATATCAGCACTAAAATGGACAATTCATGAAATGGAAAAACGATACAGATTGATGGCAAATTTTGGAGTCAGAAATTTGGAAGCATATAACAAAATGATTATAAAAAAATCAGAAATTACTCGCGAAATTCATGTCGGATTTGATGATTCAGGAAAAGAAATTCTAGAAAAACAAACTATAAAAGGAGAAAAAATGCCGTTTATAGTACTAATAATAGATGAAATGGCAGACCTAATGATTACAGCAGGAAAAGAAGTTGAATCATCTATACAAAGATTGGCGCAAATGGCAAGAGCTGCAGGAATACACATTATAATGGCAACTCAAAGACCGTCCGTAGATGTCATCACTGGATTAATAAAAGCAAACTTCCCAACGAGAATCAGCTTTAGAATGCGATCTTCATTCGATAGCAAAACCATTTTAGGAGAAAGAGGAGCAGAACAGTTGCTAGGAGCTGGAGATATGTTATATATGAGCGGAAGCACTCCACAAAGAATTCATGCACCGTTCGTTTCTGATTCAGAAGTAGAAGCAGTTGTCAATTATCTAAAAAGTCATTATAACGCAGATTATAAATTAGAATTCTCTGAAAATGATACATCAAGTAGTGAATCTCAACAATTAGATGAAGATCCACTATTCTCCCAAGCTGTAAATGTTATCAAATGTGAAGACAAAGTTTCAATAAGCTATCTTCAGAGAAAATTTGGTATCGGATACAATAGATCAGCAAAAATTGTCGAAATGATGGAAGAAAAAGGAATAGTCTCAAAACCAGATAGCTTAGGTAGAAGAAAAATACTATGAAGCAAAAAACTAAATACTAATATTAAATCAATGCAATTTCACTGATATTAAGAATCATAGTAAAAAATCAAAACTTAATACATCAAATTGAATTTATACATAAAAAAGAATAAAAAGTCCAAAGTCAAATGCTTATATGAAAATCCAATTCGAAAATTATATCACTACCCTCTGAAAGTAATTTTACTTAAATAAAAAATCAACAATATCATTGTAAAAGCATTCCAAATTTCCATTTATAAAATTTATTACTCCATATTCGACATATTTAACCATTTAACTGAAAATAAAAATGATTTTTGTAAATGAAAAATATATATTGTCATACAAAAAACTAAAAATAAGCATACAATGCTCAATTTGCATGAAAATTTGAAATGAAAATTCAAAGAAAATTTCTCTCATATCTCATGAGATGATAAAAATAATATGAAAAATTAAAAATATTTATTGTAAAAATTTGCTTCATTTTTAATCAATATGATATAAGAAATATAGGATCTCTTATTGCGCGATCCTCTGGTCTATTTGAGTACTGACCTTAAAAATTAAAATCAAAAAAGGTGAATAAAATATGGAAAATATAATTCAAAAAATTTGGCATAACTTTATGCGTAAAAATTATCAATCAGTTAAATTTAATAATCTATCTACAATTCCAAAAATAAATAATACACACTATGCTAATCATAATTATTTTGTTAATAACATTGTTAATAATAACCCAATCGTTAATAGATGTATCCAGTTGATATCAGAAAATTTAGCTTCTGTACCAATTAAAATATGCAGACTATCAGATAATGTGGAAATTATTAATCACAAATCTATGAAACTTATAAATAAACCAAATGATTACCAAAATAGAATTAGCTTCCTTGAAGAAATTGCATGCCAACTTATAACCGGAAATGCAATTGTTGAAATTTCAAGAAGTGAAGATGATAACACTCCATGCGAATTGCATGTCATAGATGCAGATAATGTAAAAATCTCTTTCAATTATAGAAATTTCCCAGAAGAATATGAATATAAATTAGGAAATAAAATTCGTAAAATTGATAAAAAAAACGCATGCTATATATCTGGTGGGAATTTCTTTGAGAAAAATAAATCAAACTTTATGAACACAATACACCAAGCTGCTTGTATATATCACGAAGTTATAGAACATAACACTCATACTTTGAAAAATAGTGTCAAATTATCAGGTGCTCTTATGGTCAAAAATACAAAACTTACTGAACAACAAAGACAAGAATTGAGAAATACTATCAATACAATGTATAAGAAAAATCCAGGTGAAGTCATGATCCTTGAAGGAGATTTTGAATGGATTCCAATGCATTCTAAAGTAGACTTTAATTACGCAGAAGCAATTAATACCTCATACAAATTGATAGCAATGGCATTTGGAGTGCCAGTGCAAATGCTCGGAGTTGAAGAATTAACATATGCGAATTATAGAGAAGCAAAAATTAGCTTCTTTACAAATAAAATTATCCCAATGATGCAGAAAATACTCTGCGCATTCAATAACTCTATTATAGACGAAGAACATTATTTCAAAATTGATGATGACTTTGTAAAAGATTCAATCGCAATCTGAATAATATAAATATTTTATTAATTGTAATTTAATTAACAATCAAAAAAGGAGATATATGATTATCAAAACCGTGAATTTTAAACCAGATATAGTGAAAAAATCCTCAAATACAATGGAAATTACTGGATGGGCATCTATCTATGAAATTGTAGATCTGCATAACTCCATCATCAAAGATAAAGCTTTCGATAAATCAATTCAAGAAATAAATAGTAAAAAATATAAATTACCTATGCTGCTCGACCATAACGCAAAAACACCAATAGGAATATGGACAGAACTTAAAAATCAACATTCAGGAGTCGAAGCAGGATTGAAAGTTAAAGGATTAATATACTCACACGCTGTTAGAGGTGAAGGACAAGAAGTAATACAAGCAATAATCGATGGCCGAATCTCTGGATTATCTATAGGTGCACGAATCGTAAAAGCTCGTAAAGAAAAAAGAGGTGATAAAATTATAGATATCTTAGAAGAATTGGAGTTGCTCGAAATATCAGTTGTTACAATACCAGCAAATCCTCAGGCTAGAATACAAGACTATAAAGAAAAATAAATTGATGACCTACATACAATCTGTGCAAAATATCAGTTGTTACAATACCAGCAAATCCTCAGGCTAGAATACAAGACTATAAAGAAAAATAAATTGATGACCTACATACAATCTGTGCAAAATATCAGTTGTTACAATACCAGCAAATCCTCAGGCTAGAATACAAGACTATAAAGAAAAATAAATTGATGACCTACATACAATCTGTGCAAATTAAAAAAAATAATTAATTTTTAAAAAATAATAAATAAATCTAATAAGGAGAAATATGAAATATATATCGAAAAATGATAAAAATACAACATTACTAACAAATGCTAAATCCGAAAATGTATATAAAACTATGAATAATGATGTGCTGAAAAATACAACAAGTAATTTTAATGATGATAAAAATGAAAAATTTCAAGAAAATAATGATGAAATTGGTGAATTAAAAACTAATCTAACTAAGATAAAGTCTAGATTACAAAATATCGAAACATTAACTTATGGAACTAATACATCAATGCAAGAGGAAAATTTCGATGTCATAAAAAGTGAAATGAACTCATTTGTTAGAACTGGGAAAATTGGAAATATACTCGGAAAAGCCATAGCAATAGACGGAAATTCTATATTTATTCCAGATTCATACTCTGTGTTTATAAGTAAAAATAAAAATAAAAATAATAGAATCATAGATTACACCAATAACGTCTTAACCTCAGGTTCTTGCTCTGTGATTGTTAAAGATGAACAACAAAATAAACAGCAAAATGCAAAAAATACAACAAAATTAGTCCAAATTCAACAGTGCCCACTCGTTAATCAATACTTGTTTGACATGGATTCGCTTCAAGCACAAAATGCAGTAGATTCAATCATTGAATTGATGATGGCAGAAATAGAAAAATTACAAAATACATACGTTTTATATGGCAATAAAGAAATTGTAGGAGCAGAAGATGAACCTCAAAAAAATGGATTGGTAAATGCAAAAGAATTGCCAACAATGAACGTCAAAGAAACAGATCTATCAGATAAAGGAAGGAGTACTCTTCTCAATCTGATTGATAAAGTATCAGAACAGGCAATTAACATGTCATCAAAGTTTATGATGTCATACAAGAGATTGAATCTAATCAGAAGTATCTATGATAAAAATCTTCAAGGATTTATTGTCACAGAATCACAAAATGGAAAATTCCATATACTTGGATACGAAGTAATAGTAATAAATGAATTAAAAAATGATTGCATTCTATTCGGAGATTTCTCCTCTATACATACAACAACTGCTCAAACAAGATTAATGGTCTCAAATGATCAAATGCCATACCAAAAACTCTACGCAATAAGCGGAATTGGAATGCAAAATACGAACGATTTGAAATCATATATATCAAAATTAAATATAACTCAATAAAAACATTTCAAATTATTTAACTTTTTTATGCCTGGTGTCATTAGCTCAAAAGACTAATAAATCTCTCAGGCATGCCATAGATAACTGGAGTAATTCATGAATAATATAAAAATATTAAAACGACAGTACAATAATATTATTGACTATAAACAAGTTCAATCTCTAATTAAATCTTCTGAAGTAGAAGCAAATTATGTGAAATGCCTCATGACTATGGCAATACAATTTGCAGAAGTTGAACTAAATCGAATTCTAGGACAAATGACAATAGAATTTAAACACTCTAATAGTACAATTTTTTTCCCTTATACTCCAATAATCAAAATCATCTCAGTCAAGTACAAAGATCAAAAACTTACCCTTAGTGATGAACCATCCAATAATACTTATCAGTACATTGTAAAGAATTCAGAAATATGTGGAATATATACTACATTCCCTTCTAATAAAGATAAGGAAATTACTGTTCATTATAATGCAGGATATGAATCAACCGATGATATACCACAAACTATAAAAAATTCAATCATTCGATTAATTACATTCTTTTACGCCAATCCAGAAAAAATTCACGATAATTTGACTGTATCCAACATCTTTCAAGAGTATCGTTCCTATAATATCGCATAAGTGAGTCTATATGAAAACAAAAGTATCAAATCTTAAACACCAAATATTTTTAGCTAAAAATAAAAATCAAGATAAATCTACATTTGAAATTCTATATCCAGTCTGGGCACATGTGACTCCTTATGATTGTAGAAATAATATGCCTATGTTTCTATCAAAAAATATTCATAACCAAATCAAAAATCTACATAAAGTTGTCATAAAAATAAAATCAATCAATGAAGCAGATGTGAGCAAAATCGATGCTATCATTTGGGAAAATAAAATGTTCTACCTAATATATAAATTATCTATCGAACAAGAATTCTTAACACTAATAGTATCAAATGTTAATATTGTTAATCTGAATGTAAATGAAATAATAAAAGAATATGAAGAAAAGGAGATAAAATGATAGAAAAAGTTATGCAGTACTTTGATTCCAAAAATTGGATGATCAATAATAAAAAATTAAATATCGTTATGTCACATTCTGATCCATACCCTTATGTCCTCGTGAAATTAGTAGAAATGAGTGAAGTTTGGAATCAAAATATCATTGTTTGCTCACTCGAAGGATATACAATACATGACTCTTTACAAATAATTAAAATTGCGCACTTGATAGAAAGCGCTTTACCACATTATTCAAATGAAACAGAAATATACAAAATACAAGATTTGAAATTTGATGAAAAAAACTCCTGTAAAATAGTTTATACTGTCATTGTAGCTAAATTTATGAAAAATTTAAAAAAAATAAATGAATTGTACTAATAAGGAATCTTATGAATCATGCTCTAAATAACATCGCTATATATAAAGCAAAATCAAATGAATCTATAATATTGCCAGAAACTGCAAAATTTTGTACCCAAGAAATAAGCTATACCGCAGATTTATTCTTCTCTATAGAAAAAAAACTGTCCATAATAGAAAAAAATAGTAGGAAATTTAAAATGATAATACATTGCTCAAATGATCCATCCTTTACTGCTCATGCTATTCATATCAAAGATGAACTCAAAATAAAATCAAATTTCTTTGTCTGTGAAAAAATTAAAGGAAATGCCATTAATACAACTTATGTCCCAATGGATAATATTGTATTTCTTGAAACACAAAATGGAGAAAATCTTGAAATCAATCTAAAGAATCAATACTCGTCTCTTCAAATAGATGGAAGTATTATACGATATATACCAATATTCATTGTCAATGTTCTTAATTTTAAAATTGAATCCACGTCAAATGTCATCAAATGGACAATGGAATGTATAGAAAGTGATAAAAATATACCAAAATTTATAAAAAATTAAACAGAACGTTTAATCATCCTTGCTGAATACGCATAATATGCTGAACTTGACGATATTATTACTAAACAACTTAGTGTCGACATTATATCAGGAACATCAGCAAAAAAGAAATAACTCAAAATACATGAAATTGGAAATTCTAAATACCTTATATATTGAATAGATGAAAGTGAATTTAATGAAAATGACCTCAAAATACATAGCAAAATTAAATTGCCGCTTATAGACAAAATAATTAATATTCCTATCTCCAAAGTAGAAGGTATCAAAAGTGAATTCCAAACAAATGGAAAAGTCAGCAATGATGAGAACAAATTAGATAAAAATAACATATTTATTATCGGTTCCTTACGATCAGTAAGAATTTTATTTGTCAAATCAAGTAAGGAAAAAAGTAAATCAGCAATTATTAATAATACTAAACCGAATATG
This sequence comes from Candidatus Gromoviella agglomerans, assembly GCF_021065005.1. Lineage (GTDB taxonomy): Bacteria > Pseudomonadota > Alphaproteobacteria > CAJXXZ01 > Gromoviella > Gromoviella agglomerans. The sequence goes on from NZ_CP069247.1 coordinate 183,756, forward strand.
TCAATTTTGCTGAAAGTTGTAGTCAGTATTATTCCTAAAAATGCAATGAATATTAGTAATATATTGATAAAATCTATATTCTCTCCAAGGAAAAATCTCGCTAAAATTATATTGAAAATTGGAATCAAAAAAGATACGATGGTCAATATGTAAATTGGAACGTAATTTGCTCCCTTTGCCCATAAAAAAATGCCAATTACCCACATGAGTGCTCTCAAAATGTGAAAATATAGGCAACACGATTTTAAAGATCTTATGTCTAATAAAGGAATTAATGCAATGCAACCAAATGTAAATCTAAAGAATATTACGACCTCAGTAGGTAAAGATAAACCCGAAATCTTAGTTAGTAAATCATTCAAAGCACTGAAAAAACATCCGCAAAAAGACCATAAAAATGATTTTAAATTCTTCATCAATATAATAACAATGCAGATGCTTATTGTATCACTATAAATACATCTTCAAATACATCTTCAAACTTTAGGAGAAAAAATGATTAAATTTATATTAATAAAAAACACAAAAAACAAGAATCAAAAATTTTTTCAATTGGATTTTATTCAAAACATAATTGTGGTGCATAATTATGGAAAAATTGCATATGCTAAAATTATTATCATAAATGATATAGAAAATACTCCATTCGCTGATTATAGACTTCAATTGAATAAAAGAGAGCCATCTACCTATCAATTAGTAATTAACAGTGAAATTACTCAACATGAAAATCTTATCTTAATTAATGGAATTATTTCAGATGTTAGTAAAAAAGATGAATTTATTACAATTTATATTAAAAATCTAGACTTAACAACTGAAGAAAATGATAAAATAGATTTTCAATATATGAAAAATGTTTATAAAAAATTATCCTGTACTAAACAGTTCCCAAGATATATATATACTGGAAACAAAGGAAGCCTCGTCAATGCCATTGATTCCATAAAACCAATAGAATTAATGTGCACAAAAACAAGTAAAAAGTTCATGAAAAATCTCTGCGTTAGAATTACAGCACAATGGGATCAACGAAATGTAATTGTCTCCGACGTATATAAAAGCATACTAAATGCTTGCCCAGATAATTCATTGATAACATTTACTCCAAATATAGTGCAGAAAATGTGGCCTCAAAAAGGAATGATTATCGCTAAAAAACATCTGGTAATTGAAAGTAAAATAAATGCTAATAAAATCGACTCTACAATCGCAAATCATTATTCTGCAAGAAAAACTGACCAAATATACTGTAATAAATATGCTTTAAATGGCAGCTTGAAGACAATCACAGTATGTACTAGACCAAGAAAAGAAATATTGTTAATAAATATTAGAAGTAGTAAAGAAATTTATAGTGAAATAGATGGATATAAAAAAATTATAGATATAAAACTCAATAATCTTGACCTTAAATATGACCCTTGGACTGAAAATGTGAAATATATCGTAAATAGCCATGTTGTAATGCTACAAAAAGTATATAAAGCCAATAAAAAACACATATCTACAAATTTTGAAGAACAAAGAGATATGTGGGATCCACAAATATGGCAAGAAGATGTGCTCTACAATTTAAATGATGTAGTTGAATACGAAAATAATAGATATATATGTATAGCAAATAATACAGAATTGCAAAATGATCTACAAAATGAAAGAGTATGGAGAGTCCTTTCTCCAGATGAAAACAACATATCTGCAATTACACAAAATGCAAATACTTTCTTCATGGATAAAACAGATGTAATAGAAGAAATAATTGAACTAGCTAATAGATACTTCTTATTGCAAGATAAATGTACATTAATCCATTTGAAAATTGATTTAAATAATCCTAAAAATATACATATATTCAAGCTAAATCCAGGAAATTATGTTGAATTAAATAATAAAAATAAAAAAACATACGGATTTATTATCAATATTAAATATGAAATATCTTCTGAAGGTTCATACGCATATATATCTATGACTCGATCAACTCTCCTGAATGAAAGAGAAAATGATGAAAATATAGACGAAACAAAAAAAGTAACTACCTATGAAGAATTAGATAGCAAAATGTCCATGACAAACAATCATATAAAATATCACCTCTCTATGAATGAATCTGAATCAATACCTCAAATTGTACAGGTAATAGCTAAAGTCCAAAATCACGCAAAAGAACAAAATGCATGGATAAATCAAAAAAAAGAAAAAATACTTCCTAATAATATTGGAACAAAAATAAAAATATCATTCATTGAACCGCATTCCCAAAGTATAAATAACACTATTAATATAGAATGTGAACCACAAGGAGAAAAAATTATATACCCAAAATGTGAAAATGTCGGAGGTCAAAATGAATAACTACGAGAATATACATTATATAGGAAATGAAAATGCTCATATAAAAACTCACTCAGGAATGAATGAAGCCCCAAAAATAATACGCATACAAGTGAAAATACGTAAAATTCCATTCACTCCTAATAATGTGTCCTTTGCTTTTACTAATAATCAAAATCAACAGAAATTTGTAGGAATATATGATGAAATAAAACCTAATGTATGCCAAGGCATTACCTTTGAATATATATCAGCTGAATTTTCTCATAAAGGATGTATGTATACACTAGATCAATACGGAAAGAGCGAAATAATTACTATCAATAGCAACTGTATAAAAAATGGATTTGAAATAATATTTAAAAAGTTAGAAGAAAACATAAGAGTAGGACTGATAAGAGAAACTCAATCTGTTAGATATAATTATGCGAATCTAATACACAATGCGTGCCCTTATTTCTACTATGGTGGATTTTTTAATGGACACGTCAATTCTGCAGAACAAGCCTATTTTAATTGCGATGGATTGAATTTTGGATATACTCTCTATACCCTCAAGGATGTAATGAACAAAACAACTATCAATAATCAAAATTTAGTAAGTTATGTCGATATAAATGCAAAAAAATATAACTTACTCTCTTTTCTAAAACATGGAGGATTTTCAATAAACGTCAGTATAAATGAATATGAAAACTGCTCCTCACCATGTAATATAAAATACACTTCAGCGAGTATTGATCAATTTACAGTACAAGAAACTGGAACAGCAGAAATACTCTTTCAAAGACATGAAATAAATTTCGAAAAAGAGAAAGAAAAACAACAAAATTTGGAGGAAATATGAAATATGACAATATCATATACTTTATATTAGAATTGGTGAAATTATCTCCAAGTATATTAAGTCTATTTAATATGCAAATACATAACACAAAAAATAATAATATAATAAAATTTATGCAAAAATTAATAGAAATAGCCCGCGTGTTGACAAATGAAAAAGATACAAATAAAGTCGTACAAAAATTTAAAACTGATGAAAATTTGTTAATAGAATTTCAATCTTTGGCTATCAAAGCTAAAAAAGAAATACTCGATATAGAAATGTTAGATCGTCAAAACGCAAGAAATAGAAATATAATTCTTCATAATAATGGATATAAAAGCTATATGCCACATATTATGCTGTTTTTATCAGCAATAGGAACTATAATGTGCCCTTTGACCATTGTATGGTATATAAATATTTATGATAATATCCCAGGAGAAGTTGTTGCAATTGTATCAACCGCTACAACAATATTCGGATCATGCTTGAAAAGCATATATACATTTGAATTCGGAGAGTCAAGTAAAAATTATCAATATAAAGAAATTAAAAAAAATGGAATTATACGAAAAATTCATATGAATACAAAAAAGTTTATTACCACAATTATTAGAGGAATTAAAAAAAATCTTTGATTTTTTAAAATGTATAACAATATTGTAAAAATTCAATTATCACAATATAATTTACTCCTGCGCCTGTAGCTCAATTGGATAGAGCGTTAGACTACGGATCTAAAGGTTGTGGGTTCAACCCCTGCCAGGCGTGTTACTACAAATATTGTATGAATGGGCCACATACATTGTATGATACAAGATGAAAAAATACATAACGCCTAGTCTTCAATTCCGTAAAATGATAATCATACGAAATAGCATTAACTATAAACTTTTCAATAATAATTGAAAAACTTAAATAATAAAAATATTACTTATTTAACTCTTCAAAAACAATACGGTTCAATAACTCAGGATTTGCCTTCCCATTCAGTTGTTTCATACACTGACCAACGAAAAATCCCAACAACCTATCTTTCCCATTTTTATAATCATTCACTTCATTCTGATTATTACTAATCACTGACACTACAATCTTCCTAATATCATCAACATCATTAACTTGCTGCAAGCCTAGAGAGTTAATTATATCAAATGGCTTGCGTAAATCATTCCACATTATTTGAATAACATCTCTTGCAATTTTTGTCGATATTACATTATCACGCAATAATATTGCCAATTCACATAAGAAATTAGAAGGAAATGGAATTTCATTAACAGACTTTTCATTCATCATGCAAAATATATCACCAACAATCCAATTGTAAACTACATCAATCATATTGCTGTCACAACCCTTAATGCTATTCTCAAAAAAATCAGCAATGTACTGTTCAGTTCCAATAAGGGATGCTTTATCATATGATAATCCATAATCCATAACAAATCTCTTCACTCTATCATCTGGCAGCTCAGGAATCGATTTCTTTATATCATTTATGTAATCATCAGATAAGAATAATGGCAAAATATCAACATCTCTAAAATATCTATAATCTACTGCTGTTTCCTTCTCCCTCATTGAAAATGTAATAATAGATTTCGAATCAAAACCTCGAGTCTCCTGTACAACCTTTTCACCAGATCGAACAATCGTCACTTGGCGAGATAACTCATACTTCATGGCTTTTTCTATAAATTTCAGAGAATTTAAATTCTTAATCTCAGCCCTGTTTCCAAATTCTTCACCATGTCTGCGAATCGACATATTAACATCAACTCTGAACTCTCCTTCTTCCATCTTAGCAGTAGAAGATCCTACACATTGCAAAATAGCACGAATTTTCTTTATATACTCTATCGCTTCATGAATTGTCCTTATATCTGGATCAGAAACTATCTCCATCAACGGAGCTCCAGAGCGATTAAAATCCAAAAAAGAATATTTGTTTGACATATCGTGAATGCTTTTACCAGCATCTTGCTCCATTTGCAACCTGTTGATACCAATCCTCTTAATAGATCCATCATTTGAAATTATATCCACAAAACCTTTCTGACCAATAGGTGACCTAAGCTGAGAAATTTGATAACCTTGAGGTAAATCTGGATAAAAATAATGCTTCCTCTCAAAAACACTTCTTCTATTTATATCACAATTTAAAGCAAGTGAAGACTTAATAGCTAATATAACGCACTTTTCGTTCAATAATGGCAAAGTACCAGGAATGGCAATATCAAATAAATCAACATTAGTGTTTTGATCACACCCAAACTCATTAGCTGCACGAGAAAATAACTTACTATCAGAAGCAATCTGAGCGTGTATTTCAATACCACACACCATTTCAAATTCTTCAACTCCTACTTCTTCATAATCAAATTGAAATGATGAAATTATCATGCAAAACAACATTAAAACATATTTGAGTTAAGATTATCATTGAAATCAAAATCATACAACAATCAATACAAAACTGAATTGAGTTCATCTTGATCTTAATACTTTAAATAAAATGATTATTATCAATAACATTATAATAAAAGGTAAAGCTAAATACATTAAATATGACAATATGAATAAAATACAAAAAACTCCAGCAATAATTACAAAACCACTCATCAAACAACACAGGAATACAGAGAAAATAGTGAGAAATAAAGCAAAAATCATATCCCAAACTCATTATTCCACATTAATTATGATAAACTATTACCATCAATGCAATGATATCTTAGTCTAGATACAACAGATTAATTGATATCAACCCACTGTTTGAAATTAATGAATCGCTCAATCTCAGCAGCAAAAGAAAAAGCCGCACTTTCATTAAAAGCACCATGTACAACTTGCAAACTAATTGGCAATCCATTAGACATTCCAACCGGCAAAGAAATTCCACCTAAACAAGCAATATTAATTGGCAAAGTAAACAAATCTTGATAATACATTAATTCAGGATTTGCAACATCTTCATAAAATGGAGCAGGACCAGATGTAACGGGCATCAATATACTATCCACACGATCAAATACCTCATTAAAATCATTTATTATCATATTCCTTACCTTAAGGGCTTTTGAGTAATAAACTTCATAATTTTCAGATGACAATACATACGTCCCAAGCAATATCCTTCTCTTCACCTCATCACCAAATCCATGAGTCCTAGTCAAAGAATACATCGACTCAATGTCAGAAGAACCTTCATATCTGTAACCATACCTAACTCCATCATACCTAGACATATTTGATGCAACTTCAGCACAAGCCAAAACTCTATAAACAGCAAGAGCATAATGCATATTTGGTAACGAAACTTCGATACATTTTGCACCCATTGACTCCAAGTGCTTTACAATTTTATCCCTCGCTTCACAAATCTCCGAACACAATCCATCAACAAAACACTCTTTTGGCAAGCCAATTGTCATTCCCTTCACAGACTTTTCGCAAGATTTTTCGTAATCATCAACTTTTACATCAGCACTTGTAGAATCCATTGCGTCTTCACCAGAAATAACTCTCAACAAAATCGCAGCATCAGAAACAGATCTAGCCATCACTCCAGCTTGATCTAACGACTGAGCCATCGGAATCATTCCATATCTAGAAATTCTTCCATAAGTTGGACGGACTCCAACTATCCCCGTATGAGCTGCAGGCTGTCTTATCGATCCACCTGTATCAGATCCAAGTGCTCCAAATGCAAGCCCAGCCGCAACCGCAACAGCAGATCCTCCAGAAGATCCACCTGGGATTCTATTTGAATTCCAAGGATTAATACATCTTCCAAAATCTGTATACATAGTAGCACTACCCATCGCAAATTCATCCATTAAAGTCTTTCCAATGAAAATTGCTCCCTCATTGAGCAACTTACTGGTTACCGTCGATTCATATGGAGGAATAAAATTCGCCAACATTCTCGATCCAGCAGTTGTTCTTATACCTTTTGTACAAAAAATATCCTTTACAGCTATAGGAATACCTTCCAAAGTACGTACATTACCAGAGTATATCCTCTCATCTGCTTTTTTTGCACTATTCATGGCACTCTCAGCAAGCATGGTTATATAAGCTCCAAACTTTGTATCATCAACCCTTTTTAAATGATGACTTATGAGATCACTCACAGAAAATTCGCGATTTTTCAATGCAACCAGCGCTTGTTTTATAGAAAGCGCATGAAAAGGAACAGACATAAATACTCCTATAAAATCACTTTATAAACTTAGGAACCAAGATAAAACCATTATCCTGTAAGGCATTTGACAATACATCGTTTCGAGAAGGCAAATCACAAATGGTATCAGAATAAAGTTTACACTTATACGGATAAAAGCCAGAAAATTCTTCCACTCCATCAGTATTAACATTTAGTAAAACATTTATACACTTCAAAGCATCATCTATTGATCGCTCAAGCATAGCAATATCATCAATAGATAATTTTATACTCGCCAACTTCTCTAACCTAGATAGGATCAATTTATCCACAATAAAATTGAATAAAGCAATGAGCTTTTTTGTACAATAAAATATCAATATTTGCAACTGAATTTTTAATAAAAAAGCCTAAAATACCTATGAAAATTAAAAAATCTTGGTACAATGGTTCTTATTAGCTGTCTTTTATTTTTCATTTATGGCTCGTTTGATTTTATTTTTGTGTACATTGCTTATGTTTATGGGTTGTAGCAAAAACAGAATAAAATACGGAGTAGATGCTAGCTTAATAAGAGATATTAGCACAGAAAACAATCAATCATTAACCATGAATGAGAAAGATGTTTTAGAAAAATTTGGCCATCCATCCTTTATAATATCAGAAGAGTCATCAGAAAAAATTAACGACAATAACTTGATCTATAGTAATTGGTACTACGTGTACTATGAGTTAGAGCCCAATCATATCTCAAAAAATCACAAAGTTAGTAAGAGCAAAATTGCTGTGTTTCGGTTTTTGAAAAATGGCAAATTGATGTCTTGTCGAATTTTCGAGCATTAATTAAGAAAAAACTTCTATAATGAGTAAACAATTATACGTATCTTACTGATTAATATTTTACAACAACTTCATATTTGGAACATTTTTTCTGCATTTTAGTTTTTCCACTGTGAATTTTGTCTCTAAAAGCCTTAGACTGTGCAATATCTTCATTCTATCTCAACAAATAATGTGAAATTCCATTTACAATATAGCAAATATATTGTGATAAATTTTCAAGATTTGCTGCTATTAAATTTACAATTTCTTTAGTACCATGATTATCGATAATGAATATACGATAAATTTGTAAAATAGTATTAATATATTTTTTGCAATTATTTTTCTAGAAATATAAATCAGTAGAATTTTACTCAATCCATAGAAGGTCAAAATGATTATAAAAATGCATCTTAACTGCCTCAATAATTTCGATATTTCCCAATCCTTTAAATAAGAATAGAAATTATTACTGTTTCAGAAATTTTTTAACATGAAGAATGACATTAGCTTGTACATAACTTAATTTCTCATAATTCAACTAAGGTGCAGAAAAAAAATTTTTCCACACAAACAAATATAACCCTTAATACAAACATCATATAGAGTGCATAAATCGATCAGAAATTAATTGATAACACTATCATCAATCAAGATTATCTATCAACAAAATTACTGTTACTGAAAAAACAATTTCACCAAATCAAATTATTGCTTAATAAAACGCATTCTTGCAGATTTATTCTCAAAATATCTCTTATTTTGCACATTCAGGTCTTTAGCCCAATTCTTATTAGATACAACAGGCTCTTGATCATTTGGCATCAAAGCACCTTTACCAAAAGGAACTGTTTTTATTCTATTCGCAGGAACGCCCTCTTCAACCAGTACTTTTCTAACTTCAGCTGCTCTTTCTGCAGATAGTTTAATATTATAAGGTATAGATCCACAATCATCACAAAATCCTTCAACATTAACATTCAACTCAGGATTTTTCAACAAAAATGCAGCAACAGCGCGAACTTTCTCAGCATGCTCTGCACTTAATACAGACGAATTGTGCTGAAAGTATACTCTATCCATCTTTTCATTAACAATCTGACTATAACCATAAGAATCTACTGCAGAATTAAAAGAACTTTCAACGATATCGTCTTGAGAAACTTCACTAACCACAGCCACAGAATTCTGTTCATCAAATTTTTTCTTTTTACCCTTTGAGCAACCTACAGCAATTAGAGATAGAAGACAAACTGCTAATCCACAAAAATTAAACTTCTTTTCCATAAAACATCATCTAAACACAGACTGAGATATTATGTATTATAGACAATTAATACACAACAAATTTGTGAAATTTATTAATGTGTTTTGTAATGATTTTTATAGAAATATAAATCACTCAAAAATATAAATCACTCAACAGTAACAGACTTAGCTAAATTTCTTGGTCGATCAACGTTTTTTCTGCGAAATTCCGCACAAAAACAGGCTAATAACTGCATAGAAATCGCAAATGCAATTGGAGAAAATAAACTCTTTAAATTAGGTAACTTTATCGATTTGAAATTTAAATGATTAACCACATCAAATTCATCGCAATCAGAAATCACATAAACTTTTGCATTTCTGGATAAAATTTCTTCTACAGTAGAAAGCACACTTTGCACGTTACCAATATAATTCGAAAACAAAATGACAACAGGCATGTTTTCATCCAAAAGAGCAAAACTACCGTGCTTTAGCTCACCAATAGCAATAGCTTCAGCATGAATATAAGATAACTCCTTCATCTTCAGAGCACCTTCAAGCGCAATGACATGAAGATCTCCTCTACTAAGAAAAATACAATTTTGAAACTGCGCAATTTCATTCGCAATATCACGAATGTCTTTAGATGAATTAAAAACTATTTCACACAAAGTTTGAATATTTTTACTACTATCAACTAAATTAAAAAACTCATCACTGTTCGCTAACAGAATAAAAAGTAAAGTCAATACCTGAGCTGTAAACGCCTTTGTTGATGCAACACTAATCTCAGCTCCAGCATTAATAAAAATACTTTTGTCGCATAATCTTGCTAATGTACAAATTTGAACATTTAAAACTGCATAATTTGTATAACCTAAAGATTTTGCTCGCTCACAAGCAGAAATTGTGTCAAAAGTCTCACCTGACTGAGAAACAAAAACACACAAATTTTTACCTTCTATGTTAATGAGATTTTTAAATCTAAACTCCGATGCTAATTCAACAAATATATGTTTATTTAAAAAACGTTCACTCATAGCTCGTGCACCAAGACATGCATAATATGCAGAACCGCACCCGATTAGAGTAATCGCATCAAATGAAGATACTTGCAATTCAGCATAATGGCCACGACGACATAAAAAATCCTCAACTAAACCAGACAATATATCAGGCTGTTCATGAATCTCTTTCATCATAAAGGATGAGTAATGACCTTTATCAAATAATGAACCACAAATCTTTATAGAGATAAATTTCTTCTCGACATTTTCATTATCACGATACACACTCACAGAATTCTTAGACAAAACAGCAATCTCCATTGATTCTAAGTCTGAATATTCACTAGCAATATCATTAATTGCATTAATATCAGAAGCTAAGCAATTCAATGCATCACCTCTTCCAATAATCATTGGAGCATTCCCCTTCTTACATGCAAAAATTTTATCAGGAAAATTCTGACATATCAGAGCAATCGCAAAATTACCATCAAACTCCTGCAAAATATCAGACAAGCATTTTACAAAAACACCAACACTCGTTGCAGAATTCATTTCAAATAATCTCTTGACAAATAATTCAGTATCTGTTTCAGTCTCAAACAAAATTCCACGAGTTATCATTTCTTTTTTCAATTTTGCAAAGTTACTTATGATCCCATTATGAACAACAGCAAAGCCACCGAAGTATTGTGGATGAGCATTAATCTCACTAACACCGCCATGAGTGGCCCATCTAGTATGGCCAATTCCAATATCAAATTGACTATTCCAAATATAATCATCTTTTAAGTTAGTTATTAAATTTTCTACAAACCCCACATTTTTCTTTAATAACATATTTCCATTTGAATCAATCACGGCAACTCCAGACGAATCATATCCACGATATTCAAGCAATTTCATCGAATTTAATATATTATCAAGACAATTTTGACCTACAATTCCAACAATTCCGCACATAAAAATCTCTAACTCACTTCTTCTTCATCATCTTATACCTAGAAGCTGCATTTTTTAAATTGCATTGCTTGATTTTAGTTGTACAAATTGCATTGTCTTCTACATTCTGTCTAACAACAGAACTTGCAGTTATTATCGCGTCATCTCCAATCATCACAGGAGCAACAATAGATGAATTTGCTCCAATAAATGATCCTCTACCTACCTTAGTTTTATACTTGTTCAAACCATCAAAATTACAAAAAACAACACCAGCTCCAACATTCACTTTATCACCAATCTCTGTATCTCCAACATAAGAGAGGTGCTTTACTTTGGTATTAGCTCCTAATCTCGATCGATTAATTTCTGTAAAATTTCCCACAACTACATTTTCATCAATATGAGAACTATCTTTAATTGTTGCAAAAGGTCCAACAGAGGCGAATGATGATATAACGCAATTTGATAAATAACAAAAAGGTAATATCTTTGCATTTTCTCCGATTGAAACATTCACATCAAAAAAAGAGTTAGGATATACGATTGCACCCTGTGCAATTTTTACATCATAAGACAAGTAAATGCTTTCTTCATCGATAAATGTCACACCATTGAGCCATAATTTTCTCTTTAATCGATATTGATAAGACCTTTCAGCTTTGAGGAAATCATCACGAGAATTCACTCCAATAAAATCATCTTCTTGGCATTTTACACAGGATATATTTAGAGAATTTTCATATGCAATAGCAACAATATCAGTCAATAGGTACTCTCCACTTTCATTTCTTAAATCACGTAGCAAATTCACTGCATTTTTCGATAAAAATATTGCTCCGGCATTGCATAAATACTTATCAGATTCAGTGTTAGTGAGAAATCTTTTTTCAACAATTTTGCAAGCTTTTCCATTTTCACTCATATATATTCGGCCATAATCGTTCTCCTGACTTAATTCCATACCAAATAGAATCACATCACTTTGTGGATTGTTAAGAATGCCATCTTTCAGTAAACTCGAGTGAGAAATTAGTGTATCTCCAAGAAGAACAAGCACTCCACCATCAATGCCAGATTTTTGCAAGAAATCACAACCAATTAAAGTAGCATGACCAGTCCCTAGCGGCTCATCTTGCAATAAAATATGCAAATTCGTATTTTTGGGTAAAAACTCTACAACCATCGCAGATGCAACAATAGTAATACTTCGAGGAAATAAATCAACAGCAGTATCAATCACATGACATAATAACTCCCTGTTGGCGATTTTCATAAGCATCTTAGAGTGCAAACTTCCCATTCTCTTACCACGACCAGCAGCAAGAATAACAACATTAAAACTACAACTCACTGTCAAAAAAAATAATGTATTTATAAAATATACAGCAAAAATATCAATAAATAAAATTTCTTGGAGGAAAGAGAGGGATTCGAACCCTCGATACTTTTCAGTATACACACTTTCCAGGCGTGCGCTTTCGTCCACTCAGCCATCTTTCCAGATTTCATTTTAACACGAAATAACGATTTGTAAAATGAAAAACACTAAATATCTATTAAAACAAGCATCATGATGAAACACTAATAGATATATCGATTATCGATCCACGAATACTTATTATTTTTTCACAAAATGCACTTGAGTTCCATTTTTTCCATCCCTCAAGTCAATTCCAATTTCTATAAGTTCTTTTCTTATTTTGTCAGCTGTGACATAATCTCCTCGCTTCTTAGCTTGATTTCGTTCATCAATCATCAAATACACTTTTGCCATCAATTCTTCATCAGCATTTGCAACATCATTTTTATTAAAAATTCCCAAAAATTTCATTGAAGCACAGAGAATTCTTCTCGATATATTGTATTCAACCTCAGAATCAGATGAAGTTTTCGTCAATTCATGCAAACGTGCAATCGCCATAGGAGTATTTAAGTCATCCATCAAGCTTTTTAATACCACTTCATCAACGACCTCTGCTCCGGATTCATCACAAAAACTTACAAGTTTTTCCAAAGAACGCTTGGACTGAACTAATGACTCATGAGACCAAACGACATCTTTTCGATAGTGAGATGAGAGAAAAAAATACCTCACAACCGGAGCAGAATACAACTTAATTGCTTCTTTAACAGATATAACATTCCCCTTTGATTTTGACATTTTATCCGACTCATCTCCACTTTTAATGGTAATCATTCCATTATGCATCCAAAAATTAGCAAGATTATTTGATGAATGACAACATCTAGACTGTGCATTTGTATTTTCATGATGAGGAAACATCAAATCATGACCTCCTCCATGAATATCAAAATATTTCCCTAAATATTTATATCCCATAGCCGAACACTCTATATGCCACCCAGGTCGCCCTTCACTCCAAGGAGACATCCATTTTGGTTGATCAACACAAGGCTTCCACAGAACAAAGTCACTAAAATTTCTCTTTATGTCCATTACATCGACTCTCACTCCTGACATTATTTCACTTTGGTTTATTTTAGAAATCTGACCATAATCTTCAAATTTAGAGACATCAAAGAACACATTTCCATCAACTTCATACGCAAAACCTCTTTCTATAAGAGAGCAAATCATACTTATCATATCATCTATATGATCTGTAGCTTTTGGCTCAAATGTTGGAGGAATATTATTCAATGCACTCATATCTTCCTGAAATGATTGCATTACATTTTCAGTTAATTCACTTACTGAAACTTCACTTAATTGTGCTTGTCGAATGATCTTATCATCAACATCAGTAATATTCCTCACATAAACCACATTTTCATAAAGATACCTTAACAATCGAAAAAGAACATCAAACACAATAGTTGGCCTTGCATTACCAACATGAATATTCTGATATAAAGTTGGTCCACATACATACATTTTAACTTGATCATTAATTGGATAAAGAATCTTTTTCCGCTGTTGCAAACTATCATATAGATATAAATGCATACTTTTTGATAATTTTCTCATGATTGTCTTCAATTTTTTTAAGATTATAATTCAATTGCTGACTTAATAAACATAAATTTTTGAATGTAGCAAATCAAGAATTTAGGTATTTAATTGCAGAATTTAACCTATGCAATACAACTGTTTTATCGAAAAACCTAAAGATATCAGCCATTTTCGGACCATGCTTCATTCCAGTAATAGCCAATCTCAATGGCATAAAGAGTCCTTTACCTTTTAATTCAGTCTCGTTTGATATTGCATTTGTCCATATACTCCAATTATCAGAGTCAAAGGAAATCGGCAGGTTCTTTTTAGCAATTTCAAAAAAATTTGAATCTACAGTATTTAAAGTATCACGATACTCATCCTTTGTAGCAAAAAAATCAATTAGATCATATTCATTTTGATTAGATACAATATTCTCATACAGATCTATCTCATCAAAAAATATTTCTCGCCATTTGTTTAAGAATTCAAGAGATGTCATATCTGATCTAATGCACTCCCACATATCTTCGTTTAGCCAACTGAGATCGTATTTCAAATTAGACTGAATCAGTTTTTTGAAACTCATGCGACTTATTAATTTTTGGTTAATAACCCATAAATTATCAAGAGAGAAACGCACATCTGAATTTCCCAAACTTTGAAAAAAATTCTCCAGACCTTTTTGTCGAATATGCTCGATTAATTCGCTCATATTATCAAAATCTAGCATTTCACTAGAACCAAGGGATAAAAGATAATTGTTAATACTCATTGCAATCACTCCAGCATTTCTCAAAGAATCGATACTTAAGCTTTTCGCTCTTTTTGAAAATTTACTACCATCCTCATTAGAAAGTAATGGCAAATGAGCGAACTGCAATTTATCAATAACACACTGTACAGATTCATAGCTTAATGTTAAATCTTTCATTTTTAATGGACCATTATTTTTCAACGCACACAATATCGCATGCATCATCTGAATCTGAATTGCAGTGTTAGATATATGATCTCGCCCTCTGACTATATGAGTAATGCCCATTACTATATCATCTATAACAGAAGCAAGCAGATAAGTTATAGATCCATCACTTCTAAAAACAATCGGGTCACTTGTCATGGATATAGGCTCATGCTTTTCTTTTCCTCTGATAAGATCATTCCAAATCACTATATCCTTTTGAATCTCGAATCTCCAGCAGCAACTTTGAGTATTCTGAGTTTCAGCCTCGGCTCGTCTAACTCGGTTTGACTCAGTTAAGCTTGTAGATGAGTATATAAAATTTGCCTCTAACAGCAATTTGAACACAGATTTGTAATATTCCTGCCTTTCAGATTGCTGCAAAATTCGATTACAAAAAATTCCCAACCAATTCATATCACAATAAATATTTTTAATAAAATCTTCTCGAACAAGAGGAGCATTTGTATCGTCTATTCTAAGACAAAGTTCTCCATTTAAAATTTTCGCAACAACATAATTCACAAGTGCAGAACGGCAATTTCCAGGATGCATAGCTCCACTTGGAGCAGGAGCAAATCTAAGGATAGGCATTGAAATAATCTTAATAAAATCAATTTTTATTCTACATAATAGCAATATTTAGGCAAGTTTTATAAAAAAGTATTGACTCTAACAATCCAATCCTACATCATATTACCGTCTTGTAGTTTTTAATCTTAAAGTTATGAAATCTTTTAAGAATAGATTGGCAGCTCTACTTTCTGCTGTCACTTTTTGTAGCCATATGAATAATGTTACCCATGCAGGTCAGATTGACTCTTCTGTATCAGGATTTTTAGCATCTATTGGTGTAGCTGGTATTACTAGTCAATCAGGAGAAGCAGCTGCTGTTAATTTAGAAATTGGATACAGAGGCGAATACGTTTCTGGACGTCTATACACATCTTTGGGAGCACACTTTCCTGCATCTTTGGCAAGACAGTATGGAATCGGAGATCAAAAAGCTTTTGAAGAAAAGATGGGTAGTATTTTTAACACCGAAGATGATGAAGGTAAAACAATAATGAATCCTATGGATAAAAAGACTGCTTTTCTTCTTAAAGTTGGAGTAAAAGTCTTGGCAGAGCTCAATGCAGCAAGTGCTGGTTTGTTCGGAGAAGTATGGCTTATTTTCAGAGAAGCAAGTAAATATGATGGATTTGCATTTGGTCCTTGTGTTGCTGTAAAAATGGGTGATATGTTTGAGTTTTGTCTTTCTGCAGGAATTAAATTTAATGGAGATTTGAAGCATAAAACCCCTGATAGCGATGAGGAAGAGGTATTCAAAAGAGCTCACAGCTATATTGCACAGGTTGGAGTTAACGTCAATCTCATTAGCCCAGACAGCGACGAATAATCTCTTTTCTTAGCTCTGTTGCGTAATTCATTGAATAGCAAGATAAATTCTGCTTTCTTTGTTTTGCGCATTTTTTCATATTATCATTTTCATTGATGCATCATCTTGTTTTATATTTTTGACTGCATTATGAAAAGTTTGATCGTTCATAGCTTTTGCATATTTTTTCATATATTAATATATTATCATTTTCACTAATGTGTGATTTTTTGTTGCATTATGCAATCTTTTATCTTACTATTTGCGTACTTTTTTGTTGAAACTGCAATAGTGATTATATACAATTTTTTTTTGTTGAAAGAATTGCAATTTTCATAATTTCTCGAGATTTTTTGAAAATATTTGCAACAATTCATATACATTAATTGTTTTATGTTCATACCAACAACTCCAACAATGTGAGTAATCAAAGGCTCTAAAAAAAATATTAGACAAAACATAATTCGCAAAAATACAACGAGCTGAGAAAATGATAGAATGCAAGGAAAATCATGTGTATAACTAGTGAATCGCAAAAATAAAGAAGTATCAAAAAAAATCAGAGACGTCAAACACAACCTTGTGATCTTCATTAGATATAACATCTCTTGGAATTTTTACACTACAAGACTTCTGAATATCTTCGTACTTTTGAAAGTATTGATTATTTTTATTAATAGATATTAATGAAAACCTATCTCGTTTTATAGTCACAAATACGTTCCTATACTTCGTGAGCTCCAACTTACATGGCTTGGGTTCATTTGACTTTCCAATGGCAGTAAAACTGCCATACAAAAATACTGCAACCAACCTCTTTCTCATTTTGTCAGTAACTTTAATAGGATTAATATTTTTATTTGGAATAGGATATCTAATGTATATCATCATAGATGAATAATTTTCCATATACAACTTTTGCAAGTTATCAAAATAGTACTTCGGCGGAGAGTTTCTAATTAATTCAGCTAATTCTTCATCGTAAATAAAAACGAGATGCATAGGCATAGACATACAATCATTCATATCATTATCAGCTTGTATTTTGATAGTATTTAACCTACAATGATGCTCTTTCTTCTTTTCAGTACATCCAACAAGCAAAAAAGCAAATACAGCAAAGATTTTACAGAACATAAGCGTATATAAAAGCTCAATCTGTATTCTATATCTTATCGAGAGTGCAGTAAATATTATGTGACTTTAATTCATTAATCTTTTTATTTGCAGCATGACTATCGTACTTTTCTTTGCTCACGACATAAAATAATCCATCTATATTAATGACTTCTGTGTCATATTTGTGCTGATTCATCAACTTTTGCACCATAATATTTGCCAGATTGAACCTCTTAAATGATCCAAAACTAATCACATAATCATTTTCAATCAATACATCATGCTGTTGTTTATGAATTTGCGCGTACATATCCTCATTGTTTCTCAGAATATGTGATAACAGCAATCCTGAGATCGCAAAAAGAACACCTAGACACATCAAAGAAAGACTAAATATTATAAATGGTTTTTTAAATACTGTTACAGTATCAGAATCAATTTTAGGAGTCAAAACTTGAGGAATTTCTTTAGACAAATCATCTTTCACCCATATTATTTCGTTTTGCATAATGTTAAGATTCGTTTTGTATTAAGTTACGATTTAATCATTAAAAAAACGTGAAGTTTTTTTTGAAGATATACATTAAAATTCTGAATGATGTATCAAAAAAAGATCGATTAGTTATAAACAGAGTAAAAAAATATATAAATTATATAATAAGTATTTTACAATTTACACCTGATTAATAAAAACTAATACTTGATTTTTAATTAAAAATTAAATATATTAATGCTAATTGTAAACAGAATATTTTAAACTCACTTCATGAACTCGCGCAATTATTTTGATGTATTCATGTCCGCAAGCAGAATAAACAAGCTATTTTTAGATGTGCTAAAATTTGAGCTTGATAAAATGAATATTACAGACATAACAAGTGTACAAGCAGTTATATTGTACAATATCGGAAGATCAAAACTATCAGTTGGAGATATTATTAGTAAAGGATATTATATAGGCTCAAATGTATCATACAATATCAAGAAAATGATCGATGCTCAGTATATCTTGCAGGAAATTTCTGAATACGATAAAAGGATCAATCAAATTCAACTTACTGAGAAGGGAATGGATCTATACGAAAAAATTCATGAAAAAATCATAAAATACGGATTAGGAAAAGAAGGAATAAAAGTGCAATCAAATGATATAGAATCGACTTTCAAAAAGATGTATGTAATAGAATCTGCACTGAATTCCATCGCAAAAAGATAAACGATTCTGTAAGAATTATTCTAATGCATTAACAATTTTCTTCAAAATTCAAGATCAGCATTTAATACAGTGTTAGATAATAATATTATAAGATTCACTAAAAACACAAAATAAAGATATGGCCTTACTAAGCAAAGAACAAATCAGCTTATGAAACATTTACGATATTTTTAATAAATTAATATATATCAAATAAAAATATCACATGCATTTTGAAATTTTAATATGACGAGCTACATAAACCCAATGAATTACTACATTCTCAAAAGAATATTTTTCAACAACATAGATTGTGCAAAATTACTGTTTAGTACACTTGATATTGGAATAAATGAACTACCATCAGACAATGAATTAATAGATGTTAAGACGCAGTTTGGATTTTTAAGTGCGTTTGAACTTAGTGATATGTCAAGTGTGATGATATTTCATGACTCCGACTCAATTTTTGTTGGCATTTTCTCTGAAGGAGTTTTAGTAAAAATAGACGAAATGTTAATAAAAATCTTTGAAAAGGCCTATAGCAGCGTATTTCGAGTATCTCAGAAAATGAAATTAAAAGACTTAAATATTTTGTTTTTTTCTAAAAAGCACCTATTCAATCAAATCAACGTATTCATTCACGAATATATATCAAGTATCGCACAACAAAGATTTGCAGAAGAGAAAGATCAACCGCGAGTATCTATGTTTGATAATGTGAAAGTAAAGATAGTTGAACTACATAAGGGATTTTTATACTCACAAAACAACCTTCTGAAAATAATTTGCGGATTCTTATGCGGCAATCAAATATATTTTGACGAATCTGATAATAGTTTTTATTTTCATTCTAATACTCTTGAGTTGAATAAATCAGAAACTCCAACATATGTAAATCTAATAGATGAAAATGAAATAAATATAATAAAATATATGCTAAATATGATAAAACCAGTATCTTTTTCAAACGAAGAATTGATGTACTATTACGACAATCAATCCAAAAGAGCAAAATTGCTAGATGTACAAAAAGATGCATTTGAGGAAGGATTTAAGTTAGGACACTACGACGGTAGAATAAGCACAGCCTATTTGATAAAAAGCCTTTTATCTGAGAAAAATCCAAACATTGACGAATTTTTGACGAATTTATGCTACATAAAAGCAGATGAGTAAAGCGAATTCAATACTAGCAAATTAACATATATGATGTAATATTTAAATGCAACTTAATCGAAACGAGTATCAAAATTATTAAAAATAAATAATATATGTCAACAAAAAAAATCTAGCATATAAGAAATATCTCGACATAAAAATTTTTCCGTAAAGATTCATACCTTCACAGATAATGGAGAGAACATCATATACAATCTCTTTCTTTCCATTTTAGGCTCAGCACCGATCTTTCCAACTTCAGAAAGATCTTTCTTTATTCTATCAACAACTCTGTATGCGATATCCTTATAATCAAGCTCGCGCCCTCTAAATATGACCGATATCTGAACCTTATCATTATCTTGCTGTAAAAATTTTATAGCCTGTTTTATTTTCACTTCATAGTCATGATCATCAATTCTAGCAGTGAAGCGAATTTCTTTCACTTCAATAGCCTTGCTATTCTTTTTCATCTTTTTCTGCTTCTTTCTTGCTTCATACTCTTCTTTAGAAAAATCCAATATCTTGCAGACTGATTGAGGAGCATTTCCAGAAACTTCAACCAAATCGAGATTTGCATCTCTAGCCATTGTCATCGCAGTCCTCAGCGGGACAATTCCATTATCATTACCTTCCGCATCAATTAATCTCACAGATTCTGCTAAAATCTCTTCATTTATCCTATAATTCAACACTCTATTTTGTACTTCTTGAAAATTTTTTCCTGATCTAATATGTCTATTCAACAAAAAAACCTCTTTAAAAAAACACCAGACTACATGTTAGTCAAGAATAGTAAACGAATCAAGCTTATTACGTAAGCAAAAATTCATATAATTCCAAGAGCAAAAAAAAGTCCAACGTTATAAAGAATTGTATAGAATAAACAAGCAAAAATTCATATAATTCCAAGAGCAAAAAAAACAGTGAAATGGAGAAAAAAATTATAGTATCAGGAAAAGAAATAATGTCTGGTGAGATAAAAATTCAGGGAGCAAAAAACTCATCTCTCCTTTTAATTGCATGCAGTATATTGACAAATGATGAATTGATCTTGAGAAATATTCCCAACATCACAGACATTTTTAACATGATCGATCTATTACAGGAATGCGGAGTAAAAATAGATTTATCAAAAGAACAAAACCACAACAATTCACCAACGGATGGTGTTTCTTATGAAGCAAAAATGAAATACATAGGTAGACCAAAACTATCAGAAATAAAGTTCAGCGATAAAGCTGGAAAGATTCGCACTTCAATCATCTTATTGGGGCCATTGTTATCTCGGGGCATCTCAGTAATTTTAGAAAAACCTGGAGGATGCAACCTCAACCTCGGCACTCGCGCAATAGACATGCACATAGACGCATTAACAAAAATGGGGGCTACAATTACAATAAACGAAAACGAAGGCAAGGAATATGTCTTCGCACAAGCTCCTAAATCATTACAATCAATCGACTACACATTTCGACAAATATCAGTCACCGCAACTGCAAATGTAATCATGGCTGCATCTCTTGCAAATGGAAGTAGCATACTGAGAAACATCGCAATAGAACCAGAAATCGTAAATCTTATAGAAATGCTAAAATGCATGGGAGCTCAAATCGAATTCATATCAGAGCGAACAGTATCTATCACTGGAGTGCAAAATTTAAGAGGCACAAAACATGATGTAATTTTAGACCGAATCGAAGCTGGAACGTATATGATACTAGCCGCCGCAATTGGAGAAAAGGTCAAAATTCATATAGATCCATCTCTTGTAAAAAATACAACCGAAACTCTGAGGTTAATTGGAGCTTCAATCAAAGAATACGATGAACATGTAGAAATAAGTAGATCAAATCTAAGAGCTATTAACCTCAAAACAGGGCCATATCCTGAATTTTCTACAGACCTACAACCCCAATTAGTATCAATACTTTGCATCGCAAATGGAAAATCAGAAATTGAAGAGACAATGTTTGATAACAGATTTCACCATGTCAATGAATTAAAAAAAATGGGAGCAAGCATCACTCTTGAAAAATCACAAAAATCTATCGGAAGCATCATTCACATTAACGGAGTGAGCAAATTAACACACGCATCAGTTGATGCTCATACTCTAAGAGATGCAGCAGCAATGGTGATCGCTGGTTTAATATCGACAGGAGAAACTCACATCAATAATATCGAGAATCTACACAGAGGATACGGAAATTTGGTTGAGAAGCTGAAATCATGCAAAATGAATATCAAGTACGAAGAAGTCTAATAACCATCAGTCATAACAAAATAATTTGAATGTTATGAAATTAACCAAGTAACCATCAATTATAACAATCGCCTCACAAAGAATCTTATAGCAGACACTGAGAGTATCATCAAAAAGATTCAATCAACACTCCCAGTTTAACGAAAAAATAACATTTGTAAAACTAAACTTGCACAGTCGCACATACATTTTTCTAATGTTTGATAAATATAAAAAAACCATACCAGCTATTTTATGCTTAGTGTTAGTAATGGGAACTGAGGGCACATTGGTCAACGGAACACTATATAAATTTGATAAAGGAAGAATTTCCACTGCAAAATTAGGATCAAACGGCATAAAATTCGATTCAGATAATAAAGTACCAAATGTACCGATTCAGACAAATCAATTTATTACACAACAAAAAAAGCCAGAATCAAGAATACAACAAACACAATACTTGCAGCCACCACCACAACCATACCAGCAGCCACAGCCATACCAGCAGCCACAACCATACCAGCAGCCACAGCCATACCAGCAGCCACAGCCATACCAGCAGCCACAGCCATACCAGCAGCCACAGCCATACCAGCAGCCACAGCCATACCAGCAGCCACAACCATACCAGCAGCTACAAATTCAAACCCCTAGTAGAATAATAATAGAACAAACAAAAACACAAAGCTTTGAAGAAATAAATGGCTCACATTTCTTGTGGCTAGATGTAGATGCAATCAAAAATACAGTATATGAACCATTTGAAAAAATCGCATTTGGAATAAATTATGGTGCATTTAAACAAAAAGCTATACCAGGCAAGCCATTTGTAAATATAATGAATAGAATATCTCAATCTTTATTATACTTAAGCGAAAATCAAGTAACATATAGAGCGATTAGTTTTAAATTTTATGCAAAAAATGGAATAGAGTTGTACAAGACTCCTCATATCCCTCAAACTCAAACAAAGTCGAGCTCAATCATAAATGACAAAACTTTCTACCAAAATAGTTGGAAGTCAGGAATGTATAAACATATCACAGGAGCAGAAGCAATTAACAATCATGATATAAAAAATATAGCCATCACTTTGAATCCAATCGAAGTAAAATTGTACTCTTATGACGAAGGAATGAAGAGAAGATTCGATGTCTTTGTAGTAGTGGAAATTGGCGAAATAGTAACTAATCCATCTGAAGAGGTTTTAATCATAGAAGTTCCGCCGTATAAATTTAATATATCAAAAGTACAAAATTCAAATATTGCAGTAAAAAATGGAGATTTATACTCTAGCAATAATATAGATCATAAATTAACTACTAAGAAACTGTGTATTAATGGAACTAACCCTGCATTACGTGGAGAAACTCCAAGAATTTTGATGAATAAAGACATTGCAGATAAAATTTTGCATGAAGAAAAAAGTAATAGACAATATCAATATTGAATATACATTCAAAACAAAATACCATCTATGCATCTAAGAATTAGTGAATTTTGAAAATAGAAAAGAATGAAATATGCGAAGTATCATACGTATCTCTAAGAAACAGAACAGATTATTCCCTTTTAGAATGTCCGATGCATGTAGACACTCTTATTGCAGCATCAAAAGAGATAGGATTCCCCGCTATTGCAATAACTGATAACAATAATTTATTTGGCGCAATAGAATTTTCGACAAAATGTATAAAAAACTCTATACAACCTATAATCGGATGCCAAATGTATGTAGCAACAAGAAATGATAAAAACAATATAGAATTAACATCGATCATAATTTATGCTCGTACGGAAATTGGATATAAAAACCTCATAAAAATCAACACATTATCACATATGAATAAAAATGAGATGTATAAAAAAATCACAATCAACGATTTAATCAATAACAAGGATGGACTATCAATAATGTTTGACTTTCAAAATGATCTAAAAAACAACATAAACATAGGAGTGTTTAAGCAAATTAAAAAGGTATTTCAAACTGAATTTTACGCAGAAATATCCAGAAATAGATTAATACGAGAAGATATAAAAGAAACAGCTACAACAAAACTGTCATCACAAGAAAATGTTCCCATTATTGCCACAAATGATGTTTTTTTTGAAAAAAGAGAAGATTATAGGGCATATCAAGTTTTGAGATGCATCGATCGCGGAGAGTATATATCAAACTTTACAGATACATACGTCACAGAAGAGAATTACCTTAAATCTTTCACAGAAATGGAAATACTTTTTTCAGATATGCCAATAGCACTCAAAAACAGCGTACACTTAGCCAAAAAATGCAATTTTTTACTGCAAAAAAGAAATACAATTTTTCCAAAATTCTCTTGCGTGAGATCTGAAGAAGAAGAACTCGAAGTAAGAGCAAAAATTGGATTGATAAAAATATTCTTACGCAAGCAAAATCGATCCGTAGAAGAAATAGACGAAGCAGTATCATATAAATCAGACATTTCAAGCATAAACTCTCAACTTCAAAAAATAGTTCCAGAAAATTATGCCACACAAATCGAATACGAATTATCAGTAACATCAAAAGTTGGATTTTCCGGATATTTTCTCATTGTTGCAGATTTTATTTCATGGGCAAAGAGTAATCATATTCCAGTAGGACCAGGAAGAGGTTCTGGGGCAGGATCTGTAGTTGCTTGGAGCTTAAGTATAACAACAATAGACCCTATAAGATTTTCATTGCTGTTTGAAAGATTTCTAAACCCAGATAGAATAAGCTTACCCGATTTCGATATAGATTTTTGCCAAGAAAGAAGAAATGAAGTAATAGAATACGTGAAGCAAAAGTATGGGTATGATTGCGTCGCTCATATAATTACATTTGGTAAATTACAACCAAAAGCAGCTTTAAAAGATATCGGCAGAGTAATGCTTATGCCATACACATTAGTAGATAATATTGCACAACTAATTCCATTTTCTGCTATTCAGCAGGTTACTCTGAGCGAAGCAATAG
The DNA here is from genome assembly GCF_021065005.1 of Candidatus Gromoviella agglomerans. Lineage (GTDB taxonomy): Bacteria > Pseudomonadota > Alphaproteobacteria > CAJXXZ01 > Gromoviella > Gromoviella agglomerans. The sequence continues at coordinate 209,122 of NZ_CP069247.1, forward strand.
CAAAAGAAAAGAAATTACAAGAAATGCAAGATAAAGACGCAAAAATAAAAGAATTATTTTCAATTGCACTAAAATTAGAAGGAACTAACCGACATGTATCTGTTCACGCAGCTGGCACAGTAATATCACCTGAACCAATCCTAAATATCATTCCAATATATAGAGAAATTGATTCTGATGATATAATCACTCAATTTCATATGTATGGAGTGGAAGAATCTGGATTAATAAAATTTGATTTTCTTGGATTAAAAACTTTAACTGTAATAAAAAACACAACAAATTTTGTTAAACAGTACAGAAATATAGATGTGGATATAGATTGTATAGACCTCAAAGATCAAAATACCTTCAAAATATTGAGAGATAAAAAAACCCTAGGAGTATTCCAACTTGAAGGTTCAGGTATGAGCGATGTTCTTGAGCAGCTAAAAATAGATGAATTTGAACAGATAATCGCGTTAGTTTCACTGTATAGACCAGGCCCAATGGAAAATATATCTCAGTATATCTCGTGCAAAAATGGAGAAGAAGAAATATCTTACGCATACCCATGCCTCGAACCAATTCTGAAAGAAACATATGGCATTCCTGTATATCAAGAGCAAGTAATGAAAATCGCTCAAACTCTTGCAGGATACAGTCTTGCACAAGCGGATTTGTTGAGACGAGCAATGGGTAAGAAATTACCAGAAGAAATGAAAAAACATGAGAATGTATTCATAGAAGAAGCTATGAAAAATCATGGAGGGCAAAGAGAAAAAGCTTCATCAGTGTTCAACCAAATCGCAAAATTTGCCGGGTATGCATTCAACAAAGCACACGCAACATCGTACGCTATGATATCGTACCAAACAGCATATCTCAAAGCGAATTATACCATAGAATTTTTCACGGCTCTCTTGACAAGTGACATACAACAATCAGAAAAAATTGCTCATATAATTCAAGATATAAGAAAGTTTAATATAGAAGTACTCCCTCCAAATATAAATAGCTCTATGGTGAAATTTTCCATCGAAAATGGAGGAATTCGATACGCAATATCAGCAATAAAAGGTATAGGCATGCAATGCGCAGAATCAATAGTAAGAGAAAGAGAAAAAAATGGACCTTACTCATCAATACACGACTTAATCTGTAGATTGTCTGACACATCAATCAACAAAAAACAGCTAGAAAATCTTATCGCAGCGGGAGCTTTCGATCAATTACACAACAACAGAAGAGATATATATGAAGGAGTCAAAGATATTCTAAATAATAAAAACACTCAACTATTATTTTCATCACAAATATTTAACTCTGATGCTTCTAATTGGTCAATTCATACTAAAATGCAAAAAGAGTTTGAGGCTATGGGTTTTTATCTATCAAAACATCCAACTGAATTATACAAAGATTATATATCTCATATTTCAGCTCTAAATACAAAAACCATATTCACAAGTCAAGTAAAACAGGCAAAAATTGTAGCAACTATCATAATCATAAGCAAAAAACTAAATAAAATGAGAGAAAAATACGCGTTCGTCACATTATCAGACAATCATGGTATGTGCGAAATGACGATTTTTCCAAAAATTATGCAACAATACGAAGATATACTACGAGAAGGAGAAAATTATCTCTTTCATGTTTCATGCAGAAATCAAAATGGAACAATCAGTCTATCATGCATCACAGTTCAGCAATTGACAGATGCAGTCATAGATAATCTGTCGGCAATAACATTTAGAGTAAGTAACAAAGATGAAATAACAGAAATAAAGAATTTGCTAAATCAATCAAATTCCAATAATCTGGCAAAAACGAGTGCAAAAATCTATATTATATTGCAAATTGAAAATCATCAAATCAAATTCAGAATCAATAACTCTGTTAAAGTTACACCAAAATTAATGCAGTTTTGCTATGAAAACAATGCTAAAATCGAGTGGTAAATTCTTGAATATCATGCTCAACAATATCGTACTGATAAGAGATCGAATCTTATAAACAACACAAATATCTTATAACAACAACAGAATGAAATAGATATTATAAATCATTGATCAGACTAAAAGTTAAAACACTCAATTAAAAGACTACAATATACACTTTCGACTCTTCATGCATGAGTGAATAGCAATCATACTTCCCAATTATTGAAAGAAAATAACTCAAATTATCAGAAATATTATTGAAATCAACAAGTAATTAAGAATATTCTCAAATTTTATAGATGAATCCAACCAACTAAAATCGAAGGTTCAAGTTAAGATCATATAACAAAAAACATACTCAATAGAGTATAAACTGATAAATTACAATAAATACCAAGTTGGGCAACAAAATACATAATAATTATACAAATTACAATCCTAATCATAAGATTAATGACAAAAAATCATATCACAGCAATGAAATATCACATATAGATAAAAATACTACAAGCAATTTCCTATATCATGTACAATATGCTCATTCAGATTGCTCTCTATTATATCAACGGCAGTTTTTATAGCACAATAAAATGCAAAAGCATCAGCTGAACCATGACTTTTCACTGCAACACCCTTCAATCCTATCCAAAACGCACCATTATACAGACGAGGATCAAATAAATCTTTTACATTCTTGAAAGCTTTCTTCAATAAAAATGCACCAACTTTTGCAACAATTGATTGATTAACCTCCCTCTTTATTTGAGCCATCAGTACTTTTATAACTCCCTCGGCAGTTTTTAGAGAAATATTCCCAGTAAATCCATCAGTCACATATACATCAGCTTTGCCAAAATATATATCATCACCTTCAAGAAAACCCAAAAAATTCAAATCCTCAGCCTCCATAAGCTTTCGAGCAGAAATGAGAGTATCACTTCCTTTGTAACTTTCAGTTCCAACATTTAGCAACGCAACCGAAGGATTCTGCTTTTTTGTCACATAACGAGCATACAGACTCCCCATAATAGCAAATTGTACTAAAATCTCTGCAGAACAGGATAAATTAGCTCCCAAGTCAAGCATTACACTCTCTCCCACCTGAGTTGGAATTTTGCTTATAATCGCAGGCCTTCGAATACCATCTATTGATCCTAAAATGGATTTCGCAAGAGCAAGATATGCTCCAGTATTACCAGATGATAAAGCTCCATGAGACTCTCCACTTGCAACAGATTCCAAGCACAAACGCATACTTGAGTCTTTCATCCTTTCACTAATTGCTCTCGATATAGAAGTATCATTAGTGATAACGGAAGACGAATCAACGGAGCGAAATCTATTCAATAATGAAGAGTGTTTTGACGCAGATTTCTGTATTGCAACACTATCTCCAAACAACAAAAAATACACACCAGGCATAGCATTAGCAGCCATAGCAACGCCATCTATCAATACATCCAATCCACGATCACTTCCCATACAATCTACAGAAAGTATACAACTCCCATTCATACAACTAATTATCTTTCTTTATATCCAAAAAAGGTTTGCCATTATAAAATCCACACGACATGCAGACGTGATGAGGATATTTATCGCTATTACAATTCGTACAAACAGAATGTGCCCTAAGCTGAACCGTTCTTTGTCCTCTACGTAACTTTCTTTTATGTAATGAAGTCTTTTTCTTTGGAACTGCCATATTAGTAATAAAAATATATAATAGAATGTGTATAACAAATTTCGTTTTAAAGCAAGAGTGGAATATAAAAAGGTATTATCAAATATGAAGAAATTACTTGAATTTGCAAAGAATAGTTTGGTTAAGGATGAAGATATTTATTCATCTTCTGTACCAGTATTTGCAATGATTACTGACCTAAATGGACAGGTCATTTCAATAGCAAGAAATAGCTTTATTGAACCAATTGACCATGCAGAAATCATTGCCATGAAGTGTGTTCATCAGAAATATCTGCATAATTATTACTTATTTGTAACTTTAGAGCCATGTCCAATGTGTCAGCATGCAATAGAATTAAAAAGACTCAAAAATGTATTTTTCGGTGCTTATAGAGATTTTACTGTCAATAATCATTCTGAGTTTATTGGAGGCATCTGCGAAGAAGATTGCTCTGAAATGATTCAAAATTTTTTCAAGAATATTAGAAAATATAATGAATCACAAACACTCATTACAAAATAATGTAAATTTGTTTTTTATACACTTGACGCAATGAGTTTTATATTGTACTCATAAAAAGCGCTGCTGTAGCTCAGTGGTAGAGCACACCCTTGGTAAGGGTGAGGTCGCTGGTTCAATTCCATTCAGCAGCAATTATTGTAGAGTATTTCTATCATGAAAATCTTTTGCAAGGTAATTATGAATTATATCAAGTCCTTTCTTCAAATAATACAGCTCTCTCCTCATAACATCAAATCTAACATCAATATTTATTGGCTGATTTTTGACAACTGATTTTTCTATTATAGTATCTATATTTCTATCAATCATTCCAAAAATCGCTCTAATTCTGTAATATTTCTTTATAATTCTATCATGTTTTATTGGTATATCTTTGACTCTATATCCTCTAGAATTTGAAATACGACCCAATATACAAGAACTAATTGGAGTAAGACATGTAATAGCTTGATGAGAAATCTTAAAATATGCACGAGCAGCTTCTAATTGCTCTTGATTTATGTATTTCAGAAGAAATAAATCGTATATATGTGGGCATAAGCCACATTTAGAATGTCGAAGAAAATCTCCTTTGTTGTGATTCAATTTTTGACGAATCCTTGGTCGCCCCCTAGTCTTCTTAAAAGAAGAAGTAAAGTCAGTTTTTGATTTCCACGCAAATATCATAAAATCCCTATGTGTAATGTATACCATTCAATGGTGACATACAAGGTCTCGTAATCGCAATTTACTGCTATCATAATGATATGATATGATATGAATATTTATAAATACTCATTCAATATAAGAATATAATCATATACAAAACGATGGAAAGTTCAGTGTAAAAATTGAATAAGAAAAGTAGATCACAAATAGAATATTCCATCTATAAAAAAGGTTAACAATCAAAAATACAGATATGATAAAGCATATAAATGGTATCAATTAAAAAAAATATTCAAAGCTTTGGACATAACAGACATTGCCAAATTCTAACTCAAAGAATAGAGTTATTAACACAGATTCGAACTACTCTCATATATATCTAGCAAATTACAATACATCACAGAAAGTCATTATTGAGCAGAATCACCTGCGCGACACTCACTCATTATTATGCAGAATCACCTGCGCGACATTCACTCATTATTATGCAGAATCATCTGCGCGACATTCACTCATTATTATGCAGAATCACCTGCGCGACACTCACTCATTATTGAGCAGAATCACCTGCGCGACACTCACTCATTATTGAGCAGAATCATCTGCGCGACATTCACTCATTATTGAGCAGAATCATCTGCGCGACATTCACTCATTATTGAGCAGAATCATCTGCGCGACATTCACTCATTATTATGCAGAATCACCTGCGCGACATTCACTCATTATTGAGCAGAATCATCTGCGCGACATTCACTCATTATTGAGCAGAATCACCTGCGCGACACTCACTCATTATTGAGCAGAATCACCTGCGCGACACTCACTCATTCGTAAATGTAAGATCAAATAAATAACAGAACGATCTCATAGCAAACCCAACGACTTCATCGATGAATGGCCAAATTTTCCTATAATTATGTGATCATGCAATTTTATATCAACAGATTCAAGAGCAATCTTCACTTGTTTTGTTATTTGCACATCTGACATAGAAGGAGTTGGATCTCCTGTTGGGTGATTATGCACCATAATCACAGCACCAGCATTTATCTCAATTGCTCTTCTAACTACCTCTCTTGGGTATATAGGCATCTGATCTATAGTTCCACTATTTTGTACTTCATCCGCGATCAAAAAATTCTTTTTGTTGAGAAACAGTATTCGAAATTCTTCTCGAGGTAAACATGCCATAGATATCTTGCAGTAATTTATAACTTTCTCGTTATTGCTGAGGATTGGAGTTTTCGCAACTTCTTCTTTTAACACTCTACAAAAAATCTCATGAACGAGCTTTATAACAGAAATCGTTGTATCGCCTACATTTTTTATTCTTTTTAGCTGACTCACATCTGCACTTAAAATTCCATTTATAGACTTAAATGTACTAATCATATCCTTTGCAATCTTTTTCTGATCTCTTCTGGGCTGAGCAAGAAACATCATCACCTCTACGAGCTCATAATTATGCATTGAACTTATATTTCCATTTAATATCTTCTTACGCATTCTGCTTCTATGACCATCTTTATAATAATCTGTATCAGATTCATCTTTATGATCAATTACTACATCTTGCATTGTACTTTTTGCACTCAGTGGAATTTTTTTCAACTCCTCATGTGAACATTCAAATGAATCTTTATTCTCATCAACCCTCGATGAATATACTTCTGTTTTATGAACTATTTTCAGCAAATCTTTGCTAGCAGCATCATTTTCACTTGATAAATTCTCTTTATACTTTTGCTGATTATTATCGATGGTACCAAAAAAATCTCTACAATCAGAATTGTTAAAAACTGCAGAATTTGGATCGATATCAGGTTGAATAATACGGATTATTTGATGTGTTTTTTCTATTCCATCATCAGAACCTTTACGATTCAAATTAGTTCTCCTCTTAAATAATGATATCTTTTCACTCAAAACATCTCTATCAAAAAGAACCTTAGTTACACTGCATTTTCTGTCTTGGTTATTATATTTTTTATTTAAATCTTCATCAATTTTACAAAATTTATCGACAAATACATCATCTAGGCATAAATTAGATTCTTCAAGGAAGGAAGTGTGTTTTCTTCTAAAACGATTTTTGGATGTAACTCGTTGTCTAAAAACAACATCTTTATGATTATTATCAGATGAGTCAAATTTCTTATTAATATCACCTTCAAATGAAGAATCATCTGAATTCGCAACTAACTGAGCAAAGGTTTTAACATTCTCACAAGAATTTTCTACTTTATCATCAAAATCTTGTAAACTTAAACCAACTTCATCTAGAAGTAATGTATGCGGCACTCCAAAAGAATTTAAAGAGCCAGAATCACAATCAATATCATTTGAAGACGTTATAATATCATTTATATTGGCACTGATGGATTTATTTTGATGTAAAAGATGCTGTTCATCTCGCATTCTGCAATCAACATGCTTTTCATGGATTCTGATCAATTTCTTCTTCATTCACAAAAGCACCAGAAAAAAGCTAGTAAAATATTATCAAATAAACACAATCAGTTCAATTTTTCTTTTAGCAATACACCAACATCTGAGTTGAGTTTAAGCTTCTTCATGCAATAACTTATGATAGAGATCGATTGTCGACGACAATTCGCATCATCACTAACAGATATCGCTTGTTGAGCATTCTTTATAGCAGAAATGTAATTTCCTTCTCTTATATACTCATTAGCAACACATATATAATGATTAGACATAAACTTGCACGCTCTTCTTTTTATATCTTCCATCTGTTGCATATCTTCAATAGAAACATTATCATTCAACTGAAACATATATACATATTCATTCACTGAATCAATCAATTTCTCTGCATAATCAACAGATATAGAATGATCATTTAAAAGATAACTATTTGCAATAATAAGCATTTGCATAACAGGAATACTCATTTCTGAGCCAATAGACACCAAATCCTTCGCTTTGTTCAAGATCTTAATAGCAGCACGATATTTCTTAACAGAAATAAAATACTTAGCTTTCAAGATAATTTCTGCAACATTTTCCTGTACATTGTATTTATCTCTAATCATCCCTTTTTTAGATAGAGTATGATCATTATGTAAAAGTATAGATACAACAAATGCAAGTAAAAATAAAACTTTCATCATGAACTTTAAAACACAGTTTTTAATTATACATCAAAAAATTAAATTTGATATAAAAAAATGGCTATACTCACATTCAAGCATATATTGTTATTCACTTAATCCATCCATTTCGGAATATCTCTATTAATCCATTTTGCAAATGAAACTTTATCCATTTTGTAGTACAACCTATAAGACTCAACACAGTCATCACTTCTGTAAATATCTGGCATAGCCTGAGGTGGATGTACAAATTCCACATTTTGAAAAGATGAAATGAACAACATAAATATATCTTCAGAAGATACTATCTTATTAGCCAATCGAGCTACTACACAAAAAGATTTGTGACTATCATTATAATTCAATGACAAATTAGCAATTAAATTACGCTGCACATCAAAATCATTCAAATTTGACAAAAAATTTCCATTAATTATATCAAAATCCCAATTATCAACGAAATCATCAAATTCTGCACAAGAAATATTGCTCTTATATCTATATAAGTACTCTCTATCTAGCAGAGCGCATAAACTCCACAAATAAAACCAATGCTTAAAAGAAGACATTGCCCACAAAACGCATGGATGCTTAATATGAGTAGATCTGTAAATTTCAATATCTTCAAAAATCTTCATGGAACTAATAGATAAAATAACTGATCTAAATGATGTACAGAGAATTTGAGCATACTCCAGTATCATCTTGATGACATGCTTATCGCAATGATATTGCGCACATTTTCTTATATCATAATCAAGAAAAAATATATTCATATCACAGTTAAATTACTAAAGTAAGCACAAAACTCACTTACAGGACATTTATCACACAAAGGCAAACGAGATCTACAAATATACCTCCCATGCATTACCATAGTTGAATGAATTGTTTTTTTTATTTCATTCGGAGTAATCTCATTTAATACAATTTCAACTTCACGCGGAGTCTTTGCATGAGAAATTCCCAACCTATTTGAAACTCTAAAAACATGAGTATCAACAGCAATTGTTGGCTCTCCATAAAGTATATTTAGTATAACATTCGCAGATTTTCTTCCCACTCCAGGTAAACTTTCCAAATCTTTTCTATTATTTGGAACATTTGAATTAAATTTTTCTATCAAAATCTTACTTAATTCATTAATATACCTAGCTTTCGATCTATACAAGCCAATTTTATTTATACGTTTTTCTATCTCGATTATTCCAAGACTATAAATATGTTCAGGAGTATCGCCATCTTTAAACAACACAGGAGTAACTTTATTTACCACAACGTCTTTACATCTGGCAGACAAAATAACAGCAATGAGAAGTGTATAAGGAGATTTATAGACTAATTCAGTCTCAACAATAGGAGTCGCGTTATGCAAAATCATCAAAACTTTATCGACTTGCAAGATAATTCAATAGTAAATTCAATGCTAAATCATAATATCAACATTAGTTGATCGCAATCAAAATCAATCAAAAATCTTCAATATACAACATTTGTTAAATATAATCCAAACGCAGGTGCAATATTCCTCTTCATTTTTCTACCATGTAGTATATCTTTTATATCAGAAATATTAATTTTTTTTAGCCCAACTTCTTTTATAAACCAAGTCATGATTCTCACTTGATTATGCAAAAATGACTTTGATGCAATATGAACATAAATCATATCTAGCGATTCTTTGGTAACAAAACATGACTCAACCATCTTAATGGTTGATTTGCTCTGACATTGTGCACTTCGAAAATTTGCAAAATCATGAGTACCAACAAAAATATCAGCAGCTTGTTGCATGAGATCAATATTAAGACTTTGATTAACATGCCATTCTCTACCTCTACAAAATGATGACATCGCAGATCTGTTAAGTATTTTGTACAAATATTCTCTCCGTATAGCATCAAAACGAGCATGAAAATCATCAGCAACTTTTTCAACATTTATGATAGATACTGGACATAAATCATCACTTAAAACATGAAGAAAGTAATGCATAGATGATCTAGAGCTAAAAACCTCAGACTGATTTACATTAATCACACATTGAGATGATGATTCAAAAAACGCACGATTCATATATTTTACTTTTTCTTTAAATATTTCTCGCAAATGGAAATTAATTCCACACATTATCGAATACTCTTCCATCATAGGCAGATCAACGTGAGCAACTTGATTTAGAGCATGGACTCCAGCATCTGTACGACTAGAACCATTAAACCTCACATTTAAACCACAAAATCTACTGCAAGCGGACTCCAAAATACCTTGAACAGAGTCCAGACCTTTTTGAAATTGCCAACCAAAGAAAAATCTGCCATCGTACTCAATCGTGATTTTGTATCTCACATAAGTATTCATAAGTAACATTAAATTCTAATAATATACTCTAATACATGAAAGGAAAATTTTAATCATGAAAAATGAAAATTATAAAGTTCTGAATTGTGTTTTCGATCTAAAAAGATTACCATTCATTCATGCGGCTGTGGTGGAATAGGTAGACACGCAGCGTTGAGGTCGCTGTGAAGCGATTCGTGGAAGTTCGAGTCTTCTCAGCCGTACTTTTCTACTAATGTATTTATATAAATTCATAAAAATATGAAAAATAACTAAAAAAATTGGAGCAATATAGGTTGTAACAAACAAATATGAACATAATCATTCACTTGAGATAATTATTGCTGAATTGAAATAAGGTCAAAAAATATCATCGCAAAATAGTGATAGATATAAAAACAAATGGACAACCTTTTTGAAATATAATTTGCTATTGAAATGATGTGGACTCAAAATTCAAATAGACATTGATACAAAATACTTATCGATCAGAAAATAATCTTATGCATAATGGTTTATAAATCAAAAGAAATACTCGATCTTAGTCAAAGACTGTTTTATTCACATAAAACATGTAATATTGACAAATCACCTGCATATTAAATATGCTGAGCAAATTGAATATTGCACTAAATTGCATAATAGATTGGATATGGCCAATTCCTTGTCCTATATGCAAATATACTTGCCATACAAGAGGCCTATGCGCAACCTGTTGGAAAAATGCCGATATAGTCTCATATAATTCATGTAACCTATGCGGAACAGTTATAACTCAATCTCCATTTATTTCAAGCGCTTCTAATATTGAATTTCAACAAATCTGCGAATACTGTAATATACAAAAGAAATCTTATATAGATCGAAATTTCTCCATCTTTATGTATAATAAATCTGGTAAAAAGATCACACTTCAAATCAAAAATCGTCAGTTTTATGATCACTTACATATAGTGAAAAATATGTTCAACTTCTTAAGTCAACGCAATCCATCTATAAAATCAATTGATTATATCGTGCCAATACCTCTACACTGGACACGATTGATTTGTAGAGGATATAATCAAGCAAAATTTCTATCAATCATATTATCTAAATGTATTAATATCAAAGTAATTCAATGTATATTCAGGTGCAAAAAAACAGAATCATTGGGTAAAATGAAAATCGGAGAAAGAAAAAAAATCATAAATCAAGCATTCAAAATGAAAGAAAAATTTATCTCACAAATTAAAGGCAAAACAATATTACTTGTCGATGATGTTATAACTACTGGCACAACACTAAACGAAGCAGCAAAATTGCTGAAAGATAATGGAGCAAAGTATGTATTTAGTATCACTTTATGCAAAACATATAATACAAACAAAATTATAAATGATTTGTACAGATCTATTGATCCTCAAAAAGAAATAGAATGGTGAATTTACTCAAAATAGAAAATTTTGAAAAAAAGTTTTGAAATTATTCAGAATATCAATAAACTACAGAATTACTAACGATTTTCAAAATACTTCAACAATGCAATATATGGCTTAACCAAATTATATAAAAGATAAAAAAATAGATATGAAATATTCTCATTTCGAAATTACTGCAAACAATCATACAGATAAAATTAATCTTGTAGTAAATAGTTGAATTGAGTAGTGCAAAAATATAATAATTACACTAAATCTTAAAAGATCACATAACAGGAAATTCCTATTCCAAATATCAATATCATGATGAATACAAGAAATATCAATATCATGATGAATACAAGTATTATAATGATAATTCAGGAGTTAATAAAAAAACATTAGCATTTATATAAAGCACCAACTTTTGCAATCGCATCACCCACACATAACTCACAACTCGCACCATCAACTGATAAAAGCACCAACTTTTGCAATGGCATCACCCACACATAACTCACAACTCGCACCATCAACTGATAAAAGCACCAACTTTTGCAATGGCAACTACATCACCTTCGACCTTTGCTTCACAAGAGAAAAGAAAATAATCACCCAATTCCTTAATCTTCTTAACATACAATTGCAATAAATCTCCAGGCACAACCTTTTTCTTAAACTTAGCATCAGTTATACTAGATAAATATGCAATTTTGCTATCTTTCTTGGTAAGACAATTGAATGTAACTATACAAGTTTGAGCCATTGCTTCTAAAATCAGCACTCCAGGCATCACAGGCTCTTGCTTAAAATGCCCTTGAAAAAACCATTCATTAAACGAAACACATTTAATGCCAGTAGCACTATAATCTTCACAAACATCAATAACTCTATCAAGAAGCAACATCGGATAAGAGTGAGGTAAGATTTTTATAATCTCATCGATAAATACTTCTTTCATATAAAAATAAACAGCGCTCACTCATTTTGAAATTTTTTATAATAAAATTCAACCCTATTTATATTCAACAAATATAATTTTTGCATAACATGCTGCAAAAAAAAATTTACTCTCGATTGATTTCGCAAGTATATAATGAAGAAAAATCTTAACAATAAAAAGGTTTATAAAAAATTACTCCAAAAATATTAAAATACTCAACCATCAAATGAAAAACACATAGCTAACAACGCATAACAACCATAAAGTGAAAAACACATAAATTTTATCAATAACACTTACATGTATAATAAAAAAATTACTCCAAAATCACCTTCTTTTTCGCAAAAGGCTTAATATAAGAATAAACAACTGGAAAAACTAACAATATAAATAAAGTTCCTGTAGACATACCTCCAACAATAACCCAACCAAGCTGTCTCCTCACAGCAGAACCAGTACCAGTAGCAAGAGCTAAAGGCAAAGATCCAAGCACCATAGCAAATGTAGTCATTAATATCGCACGCCATCTCAATAAACAAGCATTTATAATAGCAGATTGAATACTGTATCCATCTCTGACCATTTTATCCGCAAAATCAACTATCAATATTCCATGCTTCGTGATAAGACCAACTAAAGTAATAAATCCAATATTACTAAATATATTCAAGCTACCATCAGGAATCAATCTCAATGTGAAAAGCGCACCACTAAGAGCCAAAGGCACAGTGAACATAACTATCAAAGGAGACACAAAACTCTCAAATTGAGCAGCCATAATAAGAAAAACAAATACAATAGCGAGCAAGAACATAATCAATGTAGTATTTGACTCTTCTATCACTCGCACTAAATCTTGTCCTGGAGATAAAAATACTCCATCAGGCAAAAAAGCAGATACATCATTCTTTATAGATTTATACACATCAAGATTAGAACATCCCTCTCGAACTTTCACTCCAAATCCAATCGTACGCAACGCACCAGAATGCTTAACTTCTGGAAATTTCGAAACCTGTCGCATTTTGAAAACATCATTTAATGAAACAGATCCTTTTTTAACAGGATACATAAAAGTAAATATATCCTTTTCAGTTTCTCTAAATTCCTTATCAGCCACAATTAACACCCGATAACGAGCATAACCATCAGTAGAGAAAGTAGTAACATGCTTTCCGTGCCATATCGCAGACATCTGATCTGCAACATCTCTTAAATTAGTAACACCAAGAGAAGTTAACATATCCAGATCTATAGTTAACTCAATCTCAGAAATTCGCTCAGATAAATCCCATTGAGCATAATGCACATTAGGATTCATTCTTAATTGCGATAAAACAACACCAGCATTTGAAATCAAATCATCATAGTTTCCATTACTTTGCAACAAAAATGTAAAATCGTACTGCTTACTACTAGATGAAGATAACAAACTAGAAGGAGCATAAGCATAAAACTGTACAACATTCGACATTTTCTTAAATTCCTCATTCATAATCTTCGCTAACTCAAATGAAGAACGCTTTCTTCCCTTTTTTAGGGTCAAAACTAAATAATTTTCATCACTCAACTGAACAGCTGATATTATATCCTTTACCTCTGGAAAACTTCTTGCTAACTTCTCAACATTTCGAACATATGGCTCAGATTTATCTAATGGAGTACCAAAATGCGTAAGCCCACTAATATAAATCTGCCCTATATCATCAGGTTTTGAAAATTCTGAAGGCAAAGATACAAACGAAATAGTAGCAAAAACAGATAAAAACACAAGTCCTATAAGGACATAATGCTTAAAATTCATCACAAAATTCAGATAATTTTCATATAATCTACGCAATCTTTCATCAAAACTACTAAACCAACCAAAACACCCTTCCAAAACTCTACTAGAACTAGATGAAGACAATAATCTTGCACACATCATAGGAGATAAAGTAATAGCAACAAAACCAGAAATCAAAACACAACCAGCAAGAGTAACAGCAAATTCTCTAAAAAACTTCGCTGTCGTACCACCGTAAAGCAAAATGGGCAAATAAACTGCACTCAAAGTAAAAGTCATCGCAATAACAGCAGAGCTTATCTCGCCAAACCCTTTCTTAGCAGCCTCAAATGGAGCGTAACCTTGCTCTACATAGCGATATATATTCTCCAAAACCAAAATTGCATCATCAACTAACAGACCAACGGATAAAACTAATGCCAACAATGTAATAACGTTTATACTAAAACCGAAAAATTTAATGATCATGAAAGTAGAAATTAAACATATCGGAATAGTAATAACAGGAACGATGGAACCTCTAAAAGAACGCAAGAAAAGCAATATCGTAATAACAACCAAAATCACCGCCTCTATTATACTTTTGTAAACCTCAAATATAGAATCCTTAACAGAATCAGAAGCATCATAAGCTACATCCAATTTCATTCCACCTGGCAATCTGTCTCGAAGTGAAGGCAAAATCTTCATCACTTCTTTGGAAACATCAACAGGATTTGTATGAGAAATAATATGAATAAAAATAGCACGATTGCCATTAAAATATGCACGACTTTTCTCCTTCTCAGCAGACAAACTCACCTTTCCAACATCACGAAATTTTATGATCGACCCATCATTAGTCATGATTGGAATATCACCGTATTCTTCTTCCGTCTTCAAATCATTTACTAGAACAACACTCATCTCAGAATCTTTGTTCTCGAAACGACCGATGTTGAGGCGATTTATATTAATATCATAAACAGCCTTAACCACATCATTAGATGATATTCCATAATGATTGAGTTTTATAGAATTAAGCAAAATTCTCATCTCTGGCTGAGATCCACCATATGTTATCGCACTTGCAACACCTGGCAAAGATGCTAATAAACTCTCCAAATTTCTCACAGAATAATCGTACAAAGATGAACGATCAAATGCATCTCCATACAATACCAAATACATAACAGGAGAAGAGTCTACATCAGCTTTTGTAACTTTCTGAACAAAATTTTTCGGCAAAACTTCATTTAACTGTTGCATAGAAGATAAAACATCAACGTACGCTGTATTAATGTTAGCATCTTCTCTAAACTTTAACTTAACAAGCGTCCTATCATTTTCACTTCTAGAATCGATACTTTTTAACGACTCGATACTAGCAAACCGATCCTCCAAAACCTTAGTCACTTGCATCTCCATAACATCAGAGCTAAACCCAGGACATCTAACCTCAACCGTAATAACTGGATAAGATATCTTCGGATATTCCCTCACTCCAATTTGAAAATAACAGACAATACCAGCGACAGTAATCATTATACTCATAACCCAAGCCAAAACTGGCCTGTATATAAAGAAATTTAAATTCATATCAATCTCTCCTTTAGCTATTAGATACTACATCAACAGGCATATTATCATAAATACTATGCACACCAGATATAACAACTTCATCACCATTTACCAAAGAGCCATCTTCAACAGGACTTACATGAACATCATTGCTATCTTTTTTCTCAACACCAGCAATAACTTCAATTTTCTGCACAAATCCACTCTTTACACAAAATACATACGATTTACCTTCTTCATTCTTTATAGAAATTTTCGGCACAAATAAACCACTAGAAGCCTTTTGAATATCAACAACAACAGTCACAGATTTTCCAGGCAATAAACCATAATTCTTGGCCAAATTATCAATTTTTGCACGAACCAAGAACATTTTACTATTATCAGCAACAACATCTCTTCCAACAAAAGAAGCATTTACAAAGGAAGATCCACTATTATCGAGCAAAACTTGAATATTACCATTTTCAATATATTCAACAATTCTTTGTGGAACATGAAATTCAATATAAAAACTAGAATCATCAACCACAACTGCTAATTTAGTAGTCGCACTTGTCCTCATATCATCATAACCAGTAGTCGCACCTACTAGCTTATAAGACACACCAATCTTTCCAGATATAGGAGAAACAATATTTGATCTCTTCTTCAGAGCCTCCGCTTCCTTTAAGTTTGCAGCAGCAACCTCAAACTTTTCTTTTGCGCTTTCAAGATCATTAATAGATATAGAATCAGTATTATATAAATTGGAAGCCCTCTGATATGTCGCTTGAGACTTCTTTAAAGTAGCCAAAGCAGACTCATACTTAGCCTCAATATCCTGAGAATCTATCTCATACAATAATTGCCCCTCTTTTACATATGAATTTGGAGTAAAATGTATTTTCTTTATATACCCTTTGATATCACAATGGACCTCAAATGTACGAACAGCATTAACAGATGCAGAAGTTCTATAAGACTCAACAACCTTATCAGAATAAACTCTAGATACCTCTACATTTTGCTTTCTATAAGAAATCTCCTTATCCTTCTGATTAGAACAACCTGATAAAAGCCCAACAGCGCAAATGTAATAAAAAACACGAATTTTGTTCATAAACAATAAATATAGCTCAAATTTTGCTCCATTATAAACTAAGTTTCATTACAATTAAAGCAATATATTACATATTGAACACAACTTATAAAAGAATTAATCGCAGATAATACCAACAGATAATATCCAACATGATCAATAAAAATTAAAACTTCATTACTTAAAATTAATTTAAACGACAAACAAAATAAAATACAGCCCAAACTTACCATTTGCAGTAAAGTCTTAAATTTTGCACTTAAACTCACTGGAAAGGTCATAAATTTCCTTAACTCTGAGACAAAAATTTCTCTAAAAACTATAACAGAAGCGCAAGCAATACCTACTTCATCAAACACTCCTCTATAAGATAAAAGCAAGAGAACATTTGTAATCAGCAATTTATCTGCTATAGGATCCATAAATGCACCAATTTTGGAAACAGATGTAAGCAATCTAGCAAGATATCCATCAAAATAATCAGTAATAGTCGCAAACAAAAACAAAAAAAATGCAAAGCAATCAAACTTCTGAGTTGACAAACAAAGCATCCAAGTAATAAATGGGACAGCAGCAATACGACTTCCAGTTAATATATTAGGAATGTATTTCACATCTACAAAGCAGGCGTAATAATTCATAATAACAACAATATAAGTACATATAAACTGAAAAATTTATAAAAAAATATCATCACTAACAATCTTCTATGTTACCATTGAAAATCGAAATATTTAAAATCATGCAAATAAACGTACTTATGATTGTAGCACTTGCTTTATTGTGCTCAGATACTCTTGCAAAACAAGAAGCAAATAAAAAAGAAGGCGGAGAAATCAATAAAATAACAGAAAGTACTATCAAGCAAAGTAAAGATTGGCTCAAAAATGCTAATAAAAAAATACTTTCATGTTTCAATATGGAAACAGCTGAATCTGTAATAGACGAAATATTTCATATAGAACACATACTTTACTTAGCAACAAAAATCAAAAAAATCACTAATGAAGAAAAAAAAATATTTACTATATTTTTAGCAAAAATATTCTTTATGAACATAAAAGACATATGTGAGAACATAAAATTCTTAAATGCAAAACATGTTGATAAAAACCTAATACACGTAGAAACTAGCGCTCCAGGAGGAATTTATATAACATGGGTCGTTATCTTTCTTCCTAATAACAAAGAGAAGTTTAGAATTTACGATGTTTTAGTCAACAATAGTAGCGTCTTTATAGAATTTAGAAAAGACATTTTAAAAATTCCACACACTCATTCAAACAGAAACAAAGATATATTTGAAGCAATACAAGACTACAATATCAGTTAGTAAAATCATTGCCTAATTATTTGATCAACAATCAAAACACAAGTAAGAGTAAAAAAATGTTCACTAATTCCAAACAATAATTATGTGCAGAAAACCACTCAACGAGCATTTGACTCTAGATGCATGAATTACTGTAGAAATAGTTTATCGAAAATTTAAAATATAGATTGAAAAAATACAATATTATAGTACAATTGAACCTATTGGGGATATAGCTCATCTGGTAGAGCATATGCTTTGCAAGCATAGGGTGGTCGGTTCGAGTCCGACTATCTCCACAATTATTTTGCATCAAGATCAATTCTGTACATTTTACTTGTTCATAAATCATAATTATTTGTCCATCATGTAATATCTGAAAGATAAGTGAGCCATTTGGTGGATTAATAAAAATATTTTCCAATTATCAATAGTGCAGGTATATATTAAAAATCATATTGTGAATAAGATAATTGAATTTGAAATTACATCTTCGAAAATAAATAAGGTTTATAAATATGAACAAAACTAAGCAGAATAAACACCATCAAAAATGCCATCAATTGTTGCATCCATAGCGTTTATAAATATGAACAAAACTAAGCAGAATAAACACCATCAAAAATGCCATCAATTGTTGCATCCATAGCGTTTATAAATATGAACAAAACTAAGCAGAATAAACACCATCAAAAATGCCATCAATTGTTGCATCCATAGCGTTTCTCGCATCATCGTAAGCGCTTGATATTATTACTCGAATGTGCTCTTTCACAAAATCAACAACTTCTGCCCCACAATCGTGTGATAACTCATCTTCTAAGCGCATAAGTGGGTCTATACCTTTCATCTCATTGACCTCATCCTTTGTTCTATATAAAGCAGGATCTGACATTGAATGTCCTTTATACCTATAAGTTTTCATCTCAACAAGCTGTGGAGTTTGAGTTTTACGTACATTTTCTATAATATTCATTAAGGAATTTCTGGCAGTTTTTACATCCATTCTTTCAATTAAAGTACCTTTTATTCCGTAAGGCTCACCTCTTTTAAACAAATCTCCCGCACAAGCACGCTCGCAGCTAGTTCCCATTCCATATCCATTATTTTCTATTATATAAAGCACAGGTAATTTCCACAAAGCAGCCATGTTGAATGCCTCATACACCTGCCCCTGATTACTAGCCCCATCTCCCATAAAAGTCACAGTTATTCCACCATCTTCCTTATATTTGTGAGCAAAAGCAAGACCTGTCCCAATAGGGACTTGCGCTCCAACTATTCCATGTCCTCCCCAAAATCCTTCTTTTGTGTTAAACAAGTGCATTGATCCACCTTTTCCTTTAGCAGAGCCAGTAACTTTACCCATAAGTTCACTAAATATAGAGAATGGGGATGCTCCACTTAACAACATATGACCATGACACCTATAAGCTGTGATTACACTATCTTGTGGCAATAAAACAGACTGAACTGAAGTAGCCACTGCTTCTTGGCCAATGTATAAATGACAAAATCCGCCAATCTCTCTTTTACCATACACCGCGCCACATTTTTCTTCAAATTTTCTTATGAGATGCATTGCATAGTAAAGACTGATGCTCTCAAGCTGCAAAGAATTAAAATTAGCGTTTAGATTCTTAAGACATTTCTCCAACTCAAAAACATTAAATTTATGAAAAGGGCACAAATTCATAATGTTCATCACAAACAGTACAACAATATAGCAAGATTATGAATCATAGTAAATTTACATCATCAGAAATTGAATATTTTTTGCTATTCAACTTTCATATTAATCAAAACTATAATATCTTTTTAGTAATACAATCATGAATACTATGTCAAGAACTACTGTTAGAGAATCCTTACGAGATGCAATGATAGAAGAAATGGACAGAGATTATAATGTTATTATTTTAGGAGAAGAAGTTGGAGAATATAACGGTGCTTACAAAGTAACGCAAGGTCTGCTGAGTAAATTCGGACCAAAGAGAGTAATTGACACTCCTATCACAGAAGCTGGATTTGCTGGACTTGGAATTGGAGCTGCATTTAATGGCCTAAGACCAATTGTAGAATTCATGACATTTAATTTCGCCATGCAGGCTATAGATCAAATAATAAATTCAGCAGCAAAAACATCATACATGTCTGGAGGAGCTATAAACTGCCCAATAGTCTTTAGAGGACCAAACGGAGCAGCATCTCAAGTTGCAGCACAACACTCACAATGCTTTGCAAGTTGGTATGCTCATTGTCCTGGTTTAAAGGTCATCTCTCCATATGATGCTCAAAGATCTAAAATACTACTAAAAGCAGCAATTCGCGATAACAATCCTGTAGTATTTCTAGAAAATGAAATTTTGTACAATAGGTATTTTGATATTGATCCCAATGATACAGAAGCAGAAATCGGCAAGAGCTTCATAATTCGCAAAGGAACAGATATCACTATCACTGGATTTTCAATAATGCTGGAAAAAATTATAAAAGCAGCAGACATACTTCAGGAGAATTACGGAATCAATGCAGAGATAATAGATTTATGCACATTAAGACCACTTGATGTTGAAACGATAACAAATTCTATTAAGAAAACTGGATTTTTACTATCTGTAGAAGAAGGATGGCCTTTTGCTTCAATAGGCTCAGAAATATGCGCAACAATTATGGAGTACGCGTTTGATTGGTTAGATGGCCCTCCTTGTAGACTATCGTCAAAGGACATTCCTTTACCATACGCAAAAACAATGGAAGAGAGGACAATTCCTCAAGTAGAGGACATTGTTAATAAAGCTTGCTACATACTTAACGTACAGCAATGATTTTGCATAGATATTAATCTCATCAGTCATTATCTTTGTTATTATAAAATATGAAAAACATACATCTTCATAAAGTGATTTTTCATAATTTAAAAAATTCTCATATAGTTTTTACAATCGTTAAATTATATTATATAACCAATTGATCTTCATGATCTAATCAATATTGTCATACACTGATGAAAAGAGTAACCTCTATATCATATTGCAATCCCTCAATGCGTACAATACTTGCAATAGAAACAAGCTGCGACGATTCTTCTTGTGCTATTTTGCAAGATGAAAACATTTTATCAAACATTGTAAGCACTCAATCAATTCATCATACATATGGAGGCGTTATTCCACACATTGCCGCAGATGAACATGCAAAAAACCTTATTGACACAGCTGAAAGAGCAATTCACGAAGCGCAAATATCACTTAAAGATGTAGATTACTACACAGCAACATGCGGCCCAGGATTAATAGGCAGCTTAATAGTAGGCGCAACATTTACTAAAACGCTAGCAGTCATGTGTGATAAGCCATTCATAGCAATGAATCACTTGCGTGGACACGCACTAGCCGCAAGAATACTATCGAAAAACATCAAATATCATTACGAAAAAAAAAGAGACTTTGAAATAAAACCTGAATTCCCATACCTATTATTACTATTATCTGGCGGACATTCTCAAATATTAATCGTACATGATCCATTAAAATATACAGTACTAGGGTCGACATTAGACGACTCTGTAGGAGAAACATTTGACAAAGTTGCAAAAATGCTAAAATTACCTTACCCTGGAGGTCCTCATATAGAAGAAGCAGCAAAAAACGGCAATGGGGCTACATTTAATTTCCCTCGACCGATGCTATACACAAATGATTGCAACATGTCATTTTCTGGACTAAAAACTGCTGTCAGAATGCAAATAGAGAAAATACAAAATATTTCCGAACAAGAAATAAAAGATATTTCAGCATCATTTCAAATGGCTATTTTAGAGGTAGTGTTAGCCAAAACAAGAATAGCAATTCAGAAATTCATTCAATTAACAGGAAAATCCATAGAAACAATAGTAATATCTGGCGGAGTTTCAGCAAATCAATTCATATCTTCAAATTTAAACAGTAAAATACTTAAAGAATATGGAATAAGAGTTATATCACCAATTCATCACTTATGCACAGATAACGCTGGAATGATAGCATGGGCAGCAAATGAAATGATAAATTATGGATACAAAACAAATGACTTATATTTCGAACCAACTCCTAGATGGGAACTCAATTAATTTTAAATGTTTTCACAATTTCCTTGGATTTTGCAAAAATCTCACACTTTGGAAAAGTATTCAAAAGATGATATCAGAATTTTTTTGTATTATAATCAATAATCTCTAAGTAGATTAACTACTGAATTTTATCTCAAAATAAACTACAGGAATATATATAAAAATCACTCTTTTTTCGACATATGATTTCTCAGAAATACTAACAAGCAAGTCTAATTCATTCAAAAGTCATAATGGACTTTGTATAAGTTTGATTTATAATATCAGGAATATACATTTTAAGTATCATGGGGTTTAGATGTGGTATTGTTGGATTACCAAACGTAGGAAAATCAAGTTTATTTAATGCACTTTCAAGTAAAAACAAGGCAGAATCAGCAAATTACCCATTTTGCACGATAGAACCAAATAAAACTACAATTCCAGTACCTGATTCTAGACTCAAAACTTTGATGGCAATCGAAAAATCTCAGAGAATGGTCAACACTCAAATAGAACTTGTTGATATCGCTGGCATAATTAGTGGAGCGCACAAAGGTGATGGATTAGGGAACAAGTTTCTATCTCATATAAGGGAAATGGATGTGATAGCATTTGTTCTCAGATGTTTTGACAATAAAGACATAATTCACGTAAATAATAAAATCGATCCTATATCTGAACTGGAAATTCTCTGCACAGAGTTGATTTTGTCTGATATTGATACCCTTGAAAGAAAAATATCAAAAAAAATGGACAAAAATGTCAGCGACATCATCACAAAATTGATAAAAATTCTGCAGGAATGGACTCCGCAAAAATGGATAGAATTGACTTTGAGTAAGTTCAATCCACAACAAACAAAATACAAATACCCTTTTACATCTATCACTGATAACAAAGATCAGGAAGAGTTACTAAATATCGTTTTAAGTGAAAGCAACATTTTCATTAATAAACCTATAATGTGTATATGCAATGTAAATGATATAGATTCAGTTAACGGTAATGATCACAGCAAGAATGTTGCAAAATATATCGGATACGATCCGATCATTGTATCAGCCGCAATTGAATCAGAGATGGCAGAAATGAATGAAGAAGATAGAAATGAAATGATGCAGTCATTTGGAATGAAAATGACAGGATTAGATAAAATAGCCTCATCTGGATATAAATTACTCAATTGCATTACATTTTTCACAGTAGGAGAAAAAGAAGCTAGAGCATGGACTATAAAAAATGGTACCAACGCTCAAAAAGCAGCACGATGCATTCATAATGATATCGCAGATGGATTTATCAAGGCAGAAATAATTTCTTTTAATGATTTTGTTGAATTTAATGGAAGAAATGGAGCGAGAGACAACGGAAAAATCAGAATTGAAGGAAAAGAATGTATAGTGCAAGATGGAGATATTATATTATTTAAGCATCATACTACTCAAAAATAAATTCCGAAAAGCAATTTTATAATAACAGTGAATTATCAAAACAGCTAAATAGAAATTTTGAAAAGCAAATAGAAATAGTTGCGATAATAATATCATTAGATGATTGAAAGTATAAAAACATCACACTAAGCGAGTCATTCAATTTTTTCAGACATTTAAACCAATTTGGTGTTCAAATACAACAAGCTCATTAATGTAGATTCATCAAAACAATTGATGCAGATAATTTTATAAATTCACTGCATTTCAAGTTCTCAGGGCGTAATTTCATATCAATGTTGCACTCATCAAAAACATTATTCACACTGCTAGTATACAAACCCATAGAAACAGCATTTCTGATAATAGTTCCAATATTTTTACGCCTTTGCTGAAAGAGCACAGAAGTCAATTTGAATAATTCCATTTGTATTTCATTTTTATAAAAAGAAAAGAAATCATCTCGAGAATTCTTCTGCAAAGAAGGTATATCATGAGTAAATCCGTTAAAATTATCACAAAAGTGAAACTTCAAAACACTAGAATATACCTTTGGTTTTGGCCAAAATACAGAAGGATTCACATTCATAACTCTTTCTATTTTTGCATGAAATTGTGCCATAACAGAGAGTTTCCCATATTCAGATGTATTTTCTTTAGCCAAAATTCTGTCAGCAACCTCTTTTTGAAACATAAAAACCGCTCCAGCAAAGTGATCTTTAAGATTAAAAATGCGAAATAAAATCGGAACAGATATATTGTATGGTAAATTTCCAATGAGAACGAATTTTTTATGGAGTATTTCGCTATTAAAGACCAAGTTCCAATCAAAATTCAAAACATCATGATTAAATATATTGATCTTAGGAATCGAAGCTAACAAATCAACAAAAGCAGAGTCTTTTTCTATAACATACAAATCACTCATAGGAAACCTCTCTGCCATGAAAGCCGTCATTATACCAGGACCAGGACCTATTTCAACAATACTACAGTTGGAATTTTGCATAAAACAATCAAGTTCATCAGGAATCCTCTTAATAACATTTAAATCAATCAAGAAATTTTGCCCTAGAGATTTCTTTCCAAATAAGACAATATCCCGTATATAAGCCTTTGGAGTTCTATCGTTTAAAAAAACAGACAAATAACTCATTAAATCAAAATATATAATATATGCAATACTATGATGAATACAAAATAATTGATACGATAATAATCAAAAACTCAAAAGTGAAGACATTGAAATAGAACAGATTTGCATTGTAAAGTAAAACATATCGAATAATGAATCAAAAAAATCAAAATGAAGATTAAAAGTAATATCAAGCAAGAATTAACAATCAAAAATCAGATAAAAAGCGGTAGAAAAAAACTCAGATAATCAAATTAATGACAGTAAAAGATCTTAAAACCACAAAAGCTGAGAATTCATCAAATGAAACGCAAAAATACCAACAATGATAATGAAAATACATAACTTAGAATGCAATAAAATCTCAAATAAAACACAATACACAGAAAATCAATGAAAAAATAAATTGCAGATCAATCATCCCCTAATCTTAAATTCATGATTTCCTGACAAACGCTTCATCAAGCCTCTCTTGACCTTTTGCCCCAAATCAGTCAATTTTCGACTGTCAATAGACAGCATAAAAGCATCAAATCCGCCATTATTCATTATGGTCCTATTCGTACTAGTA
Organism: Candidatus Gromoviella agglomerans; assembly: GCF_021065005.1. Taxonomy (GTDB): domain Bacteria; phylum Pseudomonadota; class Alphaproteobacteria; order CAJXXZ01; genus Gromoviella; species Gromoviella agglomerans. Next base: position 234,674 of record NZ_CP069247.1, read on the forward strand.
CAGACTCTAAACCTAAAACTAGAATCCATAATCTGACTAAAATACCTAATAGTCTGCAAATTAGGCATGAACCTACGCTTAGTCCTATTTTTCGCATGGCTAACATTATTACCGACCAAAGGTCGCACTCCCATGAGATCACATTTCCAAGACATGTCAAAAAACAAAAAACACTTTGGTGATATTACACTTTATATTCAAAAGAGTCAACTACATGAAATGGTATAGTCTCAACAGATCATCACTCATGCAATCAAAATGCCAATGATTTGTAAAATTTTATCTGCAAGATTGATCAAAGTGTTATCAATTATCGCTCGTTCATTTTTTAGAAATTTTCCAAGTACATAATTTGAAATATCTCCAATTTGAGGGCGATCTATTCCAACTCCAATCTTATAATAATTCATTCCTATGGAATTATCTAAACTCTTTAATCCATTATGTGAACTCTTTTTCACCATCACTCTGATTTTACCCAATTTTTTATCTAGCTCATCATGAAAAACAAGAATTCTCATATTACCAAATATATCATGAGATATGCTCTTATACTTCAAAAATTCCTTCACTGCAATTCCAGATGAATTCATGAAAGTAGTCGGCTTAATAAGAAAGATGGTGCAATTTAATATAGAATCTTCAAATTTGAGATCTAGACTCGAATTGGTTATAATTTTATCAAATAAATCAACATAATTAGTTGAAGTAACTTTAACCCTTGGTACATTAATCTGAACATTACACAAATCAGCTTGAAATTTAGATTTACTCCACTTAAGAGACATATTTTTCGCTACCAAGTCGAGGAAATCAAATCCCACATTATGCCTTGTACCATCGTAGCCTGGATTACCTAAACCAACAAGCAAAACATTAACCATAATCTCCTCCAATCTTAACCATTCAACAAACTTGCTGTAGATTCCTCAATCGATTTTTCAAGCAAATTCATAAAACTCACTTTATCCATTCCACTCTTTATTGGAGGTAAGAATTGAACTGTAATAATACCTTGATACTTCAAAAAAGATCTTCTAGGCCAACACAAACCAGAGTTTAAAGCGACAGGAACAACATCAATTCCAGTTTTCTGATATATATAAAAAACTCCAGATTTGTATTTTTTTCTACTACCAACATTTACTCTTGTTCCTTCAGGAAAAATCAATAAAGACATACCATCATCAATTACTTTTTTGGCATCATCAACGTAGCTTAAATTCGGTTTCTTTCTATTTATCGGAATAACTCTAAATTTCTTAAAAAAAGTTCCCAAGAGAGGAATATACATCAATTCTTTCTTAACAAAAGCAGTAATATTACTCAAGAAAAAAGGAAATGCAAAAATATCCCACGACGACTGATGCTTCGATGCAAAAATCACTGTAGATTGAGGAATATTTTCCATCCCAAGGACTTGAAACCTTATTTTGCATATCAATCTAGCACTTAATAAAACTCCTCCACACCAAATATCGCATAATTTTCTGATCCACGTCAAAGGTAACACAAGAAATGGAAGAAAAATTAGACAAAAAGCCACAGACCAAGCATACAGAAATACATTAAATACCAATGATCTAATGAAAACCACAAAATGATTCATCATATCCTCTTAATAGCACTTCTGATTAATAGATGAAATATAGATAAGAACAACATCAGATAAAGAAACAATGAAAGACTAATGACGAAATAATCCACACTAGATCTCATAAAAAAAATCATAATAAAACAAGAAAATAAGAAAAAATTAAGAATATAAAAACTCTTCCCTATGTTTTGCTTTACGATATTATAATATACAAAATCACTTGTCGCTCCTATTAGCCTCAAAGTGTGTATTTTATCGAAATTAGTAGACAAAACTAATCGAACACTTATCACAGCCCACAATATAGAAATTATAAAAAATATAAATGCATTAAATGCTAAAAAAGACAGCCAAATATTTTCGAAAAGATATCCATAATCTTCTATTTTGTACGGTACATTATTTAAGTCCATAATATCTATTAATGACTTATCTCCAATAACCTCAAAAAAACCTCCGCATTTATCTTCAAAATACTCAGAAGAATCCTTAATCAAATGTAAAAGAGTAGTACTTGAAATAGATGAATCACTCACTATTGCACAAGAAGACATCGCATATTGAGACAAAAACACTTTGCACTTAGACATTTGAAAACGATCAATGAATAGATTGAATCCAGACAAAATCATCAGCAATATCATAACAAAGTACATCATTTTCTTTATGCCAAAATCGTAAGTATTACTTTTCTTAAGGTATAAATAGCTCATTTCATCTCCTATATTATTTTATATGACGAATTGAAGTATCTTTTATAACAATATGAAAAACATCCCCCAAGCTACGCACAATAGAATGGTTATGAGTAGATAATATGATAGTCACTCCAATATCCTGCAAAGCTTTTAGCAATTTAATCACATGCCATGCATTTGCTTCATCGAGACTTTCGATAGGTTCATCAGCAATTATTATCTCAGGTTTTGCAATAACAGCTCGAGCAATTCCAACTCTCTGTTTCTCTCCTCCAGATAAAAATGAAGGATAAGCGTCGTAACAATTTATACCAGCCCAATCAAGCATTTTATACGCCTGCTCTCTTGCTTCAAAAATAGGAAAATGACGCACACTCAGTGGCAAAGCAACATTATCGAGCACATTCATATCTTCAATCAATTTGAAATCCTGAAAAATAATGCCCAATCTTTGCCGCAAAAATGCTTTATCATTTATTCGAGAAAGGTCCTCATTCAACACAATTAAATTACCCCATGTTGGAGTCAAATCCATATATATCATACGCAGAAGAGATGTTTTCCCAATTCCGCTATCTCCAGTTAAAATACAAAACGAACCACAAGGAATATCTATGTTAGCACCTTCAAATATAATACGATCATCGTATGATAAACCAACATTTTTTAGAGACAATGCTATCATAACATTCAACTCAATTTGGCAAGAGGTTATTACATAATTATTCTTATTACAAGATATCAATTAACTTTAAAAAAATTTACTTTGAACCATATCAAGTTTTATTTTCTTTTTTTATCCTTATTTCCATGATTGTTTTCATGTGGCATCATCACCATTCTATATCTACTTTTCGTCTTTTGGGCTTTATTTATAATAATTCCAAAGCGATTATCATCAAGTCTAAACAATCTTAGTGATTGATTTGGCAAATTAAAACGAAATTTAATGTCTCTCTCAGAATCCTGATTATCTGACTTGAGCAAAGTTATCTCTTCAATTTTATCTGTTTTCAATACAACCGCATAATCACTTAAATGTGATGCACTATCGATAAAATTAATAATGTCTATAACGTTATAAGCGCCAGTATTATCAGGAAAAACCTCAACACCCTCATAATACATAGAATGATCGTTTTCACAAACATGAGGAATATGATTATTATATTCGTCAGAAATAACATCTACTTTAGATTCTCTTATCTTAAACTCAGGCAAATTTTTTTCATTTACAATCTCAGGATTAGCATGAAGATTAACACTCATATAAGGTTGTGAATCAATTTTCTGCTGAGCATTAAACAATTTCCAGTAATTTTTATGAATTTTTTGTCGTTGATGAGGATCATAATGAATTAAAACATGATCAGAGCATATGTCTTGATGATAGTGATCGCCATCTGATGTTTTCATAGAATTATCAACAAATCGAGAATTTATATCAAAATATATCAATTCAGTAACAGATTCAGTCTGCACTTCCTGATCAGACATTTGATGAGGCGACCCAGTCTGCACTTCCTGATTCTGAGACTCGAATGCCGTTTGCACTTCCTGATTCTGAGACTCGAATGCCGTTTGCACTTCCTGATCAGACATTTGATGAGGTGACCCAGTTTGCACTTCCTGATCAGACATTTGATGAGGTGACCCAGTCTGCACTTCCTGATTCTGAGACTCGAATGCCGTTTGCACTTCCTGATTCTGAGACTCGAATGCCGTTTGCACTTCCTGATTCTGAGACTCGAATGCCGTTTGCACTTCCTGATTCTGAGACTCGAATGCCGTTTGCACTTCCTGATTCTGAGACTCGAATGCCGTTTGCACTTCCTGATTCTGAGACTCGAATGCCGTTTGCACTCCCTGATTCTGAGACTCGAATGCCGTTTGCACTTCTTTCGCAAGCATTTGAGGAGATACCTGAATCTCAACACCCTTAATAGATGTATCTGCAGTCTGAGTATCTCTCTCTATAAACGTTTTAGATTTCAGAGCATCAAATTCCTTTCTTAATAGATTTAACTGATTATGCAAAATTTCTTTTTGATGAGTCGTATCTATCAAAGCATCATGTAGCTGTAGATTCTCTGTTTTTTGCACCCTCAGAGCCGCTAACTGCTGCTCGTGCTGCTGCCTCAGAGCCGCCAGCTGCTGATCTTTCTCAGCCACCTGCTGCTCGTGCTTCTGCTTCAGAGCCACCAACTGCTGCTCGTTATCGGCCACCTGCTGCCTCAGAGCCACCACCTGCTGCTCGTGCTGCTGCCTCAGAGCCGCCAGCTGCTGATCTTTCTCAGCCACCTGCTGCTCGTTATCGGCCAGCTGCTGCCTCAGAGCCACCACCTGCTGATCTTTCTCAGCCACCTGCTGCTCGTGCTGCTTCCGCAAATCCGCCAGCTCCCGATCTTTCTCAGCCACCTGCTGCCTCAAATCCGCTAACTCCCGATCTTTCTCAGCCACCTGCTGCCTCAAATCCACCACCTGCTGCTCGTTATCGGCCACCTGCTGCCTCAGAGCCACCACCTGCTGCTCGTGCTGCTGCCTCAGAGCCACCACCTGCTGATCTTTCTCAGCCACCTGCTGCTCGTTATCGGCCAGCTGCTGCCTCAGAGCCACCACCTGCTGATCTTTCTCAGCCACCTGCTGCTCGTGCTGCTTCCGCAAATCCGCCAGCTCCCGATCTTTCTCAGCCACCTGCTGCCTCAAATCCGCTAACTCCCGATCTTTCTCAGCCACCTGCTGCCTCAAATCCACCACCTGCTGCTCGTGCTGCTGCCTCAGAGCCACCACCTGCTGCTCGTTATCGGCCAGCTTCTGCCTCAAATCCGCCAGCTGCTGCTCGTTATCGGCCAGCTTCTGCCTCAAATCCGCCAGCTGCTGCTCGTTATCGGCCAGCTTCTGCCTCAGAGCCACCACCTGCTGCTCGTGCTGCACCTTCAGAGCCACCACCTGCTGCTCGTTATCGGCCAGCTGCTTCCGCAAATCCGGCAACTGCTGCTCGTTATCGGCCACCTGCTGCTCGTGCTTCTGCTTCAGAGCCACCAACTGCTGCTCGTTATCGGCCAGCTGCTTCCGCAAATCCGCCAACTGCCGCTCATTATCGGCCACCTGCTGCTTCAGAGCCACCACCTGCTGCTCGTGCTGCACCTTCAGAGCCACCACCTGCTGCTCGTTATCGGCCAGCTTCTGCCTCAAATCCACCACCTGCTGATCGTTATCGGCCAGCTTCTGCCTCAAATCCGCCAACTGCTGCTCGTGCTTCTGCTTCAGAGCCACCACCTGCTGCTCGTTATCGGCCAGCTTCTGCCTCAAATCCACCACAGCCTGCGATTCAGCTAATTGATCTGCTAAACTTTCTACCACATGACCACCTGCTTCATAATCAGAAAAATCTGCATCAAATGAATTTGATGGCAAGTCATCATGTTGCTCACGCAGTATCTTATTTTCCCCACGCAATTCATCATTTTCCCCACGCAGTATCTTATTTTCTCCACGCAATATATTATATTGAGCAAGCAATTCCTCATTTTCACCAAGCAATGTCTTATATTCACTAAGCAATTCCTCATTTTCTCCACGCAATTGATTATTTTCACCACACAATTCCTCATTTTTCCCACGCAATTGATTATTTTCCCCACGCAATTGATTATTTTTATCACGCAATTCATTCAAACAAGGACGTACTTCTAATAATTCTGCTTCTAATGCTTCATTCTTTTGTTGAAAAGAATCCAACTGTCGATTTATTTCCACTAAATGTTGACTTTGAAGATTATAATTCTCAATTATACCTGCTCCAAATAGCAAAGAATCGACTATTGATTCTCCATAACCTGCAAATTGAGGATGCTTTTTTAGTTCAGAATATTGAGATAGCAGATTAACACCACCACCTGGCTTAGTAGAATCAATACGATACTTCAGATCACTCATACAACTATTAATAAGGCCAACCAAATATCCAGTAATCTTCTGTATAGACTCTTTATCAACACCTCCTATGCGAAAGAGAATTAATCCTTGATTAATAAGATTTACAGCAGAAAACCCCTTAATATTTCGAGTATAATATTCGACCTCCTTAAGATTATTAATATTATTACGTAACTCTCTAGGCAAATAAGCATCAATGGTATGCATACATATAGGAAGTTCTTCTTTATCATATACAATACGACCTAATCCTTCCTCGAGAAAAATTAATCCTTGACTAATAACATCCGGATTAGTTTTATCCAAGGTATCCACCACTATCAGATCTAAGCTTCCGTCAGGGTCTATCTGTTCTTCTTCACTAATTGATTGGTGCAAAAAATCTAGCCTCACCTTTTTTGGTGAGTTAGTCACCATCAATTTAGTCAGGTGATTCAGTTGCTTCATCAACGCATTAAAGTGATCTGGAGATTCATCACTCTCTGAATTTTGCTGATTTTCTTTTTGTATGGGTGATTGATGAATGATTTTAATGCATTCCAGTTCTTTTATAGCAGAATCTAGAGCTTTATTTTTTTCTTCAAGCTCAATCACTTTTTCAGTACGCGCTTCGCATATTCTAACTAACTGCTTATTATGCATATCTAGCTCTGCAATTGACTGTTCATGAAGATTGTTTTTATTTCTAAGACGTTCTATCTCTGCATTGGCTTGATCGAGACATAGAGCGTACTCTTGATTTGTTGCTTTTAAAGATACCTGATATTCATGGTCCCGTTTATTTTGTTCATAAGATACACTAAGCTCATCTATAATGGATGGTATTATATTACTTACAAAATCCATAAGAGAAATTGGAGCGTCTAATCCACATGACTTACTAAGGGTTTCTGAATGCTTTTTCAGCTCATCTATAATGGATGGTATTACATTACTTACAAAATCCATAAGAGAAATTGGAGCGTCTAATCCACATGACTTACTAAGGGTTTCTGAATGCTTTTTCAGCTCATCTATAATGGATGGTATTACATTACTTACAAAATCCATAAGAGAAATTGGAGCGTCTAATCCACATGACTTACTAAGGGTTTCTGAATGCTTTTTCAGCTCATCTATCATCCTGATGAATTGTAGTGTAGGCTCCCCTTCGTCACCCAATTCTTTAGATAAATCAAGGTTTTCACACAATTGTATAATAAACTTTTCAAGTATCTGTAATCTTTCAAGTTTTTCTGCTACATCTCCATCTTGATTAAATTGCTCATCTTGCTTGGATTTTTTTACAAATTTATCCTCAGAACTTGCACATTGCAACTGAAGAAATTGCACTTCCTCCTCTAATACTGCAATGCGTGAGTCCCTCTCTTTCAATTCGAGTTTTAATTTTTCTATTTCATCAAGACTATTACGTGATTTAATCTCATATTCCAACTCTAGACGGGGTGAAATTGCCTCCGTAGATGGGCTATTCGGTTGAAGAGATTGATTAGGAAGCTCATCAATTAACTTTGCAAATAACTGTATCACACTATAAGTACCTGAGTTTCCACCTTGTACAATAATTTTATGCAATTGCGCACTGAGTCTATTAAATGCTTCTAATTGAGTACTTGACTCAGGACAAGTTGCCTCCAAATTAGAATTAGAACACATAGAAACTGTACTCCACATTGGTAAAATCGTAGTACAAACTATTAATATGACCTTTTTCTTCATACTTTATACCTCTGCAAGTCCATTTATTTAACAATAACATTTAATAATATATGATTAAACCCAAACAAACAAATAGTATGTATAGAAAATTTTGCTGTTTTATATAAAATGGTTCAAGTAAAATACAATAAATAAATTATATTTACTATACTAAATACTAAGGCTATTCAATAAATAACATAATTAAACAAAAAAAATAAAATTTTCTCGTTGCATTCAGTTGATAAATAGCATATCTTTTATACTAGTTTTTTGTATCAAAAATGCAAGATATACTTCAAGATGAAGTTATAAAATTATTAACAGACTATGAATCATGGATTTTGCATGAAAAGGCTTACGCAAAAAACACTTTATTCAACTACAAAAATGACATTAAATCACTGTTAATGTTTATGTTTGACAAACAAAAATGCAAAATTTCCTTAAGGGATATAAAGATGACCACTCCATCCTTAATTCGTGAATTTATGACCTCAAAAATCATTTGCAAAAACAGCAAAAAACGCACTTTATCATCAATAAAATCACTACATAAATTCATGATTAAAAAAAAAATATTAAGTGAGAGCCACATTTTATGCATGGAACAAGGGAAAGGTGAAAAACCAATTCCAAAACCAATCTCATACGAAGAAATCGTTAATATTATTAACAATTCTCCCAACAAACTTGCTCGCGCAGTATTTTTTTCTCTGTACGCAACGGGATTACGAATATCAGAACTCCTTTCACTGAGATTAACCGATCTCACATGCATGATACAAAAAAGAGAAATAATAGTAAAAGGAAAAGGAGAGAAAGAAAGATTAGTACCAATTATAAGCAAACAAATAAAACTGATTATAGATTATTTGTCAGAAAAATATAAAATTCACGAATCAGAATTCGAAAACTTGATTCAACAAAAATCAAATGAATTCATATTTTCCTCGAAAAGAAATGTGGATAAACCACTGTCAGCGAGGTATATTCAGATAATCATGAAAACAATCATTGAAAAAAATGGAATACATAAAAGATATACACCTCATAGCTTTCGCCACAGCTTTGCATCTCACATGATTGAAGATGGAGCTCCCATTCGTCATGTTCAAGAATTGATGGGCCACAAATCCATAAGATCGACTCAAATATACACAAAAATAGATACTAGAAAATTCATTGCAAATCATCAAAAATTCCATCCTCGAAATAATAATTGAAGATGGAGCCCGTTGTTCAAGAATTGATGCATCACAAATCCATAAGATCGACTCAAATATACACAAAAATAGATACTAGAAAATTCATCAAACCATCAAAAATTCCATCCTCGAAATAATAATTGAAGTGAAGCCCGTTGTTCAAGAATTGATGGGCCACAAATCCATAAGATCGACTCAAATATACACAAAAATAGATACTAGAAAATTCATTGCAAATCATCAAAATGGTGACAATCAAAAATTTATCAACAAGCAAGATTCATATAAATTTATCTCGAGACAATTACTTGCGATCCACACCAACTCCCTTCAATTTCTTTAACAAAGAGTAAAGACTAGACTCAATTCCATCCAAATCAGAAGATATTTTGTTATACGCCAAAGTCGAAGGAATCGCAACCAACAAACCAATAGCAGTAGCAAGCAAAGACTCTGCAATTCCTGGAGCTATAGCGGCAATTCCGACATCACTTGCCATAGCCCTAAAGCTTGACATTATACCCCATACAGTTCCCAATAAACCTATAAAAGGAGATATCGAACCAACCGAAGCTATATAGTCTATCCCACTTCTCAAATCAAAAATATAATCATCAACAACAGATTCCATGGTAAAAAAATTTATAGACCCTCGTTCTGCCATTCTATTCATGTAAGCATAGAATTTCACAGAAAATTCGCCTCTAAGAGAAGAAATACTAGATATAAAAGAAAAAACAGAAGAAGACATAGATAAAGAAGAATGTAAATCTCTACATAAACCTTTTGCAGACGAAATTTGCCTAACCTTAATAAAGATAAATCCCCAAGACCAAATAGATATTAAAAACATAGCTATCATCAATATTTTTACGAACAAAGATGACAACAAAAAAAGCTCAATCAGAAACACCTCAGCAACCTCCGCAATAACAGATCAATCATTTCTCCTGTTACCAAAAAAACGCAACATAAACACAAACAAATTAACGAAATTCACGTACAGAGACAAAGAGCCAATTATAGCAATCTTGTTTAAACTCTCACCATTCATAGAGTAATGAGAATGAATAGATATTAAATTCTGAATATTATAAGCAGTCAAAGCAGTAAAAACTACAACTCCAATGAGAGAAATAACAAAATCGAGTGAACTACTCTTAATGAATATATTAAGAACAGAAGCAATCATTATTCCAACAACACCCATAAACATAAACATTCCCATGTAAGACAAGTCTTTTTTTGTACTTCTACCATATATAGCAGCAGACAAAAAAACTCCAGAAGTCACAAAAAAAGTCCTAGCTATACTCTCTCCTGTGTACAAAAGAAAAACTGAAGACATAGAAACAGCCATTAGCATACAATATAGCCAAAATAAATTTTGCAACATATAAACACTCATAGATTGAAACCTAGCACTAATGTACATAGACACACCAAGAGGCGCGAGAGCAAAAACAAAAAACAAAGGTGTGCTAAAAATAGCATGCATGACGTGAGGCATATTAGAAAGAATCAATGAAAGCACGCCAGTAAGAGCCAAGCCTCCAGACATAAACAAAAAAACTCTAGATAGAAAAGAACGAACATCAACCGACATGTTATACCCCATGCGAGGGTTTTGCCCATAATTTATTTGCATATCAGATCACCAGACCAAAGTTATGACAATTATACAAGCAATTTTCACAAAATACAAATCAAAAAACAATTAAGTAGACAAATAAAAATATAAGAAACATCAATATAATCTTGAAAATTTATTTACAATCAAAAAACACCCTACCGAAGTTTAGTAGAAAGACACAAAACACAAGTAGATGATAAAAGTATCAAAGAATAGAAATCAATCCAATGAAATAACTTTGGAAGTTATACAAGCTGAATGTATGCCATCTCAGAACCGTCACCCAATCTGTATCCAGCGCGCACAATTCTAGTATATCCACCATTCCTATCTTGATATTTTTTCCCTATTTCATCAATCAATTTACATGCAACGTCAGGAGATTGCACACTACCATGCAAAATAGAAATTATCCTTCTTCTAGAATACAAATCTCCTTTCTTTCCAAGAGTTATCAACCTCTCAGCAAATGGCCTCAAAGCCTTTGCTTTAGTTATAGTAGTCTTTATTTTATCACCAGACAAAAACAAAGACATACTCAAACTTGACAACAAAAATTCTCTATTTCTTCCACCTTTCGTAAGTTTATAACGCAAAATATTATGTCGCATTTTTACACCTCCTCATAATCTCGATCAATTTATGATACACCATCATCACCACCATCACCATCCTCTACAGAAAAACTATCACCCCTAGAATTCCCAAAATAAGCAGCATTATATGCAGCTGTATCCTCATTCACTTCAGTCATCATATCCAAAATTCGCTGAGGAATATCCATCCCAAGAGACAACCCCTGAGAAGCAAGCACACTTTTTACCTCAAGAAGGGACTTATGACCAAAATTCGCTATAAAAAGCAATTCTTTATCTGTCATTTGCACCAATTGCCAAATCTTCATAGGACGATCTACCCCACCTCTCTCCTTTTGCATATTCCGCAAACAGTTACTAGAGCGAACCGTCAACTCAAGCTGATCAACACTTCTCATCAATTTTTCACAGAGATCACTATCGGAACTTTTCATGATATTATCATCATAAAGCCCCGTAGATTTACTTTCCAGAACCTTCATATCACCAGAAATTTTAGCAAACTGATTCACCAAAAAACTAGCAGACTTTTTAACTACATCATCAGGAGTAATGGAACCATCCGTACGAACATTTAAAGTCAATCTCTCACACTTTTGCCCATCTGGAGATCTAATCTCATCTATAACAAAAGAGAAAGACTCAACAGGAGAATAATTAGAACTTACAGGCATAGACAATCCTTCAATATTCCACAAATACTTCTCATCATCATCAGAATGAAAAGATTTCTCAACAAATCCTATTCCGGATTTTACCAATATATATATATCTAGTTCTCGTGCTTCAGATATCTCACAAATATAAGTTTCAGGATTAATACAAGAAACATCATCATTATGAACAATCGAATTCCCATTAACTATACAGGGACCAACGGCATGTACATGCAAAAGAACAGGAGATTTTAAACTATCGCCAGAACAACGAAATCTAAGAGCTTTGAGATTTGTCAAAATATCCACAACATCCTCAATTACTCCAGAAACATTTGAAAACTCATGCCGAACACCAGGAATTTTTACAGCACAAACCGCAATACCCTCCATCGAAGAAAAAGCAACTCTCCGTAATGAATTACCAAAAATGACTCCAAATCCATATTTGAAAGGTTCAACAATAACAGAACCACTTCTCCCCTTATCAGATAAATTCCTATATAAAACCTTATAAGGTTCCAATACATATCTCGCAGAAAACATATTTATACTCTTCTCCTTTTTCTTGGTGTCGGACCATTGTGTGGTACTGGAGTAACATCATATATATCCGAAATTGGCAATCCAACACTAGCCAACCCACGTACAGCTGCATCTTTTCCTGGACCAGGACCTTTAACATATACTCCTTCCAAATTTTGCAAACCATACTCAGATTGAGCCTTTCTGAGTACAAACTCTGCAGTAACCTGAGCAGCATGAGGAGTCGATTTTCTAGGACCACTAAACCCCCTAGCTCCAGAAGAAGACGCACATATAACATTCCCAAATTGATCTGTCAAAGTCACTATAGTGTTATTAAAACTCGCATTCACAAACACTTTACCAGAAGTTACAGTCTTCAATTTTCTCTTGACTATAGATCCAGTCTTAGATCCACCTTTTAACGACCTACTTTTATCATTACGACTCATAAACAATCTCCAATTAAATCAAAAAAAATCAACAACAATCAAATTGTCTTCAAAGAACGTCGAGTTTTAGCATTTGTATGAGTTCTCTGCCCCCTGCAAGGCAAACCCCTTATATGCCTTAGCCCTCTATAGCAACCTATATCAATCAATCTCCTGATATCATTACGCACCTGAGTCCTAAGATCTCCACCAACCTTGTAATTATTGTCTATGATGGAACGCATAAAAATGATCTGCTCATTAGTCAAATCCTTAATTCTAACAGAAGGATCGAGATTCATATCTTGTCTTATCTTCAAGGCAGTCTTCTTTCCAATCCCATAGATGTAACTCAAAGATATTTCAACTCGCTTATCTGATGGAATAGTAGTTCCAGATATGATCAACATTCATCAAAAAAACAAAAACATGCTTCATAATGTGTGATATTTGCAAAATTGTCAATAATAACATCAATTCTTTAGATTATTTTTCTCACGAACAACTTCAATAAACTTTAAGAAATTCATTAAAAATCCAAAAAATATCATAAAAATACAAAAAATTTGCCCTATAGGGATTAAACAAACCACTATTTCTGGTTCTTTAAATGATTCACAAAACACTCGAAAAATTCCGTAAGATAATAAAAATGTTGAAAAAATCGCCCCATTTCGTAGAATATACGATAGTCGCAAAAAATACATCACAAAGAAATTTGTGCACAAATATATCAAAATTAAAAAAATATTAAATAAAAACAACACGTAACTTCCTACTAAAATGCAATACATTGCTCCTAAAATAAGAATAGACAACAAAATTGGAATAAAATTCCACCAAATTTTCATAAAAATATCAAAAAATCTTTTGTTCAGAACTAAACAATCAAAACTAGTTTTATATTTTTTAATAACATTAAATTTGGAAATTCTATTAAAATAATGCGAATTATGTGTATCAAAATTCTTCAAAACCATCATAAGATATAACACTCCAAACAGAGCAAATCCCTCTAAAAAAGCCTCATATAACTGAGAAGGATGTCTAATAAAGCCATCACCAAAATCAACTCCATACAAAAAAGGAGGAGCCAACTTAATTCCAATTAATTCAGAATTTATAAAATTACCCAACCTAACTAAAAACAATCCGATCGGCGACCAAAATGCAAAACAATCAGCAATTTGAAAGAACGAAAATTTGCGAGTGATAGATAAACGCCAGAGACAAACAATTACACCGATTAAACCACCATGAAATGACAATCCACCACTCCTAATAGAAAAAATAGACCAGGGATTCGACAAAAATTCATCAAAATTGTAAACCAAAACATCAAAAATTCTAGCACAAACTATCATGCTAATTAAACTAAAATTAAAAATTTCAGCTAATAAAATACGATCTAAACCAAAGACACAAGCATAAGTAACTGAAAAGCGCCCAACTAGCAAAACAGATGCAGAATATAATACTCCGTACCAATATATTGGAAAACCAAAGACATACAATGCAACAGGGTCAAGCATAAACTAGAAGACTACTCTGCAGACTTAGCTTTCTCAGCAAGCTTCCTCTCATACATAGTAGATAATTTCTTAACACCAAATATCCAACTCAGAGACACAATAGTAAAAACTACTACCGCATAAGGCACACACGAAATTATATTACCACTAAATATAGATAGCAAAATTATCCACAAATAACTTCCACCAGCCTTACCCAATCGACCTCCAACAACATCAACAGCAGCCTTACCTCTAGCCCTCAAATCAGGATCAAGCGGAATATACGCCATCTCCTTTGTTGGATCAAATAAAATATACTTAGAACCTTTTCCAAATATATTTTGGACCGCACCTACATAAGTCGCAAAGGCCAGCGCAGTATAACCAACCGTGTCCATAAAGTAATTATCAAAGGCCTCATTATTACTCAGGAGCAAAAATACAATAAATAAAGATCCTGTAATAAACATAACCGCAGGTGTAATAACTGCACCAGTGAACCACTTAAATTTAGACAATATTTTCTGAGCAACAAGAGTAGAGCACACAACAAAAATACCAGTATTTTGAGAGACACTACCCATAAAATATGCATACATTTGCTTGTTACCATCAAATCTAATTGCTAGCTGTTTTTTCCAGATTATCTCTATAATATTTATTGACATACCATAAGCAAATACCATCAACCCAATCAAAGCAATATATGGTGACTGAAAAACCTCTTTCAAACCATCTTTCAGACTAATCTTTACCTTATTTTTGACATGCTTAGTTGTAGGACACAACTCTTTATCAGGAATGATCTTAAGCACAATATATCTATGACAAAGCATAGACATAACTCCAAAAAAAAGCAAAGCCAAACATAGATATTTCAAAACAATATCAAAATCCAAATCATTTGAAGGATCAGAGACCACTTTTATGACTTGACCAGATAAAATAAGAGCAAAATTAGAAACAATACCAAACAAAGGATAATACCTTTTAGCCTGTTCACTAGTAACAATGTCATTAGAAAACTGCCAAAATAGCAAAGACAATACAGTTCCACCCCATAATTCGGCCATAACATAAAACAAAATATACGACCAAACTTTAAACATCAGAAAGATCATCCTCATGGAGGGAACAAAAGACACCAAATTAGCAATAAAATCTTCGGATGGATGTACAACATCTCTAAAGGGGTACAATACAAACGCAAACAAAGTGAAAAATGTCAAAAATCCACCAATTATCCAATAAAACAAAACCTTAGAATCAAAAACAGATGACAACTTCATATACAGTATCGTAATCATTAGAGCAAAAACCACAATAAATATACCTTTAATATAAGGCACCAACTCAGTATTTGTACCAGGCAAAGTGTTAATCAAAACATCCTTTATGTCTCTCAATATTGTATAATTGAAGAGCATGCAAAACATTATAAAAGATAATGCAAAAAATTTCTTGAACTCATATCTTCCAATCTTTATGGAAGACAAAAATTTATCAGCTAAATAGCCAGAACTAGACACGTTAAATAAAAAACGCAAACTATAGAAGTGTATTACACTGACAGAAACATATCAATACAATTCTTTTAAAAAACTTACAAAAAAAAATTAACTACATACCGGTTACGGGGAATGGATTCGAACCACTGACCTTCAGGTTATGAGCCTGACGAGCTAAAACCAAACTGCTCTACCCCGCTCATTACATACAACAGTATGTCAAGACATTGTTACACACAACATAAAATATATCAATCATTATAAAAAAATAGATTCAATTATTTCTTACTATCATTATTTTCCTGCCCACTCTTCTTGCTTTTATTATTTTTATTTACTCTATTTCCTCCGATATCATACAAAATCCAAAATTCATGCTTACACTTATTCACAAAATCAGTAACAAATTTAAACATTCTACCCAAATAATAGCAAAAAACAGGAATGCGACGTCTATCAGATAAAATCATAAGCACAATCAGCACACATAATAAAAGCGAGATCAACAGAATCCTCCTAAATCAACCAAAAATACAATATAATATAAAAACAATTGATAATAAACAAAATTCATAACCAAATTCTATCTATTTCTTCTAAAATGGTTTCTTTTACGAGAAAAGTCATTTGCTCCACGCTTAAAATATCTCAAACCAAGTGCAAACTCTCTCATTATTCCAGATAGCCTCTTTCCGCCAAAAACCAAAAGCGCTACAAACGCAACCAAAATCAAGTGACTTGTACTTAACACGATACAACTCAATAAAAGTCTCATATTCTATCAACAAAATGACATACTTACAACTTAATCTCTCATTTCTTTATCTGGAAATATTCCTAATGCATTTAGACATGAATCAATTACAACAGATACTCCAAAACATATCAAAACCCTTCTCTGTGTAACGAACTCATCTCCTTTAATCATCAATCTAGCACCGAAATCCTCCTTGCCTTTATTCCACATAATATGAAACACTTTAGCAAACGCAATTAAAAAATTAATTATTCTGTGAGGAGCCCTATCATACGCCGCTGAGACAAACATTATCGGGCATTCTCTTATCATTTTCACAATATTTAACTCTTCAGATATAAGATTAGAGTAAAAATTCATATTCTTAATCATATCATCTAAAGAATCTTGCAAAGAAATTCCTTGTAATTTTTCGTATTGTCTAATCACAGAATTAGCTCGCACATAAGCGTAGTTTACATAAAAAACCGGATTATCAAGACTAGCAGATAGAGCAGATTTCATATCAAAATCAAAATGAGTATCAGGTTTTTTCATCAACATCATAAAACGCAATACATTTATACCAATTTTATCAACAACTTCTTGTACAGAAACAAAATTTCCAGACCTTTTTGACATCTTGACTGACACACCATCTTCTAACAGATTAACCATCTGCACTATCAAAATCTCCAACTTAGCTTTGTTGTTCAATACATTTACAACATCTTTTATAACCTTAACATGATTATCATGATCTGCTCCCCAAATATTTATCAGCAAATCAAATCCTCTGTTAATTTTATTCAAATGATAAGCAATATCAGTAGCAAAATATGTCCACTCACCTTTTGATTTCTTGAGAGGCCTTAGCGACAAATCTTCATTTGATGACTTAAACATCAACAATTTCTCTCCACTTGCAACACCTTTATTTGATAGCTTTTGATCTATATAATCCTCAACAATCAATTGATTTTTTTGCATTAAATCGTACATATCATCCATTTCTCGGCTATAAATAAGAGATTTTTCCGAAAAAAATACATCATGCTTAATATGTAACTTAGACAAATCACCTTTAATCCATTCAATCATTTCTGCAACACAGAAAGGTTTTATTACATCTATCACATCATTAGCGTCCAATAAATAAGTTTTATACTGATCGACCAATTTCTGAGCAATCAAAAAGAGACTTTCATCAGGATAAGCAATATTCGAACAATCAACCTCAATTCCACACAATGACTTGTACCTTGCAAAGACAGATTCTGCAAGAGCATCCACCTGACCTCCACCATCATTTATATAGTACTCTCTTACTACATCGAACCCAATTTTTTGCATCAAATTAGCTACTGCATCACCGAAAATAGCAGATCTTGCGTGTCCAAGATGCAGTCTTCCTGTTGGATTTGCAGACACATACTCTACATTAACCTTCTTGTTAAGATCAAACATATTTAAGAATTTCCCATAGCAATAGTCACTCTTATTTTTGATACACTTAACAAGCTCAGTTTTAAAAATCGACAATTTGAAATTTATATTCAAGAATTCATTTAATATCAAGGCAGATTCAACACATTCATGAGAAAGAGCAGCTTTAACAATAGATTCATGGTGTTTTTGGCTCAACAATTTAGGTAAATTTGTAGATAAATCTCCATATTGCGAAGGAAATATACGAATCGCGGAAATATCTAGATCTGAATTTATAAAATTCAAAATATGTGTTACTATGTCACTCGCCAACAAATCAAGCATTCAAATATCAGACCAAAATCGTTAGATTGTAACATAGAATCTTATCAATTCATTTAAACTTAGAATATTTTCATAATCACTCTTCATTTACTTAGAATACATTTATTGACATATAAAGAACAAACAAACCGACAGTGAAATCATTATGTTAAAAAATATCAAATATTAAGCACATTTAAACATCTTTCACAAATACTGTTAATACCATTAAAGTATTTCCAACATCTCTGACATTTATTTCCACTTGCATGACAAACCTCAATCTGCGGTTCAGAAAATTCACCAACAGACTCAATCTCAACTGTAGATACACCAAAAAAATCACACACGTCAACTTTTTCTAGCAAAACTCCAATTTTATCATGCAAATGCAATTTCAAAGCACAACTTAGTCCACCAGAAATCAATTTTTCATTTCTCTTAACTTCAATCTTTTGATTAACATCGTCTTTCAGAGTAAAAAGATCTTCAAAAGACTCATACAAATCAAAATTTTGCCAATTTTTTGGAAATTCAAAATATGATAACAAATGAACACTCTCAACATTGAGCTCATAAAACAGATCACAGAACAAACCATCAGAATTTACACTAAACAAACACATCGCTTCTTTGTAATATTTCCATGCATCCTCCGAAGTAAAAGGCAAGATAGGAGATAACCACTTGATCAATGTATTCGCTAACAAAACCATAATAGTACGAACACTTTTGCGTTTTAATGACAAATTCGAATCGCAATATAGACAATCTTTTCGCAAATCCAAATACCTAGCAGATATATTTGAGCAAAAAGAATGAATATAATGAACAATTTTCTGAAAATCACACTCATCAAAAGATTTTTTTATTATTTCATCAAGGACAAATATTTCATGACAGACATATTTCTCCAAATCTGGCATATCTGCGTAATGAATAACTTCATTAACAGAAAATTCTCTAATAGAACCAATAAGATAGCGCAAAACATTTCGCATTTTTCTGTAAATATCCTTAACTCTATTAAGAATTTCCTCACTTATTCTAATATCACCAGTCACTTCAGATGATAGAGCCCACAACCTCATTATATCCGCACCATTATTCTTCAATAGCTCATCGATAGAAACGCCATTACCTTTAGATTTTGAAATTTTCATTCCATCTTTATCCATCAAAAACCCATGAGTTAAAATCTTCTTAAAAGGAGCACAATTTTGCAATACACACGACTCGATTAGAGATGACTGAAACCAACCTCTATGCTGATCAGAACCTTCAACGTAAATATCAGCACGGTCAGCATTTAACATATTTTTCGTAACAAAATTGTGAGTAGCCCCAGACTCAAACCAAACATCTATGACATCTCTAACAACATAATAGTTACTCTTATCGTATTTATCATTTATAAACGCAAAGACATCATCAGAAAAGCAAATATCAGCACCATTTTTAGCAACATGCTGAATAATTTTCGTCATAACTGCATCGTCATTTAAAGGTAAATTCGTACTCTTATTTACGAAAATAAACAAAGGAATTCCCCACATTCTCTGACGAGAAATGCACCAATCAGGGCGATTTTTAATCATACTGCTAATGCGGTTAGATGAATTGTTTGGAATAAACTCCACCTGATTCAATGCTGTCAAACATTTGTTTTTTAGACTTTCATCTATTCGTATAAACCATTGCGGAGTCATTCTAAAAATCAGAGGAGTATTAGATCTCCAAGAATAAGGATAACTGTGAGTAATTTTGTGAACAAAAAACAAATTCTCGCTTTGGTCAATCATATGCAAAATATCAGGAATAACATCAAATATATTTCGACCAACAAAGGATGGTATATCATCAGTAAAATTACCGTCAATTGAAACTGAATCTATAGCTTCAATATTATTCTTTTTACATAAAAAATAATCATCTAATCCATGAGATGGAGCAGTATGAACAAAACCTGTACCAACATTTGATTCAACATAATTCGCAGAAAGCAATGGCACTTCGAACGAATAGTCAGGAATTGCAGACAAACAATGGAAACATTTTCTGCCAGATAGATATGACCCATTTATCTCAGTTAAAACAATATAATTTTTTAAAAGATTTATGCTTTTCATCACGAATTGATAATTGAGACACTCATCACTAATGGTTAGTTTGGACACAAAATCACTTAACAAATCTTTTGCTATCAAAAACCTTTTTTTTGACTCATTTGAACCAAATTCAACTAGTGAATATACAATGTCATCACCATAAGCAATAGCACGATTACACGGCAGTGTCCATGTAGTAGTAGTCCAAATCAACACACTAATATTTTCAAACCCATTTATGTCACCAATAAGAGGAAACGCAACATAACACGCCGTGGAGACATGATTATCAACATACTGAATTTCGGCTTCAGCAAATGCAGTTTTTTCAGCAATCGACCACATAACAGGACGAGAGTCTCTATACACCAACCCCATTTTCACAAATTCAAAAAATACAGCCAAAATGTCTGCTTCAGACTTATAATCCATCGTGCTATAATACTCTTTTGAATTTGTCATCAATCCAATCTTGAGCAAGTCATTTTTTTGAACTTCAAGCCAATAATTTGCAAAATCCCTACAAGATTGACGGAATTCAACGACATTATTCATATCTTTTTTATTAGCTTTATACTCTTGTTCAACCTTCACTTCTATGGGCAGCCCATGACAATCCCACCCCCACAAAAAGCTTACTGCATAGCCTCTCATAGCTTTATTACGACATAACACATCTTTCAAGATGAAATTCAAAACATGACCTAAATGAGGCTTTCCATTAGCAAATGGAGGACCAGAATGCAAAATAAACTTGCCCTTAGAGCCAGAATTTTGAAGCTTATCGTATAACATTATATCTTTCCAAAAACTCAAAATCCTTGGCTCAGCATCACTCAAATTCGCTTTCATACTGAAATTAGTTTCAGGCAAAAACAAAGTATCCTTATAATCTTGAAAAGATGAAACAGTCATAACATCACAGAAACGTACTAATCAAGTGTACTAGGAATTCAAATCTCATCAATATAAAATGTTTGCAGAATAATAAAAATTCACATAAACATACAAATCACAAGCAAACTCTAGTACGTCCCTTTCTACGTCTTCTATTTAGAACATTAGAAGATCCATTTTTCATTCTCGCACGAAAACCATGCACCTTCTTTCTATGCAATTTATTTGGCTGATACGTCCTTTTCATAAAACATTCAACAATTTTTGCAATTGTACTACTCAACTTACTAATATGTCTATACTTAGATCAATCGGAGTAAAAATTCACTGCAGAATTCCAAAAAAAGAGTTATCATGGTTAAAAGTGTCTACAATATGAGAATCGAAACATTAAAAAAAAAGTGTCAATTTTCTTCGGTTTTTGAATCAAGTAAAACTTATACAACTGATATTTTTTCTCTCCACATAGCCAAAAACGCATGTAATCGTCAACGATTTGGCTTCATAATAACTAGAAAAATCGGGAATGCAGTAGAAAGAAACAGAATAAGAAGAAGAATAAAATCAGCAATATTTGAAATAATAAACGATCATGCTAAATCAGTAAATTCAACTAAAGACTTCATATTTATATGCAAAAGAAGCATACTCACATGTTCATATGTACACATAAAAGATGCAATAAAAACGCATTTGGTTAAGGTTTTTTCTTAAAAAGATCAATAGCATAAATAGCAACTCCAAGAGTAATACAGAAATCAGCAATATTGAATATAAACAATGTTTTGTTTAACATACGACATTCGATAAAATCTACAACTCCTTGAAAGAATATTCTGTCTATTAAATTTCCTATTCCACCAGAAATTATAAATATCATCCATAATTTAAGATTTAACTTTCGAAAATACAAATATATAGCAATCGATAACAAAAAAATAACTGAAAAAATAGAAATTAACATCAAGCTTTCCGAAAATAATCCAAAAGCAATACCAGTATTTTTAGTAAGATTAAAATAAATAGACAGTATATTCAAATCAAAAATCTCAATAGATTCAGAAAAATTCATGAATAATTGAACATAATACTTACACAATTGATCTATACAAACTAAAAAAATCAAAAAGATGAGTTTAATCACTAAAAGTTATTAGACTTTGCACTATGATTACACAAATTAACTGATTCAACAAAATTATTTTTTCGACCGTGCAGCAATTTTCACAATCTCTTCACATGACAATTCAAGAAAGTTAAAACACACTGAGATATAACTATTCAATAGAAACCACGCATCTACAGCAGAGTACTGATTAGGCTTCGCTCTTTTTGAAAAGTTTTGCTCTAACTCAGTAAGATATTCAAAAACAGGAGATGTAGAATCAATATTCTCAAGAGAAAAGCTTAAATCTCTTAACATTTGAATCCCAGAATTAACGACATGTAAAGTAATATTTGCAATCTTGGACATATCTGCATTTAAATCAGCAATTTTTGGATTAGCATAGTATTCTGCCATAATCTTGATTGGCTCATCAGACGATGAATGCCTTTGTATTATATCAATTAATATCATTATAGGATCAATTTTTTCAATTTTATCCTCAATCTCTCGAGATAATTGACATAAATGCCTAGCATCTTGAAATGCAGCAAAAATACGAGAATTCACTCTAAATAAATCATTTATTTGTTTCAAATCCTTTACTTGTTGATTTTCAAAAAAATCATGAAAGCCCCATCCATTCTCTAAAGTATAAGAACGGGAAAGAACGCTTTCATCCGATGACATTGGTTTTTCTTGCTTGATAAGTTGAGCAAGAGAAAGACGTACACTACCAGATGAACCATCCTCTTTTAATCTTATTTGTGAAAGCAACTTAGAATGTAAAATGAGCTCATTACCAATTACTATATTCTCTGAGTATTTTTTATATAATTCTCTTAATTTTTCTTTAACTTCTTCCTCACAACTATTTTCACTCTGTGAGGGTTTTATTCTAACAGAAGGAGCCATTTCATATTCGTTATTTACTCTCTTAAGAATAGACTGAACTTCATTTATAGCATCTGTATATACAGCTGTATCTAACTTATAATCAACACAATTAATTTTCATCGAATGAGATTCAATGAAAGCACCAAAAAGACAAACGATAAAAGACAAAAGCAATTTATTTTTCTGCATATTTAATATAAATAAATAGTTATTAGTATTCTCATATAATTATTATTATAAAATAGTTAATATTATTTCATTGAAGATTCGATAGACTAAAAAATAACCTATATGAAAAAATCATTGATCTTGAATAGATTGGAATAAATAAGTATCCTCAATAAAATTATTAGTAGTAAGTGATGTCGATTAGAAAACTACCTGATTATATAGTAAATAGAATATCAGCAGGTGAAGTTGTTGATCGACCATTATCAATAATCAGAGAGTTAATAGATAATTCAATAGACGCAAAATCAACTGATATAAAAATCATAATAAGAAATGGAGGAAAGAGCTACATATGCTTAGTAGATAACGGCATTGGCATGCATAAAAATGATCTTGAAATATGTACTGATCAGCACACTACATCAAAATTAAATCATGATGATTTATTTAAAATAAATACTCTTGGATTTAGAGGAGAAGCACTGTTTTCATTAAGTACAGTGTCAACCATTGAAATATCAACTCATTTTCAAAGAGAATCTTACTCAATCGAAGTTGAATATGGATTGAAAAAACAAATCAAATCATCAAATCTGTCACAAGGCACAAAGATAGAAGTTAGCAAACTTTTTATGAACACTCCTGCAAGGCTAAAATTCTTAAAACCAGATACAATTGAAAAAAAATTAATTGAAGATTATATAAAATCCATAGCAATACTCTATAAAGACATATCATTTACACTAATAAGCGATGAAAAAATGATATTTTCATATAAAAAATCCGAAACTATTCAAGAGAGAATTGCAGAAATATTGGGTGAAGATTTTTTACGCAACTCTGTTCTTTGCGAAGAAGAATCTGAGAGCGAAGTAGGGAAATACAAAATATCTGGTATGTGCAGTCTTCCAACTCTGCATAAGCAAAATTATTCAGGATATTACATATTCATAAACGGAAGATTGATAAGAGATAACATAATCATAAGCATAATAAATAACATATACAGAGATTACACTCCAACAGGAAGGTACCCTATTCTTGCTATATTCATAGAGATTCCAAATGAAGATATAGACATGAATGTACATCCAGCGAAATCAGAGGTCAGATTTAGAAATCAGAAATTTCTACAAAATTTTATATCTCATGCATTATCAAAGGCTATAAGTTCGAGTATGCATATGTGCAAATCTTTCGACAAACACCACTTATTCAAAACAGGAATACTCTCAACTGATTTAACAACCGGAGAGGTAATTCAAAATCATAACTTGCAATGTCAATCTCAACATAATTATAAAAATGACATCACAGAAAAATTCATATCTCACATTCAATCAGAAGAGAAAATCAACGAATTTTTCAAAAACAGCAATGGGAACGAAATAGATACATCTCATTTCAGACTAATGAAAAACTTTACGAAGTACGGTAATGAAAGTAAGAGTCATACTCTCATGGAATCTCAACTCCATCTAGCACAAAAGAAATACGAACTTGGTATTCCAATTTGTCAAATACTATCCAGCTACATAATTTGCCAAGCAGAAGATGGAATAGTTATAATCGATCAACACGCAGCACACGAAAGAATCATATACGAAAGGTTGAAGAAAAGCATTCTTGAGAGAGATAGCATACAATCTGAGAGATTATTAACTCCAATAAGCATTTCGCAAAACATCGATCCAGCAGCTATCGTAATTCTTTCAAGAATAGGTTTTGAAATGAATCAAAAAATGGACGGCATAGAAATATTATCAATTCCAAGTATTATGAAACAACTCGATATTAAACAAATAATAATAGAAAGCATAAACGAGCTTGATCAAGATCAATTATCAAGTGAATTAATGCATAAGATAGAACGAATATGCGCTTCAATCGCATGCAAAACTAGCATAAAAGCTGGAAGAAAATTATCAATGTTGGAAATGCAAAAACTCATTGAAGATATGTCAAATACTAGCAACTCAGGACAGTGCAATCACGGCAGACCCACAAACATATTAATCACATCCTGTGATATAGAGAAAATGTTTAAGAGACGTTAATCAATTCACTTTGTATAATATAAATTATCATTTAGAAATCAATAGAAATATCAGATGTAAAAATCTATACGACATAATCGTATTACATAAGAGATATTCATTTAAATCATTACTGATTATAATCAGCAAAATAACATTCAATAATGGTGAATAATAATATCATAAAATTACCAAATAATTATGAATTAATCTCAATAGAATGCACAACCAGCACGATGGATTATGCAAAAAACGTTGCAATGCAATCAGATAAATCAAAAAATACCATCGTAATTGCAGAACAACAAACTAATGGCAGAGGAAGATTTAGCAGAAATTGGGAAAGTTCTGTAGTAGGAAATTTGTATTGCTCAGTAGTAATATACCCAAATCTATGGAACATTAAAGATATCAGCAAGGTTTATGAGATGATATTTGCATTTTCTATATCCATTGCAGAAACAATAGAGGAAATATCTCTTATGGACAAAAATCAACCAATGAAATCAAATTTCGTAAAATGCAAATGGCCAAATGACATATATATCGACAATAAAAAAGCTGGAGGCATCCTGACAGAAGTCTCAAAATTGAAAAATGAGATTGATTTTATCGTAATAGGTGTAGGATTAAATATCATCAGCAACCCAAAGAACATAGAATCTACATGCTTGAAATTACATAACATAAACAGTTCTGTTGAAGAGATTCTTAACATATTCATTTATAGATTAGACACACACCTTAGACAAGATTTCTCCAAAATAAGAGAAATATGGATATCAAGAGCGTACAAATTTAAGGAAGTTATATCATTTTCATCTCCATATATAAAAAATCGCCAAGAAACATCAGATAGCAAAATTGAAGGAATATTTGAAGGCATAAATGAGAATGGAAGCATAATAATAAATATCAAAAACGAAATAATCACTGTCAATATGGGAGAAATATTATAAATGCAGGCGCACTAGGACTCGAACCTAGGACCAACTGATTAAGAGTCAGTTGCTCTACCAACTGAGCTATGCGCCCGTGCAATAACGATATCAGAGTTTATTACTAATTGAAAGATATTTATTTTTAATAAGATCTTATTTTATATGAGTAATATTGACTATAATACAAAATTCCAAGCTTAATCACGAACAGAATTTAGCATTAGCATACGAACATAGACTTGCGAATAAATTCTTTATATTTTACTCTACTGAGTAGACTCCGTTTTACTAAATGAACTCATTACCTGGAATAAACACTATTAATAGAAAAGACTTCAAAGGTGATTTATGGACTTTTTGCAAACAATGTTCAAACTTGCTATTAAAATCAGATCTTCTATCAAACAAAATGGTATGTAGCAAATGCTCATTTCACCACAAAATAGGAACATTAGAGAGAATGAGCAATATTTTTGATAACAATTCATACAAAATTATATTGAATTTAGATATAAAAGATGACCCAATAGAATTTACAGATTTATTAAGTTACAAAGATAGATTGAATCTATCTAGAAGTACAACACAACTCACTGACGCAATCACATTTGCAACTGGAAACATATGCCAGAAGTCAACAATCGTCGGTGTTATGAATTTTGATTTTATAGGAGGCTCACTTGGATTGTATGTTGGAGAATCAATAGTACAAGCATGCGAATTAGCATCTCAAACTAAACAACCAATAATAATATTCACAGCCTCAGGAGGAGCAAGAATGCAAGAAGGTATTATTTCACTGATGCAAATGCCAAGAACGTGCGTCGCAATATCTGAATTTAAGAAAAAAGGTGGGCTTTACATAGTAGTCCTTACTCATCCAACCACTGGTGGAGTATCAGCTTCATTCGCTATGCTAGGAGATATCACGTTAGCAGAACCAGGAGCTATAATAGGATTTGCAGGACAGAGAGTTGTAGAAAATATAACGGGCGAAAAAATGCCTAGTAACTTTCAGAGCTCAGAATTTCAATTTGAATGTGGATTTATCGATAAAATTGTTCATAGACATGATATGAAAAATGAAATCGGAAAATTGCTATCTATTTTAGTAAAGAATAACTAGTAACAAATCTAAACAAATAGTTAAATAACAAATCGTACAAATATGAAATAGACAAAAACCAAGGTAACGAATGTGTAAAGCCTTGAACTATTTCATATATTTGTTATGATTACATATGCGTCCTTAGCTCAGTTGGATAGAGCACAAGACTTCTAATCTTGGGGTCGCAGGTTCAAGTCCTGCAGGGCGTGTTCACTTATATCATTTTCGCAAAACTCAATGAGCACTTTCATAGAGCTTACAATAAATATCATAATCACATGAATAATCTTAAATTCGATCGATCAAAAGGATGGTGTCCGACTCACTATCGGCAATTTTGAATCTATATTTTATACTATTCAATAGATCAATTGCATTTATAATATATGGAAGGTTTTCTACTAAGATAAAACTATTAATCATATCAACCTCTCCCTCTCTAAACTTCATTTTGTGGTCAATTTTTATAATAAAATGCAAATCATTTGCTAAATCGTACTTAAAAATTTGAATTGTAGAACAGCTCATCCCTCTTTTTAGAAGAAACAAAAAAATGAGAAGTATTGCCTTATATATAACAAACTCATCTCGCGAAGTATCTGCAAGAAACTTTTTCTCTAACATTGTATGATACTTCAACGATAATTCATCTTGCAAATGGAATGATTCAAACTGAATTTTAATATTAAAAACTGATAGATAATTTGAAATTATAACTTGAAAATTAGATAAATCATCAAAAGATAATGCTTTGTAGTATTCAACTTGCTTCTTCATAATCTCAAAAGTATCAATCAACATGTGCATAAGGTCATTTGTAGAATCATCATTTAACAATTCAATTGCCATATAAGCTTTTGATAAATTTGAAGAGAAATCGTGCAATATGTTGCCAATTAATTTTGAAGAAATCGAATTCATCGCTCAGTTTATGAGAATCAAAATGATTATTGTCCTTTTTCTATTAATTTTCATTATATTTCGTAAGAAATGCAATGAAATTATAGTAGTATGATACAATATTTAAGTTTTTTAAGAAATTTTAATGAGCAGGCAAGTAGTACTTGACACTGAAACAACAGGCCTTAGTCCATCAAATGGAGATAGAATAATAGAAATAGGCTGCGTAGAAGTGATAAATTTTGTTCCAACGAGCAAGCACTATCATACATATATTAACCCGATGAAAACTGTATCTGAAAAAGCATTTGAAATTCATGGTTTGTCCAACGATTTTCTAGCAAAATTTCCAAAATTTGAAGAGATTTGCCAAGATTTCCTTGATTTTGTTGGATCAAGTGATATTATTGCACACAACGCGCAATTTGATATAAATTTTATTAATAATGAGTTAAAATTAATTAATAAATCTCCATTAAATAATAAAGTCATCGACACATTAGATATAGCAAGACAAAAATTTCCAGGTAGTAAGCTAAATTTAGATGCGTTATGCACAAGATTTTTGATCAACAACTCCTCTCGAGAAAAACATGGAGCACTCATTGACGCACAATTGCTGTCAAGCGTATACCTTGAACTAAACGGAGGTAGACAGCAAGAAATGTTTGCAAATTGCAATTCAGAACAAGAGTCAATATTATCAGCAGAAGAGATTGCTTCTTATACAATTTCAGAAATAAAAATCACCAAAAATGAAGAATTTGAGCACATGCAAATGCTCGAAAAAATTCAAAACCCTTTGTGGATGAGAAAAAATAAAATAACAAATGAGTAGAATTCACCAAATATTAATATTTTTAGTAAAAGTAATATAAAGAATGTCTCACTCATTAATATTGATCAAGCATGATAAATCATACATTTAACATCACTAGCATAAATAATTCATATATAATATGCAATTCGATCATCCTCCAATCAATTCTGATACACCTGAAGTAAAATCAAACCTATAAGCCTCTTGGCCA
Organism: Candidatus Gromoviella agglomerans; assembly: GCF_021065005.1. GTDB lineage: Bacteria > Pseudomonadota > Alphaproteobacteria > CAJXXZ01 > Gromoviella > Gromoviella agglomerans. The sequence goes on from NZ_CP069247.1 coordinate 264,359, forward strand.
GATGCCTCATTATCATTCTTGTATCTGAAGAAGTGTGTTTCGTAAGCATATGTAGCAAATTCAATTCCACAATAATATTGCTGATCATATAATTGGAGAGATTTCACTCCAACTATAAAACCACGACCTCTTATGCTATCCATCTTTTTCTGTGATCCTTCAAGAACCAAAATACGAGCATATTCAATCTGAATCTCTTTACCTTGAAATAACTTATATGATAAATCACCAGAACGTCCACCTTTCATCATAATCAAAAAGTAAGGAATACTAGCATTACCAACAACGTTCGTCCATGGACCAAAATCAGGAGCATGCTCTCTATACATTCCTTGTTCAAATGCATAAACTGAAGAATAATCTTTGTAATCCTCAATATTTGTTTGCTGCTCAGTAATTAATATATTATCTTTATCCATAAGCTTAACGAGCATAATTTCCTGATTTGTATTTTTTCCATCATATAAAACCTGAATCCATTTATCAAAAAAGATATCTAGTCTAGAGTGTTCTCCTGATTTTATTTTTAACATTTTTACCTCCTAAAGTATTATTAAAAAGCTCAGACTGGTAATTTAGCAACCAATCGCATTGAGACCGTCAAATCTTCCATTTGAAAATGAGGTCGTAAGAAGAAAATAGCTCGATACTCACCAGGAGAGGCTGGATTTTCTTTGATATCCACACGGGCTTCTCGCAATGGGTACTTGGCTTTTATTTCTTGAGATGCAGTATCGTTAAGCAAAACATAATTCGCGATCCATGTCTGCAAGAAAATTCTCACACTTTCTCTACTAGAGAAACTGCCGATTTTATCTCTCATCATGACTTTAACATAATGCGCAAATCTCGAAACATTCAATAAATAAGGCAATCTAGCAGAAAGTGCTGAATTTGCATTTGCAAATGAGTCGTAATAACCTTTTGGCTTTTGAGCTGTTTGCGATCCAAAAAACACAGCCATATCTGTACCTTTTTTGTAGCAGAGAGGCAAAAACCCAAGATCACTTAATTCTTTTTCTCTACGATCTGTTATGCAGACTTCTGTGGGACATTTTATAATCTTGTCTCCATCTGCAGTTTTATAAGTATAAGTTGGAAGATTTTCAACTGCTCCTCCGCCTTCAAATCCTCTAATAGCAGCTGTCCACCCATACAAAGTAAAGGCTTCACCTATTCTCTGAGCAAGGCAAAATGAAGCATTTGTCCAGCAAAAATCATCGTCATTGTCTCCATTCACATTTTCCACGTAATTAAACTCTTCAACTATAGATGATGATGGTCCATATACATTTCTTATTAACACTCTTGGTAATACTAAAGTCACATAACGGGAATCTTCAGTTTGTCTAAACCCATTCCATTTTGCAAAATCAGAACTATCAAAGAGTTTTTGCAAATCTCTTGGCATAGATATATCACGAAAGCGCTCTAATCCAAACATTTTTGGACTTGTTCCAGTTATAAAAGGAACATGAGCTGCAGCTGCAACTCCAGATACCTTGCGCAATAACTCAATATCTTGACCAGACAAACCAAAATCATATATTCCAATCAAGCATGAGTATGGGACTCCACCAAGTGTACCGTATTCTTCTTCATAAACTTTTTTAAAGATCTGACTTTGATCAAACTCAACTGATTTTTCAAGATCTCTCAATAATTCAGTTTTGGATATGTTCAAAATTTTGATTTTCAAATTCGACCCAATAGATGTATTTGAAACAAAATAGTAAAGACCTCGCAAAGCACCTTCAAACTTCAAGAATTCAGGATTATGAATTATCTTATCCATCTGTTTTGAAAGAAGATCATCAATTTTATTGATAATTCCACTCATATATAAATATGGATCTTTAATGTCAATAGATGCAGTATCTTTAGATAAGAAATCATTAAATGTAGTGAGTATTTTCTGCATATACTGAAAAGATTCATCATTCTCATTGATATTGAGCTTTACTAGCACTTCATCAATACTAGCAAGTCTCTTTTGTGGAAGAGCATCTCTCAAAATTTCATCCAAGATCTGATTACTATCTATCTTAGACATAAGATCACGAATATGAATTCTGTAATCATACATCTCTTTCAATTCTGGGACTACGAGTAAAATTGATGAAGGATGCAAAGCATCAATTGATTTGAAAGAGAGATCAATTTTTATTGTTCCAGTTCCAGAAATAACATTATCAACGCTAAAACGAAGGAATGGATTATACGAAGCGATCACTTCACTAAAATTATCACCATCAATTTCTACAAATTTCCTATCTTTTAAAGGAATTTTTTCTTGATTTTGCGCAGACATATCAGCAAGCACACCAAATACAAAAGGTAATTCCTTTTTTTCTATGGCATTTCCTGATTCAACATCATACGTTATCTTCACTCTTGGAGGTCTTACTACAGACAACTTGCGCTGAGTACTTATCGACATAGGTATGTAACAAATAAACATAATGATATTTAATATTCTTTAGTTTAAAAAACTGTAAATTGATATTTAAATTTACAATATTATTCGATACAAAATTTCTCAAAGATAATATAAAATTCATAATTACTTTTAATAAAAGTATAATCAGATTATAAATACAACGATTTTATTGATATATAATAAATATCATTCTATTAATCGATTGGAAAGAGTGAAGATAGCAAAAATTACTACTCATTCTCATTAGTTTTTAACAAATAACCCTTGATCTTAAAAATAGATCTTATCCACACAAAATTTAACAAAGCAACAATAAGGAAAATAGCATCAAAACTCGCCAAAAATGAACCAAAACCTATAAATTCAATCAACAACAACTGGACCCATGAAGATGCAGATTTACCAAATCTGAAACAAAAAACATCAACAGCAGCTTTACCAGTTACTCTAGCATCTTCATTTAAAGGAATGTACATTCTTTCTCTCGTTGGATCAAAAATAGACAACTTCATCGCCTTCATCATCATGTTATGTATTGCTCCAAATAATATGACAACAAGAGGAATTGATATTATCAACTCATCAACCAAAAATGAAGCAAAGAACAAACTGCTAACGATAGCGGCAACAATAGGTGTTATTTGAGCACAAAAATATATGCCAAACTTCTTCACTAGTACATTAACAAACAATAATGAGACAAATAATGAAGACAAACCCGTCGATGAAGATACTATTCCAAGTACAGACTGATACTCTTTTTCATCAATAGTTGCCTCCTTGAGATAGGATTTCCACCCAACTTCAACCATATTCATGCAAAATGCAAAGCAAACTGTAATTGACGCAATCGCACGTAGAATCAAATTCGACCAAATTTGCTTCAAACTCTGCAAAAACGACATAGCTACGAAATCTTCTTTTTTCCTTTGCTCTCCATCATTTTGATAAGTATCATAAGTCTTTATAAAGGAATAAATAGCCAACCCACATGAAATACAAAATATAACCAAAATAGATTGAGTCGACACAATAAAGGATAAATCAAGAAATTTGCTACAGAGAAAACTGACAACCATTCCACCAACAATTAAACCAGCATGACCAGCCATCGGAATAATTCCGTAAAATCTTTCGGCCTCGTTAATTTTTGTAATATGATTAGCAAATCCCCAAAATGACACCAACAGAACCATTGTACTCCAAAGTTCAGTCACAACAAAAAACAAACTATCAACCCAATGAGCACAAACATTAAACAGCGCTAACCTCTTTGGACCCAATAAATGTTTCAATCTCAATATTGAATCATCGAGATAAAAACATGCCTTAAATGGAATAATAAAGCAACAATAAACAGCGTAAAATATCACAAAAAAGTATATAACAGAGCAAAAAAGGGCTCTTCTAGACAAAATCTTGCTCAATTTATGATACAAAAAAGTAGCAATTACAGATAAAACAATAACAGGTCCACCTTTCAAAACAGGAATAGCTTCAACTCCACAAGAAGACACAATCAGCGTATCCTTAACAGTCTGAATAATCGCAAAATTAAAGGTTACGAGAAACTTCACCCATAAAAGAGAAAGCAACTTTCTATCGCAAAGAACCGGAGAATACTTACGAAAAAAAGATATCAAAAACCCCAAAACATCGACTAAAAAATACCTCTATTATGATACATAAAAAAGAATGTATCGCAATATGAAAAATTGCACAAAATCAAAAAAAAATTGGTAATATTGCAATATAAAATATAATAGAAAAAAATGCATAAATTAAATGTACTTCTTGATACCTCACATCAAAGAGATAAGAAAACGAGTAATATTATGCTTGATACACTTCTCAATATTTAGCTCAATCGGATACTATTTTTCTCAAGACATAATAAAAATTATTGTTTTCCCATTACAAACAAGCAAAATAGTCTTCACATCATTGCCAGAAGGATTCATCATACATATAAAAATTGCAATATATTTTGGAGCTCTCGCATCTTGCCCGTTTTCAATTTATCACATATGGAAATTCATATCGATCGGCTTATTAAAAAATGAGAAACGCATAGCAAAATATTGCTGTATTTTCGCACCAATACTATTCTTATGCGGTGTGTTATTTGCATATTGGATATCTCAAACAACTTGGCACTTTCTATCATCATTTCAGTTTCACTCTGAGAATTTCGATTTAATATTTCTGCCAAAATTAAGTGAATATTTTAACACTATGAAGAACTTTTTGATATTTTTTGGTATAAGCTTTCAAACTCCACTGATATTGTTTGTATTAATGGATATGAGATTTGTTTCTGTATTTCAAATGAAAAAATTTCGAAGATTTTTTATCATGATTACAACTATATTTTCAGCAATATTTGCACCGCCTGACATAATTAGCGCATTAATAATGATCGTAATATCGCAGATATCATACGAAATTGTAGTGCTGATATTTTCATGTAAACGTAAAATGCAATCAACGTTGCATAATATAAAGAACAAATGATATCATTAAAGATTCATTAGTTTACCAAGATGATAATTTACACGGATGGAGCATGCAGATTCAATCCAGGACCTGGAGCTTGGGCTTGTGTAGCTATTTTTATACCACCAACCTCTTGGGAATCACTCAAAATAGATATTCCAGATATCTCGCATAACAAGCATATATTAAATGAGTCAGATGTAACATATGAAATTGGAGGAAAAAATAAAGATACAACAAACAACAAAATGGAAATGACAGCTGTCATCAGGGCTCTGAATTTTTATGAAATCATGAGAAATCATTTTAAATACACAGAAGAAATAACTATTATTACTGACAGTATGTACGTGAAGGATGGAATTGAAAAATGGATAACAAATTGGCAAAAAAATAATTGGATTACAAGTCAAAAAACACCAGTCAAAAACTACGATTTGTGGCAAGAAATATTACGATATAAGCAGATTTATAGCATTAAATGGGAATGGACGAAAGGTCATTCAGGTAATAAATATAACGATCTGGCGGACAAAATCGCAAGAAATCTCATCTCAAAATAATACTTCACTCCAAAATATCTTATAATACTTTTCGCATTCATCTGAAAATCAACAAAACCTTTGCTTTAATTAGACAAAACCTAAATCTTGTATTAGCAAATACTTATTTTTCAATACAACAAATATAACTTCATTTAGCTTAAAAAATAACAAAATTGATGCAATTATAAAACGAAAGTCAATTAAAATTTATACTTTAATCAATTGAGATTTCTTTCACAAACATTCTTCATAAATAATTTATCACTCACATCGATGCAAGCATTAATGCTTCATATTAGGCATATCCTTCAACTCATTATTTATTTTTCTGACATAAAAGTGTACAATTCACACATTGCCGTGGTAGCTCAGTAGGCAGAGCGACTGTTTCGTAATCAGTAGGCCAGGTGTTCGATTCACCTTCACGGCATTCATAATTTTTTGAAAAACACGGGATTTATCATACAATCTAGCAATTATTCAAAAAGTAACAAATATTTTGATCAACTGCATGATCTTTAATACAAAAGGAGGGTTCAAAAAACACACATTAGTTATCAAGAGACAAACAACTTTACCGAATCGACAAAAAACAAATCATTTATATTAAATGATATCTTAATTATATCATAAAAATAAATCATTCAACTCCATTCAACCTTTTCTTACAAAGAAATTTTTTCAACAACACAAAGAAAAAAAATACACATCTCAATCACCCAAAACTCATGTTTTTTCTCTTAAACACTAGTAAAAACACTCCTGTCAAAGGAATAACCATAACTTGAAGCAGAATTTTCCATCCTACAACGAAAAATATCCACATACAAAACATAATAGATAATAAAGAAACAATAAGATATTTAGCTCGAAATATTTTGATAAATGCTAAAACACACACAAAATATATTACAAAGAATGCAGAAGATGAAAAATCCGCCAGAGCCGTTACTCTAGACAAAAATACCTTATCTGATGCAACATACAAGAAGGGTATTTGCGCTAAATTTGACATTATTATAGCAAAATAAGGAGCTCCATAACGATTCCGTATTCCAAACATTCTCGGAAAGAGATTACTTTCTGATGCACCTAAAGCAATTTGCCCACTCACAATTGTCCAAGTATTAAAAGATGTCACGCAAACAGGAACAATCAAAAAAGGAATCCATTTTGCTAAATTATCAGACATATTAAAAATAAGATTCAATAGACTCACATAAGGAGTAGGCAAATTTTGCAACTCACTTCCAAAAACTCCATAAAGAACGAAACAACTAACAAAGTAGATCATACAAACTAAAATTTGACCTATGACTAGTGCTCTAAACACATCCTTTTTAACATCTTTAACCTCACCAGCAGGAGTGGTTCCACTTTCGACACCCAAAAAAGCCCACAAAGTCGCAATCGCACCTCCAGAGAACGACTCAAGAACTCCACTACAATCGTTATTTTTTACAACATAATTCTCAAAATCAACATAAAACCAACCTAATGTACATACTAATACAATTGGAAAAAATTTCATAAATGAAAGCACAGTATTTTGTATACTTGATGTGTGAACTCCAAATAAATTAGTGATTGTGATGCATAACAAAATCGATACTTGAATCAAAAACTCATCAAAATTGGAGAAATTAAAAATATTTTCAAGAGATCCAGTCACTAAAAATAGTAAAACACAACTAGAAAGCCATGAAATCACCCAATAAGACCAAGCACTAAAAAAACCAACAACCTTTCCAAATGCCTCAACGATATATACGTGAGGACCTCCATTTTGAGGAAATTTAACGCATAAAATGCCAAACATAATGGCCAAAATAATAGATCCTAATCCAGTATAAAACCAACTAAACAAGCCAAACAAACCAAACTTAGCTATAACGCTAGGAATAAAAAATGATCCAGAACCAAGCTGACTGCTTAAAACGATAGGTAACAATGCCCAAAATCCTATCTTTCTATTTATAGACATTCCACTTAGTCCATAACTCATACATATGGTAACTCAAAATGCGAAAAGCGTAAAGCTCATATAAAACATCTATGCTAAAACAAAAAAATATACAATACACAATCACTTTAGTAAAATTATGAGAGAAATTTTCAAAAAACGTGCAAAGTAAATATAAAGGCAAAATTTATAAATATATGGTAATTGATAAAAAATTAATAATAACACAAAAATGAAACAGTCGTAATCAAAAATGGATTAAAAAATAGAAAAGAATCAGATCAAACAGAGTTTTTTAGCTTTTAACTATCAACTGGACGCAAATTTTATTGAATATATCCTCATCCACAAAGGAGCAGCAAGAAAAATCGAAGACAAAGTACCTCCAAATATACCAATCATAATTGGTAAACTAAAAGAACTAATAACCGCCCCGCCAAAAAAATATAGAACTATCAGAGAAACAATGGTGGTAAAAGAAGTCATGACTGTGCGATATAAGGTGCTATTTACACTATTATTAACTAAATTCTTAATATCGATATCAGAACCAAAACTCAAATTACTTTGCACTCTATCAAATATCACCACCACATCGTTTATAGCATAAGACACCGTCACCAAGAAGGCAACGATTCCATTCTCATTGAATTCTATTCTAAGAATAGAAAAAGCAGAGAACAAAATCACCATATCATTAAGTAATACAATTACAGCAGCTAATCCAAAATGCCATTTATAACGAACCCAGACATATAAGAATATTCCAATTAGGGAAAAAATAATCGATAATAATCCGTTTAATATTAGATCTCTACTCAATTTTGGACCAACAGATTCAAATCGATCAAACTCCACATCAAAGTCATTAACAATTTTACTTTTAATACTCGATATAAACTCTTGATCATATGACGAAGCAATTCTAAAACAAACTTTTCCTTTATTATCCTTATATACCGCACAATCCTTAACATTCACCGATTCAAGAAATTGCCTAATATCTTCTTCGTGCAAGGAATTTTTATCATTTGACTTAATTTCAAACAAATATCCACTCTGAAAATCAACTCCATAATTCAAGTTAAATCTAAAATAGCAAAAAAACGACAATACAAATAGAAATAATGAAAAAAACATGGCAATTCTTCCAAATTTCACGAAATCTATATTCGATGATCTCAAATAATTCCAAAACATACTCACTCCAAAAAATCAAAACTCAATATTTTTATATTTGCCAGACTCGATAAACATCAAAAGCAATTCCCGAGATAAAACCACAGCCGTAAATAAAGATACCACTAATCCGATTATCAAAGTTATTCCAAAACCTCTTATTGGCCCAGTACCAAATATGCAGAGAGATAATCCACCGATAATAGTAGTAAGATTTGAGTCCAATATAGTCTTCATCGCAACTCTATAGCCACTTAAGACTACACTTAGCAAATTAGTGCTCTTTTGCAATTCTTCTCTTATCCTTTCATTAATCAGTATATTAGCATCAATCGCCATGCCAATCGTTAGTGCTATACCAGCAATTCCAGGTAATGTTAATGTAACGCCAAATATTATCAAGAATGATAAAGTCATTAACAGATTCACAATTAGAGAAAAATTAGCAAATAACCCAAATGTCTTATACATAAAAATAACGCACAAAATTACTGATAAAATAGATAAAATCACCGCCATCATACCCTTTCTGATTGACTCTTCTCCAAGACCAGCTCCTATCACTTTCTCTTCTAATATCTCCAACTTCACAGGCAAAGCGCCAGAGCGCATCATCAGCGCCATATCAGCAGCATCTTTCAAATCGAAATTACCTTGTATAACACCATTTCCATCAAGAATAGCAACATTAATCATTGGAGCACTCACAACAACATCTCCAAATATAATAGCCATTCTGTAACCAATATACTTTCGAGTAATGTCAGCAAAAATATTAGCACCAATAGAATCAAATTTAAATGAAACCATAGGCTCTTTGTACTCACCAAATACAACTTGAGCGTCAACCAATCGATCACCAGATAGAGAAGCCTCTTTATCAAGAATATAATAATGTGAACCATCATTTGATGGCATTACGAAAGTGTCATGTCCACTATTACCCAAATCTTTAGCAGAAATAATATCTCGAACAATACAAAATCTAAGCTGAGCAGTCTGTCCAAGCACTTTTTTCACATGATCTATATCAAAAATATTGGGAATTTGCACCAGAATCGCACTAGAACCGTATGACATTATTATAGCTTCTGACGTTCCAAACTCATTTACTCTCTTATTTAAAACATCTATAGATCTCTTAACAACAGAAGACTTCACCGACTTGAACTTAGAATCAATCATAAAAATTTTTACCTCAACTTGATCATTATCCAAATTCTTGTAGTTAAAACTAAGACCATCATCAATAGAATTGACAAGACTCTCAATGTCAGACTGAGATAATTTATTCACCAACGTAAAAGAAAGAACATTTTCATCATTCAACTTCATATTTCTAAACCTAACACCCTTACTTCTCATTAACATACGTCCTTTTTTATACAAATCAGACATATATAAATCTTGAATATCTCTCTCTTCAACTGAAAACAAAATAGAAGAACCGCCTTTTAAATCAAGACCTAAAGTGATTTTAGGTAAGAAACGCAAATTAGACAAAATACATAGAACAGACAAACAAGAAAAAAATAGCACACATAAAAATATGAAAAACCTTCTTATGGTAAGCATAAACCCTCACTAATCTTTGTCAGATTCTTCTTCACTAGAGCAATTTTCTTCACTTTTACATTTTGAACCACTCTTCTTACAACAAGAAGAGCGATTTTGCTTAATATCAAACATAACATTATCATTCAAAACATCAGCAACAACAGAGCGAAGAATAACAACCTTCACACCAGAAGAAATTTCAACCTCAAAATACTTATCATCAATAAGCTTACTGATACGAGCAGTCATGCCAAAATTAGTAATCACAGACTGACCAACTTGAATTGCCTCAATCATCTTAGCATGCTCTTTCGCTTTCTTTTGCTGAGGACGAATTAAAAAGAAATAAAATACAATAAATATTAATATAACCGGCAGAAAAGATGTCAACATTTCTCCCATACCACTCTTAACGTTCATTAAAAAACCTCCTAAATCCATCAAAACACTTAAACGGATCGACAAAAGACCTTTGACCGCCCTTTACATCGTACACACAGAACAATAACACAGGTTTGTTGAAAACACCATCAGTATTTATTCTTCCTATTAAAGATTGTTGAGAAATAAAATCACCCTTCTTTACAAAGACTTCTGACAAATTTCCGTACAAAACATTCCTTCCATTTCCAATATCAATCACAATAAGATTGCCAAAAGTAGGATTTTTACTCACAACTACAACTTTTCCGTCAGATATAGATTTAATATCAACTGATCTATTATTCAATGAATTAAAAATAATAAATATTCCGTCAGATTTATTAGATAAATCATATTTGTTATTAAATCTTTTATTAAAATTCTTGCTCAATTTATCCATATTTTCTCTAAAACTTAACAACAAACTAGCTTCAGCATTCTCATCCCAAGGAGGTAAAAACTCAATATCAGATGTAAATTCAACATTTTGAAATGAATTTTCTTTGACTTTAAATCCATCAACCTGCTTTTTCTGCTCTTTTTTCTTAGGAATTTTTATTACATCTCCCTCATATACAATGTAAGGATATTCCAAATCGTTTTGCTCAATAATATCAAGACAAGACACAAAATACTTAAACGCAATGAGAGAAATATTTTCTCCTCTCTTTACAACATGACACAAAATCACATCATCACTGTCATTTACATTTAGAAAATTTTCCAAATTTATAGACTTCCTATACGGAGTGTTACAGCCACAAAAAAACACGCAAAACAAAACACTAAAAGTGTTGATTTTTATACTATTCATGAGCATTCCATAACATCAAAATCGAGATAATTCAAAAGCACATTTGGAATTAATACAGATCCATCAGCTCTCTGATAATTTTCCAAAATCGCAATCATAGTACGACCAACTGCTAGTCCTGACCCATTTAAGGTATGCACATATAAAGATTCATCTCCGATTACGACCTTAGATTTCATTCTTCTAGCCTGAAAATCTCCACAATTTGAGCAACTTGAAATCTCCCTATAGCAATTTTCTCCAGGAAGCCACACCTCCAAATCATACGTCTTTCTAGCAGAAAATCCCATCTCCTGAGAGGATAACAGCACTCTCCTATATGGCAATTGTAATTTCTCTAAAATATTTTCAGCATTTAGAACCATTGACTCATGAGCTTCATTTGATTTATTAGGCTCAACAATCTTAACCATCTCAACCTTATGAAACTGATGCAACCTAGTTAGGCCGTGATTAGCCTTTCCAGCAGATCCAACCTCGGACCTAAAACAAGGAGTGTACGCAGTCATCTTCCATGGCAAATCATCTCTATCAAAAACATATTCACGCGCTAAATTCACGAGAGATACTTCTGAAGTTGGAATGAGACAATCTCCTCTTGTAGTAGCAAAAAAATCTTCTCTAAATTTTGGCAAATTTCCACTACCATACATAGCTTCTTCACGTACAATATAAGGCACAGACACTTCTTGATACCCAGCTTTTCTATGCTCATCCAACATAAAAGCTGCTAGAGCCCTTTCCAAGCGAGCCATCTTACCGTATAAAACAACAAATCTCGATCCACTAAGCTTTACTCCATCAGAAATGCTCATTCCAAGCTTTGCTCCTATTTCATCATGCATACGAGGAGTAAAATCAAATTTTCGATCTACATTGAATACTTTTACCACAATATTATCTTTTTCTTCATTTCCAAAAGGAACATCTTCATCAGGTAAATTTGGAATATTGATCAAAATTGCATTCATTTCTGATCTAACATTTTCACACTTAGATTCCAGAACATTTAATTCTTTTGCAATCTCATTAGCATGGGACATTAAATCACTCGTATCAATCTTGTCTCTTTTTAAGAGCCCAATTTTTTTATCAATCTCATTCTTTTCACAACGCAAACCATCTAACTTTACCTGTAGTCCTCTCCATTTTTCATCAACTGTCAGCAAATTTAGACCAATATCTTCACAGCCTCTCAATTTCAAGCCATGCAAAAACTTATCATTATTTAGCCTAATAAATTTCATGTCTAGCATCAAAAATACAAAATGCAAAATCAATTATTTATATTACCTAATTCAGAATATCGCAACATCATCAATCAAAATTATTAAACATTAGATGTTGCAAAATTCAAAGACAGATTTTGAATAAGGAATTCAATCAAATTAGGCAATTCTACATCTTGATCAAAATCTTGAATCACATTTCTCGCAATCACTTTAGCAAAACCACTTTGCACTTCTTTTTTACCAAAAATTACCATGTAACCACATCCAATCAAATACGCATCAGCAATTTTTTCAGAACCAGATATATTTCTATCATCAATCGCAACATCTACTCCATTTTCAAGCAAAGAAATATACATATTTGTTGAAATTTCTCTTACTTCATCATCATTATTGTGAAAGTTAATTATCATCACATGAAACGGAGCAACACACAAAGGCCAACGTACTCCAAAATCATCATGACTAGCCTCTATTATCGCTGCAACCAACCTAGAAATCCCTATTCCATAAGATCCCATTTTTGCGTGATATCTACCAGTGGCATTTTGCATATATAACTTCATAGATGAAGTATATTTATCTCCAAAATAGAAATTATGACCAACTTCTATGCTTTTGCATTCAACTAGATCAGAAACATCTGCCTTATGTATCGTCCCCATTTTTTCATCAGAGTAAAATCTTCCATCATTTACGTCATTCATACAAAACTTGTGGACATTCATGATTTTTTCCTTGTAATTCTTATCAAAACATACCTTGCTTTCTCCATTATTCGATAACAAATGGAATTCATGACTGAAATCTCCACCTATAGGACCTGAATCTGCATTAACAACTACATACGGGAGTCCTATGACCATAAATATACTGACAAAAATACCAAACATTTTTTCGTAATTTACCATAGCCGATTCTTCATCCACATCAAATGAATAAGCATCACTCATTAAAAACTCACGAGCTCTCATAACTCCATGCCGAGGACGAATTTCATCTCTAAATTTCCACTGAATATTGTACAAAACTTGCGGACAACTTTTATAACTAAAAGCATACTGGTGAAATAAATCTGCAACAGCTTCCTCAGCAGTTGGACCATAAACAAATTCATTGCCACCTCTATCCTTAATTCTGAGCAACTCCAATCCATAATCATTAATTCTTCCACTTCTTTCCCATAAAGAAGATGGCTGAAGAGTCGGAATCAGAATCTCCTGACACCCATGATTATCATGGTAAAATCTTATCAAAAGCTGAAGCTTTTGCAGAACTATCATTCCAAGAGGAGTCCACGCATACAAACCAGAAGCAAGCTGGTATATCATACCAGACCTAATCATAATATTATGAGAATAAATGGATTGAGATGAATCAACCTTAGTCTTTATAAAAAACTGTGAAAGCTTCACACGAAAAAATAAACTTTACAGAAGTTTAATGACCATCTTGAATAAAATCAATCCTATTTTGCAGTAAATCATAAAGTTGCAAAAAACCGTCACATACCTTATAATTTTTTCGATTGTATATTTACCATTTTAATGAAAGTAAAGAGTAGTGAAGTAAAAATAGGAAATGTCATAAACTATGAAAGCAAAAAATGGAAAGTAATCTCGCGAGAACATGTAAAACCAGGAAAAGGCGGAGCATACATACAAATGAAATTAAAAGAAGTTCAAATTGGAACAAGCAAAGAAATCAGGTTTAGAAGCGATGAAGACGTGTATTTAGTCCATGTAACAGATGTTCAACATATTTATAACTACCCACTTGGAGATTCATTCGTTTTTATGAACAATGAATCGTACGAAATCATAGAACTTCCATCAAAATTTGTTGACAATGCAGAATTTTTACAAGAAGGCATGATTGTTAGCATATGCTTCGCTGAAGATGAAAATGGACAATTATCACCTATTTCTGTTAAGCTACCAGACCATGTAGAATGCGTTATAGAGGATACTCAACCAGTTATAAAAGGCCAAACAGCTTCCTCTTCATATAAACCAGCGACTCTAAGTAATGGAGTAAGAACAACAGTTCCACCTCACGTTGAAATCGGAAATCGAGTCATAATAAACACAAACGATAGGTCTTACGTAGAAAAGACAAAGTAATAAAATTTCTAAAGTCAATTATGAAATAAAAAATATCAATGAATAGCAAAAATCATCAACACACACATACATCAAACAAACATAGTAAACTTCAAGACTTATGACTCAACAATTACTTCAATGAAATGAAAAATTCACTATATCTTCACTTACATCAAATAGCATTTCATTTTAAGATATTTATATAATTCTTCTGTCTTATTTCAAAAACAAACTTTTAACATTAAGATGTTTATATTGATAATAAATCATACATAACAATGTACATACTAACCATATTTTTAATAGCTTTCATACAAATATTCACTTGCAAAGACTCTACATCTTGCATAGAGATAAAATACGGAAACGTAGTAGAACCAATAGGCCTGCATATCAAGACAGACGATTCTGAAATATCTCAAGAGTGCAAAAAAATGATAATCAATATGCTTGAAAAGAGTGGAATATTCAAATTCGATGCAACCGAAGGACAAAAGATATCTTCATTAATTGTCATAATTAAAGCAGAAAAAATGCAATCAAATATAAAAATACAAATTATACTAAAAAATAAAATGGGGAAAACATTTGTTGATTACACAATTCAGTGCAATTACTCAAAACTACACAAAGGATGTGCAATATTATGTGATAAAATATACTCAGCAACAACAAGTGAAGCAGACTCATCCGTATTCAACTCAAAGAACATATATGTAGAAGAAGGTGTGTTAGTAAAAAAACACATGTCAGGCAAAGGATTTAAGAGGATAGCTAGTGGATCAACGAAAATGTACTCATTCCCAACTTGCAACAGAGACTTTATCGCTTGTGTAGAACTAAATACATTAAGTGGATCGTCTTTTTTGTACCTAATAAACAAGCGAACGAAACAAACTAGACGATTCTTATTTAATGGCAATTTAATATCAGTAGAATTTTCTCCAATCGACCTTAATATATTAGCTATAAACATGATTCAAAAAGATAAAGTAATCATAGGAATCTTCAATATGGAAGATATGTCATTTTCACAGATAGGAGAAAATGTATACTCAAGCATGTCTCCAGTATTTACCAAAGATGGTAGCTCTATCATCTTTTCTTGCAATAAATACGGGCCAAAATATAGCATCTGCAAAGTAGATTTAAATAACAAAAAAATGTCGGTAATTTTATCGAGCGACAGAGAAAGTTATTTTTCAGCAGAATATTCACATAATCAAAAATTTTTAGCATGCACAACTAATAAATCAGTAAAAATATTCAAAGCTAACTCGTCGGAAATTATATGGGATTCATGCAATGAATTCAAATCAGTAGATAGAATATCTTGGGCTCCAAAATCAGACAGCATAATTGTTATTTGCGCAAAAAAAAGCAATAAACACCAGTTGTTCATCTTTAATATTCTCACAAAATCATTACGCGAAATTCCATGCACAAAAGAAGTGCTCTTTAACAAATGTGTTGCGTGCAAAAGTAAATAAATCTCAGATATCTCTAAATTTTTTCATTACCGTATTGCCCTAGAATGCAAATTTGATATAATCAGTCTGGTTCGGGGGTGTAGTTCAGTCGGTTAGAACGCCTGCCTGTCACGCAGGAGGCCGCGGGTTCGAGTCCCGTCGCTCCCGCCAGTTGATTTTTATTGTAAGATGTTTTTCATGTATCGTTTTAATAACTTATTTACTCTAATTGCAAAATGGTTAATTTAAGAATTTGTATATTTCTCAAAAACGATATCTCTGATTAATAAAGATTAAGGCATTATTTTGAGTAAAACTCTATTATCTTGAAAGATGAATGATATAAATTGAAATTCAAACTTAATAAAGCAAATCAGGAAACTGATCGCAAAAATAAACAAAAATAGTAAGTACTACTATTTTCATAAGATCAAATCTTGAAGTAAATTTTTGATGCTTCGTAAACAAAATCATAAACAGAGTCGATCAAATCAAGCGTACTGTATTAAAAGAACTCAAAATCAGATTTGCGAATTTTCATGATATATCAAAAAAAAGACTTTTGAAACAATATCACAAAAGAAACTTAAATATTTTTGAAGATTTAATTAAAAATGCAGGGAATGTACTCTCAACTTTAAACAAATATCAAAGAGCAACCTCACACAAAGATCACATCAATGAATGAAATGTCAAATAGATTAAAACTTCATACAAATTGAATTGATTCTGATATGGATGTAGGGTAAAAAACATGATGAACCGCATTATCAACATAGAGGCAATCAATATACAGAAATATAAGTCTTACTAAGTAATTCACTTCAGATATTGATTGTATGTATTTGGAAAAAAATGTCCTAAAATTATCATAGCTTGATCGAAAATCAGCAGTACTCATATCTGAATTCATGCTATCAACCATACACTTACGTATTTTTGAAATATACACTGAAGATTCAATATAAATTTTTGACTTATTGACTTGAGAATCTATTGACTCACATATCAAACTCACAGCAGATTGAGAGTAGATAATTCTAGGAAAAACCAACAGATTTCCTTCAATTTTCAACCATAAACATCTGTCAAATAAGGCATTTTTTGTCTCGGAATTATTTAAAAGAAAACCAATTATATATTCATAATCAGCATAAGACTTTGCAGAGTAATCTTGATTAACAAGCTCAGAGATTCGTCTCACCAAGCATCGCAAATCATTTTTGGATAATCCACTTAGGCCGATCAAACTTATCATCAAAATTCTTTGAGTTAAAAATTTCGACACCAGCAAATTAATATCTTTGCTCAGCAAACTAAAGATATTGTTCTGTATCATGTTAAAATTTACAAAAAAAAGACGAGAAAATTCCTTTAAAATACAATTTATACGAAAGTTACAATTTGCTGCCCTATTTTGACAATAAGATATAATTTCACAAATTCTTCGCAAAGTTTGTGCATCAATTTTCGTAATTTCTTGTCTTACACGAACTCTTGCAAAGAGCTGATTATAATTTGACGAATCTTCAATCCATTTGATGTCATTTTTTACAGCAAATTCAATCAAAAATGATTTATCGATTTTTAAGAATGGACGAATAACATTAATTCCAGATTTATATGAAGAGCTCATCATACAAGATAGACCCAGCAATCCACTCCCATTCTTAATACGCATCATGAAAGTCTCTAGCTGATCATTTAAATGGTGAGCAACATATAGAAATAATATTTTCAAATCCTTGCATTTTTGCAAAATCAAACTGTAGCGAGCTTTTCGAGCTCTATTTTGAATATCAGAAGATATTTCACCATGATTCCAATTTAAAACAATGCATTGTATTCCTAAATTTTTGCACATTTCACTTACAAATCGAGCACTTTCACCTGAATCTTTTCTTAATTTATGATCTACTGTAACACAGATAATTTCATCTTTTGGCTTAAATTTCAAAAGCATATTAAGCAATACAAAACTATCGACTCCACCAGAAACACCAATGGCAATTTTTTGTCCCAGAGCAATCTCAGAGTATACCTGTAATTCCAACATGCACTCAGACAATTTCTTTTCATATAGCATTTTGTTATAATGATTGAAATTTATACAGAATAATTATGATTATTGAATTTTTCAATCATCTTTGGCCATTTGTGATATTCATAGTAATTATGGTAACTTTACACGAATTAGGACATTACATTGCAGCAAGAAAATTCGGCATATTTGTTGAAACTTTCTCGATAGGATTTGGACCAAAGTTATTTTCATTGGAGGACAAACAAGGAACAACATGGAAATTATGCGCAATTCCATTTGGAGGATATATAGCCCTAGCAGGAGAATACTCAACATCCATCAATAAAGAACATGCACATCGCATAACATCAAAAAAAGGAGTAGGAGATGCAACTCCATTACAAAAAATTATTATAGCAATTGCTGGACCATTTGCGAATTATTTTTCAGCACTAATAGTTAGTACAATTTTACTATTTCAGTATGGAGAGCCATACCAATCAAACATAATATCCAAAATATCAGAAGAAAGCATAGCAGAAAAAATTGGATTGCAAGTAGGTGATGAGCTGTATTTTGCAAACTCGGCAAATGAAACAACATACCTCATAGATGACATAATGAAAATGATAAAATCAGGAAAAAAAATGTCTTTGTCAACTCGTACACACAATCAAAATGGAGAATTAATTAATGAAAATTGTATTGAACTTGCAGAATCGGAATATCCAAGAATCATAGGAATAAATATGAAAGTAATGTATCATAAATATCCTATTCATAATTGCCTTACTCATTCAATATATAAATGCAGCAAGATATTTTATGAATCCATCAGTAACGTCTTTTTGATAATTAAGGACAAGCAATCAGTGAACAATTTTGCTGGGCCATTAAAAATTGCTTCAATCATCAAGAGCTCAATGACAGATATCAGAGCAATATTATCAATATTCATTCTATTGTCGCTTAGCATAGGTGCAATGAATATGCTTCCATTACCAGGGTTAGACGGATTTACCGCATTTATAGGATGCATTGAACTTGTTTCTAGAAGAAAATTACCAAAAAATATATTAAATATTCTTACAATACTAGGATTTGTTATTATAACAACTTTTAGTCTGTATATGCTATTTAGAGAAATAATGCAATTGAATTGCATAAAGGTATTACTAAATTGATAAAGTGTGTATAATGTCTATGAAATGTTTCTGTTTTTAAGTCAAAACTGATGTGGTATAAGTTGTTTCCCATATTACTTTTGTGCGTTTGTGCTAAATATCAAACCTCAGAAGGAGCTAAACACACAATCGATAGCGAAAAAAAGTCTTTAAATGTAAATCTTGACAATGGGCTGAAATTAGTTATTACGGGATTGAAAAATGTCTCTGTAGAATGGATTAGAAATTATTTGAGATATCACAACAATGGTAGTGAGTTAATTATAAATACTTCTGAATCAATATCTAATATGATAAAATCAGGGCTATTCAGTGATGCAAAGATCGCGCAACAAGGTAATGTCGTCACAATTGAACTAAAAGAGAACGTAATTGTAGGCAGTTTCAGAATTGAAGGATTACCTGTACAAATAAGATCAGAGCTATCGCATGACATAAAATTACCTAAATCTGGAGATTTCTTTCAGCCTAGAATATTAGAAGAAGTATCAAAATGGATTGTTAATAATTTAAAAAACAGAGGTCATATAAACGCAAAAGTTCAAACAAAAACTTACATAAAAAATGGAGAAATTCATGTAAAAATATCTGCATCAAAAGGTAAACACTTAAAGGTAAGATCAATTAGATTTTTTGGAAACAAGCATTTTAAAGATAAGAAATTATTACAAATAAGCTCTTTATCAAAGACTAATCTTTTAACAGTTTTTACTCAAAAAGATATGCTCTCCGAAGAGAAATTGAATAATATTATCGAAATAATGCAAGCATTTTATCGTCAAGAAGGATATTTTGAAGCTAAAGTAGGAATTGATGTCATTCTTTCTCAAAACAATAATATTGCAGATGTAATCTGTAAGATTAATGAGGGAGAACGATTTGAAATATCAGAAATAGATATCCTGATAGATGGAGTGAAAAATTCAAATTCTGAAAATATTTCGCAAAAATTCGCAAAATCAAAATTTAAAATACAAAATGTTCAAAACATTATTCAAGAAATAAAAAAGAGTGATAAAAGTTTACTAAAAAAAGAAATTGAGTGGCAATTCGATGTATCAACTTCAGATAAAAGTGTGAAGCTAATTTTTGAAGTGGAAAATAAAAAAAATCTTTATATAGAAAGAGTTATTGTCACAGGCAATAAATCAATATCTTCATACTTCATCAGGAAAAAAGCTAAGATATATGACGGAATGAGATGTAAAAAAATCGATAAAGACTCAATAATAAGATCTATAATGCTGACAGGTTTTTTCACTTCTGCTGACGTTTATATTCAAAAAAACAAAAAGCGCAAGTCTGCTATTGTCACTATAAGTGTAAAAGAGAAAAATATTTTAGGATCAATTTCTATGAGTGGAGGATACGGATCCATCGACAAACTGTTCTTTCAGGGGGCGTACGAGACAAGAGGTGAGAAATTTTCAGCTCAATTAAGTGCAAGATTTGCATCTAATATCAAGACTTTTCAAATTTCAATTGATAATAATCCTTCAATAACTGACATTGGATATTTTGGAAATTTGTCTTTTGTTATGCTCAAAAGAGTAATGTTCAAAATCATAGAACAAAAAAAGAATTCAGAAACAATTCTAGAAGAAAGAGATATGCGCAATACGATGAAAAATCCAGAAATAATGATTCATACTATTCCTCTTAATGAAGAAGAGAAGAAAGACAAGAGAAAGACATCAATAGATTTGAAGAAATTTAATGCTAGCATAAATGTTGCATTTCCAATTTCTTATCCAATGTCATATGGGCCAAATTTAAGGTTTTCCTTTCAAACTGTAAAAATAATTGGAGATATGTCTGACTTATTTATGTCAGATACAGGATCTTTCATAATAATGAGCGTAGGACATAAATTCACAATAAATACTTTAAACAGCATGCAAATTCCAACAAAAGGATTTTTATTCTCTTTTGATAATTCATTTAGTTTCATATTTAAAAATTCTGGAGATAGAAGATATTCTCCACTGATGAAAAATATCTTTACGTTATCAGGATTTATTCCAATAGACACTCAACATCTCTTCGTGACTTCACTATCTTTGCAACTTGGATTAATTACTAAACTAGTCAAAGATGGAAATATTAGAGTGTTTGATAAATTCTTTTCCTCAGAAGTAACTATCAGAGGATTTGATGAACAAGACGGGTTTGGACCAAAAAATCTACATCAAGGGACTTTTGAATCGATAGGAGGAATGAAATTTGCCACTGCAGATTTCACAATTTGGTTGCCAATTACAAAAAAATTATTGCACACTTACGGTGTACGGTGGTTCATTTTCATCAATGCTGCATCTATACATGATTCTGGATTAGAACTAGACACAGTAATCAATAATGATTTCTTTATAAGAGTTGCTTGCGGAGCTGGAATTTCATTGCGATTTGGACCGATTGGATCATTAAATGTATACTTCTCAAAATCATTAAGAGAAACAGATCAAGATACATCTATAATGTTTGGAATAAATGCGGGAATTTTAAATAACTCTTAATGCAATTAAGGAGATTTTACTAATAAACCAGATAGTCACTATAAAACAATGTCTATAGCTTCTTGCACTCACCATATTGGAGAAATTATTTTTGTATGAACATTTTGATCTAATCAACAACACAGCCTTTGACTCATTCATGATAATCAACATATTAAGATCTTTATTAGAATTATTAAGATAAATCACTATCAATCAATAATTTGATAGCAATCTGAAAGTACATAATTAATTCAGAGTTATATTGAATCAATACGAGTGAAATTCATATAGATATGAACGAATTTAATACTCATTAACGATTACATAATAACAAGATTAGCACATAACAGAAAAATCTATAATCCAGCTTATCAAGTTGGGAATACTTCTGACCAATCTTCAACAGCAAAATCTATTCAAATCACCAAAAATATGATAGTCTTTGTTAATATCTTCATTTATAATATGGATATACTTTCGGAAATATATTCCAGAACAAGCTTATCCAATATAATATCTGAATACATGAACTTAACTGACAAGGGAAGTGAAAAAGAGGGATTATGCCCATTTCATAAGGAAAATACTCCATCATTCATGGTCAACGATGCAAAAGGCTTGTTTTATTGCTTCGGATGCGGAGAAGGAGGAAACGCAATATCATTTATTGCAAAAATTCAAGGAACAGAATCAAAAGAAGCCACAAAAATTCTTGCAAAAAAATTTGACATACAATTAAAATCTCAGAGTGAAAACTTCAAAGAGAATACAATAAACGAGATATTCTCAATAACAAACAAGTGGTTTCAATCAAGAATTTTCTCTCCATCAGGCGAAGAAGCAAGATCTTACTTAAAGAACCGGAATGTATCTAATGAAATGATCAAAGAATTTGAGATTGGATATTGTTCAACAAGATTATTAAATCAATATCTCATATCAAGTGGATTTTCACAAAATGATATCGACAACTCTGATCTTTTTTATAATACAGAAGAAAGGAGAGAAAAATTTGCAAGAAGAATCACATTTCCTATAACCAATGAACAAGGGAATGTAGTAGGATTTGCAGGACGAAGCATGCTAAACGGAGCAAAATCAAAGTATATCAATTCATCAGACAGTCCAACATTCAAAAAAAGAGAAATTCTTTACGGGTATTTACAAGCAAGTACAAAAAAACACTTACCATTAGTCATAGTAGAAGGATATTTCGATGTAATATCCCTTCATCAAAGCAAAGAAATACGTGCAATTTCTCCCATGGGGACAGCTATCAGTCATATACAGATTCAAAAAGCATGGAAACTTCACTCAAATCCCATAGTTATTTTCGATGGAGATGAAGCTGGAAAAAAAGCATCTATATCCTGTATGCTAAAAGCTTTTGAAATCCTGACAGCTGGCCATTCATTAAATTTTGTATTTTTACCAATTGGATTTGATCCAGATAGCTTCATCAAAAGCAGAGGAATAGAAGCATTTAAGGATATATTAAGTAAATCTATAAGTCTCGAAGAATTCATGTGGAATCACGTTATTAATGAATTTCCAATAAAAGTAAAACCAGAAGAAAAGTCTCTGATATACAAGAGATGCATGTACATCATTGACAAAATTCCTGATAAAAAAACCAAATCATATTACATAGAAAGTATCAATGAAAGAATGCATAGTGTTCAATTGAAATCTTTTGGCAGAGAAAGAAGAAACTCCGATTATGGCGGGTCTTTTGACAGAGAAAGAAGAAACTCCGATTATGGCGGGTCTTTTGACAGAGAAAGAAGAAACTCCGATTATGGCGGGTCTTTTGGCAGAGAAAGAAGAAACTCCGATTATGGCGGGTCTTTTGGCAGAGAAAGAAGACAAACTGGAGGATTAAGTAATTATAAAAGGAGTTTATTTGCAATTTACAGCCCAATCATTCAAAATAAAGATTTCTTATCAAGAGTAAGAGAACAATTCGCATTAATTGAAATACAAGATAAACTTTTCGATAATATTAGAAGCGATGCCCTATATTCATTTGACCGAAACGGATTTGTTGATACGCAACAACTACAAGAGAAATACGGTGATGTCATATCAGATATATGCAAAAATAAAGATATCGGACAAGATGAAAATGTAAATTTATGGAAAGAAATTGTCAACAATTACAATGAGATGACCAATCGTACTTCGGAAATTCATAGAGCAAAAAAATCTTTCACATCAAACATGAATACAGAGTCTTGGAATCGAATGAAAGCACTTAGAAAAGAAGGTATTCGTAATAGGCATCAAATAAGTGATGTAAGAAACAGTCCATCCTAAACTTCAACAATTCAAAGCAATCTCTTGCATTTGACCGTGGAAGATTCGTTTATACGAAACAACTACAAGAGAAATAATATCAATGCAAAAAGTGAAGCTATAATTCATGAATTAAATTACAAAATAATAAACACTTTACTTGATTGGAGGGGTTTCAACAAAAACTCTCAGATTTTTTGATCTCGAAGGGTGGCGTAACTTGCGCAATGCTTTTGCCTCAATCTGACGAATTCGCTCTCGAGTAACACCAAATTGCTGTCCAACTTCTTCCAGTGTAGATTCAGAAGATGTACCGATTCCAAATCTCATTCTTAAAACTCTTTCTTCTCTAGCATTTAATGCAGAGAGCGATGCTGAAACATTATTACTTAAATCGGCATCCCAAGCAATTTTTTCTGGCGAATGACCATTTGGATCTTCGATAAAATCACCCAACTCTCCATCTTCATCTCCAACAGTAGTTTGGAGGCTGATAGGTTCTTTTGCAATATCCTTAATTTTATTGATTTTTTCTGCATCTATTCCAAGATATTTGCCAATTTCCTCGTTAGTAGCCTCTCTTCCGGAAGAGTTCACCAAAAGTCTACCAGCTCTTGAAAGTTTGTTTATAGTCTCTATCATATGAACAGGAATTCTTATAGTTCTGGCTTGATCTGCAATAGCACGAGTTATAGCTTGTCTTATCCACCAAGTTGCATAAGTAGAAAATTTGTAACCTCTACGGTATTCAAATTTTTCAACTGCCTTCATCAAACCGATATTCCCCTCTTGTATTATATCGAGGAATTGAAGACCTCTATTCAAGTACCTTTTAGCAATAGATATGACAAGTCTCAAATTTGCAACAATCATTTCTTCTTTTGCCTGATTAGCATCTTTTATTCCAGACTTGATAATCTTAAACGTTTTTCTAAAATAGTCCACAGATACACGATATCGTAAAACAAAACTGTGAGCATTACAAATAATCGATCGAATTTCATTAATCAAAGCTTCATTTTTATTAACATCAAGTATTTTTTCGATCCATTTCATTTCTGTATCAGATTCTTCATACGCATTAAGAAATTTCTGTCTAGGAATATTATGCTTAGTCAATAAAGCTAAGGACTGACTTTTCGCAGAAACGAGAGTTTTGCTTATCATTTCAAACTCATCAACAATCAAACGCATCTTTTTATCAGAGAGCTTAAATTTGCTAAACGCATCTACAATAGCACTTTTCATAGATGTATACTCTAAACTAGCGTTATCTTCATTCACTTCAATTAACTTTTTCGATGCAACTACATGATCATAAAACTTATCGTAATATTTCATAAAATCGTTTATATATTCATCAATAATCGCACTTATTTTATCTTCCATCTCAGCAATAGATTTATTATCAATTTCAGAATCTACAGACAAATCTTCCACTTCCTCTTCTTCTGTTTTTTTAATATCAGAAATATCTTCTTCATCAATACATTTCAATTCGGGAGTTGTCTGAGGTTTCTTTTTAGTCAATTTTGAAAATTCCATTTCGATTTCTTCATCTATATCATCTACATTTTCATCATAAACCTCATCAATAACTTCATCTTGAGGTAGATCAGCTAAAAATAAGACTCGATGCATTTCATGCACATCTATGAAATCACGCAACAAAATTTCTCCATTCTTAAATTTTTTACAATCCACATATACCATATCAAACACGATAACATTAGTGTACATAGCATTCACTATTCTTTCGTGAGCATCTTCTATTCTTTTAGCAATTTCTATTTCTTCTTCACGGGATAATAGATTCATGTGCCCCATTTCTCTTAAATACAGCCTTGTAGGATCTATACTAGTAAGATTTGCATCTTCTGAATCTTCCATTGCAAATCTTCTCTTTCTTATAAACTCTTCTTTGTCATCTATCACGATGATATTTCTCTCAGATAAAATCTCTATAGCATATTCCACATCATCAACTGAGAGATCCTGATTGCAAGATATATCGAGAAATTCTTCTTGAGTTACCCAACCTTTCTGGACATACTTATCTTGAACACATTTTATTAGATCATCTCTTGTCATTTATTCTCCACTGCAAAAGATAGGATCATAAATTATACAAAAATCAGAACAGGTATTATATACAAAATCAAAAATTGATTCAATTATTTTTTCACTCATATAATTAAAAATTCATAAATTTTGCCATCTTGCAATTTTATTATACAATACACCATTTAAGAGAGTACTTTCATTAATGTCTTTAAAGAAGATCAGCCGAGGTTTACTTAGCGGTACTGCATTATTTTCAATGTTTTTTGGATCAGGAAATTTAATTTTCCCACTAATAATAGGCTCATCAAGTAGAAGCCTAATTTGTTCAATTATTGGAGTATTTATATCAGCAGTTTTAGTCCCATTGATAGGACTTTTTAGCAAAATCATCAAGCCTGGTCCAGTAGAGGATTACTTTAACAACACAGGTAAGTACATGAATTCAATATTAATATCTGCAATCGTAATGTTAATAGGCTCATTTGGAGTCGCCCCTAGATGTATATTGCTATCATATGGAAGCTTCACATCAATATACCCAAACACATACTTGTGGCTATTTTCATTCATATACACTTGCATTTCAATTGTATTTATTGCTCAAAAAAATGGCATTATAAATGTAGTTGGAAAATATATGACTCCAATATTGCTAATATCAGTATTGTCAACAATTTTGTACGGATTGTATGCTATTTCAGATCAACCAATTGCATTACTAAACTTAGATAAAGAGTCACTTTTCTCTAGCTTAGTTGCAGGATACCAGACAATGGATTTACTTGCTGCAATTTTCTTTGCATTTACTATTCAGAAATACTTTAGCGAAAGCAAATCTTGGTTATTTGATACAACCATATCTTTCCTTGTTGCTTCTCTTTTATTACTCATCATATACGGAGGATTCATATATTTATCATTTGGTTTGCAGGATCAACTCAAAAATGTATCTCCTGACATGCTACTTGTACACTTAATCAACATTTTATTTGGAAAATACGCAAGTCCAGTACTCGTAATAATAATAAATATAGCTTGCATAACAACATTTGTAGCTCTAATCGATATTTTCTCTAATTTCATACAAAGCAAACAAAGTTATATATTCCCGTTTATCAAATCAAGTAAAATATCAGAGAATAGAATTCTCCACCTGATAATTTCCGGTGCAATCTCTTTCTTTGTTTCATTACTTGGATTTGATTTAATCTTATTATACATAGGAAAAGTCATGAAAATATTATACCCATGCGTCATGGCGTACAGCGTAGGTACTATAATCGAATTTTTAGCAAAAAAATCATTAAACATCAACAAAAATCTGAGCGGAAGTCTTTTTTATATCGTTCTATTTATATCAGTATTATTAGAATGTTTGGAATAAAATTAATATAACCAGCAATTATTTTCCTAAATCATAAAATGGAAAAGCAATATAAAATCTCAAAGTAATACAAAGCAATTCAACTCACTTCCACCATTCAAAAATTTATCTTCAGATCGATTAATAATAAACTATATCAAAATACTCTAGGCACACTGATATTTTTCGAAAAAGCGAGCTCAGTTATCGCCCAAACCAAAGCATCAACTCTATCTGGAGAGTTATAGTTTTCTATATTTAACATCTGCCTTTCAAGTAAATCAAATTTCCTTATATGTTTAACTAAATTCTGTTGATATAAAGCAAAAACAGGTTCTATACGAGTATATTTACCTTTTGTCGCATAAACTGACTTAAAAGGAATATTTTCATGACGTGCTTGAATCAAATGCTCAATAAAATCACCACCATTATTAACTTCTGCAACAATTCTATCTGCATTCCATAAATGAAAGTGCTCAACAACGATATCAATCCACTTATCAGGATCATATTTACCACTTAAATCATCCAAAATATATATCAGACCATCACTAGCAATTCCAGCAACAATAATTCCAGTTTCATCTCTTTTTGTAGTCACAGCTGGATCGATCCCTATAATAATTCTGGCAATATCTAGACGCTCAAGACAATTCAAAACATTATTATATGAGCAATCATTTAACCTTGTTTTGTTTAAAATTTCATCTGTCCAAAACAAAAAATCCTTTGAAATAATCTCACCGTATATCTCTTGATCACCAAATTTAGTTCCTACAAATTGTTGCTTAATAGATTCTATATAATCATTTGCTAAATTCTCTTGATTTTCAAAAGTCGATCCATTCGTTACATGAACATTTGATCTATTTTTCAGTTCTATCAGAACATCAATAGGACGAGGAGTCGTCGTAATCACAATTCTAGGAGAATGCCCTAACCTCAAGCACAATTCTAGCTGATTCAACACCTCTTTCGGATTATCAAATTTTGCAAACTCATCTATCCACACACAATCAAACTGGGGGCCTCTAAGAGAGTGAATCGTATCTGCGCTATAAGCACGTACAACTGCTCCATTTTTCCAAATTATTTCATTTGAGGCCTTTTTATAAATAAGATTTTCCTTCAATCTTCTTGCAATTGAAAGCAAACCACTCTCACCTCGAATCATAACATCTTGAACATCTCGAATAGTTTTCGAAACAATTGCAATATTTTTATATTTTTTTTCTCGAATCCATCTCGTAATCGCCGCAGCGCCTGTAAGAGTTTTTCCGAACCCTCTGCCAGCAAGTAGTAACCATATATGCCAATCACCATCTGGAATTTGCTGAGAATTTCTCAAAAATGCAAAATCTCCTCCCATTTCAGAGTCAATATGATATTTCAAGATCGTAGCACAGTTCTTCACTTTCAACAATTTATCAATTTTTGTGATATTTTTATTATATTTTTTTTTCAACATTCTACCTCATAACAACTAATTATTGCTTCTTTTTATTGAAGAATAATGTTAATTATATTACCAAAATTCGCACTCACAACTTGTAGCATCAAATTCAAATAATAAATAACAAATATTCGATTCAAATAAATAAGTTAATAAATACAATTATTCAAGAATCAAACCGATCAAGAGCAAAGAGATAAAACTCAATACACAAGCTTAGGCAAAATAAAAATCATAAGAAACAATAATTGAATAGCAACACAGTATCATTTTTCCACAATATCCACATTGAGATCAAATATCAAAACAAAAGATCAAATAAATCCTTACATTATCAGGAAGAAAATAGCTAAAAGACAGCAATCCATGAATAATCTAGTGAAATATCTACTCATTCAATAGTAAGTAATAATAAAAAAATCAAATTTTTTTGTCATCGTTACAGAATGCACTTGCCTTTTTAGCCCGCATAACCTTCTTCTTTCTCTCATTTTCCTTCTGTTTTCTCTCTTCTGATGGCCTTATACGATAACGCTTCTTTTTCAGCGAGCTAACCAACCCAGACATATTCATAAGACGCTTCAACTGACGCAAAGCACTTTCAACTCCACCATTCTTCATAGAGGCACGAAGCATAACAAAAAATCTCAAAACCTCGTATATTGTACAGAATCAAAGGTATTTTGACAATAAAATTTTCATAAACACTCAAAAATTTCGATAATCATCATTTATTAAATTCAATTGAATCTAAGTTATAACTCATCTTCTCTCCCAATATCTGTTGTATTTTTTCGATATATAAAGTCTCACTCTCCAAAAGTGCTTCAGACATAACATTTAATTTATCCATATTATCATTCAACAATTTATCGGCAATTTTTTGCGCTCTATTTAGTATTGCCTCAACATCTTTATCAATTTTATCCTTAAGATAATCGGATATTTCACCATCTCTATAATTCCTATCAACATAAGATATAGAGCCACCCATTCCATTACAAGTCACCATTTTCACTGCAATATTCGTAGCATGTCTCAAATCACTTTGAGCCCCTGAGGTAAATTTTCCAAATTTAATAAATTCGGCAGATCTTCCGCCCAATGCAACAACAATTTGAGATAAATAGTCATCTTGAGAGTACAACCAATAATCTTCTATAGGAGCACTTTCAGAATACCCCAAAGCGCCGTTCAAAGTTGGCATTATTGTCACTTTTTTCACCGCAAATTTTTCATAAAGGTGATAAGCGAGTATTGTATGCCCAGACTCATGAAAAGCAATAATTTTTTTCTCTTCATCAGAAATATTCATACTTTTTCTTTCATTTCCCATAATTATTTTTGATCTTGCATAGTCAATATTTTCCATAGAAACTGATTCTTGTTTCTTCATACAGGCGTTTATAGCTGCTTCATTCAACAGATAAGCAAGATCCGCGCCACTCCACCCAACTGTTATATCAGCAATTGATGATACATTTAGATCATCAGAAATGCGAATTCGCTTTAAGTGAGCCTGCAATATCTTTTCTCTGCCATTTTTATCTGGATAATTAATAACGATTTTCCTATCAAATCTACCAGGTCGCAAAAGTGCTGGATCAAGCAAATCGAACATATTAGTCGCAGCAATCACTAAGACGGAATCATGTTGAAAAAACCCATCTATTTCAACCAAAAGTTGATTTAGAGTATTATCTTTCTCATCATGACCTCCACCAATACCCATACCTCTCCTTCTACCTATTGCATCAATTTCGTCTATAAATATAATTGCCGGAGAGTGTTTTTTAGCATTATTAAACATCTCACGTACTCTACTCGCACCAACTCCAACAAACATTTCCGTAAATTCAGATCCAGAATAAAAAGCAAAATACGAATTTGTTTCGCTAGCAATAGCTCTAGCGAGCAAAGTCTTTCCCACTCCTGGAGGCCCAGACAAAAGCAACCCTTTTGGAATTTTCGCTCCCATAGCCTTAAACTCAGCAGGTTCTTTCATAAATTTTATAATTTCAAGCACCTCTTCTTTTACTTCATCAATACCAGCAACATCTTCCAAAGTAATTGAGTTATCCCCACTTTTCACTTGCGCTGATTTTGTATTGATAAGACGAAAATCTCTTCCTCCTCCTTGCATTTTTCGCATAATAAACAACCAAGCAACAAAAAATAAAATCATCGGCAACCAAGAAAGCATCATGCCCAAAATAGACCAACTCCCCTCATCTACAGGAAGTATTCTTACTCTAGCAGAGCTTTTCATCACTTGATTGATAAATCCAGCATATTGTGGATGAATATATGTCAAAAATACTCTTCCATCCGCAAATTGCCCCTTTATCTTATATCCATGAATATAAACATCTGATATTTTTCCGCTATCTAACTCTCTAACAAAATCAGAAAGAGCTATTTGAGCTGGTGCTTCATTGGATTGTTCTTCAAGAAACAAATTCACACTCCAAAAAGATATCAAAAATATGGAGACCCACAATAATACATTTCTAACTATCTTTTTCACAAAACCTCCATTCTTACTGACAATTTATGAACTAATAAAAAAATCTTAAAATTCACAGATTCATCAAAATATATACACACACGGCTATTATATCCAATTTATAACAATATAGCGAGTTGCCCCTCAGAAAGATTATTAATTTGGTTATAATAGCTCTTTTTACAATATATAAGGCCATAAACATTTGTACAATGCAAATAAAATTGTTCTATTTTACGCTTCTTATCTTCTTCATAGTCTTTTGTAAATTGATACCAAAACGGATCATCTCCATTATCATATTCAAACCATAGGCATAAAGCAAATATTACAAATATCGACAATATAATCAGAATTAAAATGAAAAAGAAAAATTTTTTCATCAAACGCATATTTCAAATCCTTTCACATTAGTCCAAATTCTCTGCACATCATCATTATCTTGCAAAGCATCAATCAGCTTCTCTATTAATGCAATATCTCCCTCTGCAAGGGATATAAAATCTTTTGCATGCCATCCAATACCACTAAAAATAGCTTCTCCAAATCTTTCAAACAATTTCTTAGAAAATGGGTACAGAGAATCTATTTCACATAATATCTTAACATTGTCATCACTTTCGATAAGATCAATCGCTCCACTTAAGCAATAGTCGAACAATACTTCCTTATCTATTTTTCTAATATCGTAAATTATCAGTCCGTATTTATTGAATAGAAATTCTGCTACTCCCAAACTACCATTGTGCCGACTAAATATGTATTTCATCTCAGAACTAGACCTATTTTTATTATCCGTCATACATTCAACAATTATAGCCGCATTAGCTGGCCCATACCCTGAATAAACCATTTCAAAATAATTATCTGAACAACCATTACCCACAGCTTTTTTTATCGCTGCATCAATTTTATCTTTGGGCAAATTGTATTGCTTTGCATTAGATATAGCAATTCTCAGCCTTGGATTTATAAAAGGATCGTTTCCGCTAATTTTAGCAGCAACAGTAATTTCTCTGATTATCTTAGTAAAAACTTTTGCTCTTTTTGCATCTTGGGCACCTTTTCTATGCATGATATTCTTAAATTGAGAATGTCCAGCCATCAATATCTGCATAAAATTAATTTTCAAATTATATCATAAATCAACATTTTGCATATAAGAAGCTGCATAAAAATTATCAATTCATCTACTTCATAAATTTCATCACAATCATTTGATTTTTAATGAATTTTATGATCTAATTCAACATTCAATCAATCGATTTGCAGTTAGAATGCCAAAGATGAAGACTAAAAGTGGAGCTAAGAAAAGGTTTTTGATGACAGCTTCAGGAAATTTGACTCATGGATGCGTTGGAAAGAGGCACAAGCTTAGAAAACGCTCATCAGATATGAAGAGGTCTAGTCGTAAAGCTTCTATGGTTGATGATGGTGACAGGTTTTTCGTAAAGAAGCATTTTTTGCCTTACGGAACTAGATAATTTTTATAAAAAGGAGAGTATATTATGTCTCGTGTAAAGGGTGGAGTACAAAGTCGTAAGCGCAGAAAAAAGGTAATATCTATGGCAAAGGGTTTTCGTGGAAGATCCAAGAACTGCTACAGAATTGCTATGGAGAGGTTGGAAAAAGCACTGCAATATTCTTATAGGGATCGTAGGAATAAGAAAAGAGAATTTAGAGCACTCTGGATTCAAAGGATAAACGCAGCTGTAAGAAGTGTTGGTCTGACATATTCCAAATTCATGCACTTACTAGCAAAATCTGACGTGCAAATTGATAGAAAATCTCTTTCAAACTTGGCAGTATATAATGCTGATGTTTTTGAGGAGATCGTTCGAAAAGTTAGCAGTTGATTTTTGGCTTTCTGTACATCTAAATTAGGTGTAATTTTCTACAGATTTAGTCTCTACTATTAAATAGAGTTACACTGTATATTTATTGGGTTTGTGTGGTAACATTATATCGTATTTTGGCTAATTTATTTGATCTTTTTTACAAATCTTAATAAAATTAAGCCAAACATATCACAAGCAAAATTTGTCTTCTAAAAAATAATATAGTACATTTATTTATTCGTTCACAAAGAAGATATGAAAACGACAAACCCCGATGAAAGCATTGACATGCAAAAATTTTGCTACATAGGCATAATGGGAGCTCCAAACGCAGGAAAATCAACATTAATGAACAAAATATTAAATAAAAAATGCTCAATCGTTTCAGCTAGACCGCATACAACTCAAACATCTGTAATCGGCATACTCACAACTAATGATACACAAATTGCATTTATCGACACTCCTGGAATTTCAATGCAAAAGAACTCACCTCGAGCATTAGAGACAGAAGCAAATCAATTATTCATAGTCATAGATGCAACAACTAAAGACCTATCATTTAATATAAAAATTATCGAAAATCTACTTAAAATACACGAAAATCGCGATATAAAACTAGGAATTATTTTAAATAAAATAGATCTAATTCATAAATACAAATTATTACCAAGAATTCAAGAACTTTCAAATTACACAAAAACAATATTTCCGATTTCAGCCAAAAATGGAGAAGGAATCGACGATTTAATCGCACATGCAAAAAATTTAGCAACACCAAAAAGGTGGCAATTCGATAAAGACGAAATCATCGACAAAAATCGAGAATTTTTTGTTTCTGAAGAAATTCGAGAGAAATTATTAATATATACAAAAAAAGAAATTCCATTCATTTCAACAATAAAAATTGATCAAATTAAAGATTACGAAAATTTTATCGAAATATATGCAACAATTTTCGTAAAAAAAGATAGTCAAAAAGGTATAATTATAGGAAAAAATGGACAAAGATTGAAAGAAATAGGAATGAACTCCAGACTAGATTTAATGAAATTTTTTGACAAAAATGTACGGTTATTTATAAATGTAAAGCTTAACAAACTATAAATTCGCCAAGAACAAATAGATCGAAATAAAAATCCAAAATATTCAAACTGCAATAAAAATTTATTTCAATAAAATTTTCAAAATTTTTCTCAAAATCTGAAGAGATATCTCCGCGACCTTTGTATTCGCAATTTTAATTGAAGCCCCGCTCGCAGAGATTTCAATCTCATTTGATATAGGACAAAACCTCACACTACGTACATTATTTAAAATACCAATATTTTTTTCAGATCTATCACAAAAGAATGATAAAAATTCGTCTAAATCCCTTGCCACAGATTCATTACATTTTGGAAAATCCACATCACAGATTGTATGAGTCAATTGCTTCTTTGTCAAAGAATTAAGTTTCATCAGAGATTGTTTCAACTCATCAATGTTAAAACGAACAGACGCACCAAAGCCATCTTTACTTGAATAATTTTCATAAACTGGATGATCAAACCCTAACTTGTGGAGCAATTCTTGCAATTCCGAACGGTAATTTATCACCTCATTTTCAATAAATTTGCTGAAAAATGTATGTATAAAATCAATATGATTACCTCCATCAAGATATATACAACCAATTATCGCCTCAACGATGTCAGCCAAAATCTTTTTATCAACATTTTTTGATCGAAATTGAGCAAATTTTGCTAAAGATAAATCCTGAGCAACAACAAATAAACCCTCTCGCCTGACAATACTAGCCAGACGAGATGTAAGAGCACTCTCAGAAAAAGCTGGATATTTTTTAAACAAAACCAACGCAATTTCCAAATTCAATAATTTATCACCCAAGAATTCCATTCTCTCAAACATCAGTCGGTTTGATTGATAAACACTTGAATGAGTTGTAGCATCAACTAAAAGTTGTTTATTCCTAAAAACATGCCCTATCTTTTTTTCGAGAACTTGTAAGTTCATTGATTTTTTTTCATTTCCTTCGTGATGCACTTACCACTTGCAATCATAATCACCTTTATAACCTTAAAAAAAGAATATTAAAAGACTATTGTACAAATGTAAGTAGTCTGTCCCATCTAATGGCATTTCGCCAATTCCAAAATTCCCACCATTTAGCTTGAGTATTATCAAAAGAAAAAATTCGTAAGCTAGCATAGCCTAAAACATCGACAGCATCTATGCAGCCTATTGTGGAAAATCGGCAGTCCAAAGAGTGATCACGATTATCACCCATGCAAAAGAGTTTGCCTTTAGGGACAACAAATTCCTTAACATTATCAACATTGGATGATCCACTCATATCAACTTTCAGAATCGTATATTCCTTTAAGTTTATCACTTCTTTCATTGACATAGCTAGCATTTCACCGTCCTTATCTTTTATTCTAACAATTTTGAAATTACTATGCCTCAAAATATTACCATTAACGTAGATAAATCCATTTGAAATTTTGATAACATCACCTTCAACTCCGATAACCCTTTTCACAAGTAGCTTATCTTTAAACTCTCCTGTCCTTCCATAAAACACAATTACATCTCCATTTTTTATGGAATCAAACATAAAAATTCTGCCGTTAAATAATTTCACTCCCATATTTTTTTCAATCATACGCGTAATCCAAAAAGATGAATTTGAGTAGCCAAACCTCCATTTATTCAGCATATATACGTCATTTATGAGAAGAGTTGGATACATCGAAGAAGATGGAACTATACATTGCTGATATAGAAACTCCTTAAAGGAAAAAATCACAACGACATATATTATAATATTCTTCAA
The DNA here is from genome assembly GCF_021065005.1 of Candidatus Gromoviella agglomerans. Taxonomy (GTDB): domain Bacteria; phylum Pseudomonadota; class Alphaproteobacteria; order CAJXXZ01; genus Gromoviella; species Gromoviella agglomerans. The sequence goes on from NZ_CP069247.1 coordinate 300,648, forward strand.
GTCTTTAACTGAAATTCTTAACTTCTGAAGAATTTTGGAAAAAATGTTGCTAATCAATTGAGAAATTATTCACTAGATCAATATATATATAGCAGGATTAAGTCTAAGACAAGCAATTTATTTGTACAATCAATCTTTTTTTTCTAAAAATTAATATTGTTTTTATTAGCTGATACAGTTTCGAGATCAGTTTCTCAATTAAAATCGATAATAACACTAGCCATAGCAATATCTCTTTCATCCGAGATACTAATATGAAACAAAAAGTTGAGAATAGAAATATTTGATATATTTTTCAGCACGCTCTTTTTAAATTTGTTGATTATAAAATCTTCAGCATATCTTGATATTTTCACTGTTGGCTTGCCAAAAGAATCATGATGAATCTCAATATCATGAAAAGATAAATCGCCTATTCCACAACCAACAGCCTTGACAAATGCTTCTTTTGCGGCAAATCTCTTACTTATAGTTTTTTCGTTTACAAATGTATTGGAAATTTCTTCTGAAGATAAGATTTTTTGAGCAAAAACACTTCCATATTTAACAAACAAATCTTTGACTCTCGATACGTAAACAATATCAATTCCATGACCTAAAATCACTATATTCCATAATAAATTTAAATTTTCTCATATAAAAATACATAAAACAATTCACATAACCTCATTATTCATTTCATCATCATAAAAATGATCGCTCTGAATTTGACTCGTAATCGTATATTCATTTGTAGCATTAACAACAGCATTCCATCCAAGAAATATATTCTTTTGATATTTTTTAGATAGCATCCTTACACTAATCTTATACTTATATAGTGGACCTAAGTAATAATTTACCAAAATCTTCAATTTTTCAAAATTATTTGTAGAATTGTTTGGCAAAAATGATTCCTTATTGACAAAAACATGAATATGAATTGCATCATTAAATCTCAAATGAGTGCCAAGAAATACACTACCAAGTGTGCATTTGTTCATTCCTAATCTCAACACATCTTTCGAATCACATTTTACTTTGTATTCTTGATTTTCAAGAATATTAACATCACATTCGAAAAAGTACTCTAATATTTTTCTCAAATTAAAAGCCGTTTTTGGCTTGCTCCACAACATATTAGATATCGGGAAAAATTTCCTATAATCTCGAATTTGAAGCTCATCATGTTTACTGAACAGGAGATTCATTCCAGCAAGTGCCAAAAGAGGTATAGTCATAACGGAATTAAAATTCTGATACACATGCAATGATAAATTTGTACGAGCCTTCGCAAGGTAAAATTTTTCTGCAACCATATTATCAAATATATGAAGAAAGTCTCGAATCGCAAAATCTTTCTTTCTATCCATTTCTCGAATCAGATCCAAGTGATTATCAAATAATGGACCATCAATACCAAAGATTCCACCATAATTTATAATCACATTCACAGATCCATGCAAAAATTTCACATCATGAACCTGATTATGTGGAGTATAATTCAAATTCCTACAAAACACATAAATATTATCTATCACTGAAAGAAATTCATTTCGCTTATACAAAAGGAACATCAATTGCTGAAATGTAAAATCTTGAACATTTAACTTGATGAAATCTTCAATAGTTTTTGCTTTATTCTCAAAAGGATCATTTTCATGATTTATTGTTTCTGACATTTTATTCCCTCGCAGAAGTGTATATTTTCTGAATTTTCTTATCACTTGCTCTTAAAATGACTGTTTTGACAAAAGTATTGATTTCACAAAAATTCTCAAAAATTTTATGCAATATCCTCCCTAAAATCATAAAATTATGGGGTTGAGAATCATCTAATACAACGCTAATAGTCAATTTTGGTGTAAAATAATGCGCATACCCTTTTGTATATGGAGAAATACCTCTCTCAAAAGAAACATCTATTATCATTTTTGATACATCAATATTTCCTATCAATCCATAAAGAGAAAAAATATCTTTTAAAGATTTTGTTCCGTTCGTTGAAGACCCAAAAATAAAATGATTATTTAATAACATCGAAACTATACTCCATTCAACATTTTTGACTGGATCAATTTGCATATTTGGACCAACAAATTGAACAAAGGATATACCCGGAATCAATCTATCAGCTGAAAATTCAGCTAATTTTGATACATATTTTGCAGCATTGTTATTTGTACACAAAACCTTTGCATAAGCAATTTCAGATTTTAAAGATAAGTCTGAAGAGATAAAGCTAACAAATATATCATCACCTTCTCTCTCTTCTAACCAAAAATCCTCAGTATTTTTATCTAGATCATTGTTTGTATACCTAAAGTAAGGCTTGTATACAACTTGAGACGCATCTCTTTTACTAATTATAGAATTGATGGAATGTATGCTCATCCATTTTTTCCTTCTTGAATCAATCATCAGAGGATATCGAGATTTTTTATGATCTATATTTATGTAATCAGATGATGCATTAAATAAATTTATAGATGGAGTACACATCAAATGCAGAGATTCGGATAATATACCTCTAGGCACAAAATCCTCTCCCAATGGAATTAGTATTTTAAAATCATTGCATTTCATGTCAAAAGATTTTGGAATATTCACATCAAAAAACATGAATTTTTCAGAGAAAGTACAATATTCAGTAGAAAGCTTCATATGTAGAGGAGTAATCGAATCATAATAAAAAGTTGATTCTTGATCATCAAATCCTACAAATTTTATTTCACCGCAAGGTATAAGCTCATCATACGGTTTTGCAATAAAGGCAATGGGATTGTTTTCAATATCGTATGTGCTAATCATATGATATATACTGTTACTAGAATTTGCTTGTATCTCGTTCGAAATAAAAAATCGAATAAAATTTATGTCAATTTTGTCTTTCACAACATAAGTCGATTTAATATGTATTTGCATTGCCCATGGAGATTTTACATATTTAGAATCAATACCAAACGACGCAATATCAACGATTTTTATCGAAAATACTTCAAATGGAATAAATTGTACATCGTATATAGTAACATACTTAAAAGATCCAGCATTTTTTGTCTGAAAGGAAATCTCAGTACCTTTTTCTATAATTTTGCCGTAATTTTTAGAGGCAATCATCTCATCATTTATCTGTAATTTCATAACGCAACTTGATGGAATCGATTTTGTAAACATCGGACATAAGTTATTTATGAGTTGAAAGCTCGTTTTTGACTCTAAAGTATCGATTTTTTGCTGAACTCTAGCAGTCAAAAATGCAAATGACTCAAATAAGCGATTGATGTGAGGATCTGTCGTCCCAGATGGCCCCCATTCTATGTTATTAGCAGATTTTATATGTTTTTTCGCAAAATCATTTCCGGCCTTGATTAAATAATCCATCTCATTTTTATAGTAACTAGATAAATCGCCAAACAAATTACTCTTCATAACCTGAAATAATAACTATTCTAAATGAAAACATTGCGATAATTAAAATTTCATAAAAATATCAAACTTTCATTCAGATATATCGAAAGAATAAATAATGTTTTTACATAAAATTTTATACAACATCATAAATTTTATTAAAAATTTAACTTAAATTATAAAATAATGAGCATCACAAATCTTATGATCATTAATATGAATAATAATTACGTCATTAACGACAAGTTTGATCCAAGAATGCTTCATTGGTATGAAGGAATGGTCCTAATGCCTCAACACTTTCAACAAAATGAGATGATTTTTCGTGAAATGCAATTGTATTATCTTCGTGCATTTACGAAATTCTCATGGGGAGTAGTGAAATTAGATATAGACAAAAATGCTCTTCATACTAACATACTTAAGATTAATAGCATTGAGTGCGTGTTAGAAAATGGAGAAATAATATTTTTTTCAAAAAATTCGACCGATCAATTTATCGACTTAAGCATTAATCTAAAACCATATATCGATCAAATGACTCAGCATCCGATGAAAGTTTATTTATGTATACCAGAATTGGTTCAACACAGATACATTGCAAGTAAAATGCAAGTTACGGAGGATTTTTTCACAGAAGAGTTGGATAATAAAGCTTATATTGCGAAACTCACTCCAAATGTGTCTTTAGTAGTCTCTCATAATACTCCATCAAAGTATATCTCCATACCTATATGTGAAGTAAATTCCCTTGGGTCTAGCGTTCAATTAACGAACTATATTCCTCCAATGGTTTTCTTGCCAAAAGAATCTTCCATCATACAAAGTATCAGTAGTATTTGCTCAAAAGTACGACGAAAAATATCATATATCAAGAACAAAACAAATGCATTGGAAAATGAGAATCATACGAAATCTTTCGATATAATAAAATGTAGTTTGACTGCTAATTTCTTAAAATTAGAGCAATCAATTTTGCATGAGAAAATAATTCCAGAAGATTTATTTCTAAATTTAATCAATTTTGCTGGATCAATTTACTCTATTGGTAGTGAGAATTTTCCAGTATTTGAAACATACGATCATTTGAATATCAAGAAATCATTTGATGAAATATCCATTTATATAAATAACATTTTAGATACTATAGATGAGTCATACGATGAAATATACATGCAAAAAGAAGATGGAATATTTCAAATGAAAATAAATAATAGTAATTATAAAAATAAAGATTTTATATATTTTGAGATATTTCCAAATGCAAGTTCATCAAAAATTGATATGATTAAATGGGTAAAATCATGTATAATTGTATCTGAAAAATTCGTAAAAGAAGTCTGTGATAGTCGAATTCTTGGAAGTGAAAGAAATATTTTAAGTGATATCACTGAATTAAACATTACTCATGGAGAAAATAGCGTAATTATAAGTGTGCCTACAAAGAATAAATACATAGAGATGAATCAAAATCTCCTAATATTTAATATATCAGAAACTTTGCCTTGTCCTTCTCATATAGTAAATTATCGTCCCTTTAAAAATGAGAAATAATAATGTAATTAACTTTATGAGTAAAGGAAAAATGGCAGATCAAATATACAAAAATATCATAAAAACACAAATAAAAAAATAAATGGAAAAATTCGAATTAATGATTGTTTTTTTAAAATTCGTGTGATAGGATCATGATTGTTACGGATGTAACTGGTCTTCAAATAAACTGAATAGGAAACAAAATCAAAAGAACATGGAGAGTTAAAGAAATAATGCACGAGGTGGATGCCTTGGCACTGTAAGGCGAGGAAGGACGTGGAAATCTGCGAAAAGTTTGTGCTTAGCTGATAACAAGCGCTTTGAGGCACAAAATGTCCGAATGGGGCAACCCAATTCCGTTAGGAATTACATTTACATGAGGGACGGTGATGAACCTGGGTAGTGTAAATGAGCGAACCCTGAGAAGTGAAACATCTCAGTATCAGGAGGAAAAGAGATCGAAAGATATTCCGTTAGTAGTGGCGAGCGAAAGCGGAGGAGGCTTATAAGTATTACTTCAGAGTCAGAATCAAATGGAAATTTGAGCCATAGATGGTGATAGCCCAGTATGATGATTTGTAATATGAAGTTTAGTAGCGCGGAACACGAGAAATTTTGCGTGAAGATGGTGCGACCAATGCGCCAAGCCTAAATACTCTACAGTGACCGATAGTGGACAAGTACCGTGAGGGAAAGGTGAAAAGAACCCCTAGCAGGGGAGTGAAATAGATCCTGAAACCTTGTGCAGACAAGCAGTCGGAGCAGATTTATTCTGTGACGGCGTACCTTTTGTATAATGGGTCAGCGAGTTAATGTATAGAGCAAGCTTAAGTGTTGATCACGTAGGCGTAGCGAAAGCGAGTTTTAATAGAGCGATAAAGTTTTATGCATTAGACCCGAAGCTGGGTGATCTATCCATGAGCAGGCTGAATTCGTATTAAACCGCGTTGGAGGGCCGAACCATATCACGTTGCAATGTGTGTGGATGACTTGTGGATAGGAGTGAAAGGCTAATCAAACCCAGTTATAGCTGGTTCTCCGCGAAATCTATTTAGGTAGAGCGTCATCATTTGACTTGATGGGGTAGAGCACTGGATGATCTAGGGGGAAGAAATTCCTGCCAAACTCAATCAAACTCCGAATACGTCAAGGTATATGATGGCAGACAGACGGTGGGTGCTAAGGTCCATCGTCAAAAGGGAAAAAGCCCAGACCACCATCTAAGGTCCCCAAGTTATTACTAAGTGTTAAAGGAAGTGTAGAGGCAAACACAGCTAGGAAGTAGGCTTAGAAGCAGCCATCTTTTAAAGAAAGCGTAACAGCTCACTAGTCTAATCAGCCTTTATGCGCCAGAGATGTAACGGGGCTAAAGTAATACACCGAAGATGTGGCCACTTCTTTTGAAGTGGGGTAGCGGAGCGTTCCGTATGTCTGAGAAGGTGATTTGTGAAAATTGCTGGAGATATCGGAAGTGAGAATGCTGACATGAGTAACGAAAAGAGATGTGAAAAACATCTCCGCCGAAAGTCCAAGGTTTCCTACGCTACGTTAATCGGCGTAGGGTTAGCCGGCTCCTAAGGTGAGGACGAAAGTCGTAATCGATGGATATCAGGTTAATATTCCTGAGCAAGCTGGAAGTGACGAAATGGTAAGGGTGTAAGGTCTTATTGGATTGATCTTGCTACTGAACTGTTTCCAGGAAATAGCCCAGCGTATTTGCCGTACCAAAACCGACACAGGTGGACAAGTAGAGAATACTAAGGCGTATGAGAGAATGATGTTGAAGGAACTCGGCAAATTACCTCTGTAACTTCGGGATAAGGAGGGCCTTTTTGATGGAAACATTTTAAAGGTGACACAAACTAGGGGGTAGCGACTGTTTATCTAAAACACAGGGTTCTGCAAAGAAGTAATTCGAGGTATAGAATCTGACGCCTGCCCGGTGCTGGAAGGTTAAGAGGAGATGTGAAAGCATTGAATTGAAGCCCCAGTAAACGGCGGCCGTAACTATAACGGTCCTAAGGTAGCGAAATTCCTTGTCGGGTAAGTTCTGACCTGCACGAATGGCGTAACGACTTCCCCACTGTCTCCAACATCAACTCAGTGAAATTGAACTCTCCGTGAAGATGCGGAGTACCCGTGGTTAGACGGATAGACCCCGTGCACCTTTACTATAGCTTTGCAGTGTTGTTAGGAAATGGATGTGCAGAATAGGCGGGAGCCTTTGAAGTGTTAGCGCTAGCTAGCATGGAGGCACCTTTGAGATACCGCCCTTCTACTTCTTGACATCTAACTAGATTTCGTGAATCCGGAATTAGGACCCTGCATGGTGGGTAGTTTGGCTGGGGCGGCCGCCTCCTAAATTGTAACGGAGGCGTACAAAGGTAAGCTCAAACTGTATGGAAATCAGTTGTCGAGTGCAATGGCATAAGCTTGCTTGACTGCAAGACTCACGAGTCGAGCAGAGATGAAAATCGGTCATAGTGATCCGGTGGTTCTGAATGGAAGGGCCATCGCTCAACGGATAAAAGGTACGCCGGGGATAACAGGCTAATCTCTCCCGAGAGTTCACATCGGCGGGGAGGTTTGGCACCTCGATGTCGGCTCATCGCATCCTGGGGCTGAAGAAGGTCCCAAGGGTTTGGCTGTTCGCCAATTAAAGCGGTACGCGAGCTGGGTTCAGAACGTCGTGAGACAGTTCGGTCCCTATCTGCCATGGGAGTAGGAAAAATGAGAGGATCTGTCCTTAGTACGAAAGGACCGGGATGGACGTACCTCTGGTGTTCCAGTTGTGGCGCCAGCTGCAATGCTGGGTAGCTATGTACGGAATAGATAACCGCTGAAAGCATATAAGTGGGAAACTAACCTCAATACTATTTTTCCCTTGAGGGCTGTGGAAGACTACCACGTTGATAGGTCAGATGTGTAAGAGAAGTAATTCTTTGAGCTAACTGATACTAATCGCCCAATCGTTAACCTCCATGTTCTTTTGATTTTGTTTTTTGTATATTTTTGTGATATAATATTATTCTTTTTGTTTGATGTTTTGATGTGTTTTTTTTATAAGATACTTTACGCAAATCTTTAGTTTTTTCTGCAAAAATTTGTTTCGTGTATCAGAATTTAGTGACATATGACTTATTTACTTAATTTAATGTATGGGTAAAAGTGCTCAAGCTCGTGGTTTATGAGATTAAGTAAAATATACAGTTAAGACAGTTAAATAAGAAATATTGTTGATAAACTCAGCAAATGTAAAAGAAATTTTGACTTTAAAGAAAAGTTATAATTAACTTATAAGTTATTATACAATACCATGATTTTGTTCATCATAATTATGATTCTTACTAACATCTATCTATTCAAACATAAATTGATCATTTCAAATCTATAGCGAAATGTATTTTCGCAAAGAAAAACTAGAAATTAAATTAAACAAAAGACATAATAGATTTAATTGAAAAAATTCAGATACAATGAATTTGAAGCAAACTTTCGACACATCCTCAACCGAAAATGCATTTGACTCAGCAGCAACAACGGAAGACATTATGGAAATAAGCACAGAATACGAGACAAATGAATATCATAATGATGATGGTAAAATTAATAGCAGATCACCACTCTTTAATAAAAATCCAGTATATAAGCCATTTAGATACCCTTGGGCATTTGATTCTTGGCTCACTCAGCAAAAGATCATTTGGCTACCGGAAGAAGTACTCATGAATGACGATATCGTTGATTGGCGATTCGTAATTACAGATGATGAAAGAGATCTTTTGATGAACATCTTCAGATTTTTTACTCAATCAGACATAGAAGTTAATAATTGCTATATGAAATATTACATGAATGTTTTTTGCCCTATAGAGATACAAATGATGCTCTCAGCATTCTCAAATATGGAAACCATTCATATTCACGGATATTCATTTTTGATGGATACGCTTGAAATAGATGAAGGTGAATATACAGCATTTTTAGAATATAAAGAGATGAAAGATAAATGGGAATATCTTCAAAAATATGGAGATTATTCTCTTCGAGGAATTGCGATCACACTTGCACGATTTGGAGCATTTACTGAAGGACTTCAATTGTTCGCAGCTTTTGCAATTTTAATGAACTTTCAACGATTTGGAAAAATGAAAGGCATGGGTCAAATAGTTGCTTGGTCAATAAGAGATGAGACTTTACACATGACATCGATGATCAAGCTATTTCATACACTTATAAAAGAACACCCATTTATCTGGTCAGATTCATTTGAAAAAGAACTAATGATGGAATGTAAAAGAGTAGTCGAGCTCGAAGATGCATTCATAGACTTAGCATTTAAAGGAAGATACGTAGAAGGTATATCAGCAGAAGAAAGCAAACAATATATTCGATATATCGCCAACAGAAGGCTAAAACAATTAGGGACAAGCCCTTTATATACAGTAAACGAGAACCCATACCCTTGGATGGAACAGCTTCAAAATGAATTCGTGAATTTTTTTGAAAATCGCCCTTCAGAATACTCAAAAGCATCAACAAAGGGAAATTGGACAGATGCATTTTCTTATTATGAAAAATATGCAGAAAATAATAAAATCTAACAATATGAAATCTTTTCAAATATATATTCTTTTCAAATATATATTATATATAGCAAGTAATAGTAAATTATTAGCAAAAAAATTCATAATTTAAGAGGAAATTTTACAAAATCATTATTTTTTGATATATCTTAATAGAATTTATCATGAAGGGCTATCTTAAATTCAATATGAGAATTATCGGAATAGATCCAGGAATAACAAAGACAGGATGGGGAGTGATACAACTCCCTTCTCAGGATTTTTCCGACTCACGTTTCATACTTATGAATTTTATACTAATTAAAAATATTTTACTAAATCGCAATTGTATAGATTCAGAAGTAAAAAAATCAATTTTGTTTAATAAAAAAATCAAAAACTCTAAAGAAAAAGAAAAAAATGCTGAAATCATAATTCTCACTCAAAAATTAATAGAACTTTTCAGGGAAAATGATATATACGAAATGTGCATTCAATCATTCATCAGCAAAATTATCGATCTTGACGAGCACTTAATAAAATATTGCTCAATTCTCGACCAAATAGATTCAATAATTTGCAAAAAATTTCAGCAAAATATGTTAATAGATAACAATAATAATGCTAAGGATTCACATAAGATAAACAATTTAATTGATATTTGTCAAAAATATAGCTCACAAATGGATAGGAATGAACAATCCACTGAAGAAAATAGCAATAATAAATACAATGATAACGAACTCAAAAACTCCTCAGCAAATGACAATAATAAAGCAATCAACAACAAAAGAAATATATTAGTAAAAGATTTTCTACCTCAATACGTCTCTCACGGCATAATAAATACAAAATCAACTACATTGATGCACAAACGACTCGAATTAATATACACAGGCATATCAAAAGCAATTCAAGATTTCAATCCGCAAAGTGCAACTTTAGAGGAAGTATTCGTTAATCAATCTAATCCAGCATCAACATTGAAATTAGGAAGCGCAAGAGGAGTTATATCTCTAGCAATTGCTCACAACAATATAGAAATCATGGAAATTCTAGCAGGAGACATAAAATATGCAATGTGCTTGAAATGGCGTGGAGAGAAGCAAGACATAAAAATGATAGTTTTTTCAATTTTGAACCTGCAAAATACAAGAGTTGCACTGGATTCATCAGATAGTCTAGCAAGTGCAATTTGCTCAATTATGAAGATTAACTGAAAGTTCAATTTGAGAAAATAAAGCAATATCACAAAAGCACAACAGACTAGCTATTTGCTCAACAATCTAAACTACATCAAACACTATTAAAACAGGTCAAAAATTGATTTAATAAAACATTTTAATATCAAGAAATGAAACAATTCATCGTTCAACTACAATTGGAATTGTATTGCCTTTTATTGATAACATCATTAGCAATTTCGAGGACTTATTATATATCTGATTCAGTTGCTCAATAGAATTAATAGACATAGAATTTACAGATATAACTCTAGGTATTCCTCCATTTTTGTAACATTTCAACACATTGTATATATTAGAACCAAGCTTCACAACATCATACACATGACATAAAAACACTCCATGTTCGTTTTGACCAAAAACCATATCCCCTATTCTCTTAAATATTGCAATAGGCTTTTCTCTTGCATGAATATGAACTTTAACATTGTATGATATAGTTTTTCCACTTTCGTTACATCTTAAGAAATGAACATCCACAAGATCTCCAGGTTTTTGAAATAGTATCACTTCAAATAAATCAGATTTTGACTTCATTTCTCTTTGATTTACCTCTAGAATCACGTCTCCAGGTAAAAAAACATCTGAGAATGAAGAAGAAACTTGAACTCCATGCTTCAAATTAAAAAATTTAAGAACATCAATGTCTGCTGTATCTACATCAATTTTCATCCAAGGCACGTCGCAATTACCTTCAGCCAAAACATGCTTCATAACATACTGTAACAACCATACTGGTATAGAAAGAGTGGCTCCTTGTTCAAAATTTCCAAATACCATTCCAATCACTTCATTATCACGAATCAGAGGAGCCCCAGAACTTCCTGAAAATATTGGATTTGTACTCTTATATATAGCATAATCAACATCAGCACAGGAGCAAAATTGACTAGAAACAATGCCATCAGTTGTCGTCCATTTTTCATCATGACAACTTATAGCATATACTGCATCATTAGGCATTAAGTGCACTTTTGAAAAATTCACAGGATTAAATTTCCGCCCCTTTATTTGAATAAGAGCAATATCTAAATACAAATCACAAAAAATCACTTCAGCTTTAAAAACACTTCCATCATATGTCTTGATCACTATATTAGGAGAAACAAATCCATCCATAGATATAACGTGAGCGCATGTCATGATAATATTATCTTTAACAAAAAAACCAGAACCAAATATATGTAAAGATTTACTATTAAATAACAAATAATCGAGATGAGGAAAGTAAACATCAATCCTAACTATTGACTTAATAATATCATTTGCACAACTAATTTCAGATTGACTATCTTGACATACTGTTTCAAAATTTCGAACTGTAAAAAAAGTCAAAAAAAATATAAGAAATATGAGAAATCTCATTTTTAATGTCAGAAAAACATCAGTAATTATACTCTTGAAGAGTAAATGTATAAATATGATAAGACAATAGTTTTGCTAGCAACCCTTAATTACATTTCATCAACCAAAATTATCTTTACATAATTATGTTATCCTGCAATGATATTGCAATATTTAATGCTCATATTATAAGGTGAATTTTATAAAGAACAAGAAAACAGAGAAAGTATTTGATCCATATCAAAATCCAAATGAATTTTATATGGTCCCTCTTGGAGGATGCAGCTCTCATGGCATAGGAATGAATTGCACAGTATATTTTTACAAAAATGCATCTATTATCGTCGATTTGGGAGTCACTTTTGAAAACACTCCAGGAATAGATCTAATAGTTCCAGATCCATCATTTATGGAAAATAAAATGGATAGATGCCTGGGAATTGTATTGACTCATGCGCACGAAGATCACTTAGGAGCGGTCCCATATTTATGGGAAAAATTAAAAAGACCAGACATATATGCCACTCCTTTTACAGCAGCAATCCTCAAAAATAAGTTCGATGGAATAATAGGAAAGAGATTTACTTCATCCTCTCTCAAGATAATTCAACACTCTGGTGAGTTTGAATTAGGACCATTTAAAATGCAATATATATCTATTACTCACTCAATTCCAGACTCAAATGCAATTGCAATTCGAACTGATATCGGGAATATAGTCCATACGGGAGACTGGAAATTAGATGAAACTCCAGTTGTAGGTGAAAAAACTGATTACGAATTATTTAAAAAAATTGCAGATGAAGGAATATTAGCAGCAGTATGCGATTCAACAAACGTATTTAAGAATGAAATATCTGGTTCAGAAGAAGGAGTTGCAAGAGCGCTAGACAGAGAAATTGGATCGTGCAAGACTGGAATGTTAGCAGTTGTCTGCTTTGCATCAAATACTCACAGAATTGCTTCAATCATTCGTTCTGCAGTAAAATATGACAGAAAACCAGTCTTAGCTGGCAGATCGATAGAAGAAATAACCAGAATCGCAGCAGAGTGTGGATATTTGGAAGGAGAATTATCAAATATAGTAGATTATAAAGAATCTACATCAATTCCACGCAACAAAATGCTTTTAATATGCACAGGAAGCCAAGGCGAAATAAGAGCGGCACTCCCACGAATGGCACTTGGAACACATCCTAACTTTAGTTTGCAAAAAAATGATACGGTAATTTTTTCATCAAAAACAATACCTGGAAATGAAAAACAAACCGGTTATATTCAAAATAAGTTGTGCCTTATGGGAGTAAATGTCATAAGTGCAGATTTCTGCAAAGATCTACATGTATCAGGCCATCCATCAGTTCCAGAATTGGAAACTTTATATAATCTACTCAAGCCTCAAATATGCATTCCTGTGCATGGAGAAGATCGGCATATCGCAAAACATGCACAAGTTGCTCAGAAATTAGGAATGAAGACTGTCACTCCACACAACGGAGATGTTATAAGAATCAACGAAAATGGAGCTGAAAAAGTAGCAAAAATCCGCGCTGGATGTTTATTTAAAGATGGTAGAGATCTAATAAGCAAAGACAGTACAATAATGACTGAGAGACTCAGAATGATGGGTAATGGAGCAATTCATATATCTGCTATCATAAACTCAAACATGAATCTTATCGATCTAGCAATATCAACAAGCGGATTAAGAGAAAAATGGCACAGAATAAACGAAGAAATAAGATCATGCGCAAAATACGCAGTATCAGACCTTTCAGGTAAAATTCAACACCCTCATAAAAGCAATAAAAATGATGTCCCTGTTGAAGAAGCTAGAATAAAAGAAGAGATTTTCGTAAAAGTCAGCAGTTTAATCAAGCATAGAATTGATAAATCACCTCTGATATCAATACATGTACATTCAATATCTAGATAAATAATCTAGTAAAATTTCTGAATTTATCATGACAATAACTTGATATAGGTTAATAATCACAAAAAATAACATCTCTTTACTAACATTCAAGAACTAGCTGCATTAGACGACATATCTATTAAATGGACAAAACTATTCAAAAATCCTTATGGAGGAATTTGCAACAGCAGTAAGAACATTCTTAATACAAGAATAATTCGCAATGTACTTCCATAATCCAAGGATCTCTGACTCTTCAATCCAATTTAGCTTAACTGATATAATATCTTGCATTTCTATAAGAACAAGTATTACAAAAATAGCCTTCAATGAAGAAAGGAAGACTCCACTAAATTGATTCAGGATCTTCATTAAAGGAAGAGAATTCATAATTAAAGATAAGATCTTACTAATTCTATTAACAGAGATGTAAATAAAAATAAATGCAACTACATAAAATGTCTTAACAGAATTATTAAATTTAGCTATTAAAATGTCAGAAAGTCTGTACAATTTTTCAAAAATAGAATGTAACTCACTAACCACAATAACAGGTCTAACTACAATCATATAAAAAACTGTATATCCTAAAAGAGAAAAAATTTCTCGAACAAATCCATTAAAATAACCAGAGATTCCACAAAATAGTATGAATATCAATGATAAAACATCAAATATCATACCAATAAATAGAAAATGATTTGAAGATTATCTCATAATCATAAAAAATGCAATATAGACAAGCAATTTATGTTAATAAGAATTAAGTGAATATACTTAAAATAATAAAATATCCACTTCAAAAGATAAATCAACTTGAATCTGGTAAAAAAGATACAATTTTGCAAGACTATAAGTAATGTACAAAACAAAAATATGAATTCACTAACGAATCACAAACTACCTTCATTTATCGATGCAGAGAAGGCTCTGATAGGAACAATTTTATACGACAATAATTGCATAGAAAAAGTATCAGATATACTAAAGGGAATGCATTTTTTTATTCCATTACATGGGAAAATGTACGATTTTTGCTACCAAATAATTCACAGAGGACAAGTAGTCGACCCATTCGTATTAATGAGATTTTTCGCAGAAGATGAATCGTTAATTAGCTTCGGAGGTCAAGAATATATCGGAGATATGATCTCCTCTTTTATATCAATCAGTCAAGCAGAAACATATGCTCAACAAATATACGATGCATATATAAGACGAGAAATAATAAGACTCTTTGACGAAGCAATTCATAGAGCTTCACATTTGACAATTGAAGATCCATATCAAAAACAAATGGATGATGTTACAGAAAGACTCTTCTTATTAATGGAAGGAAATGATCAGAAAACTCAACCAATTCCATTTTATCAACACCTTTCAAGCGCAATCAAAAACGCTGAACTAGCATTTAAAAGAGAAACTCATATAATTGGCACTACAACTGGACTAATCGATTTAGATAAATTACTTGGAGGATTACATCCTTCTGATCTCATAATTCTAGCAGGAAGACCCTCGATGGGGAAAACTGCACTTGCAACAAATATTGCATTTAATGCAGCAATAGATATAAAAAACAACAAAAAATGTGTAGCATTCTTTTCTCTAGAAATGTCATCTGAACAGCTAGCATTAAGAATATTAGGACAAGAATCAGGCATTTCATCCGATAGAATTCGCAGAGGAGCTATATCGCAAGATAATTTCATCTCATTCATCGATGTATCAAAAAAATTATCAGACTTGCAATTATATGTAGACGATAGCGCTGTCTTGAGTATTCCAATCCTAAGAGGTAAATTAAGAAAATTAGCACGAAAAACTTCGATAGATCTTATAGTAATAGATTACATTCAACTCATGATAACAGATACCAGAAGCGAGAATAGAGTCCAACAATTATCAGAAATAAGCAGAGGACTCAAAGGAATAGCAAAAGAATTCAACACACCAGTATTAGGATTATCTCAACTTTCACGGGCTGTTGAGCAAAGAGAAGATAAAAAACCACAATTATCAGATTTAAGAGAGTCAGGATCTATTGAACAAGATGCCGATGTCGTGATGTTCATATACAGAGAGGAGTATTACAAGTCTCGCGCAAAGCCAGCAGAGGGATCACACGACTTCTTCGAATGGCAAAAGCAAATGAACGAAATTTATAACATAGCAGAAATAATTATAGCGAAGCAAAGGCATGGACCAATCGATTCTGTAAAATTACACTTCGATGCTAAGCTCACAAAATTTTCAAATTTACTAAAATCATAAAGATTGTCTTGCTAAAAGAGAAAACAGAAGACACAATTAACAAATGAGCTATGTAGTGAGTGATAATTGAATAACTTGTACAACTGCAAAGTTGAATCACCACAAAAAAAATCCTCGAGATTTCATCGTCTACTGCAATTCTTCAGCATGTCAAAAAAATGCTCGAGATTTCATCGTCTACTGCAATTCTTCAGCATTTTGTACAAATATATTCAATAATCTGCTAGATTTTCTCAGATCAATTCAGCTTGAATCATAACTTTGCTAGATTTTCTCAGATCGATGTCAGCTTGAATAATCTATTGCAAAATATAAACCAGAGCCTCATTACAATGAAATTTCATACTCAGACATCTTCAAAACCTTTAGCAAAAGATAATAATTCGTTTTCTTTGTATAATCTCACAAATAATCACTCTCTAATAATTCTGTCCACTACACGCTGATTAATATGCACATTCATATCCGTAATGCCATACTTTTGGCTTAAATTCTCTAGAAATACTTCGATCGCATATTGCTTAATATAGCTGGAAGCCATATCCAAACAATCACCTAAAACTCTCTCAGACAATGCAAATTCCTCAGACCTCACAGGCTGAATCACAACTGCACAATCGTTCATAGCAACAACTTTAACTTTCATTAAAGGAGTCTGAAAACACTCAGTTTGTATTAATTTATCAAAATCATCACTCATGACTTCCACAAACGGAGAATGATATACTTTCTGAATCACAGATTTATCCCCACAATTCAAAGAAGTAATCTCATTAGCAGCCTTTAATACTGACGCAAATTTCTTAGATTTTACAAAACTATCTTTAACAAATTTCTCACATTTATCATAATCCATAATATTTTCTTGATGAAATTTATCTACTTGCACTACAATCATTCCATCTTGATACGAAACGAATACTATATCATAACTGTCATCAAATATTCTAGATACTATAGCAGTCAAAATGACATTATTAACATTTTTTATATCACCTCCGAATATGTCTTTACCACTTCTGGAAATAAAATCAATCGTTTCTGACTTGATATTTAAATCTGATTCAATTTCAGATATATCTGAAACAGAATCTTTATACTTCGACAAGAATTGCTCCTTAGTCAAATTTTTAGAATTTAGAAGCTTAGCATCCACAACAAAAAATCTTATCGATCTACCTTCAGGTGATACAAAATTATGCTTATTTTGCTCGTAATGCAAAAGCAGTTCACTCTCAGTCACATCATCGATCTTAACATCATTCAATTTTATAATCTTGTATAAGCAAACTCTTGAACGAGATAGACCATCTTTCATGACTTTAACGATCTGATCAGAAGGACAAATTCCATATACAATAGTGAAAAGTAGCTGATTAACAAGTATATTCATTTTATACTTTTTTAAAAAATCCTCTTCAGATATAGAGTTTTTCATCAAAAAGCTCTTAAAAAGATTCTTATCAAATTGACCACGAACATTATAGAATGCTTGGTCTTTTCTTATCATATCAGCAACATCTTCATCACTAATATCCATTCCCAAAGATTCAACTTCTAACTCCAAAATCTTCAAAAAGATAAATTCTCTCAAAATTCTATAAACAAGATCTCTCTTGGACTCTTGAGAAAAACTGTTGATATTTGTAATTGATGACACTCTTGATCTGTAAAAAGAGTAAAAATCAACAGTAGTTATATTCAGTTTTCCACTAACAACAAAAGCATCTCCTCGATTAGTAAAAATACCAGACAAACCCCAAGATAATGCCAAAATCACCACAAAAACACTAATAAAAATATTTCGTAAATTCTTTTTTTTGGGAGATCCTCCCATGCCTCCACTATAACCATCGCGATTTTCCAAAATAGCCTCAGCATTTTGCTGAGAAGTTTTAAAAATTGACATATCAATTTCCCTCAAGGGCTCCTTGATCAACCCAAGTCTAAACCAGCAAATTTTTGCTTATATGCAGCCATTCTACCAAATTGGGTCTCAACAAACCTACCCTTACCTGTCCAAGCTGGATGATCAAAAGGGTTAATATCCAAAGATATCTCCGCACCATTCTTGGAAAGAGTAGATTTTGTATGAATTTTATTTCCATTAGGCAATACTAAATATACGTCGTGTGACTCCGGATGAATACCTTTTTTCATTTGAATTGCATCAATAAATATGTAACATTATATACTTAAATATTTCAATAATCAAACCAGTGTTTCTAAACAGTGATTTCATACAACAGACAAGTGAAATGTTGACTTTTTATGGAGATGAAGGCAAGAATAGATTACTAGATTCTGTTATTCATTTAATTCTTAATGAAACTATAACCGTCGGATCAATTATAAAATTATCTGGAGATTTGGGCTCAGGCAAAACTACATTCGCTAGAAATTTAATAAAATTCATCACAAATACAAAAATCGTACCAAGTCCAACATTTTCTATCGCTCAAGTATACGACGTAGAAAAAAAATTTAATATAAAAGCATCAACCATTTGGCATTTTGACTTTTACAGAGCAACAACAGACATGTCTGATGCAATAAATGAAGGAATATCAATTGTAGAGTGGATAGAAAATGCAAATTTCTCTGCAAATCCACACTCAGTGAGTATATATTTTCTTCAATATATAAAAGATGATACTATAATTTACAAAGCTCAAACAAAAGACCAAAATATAATTGATTATGTAATTAGTACATTAGCTTAATTCACAAAATGCAGGAATTTTTCGTAAATATCATAGTTTTGAGTTCAAATAAATACTTAAGCAAACTTTACACATACAAATTTAATGAACATATTCCTCAAGGGACATTAGTTGTAGTACAATTCGGTCGAAAATATACACTGGGCATTGTATTAGGTCACGAGAGAAACAATTTCATTCGAGATATAAAGTTCGTACAGGAAGTTTTACCCATCAACCTCTCATTTATGTTGAATTTCCTACAAGAAGCTGCAGCAAACATAATATGCGAAGTAAATCAAATAGCAAGAATGGTAGTGCCATTTAAATATAATCAAATCAAAAATGCATTAAAACAATACTCCAACACAATCGAGTCAGATAATTCATGGTTTGATATTCCAATTGCCTTGTCAGATGAACAAAAAACAGCTGTGAACAAGATGATGAACTCATCATCAAAAGTATTTTTACTACACGGAATAACCGGATCTGGCAAAACAGAAGTATATTTTGAAATAGCAAGAGAAATATTAAAAATCGGGAAACAAATTCTTATTCTTGTTCCAGAAATCGCATTAATCAACCAGACTCTTAAGAGATTTAAATCTCATTTTAAAATATTGCCAACAATATGGCATTCATCTCAAAAAAAATCAAAAGACTGGCTTGCAGCATATTTTGGACACGCAAAAGTCATTATAGGAGTAAGATCTGCTGTGTTTTTACCACTTCCAAATGTTGAATTAATCATTATTGATGAGGAACACGATGCATCTTATAAACAAGATTCTCAAATCATTTATCATGCTAGAGATATTGCAATATTAAGAAGCAAATATTCACAAAATAAGTTAATTTTGGGATCTGCTACGCCATGCATCGAAAGTTTAATTCGATCACAATCAAAAATATCAGAGAATTTATATGAATCGTATGAATACATATCATTAAAAACGAAATTTCATTCAACATCTTGCAACATAAGTATTGTAGATATGTCAAAAGAAAAAAGAGGGCTATACTTATCATCAATATTACGCAAAGCAATAAAAGAAAACATACAAAACAATAAACAAGCCCTATTATTTTTAAATAAAAGAGGATACTCTCCAATAATTTTATGCACATCTTGCAAAACAAAAATCATGTGCGCAAAATGCAAGTCATGGATGGTGTTTTTCTTGTACGATAGGAAATTAAAATGTACTTATTGCGAATACAACATTGATATGCCAAAATCATGTTCAGTGTGCAATAAAGAGAGTCTGATTCCATGTGGACCAGGAATAGAAAGATTAAAAGAGGAAGTATTCTCATTTTTACCAGATGCTCGTGTCGAAATTTTGAGTAGTGATACACAAGAACAACAAACAATCTTACAAAAAATGCATAATCAAGAAATCGATATAATAATCGGGACTCAAATATTATCAAAAGGTCATGATTTCAAGAATTTAGCACTAGTCGCAATGATCGACGCAGATGCAGGCATATATGGAGCAGATATGCGATCAATGGAAAAAACATATCAATTATTGACTCAAGTATGCGGAAGAACTGGGCGTCATATTCACGGAGAAATATATGTGCAAACATTCTTTCCAGAAGACAAAAGAATTCAATACATTTTATATGAACCGCAAAAATTCTTAGCAAACGAAATAGAAGCAAGACAGGATGCTAAACTGCCTCCATTTTCATCATTCATTGCAATAATTTTAAAAAACAAAAACAGTCAAAAAGTATACGAGCATGCTCTAATCATGAGCCAAGTATTGGAAGAAAAATTTGCAGAATTTGATCAAATCGAAATTCTAGGACCTGTAAAATCTCCATTGCATATAATAAATGAATATTACAGATGGAGATTCTTAATAATTCAAAAAACTGAAAATAAAAAGCAATATGTCTCACAAATAATTTACGATACAGTTATCAAAATACGACAAAAGGGAACATTTGTACAAATCGACGTAAACCCCCAATCGTTCTTGTAATTCTCGTTTGAAAAATTTCACAAAATTGCAGATTTTTGCATCTAACTGATCGCTAAACTTTTAAAAAATATAAATCATCTAAACAATAAATCAAATCACCAAAAACAAACATATCAAATAAGTTGCAATCACAGATTGACTAACCCACATTATAACTCAACTAAACTTCTATCAAGAAAAAAATACTCAAGCATTATTATCGGAAAAATATTTAACCACTCCCGCATGATTTGGCTTCATTCCAGCCTTATCCTTATTCCAAGTTGCAGGGCAAACTTCACCATACTTATCATTAAGATCGATCGCATCAATGAGCCTAATAATTTCACTTATATTTCTGCCTATTCCCAAATCATTTACATGCATATGACGAATAATTGAATTCTTATCTATTATAAACGTTCCCCTGAGAGCAATTTCCCCCTCAAATATCACTCCATAAGACCTAGATATACTTTTGCTTAAATCTGATACAAGAGGATACTGAATATTCCCAATTCCACCAGCTTCATGAGGAGTATTTTTCCAAGCAAGATGAGAATAAACTGAATCAACACTAACTCCGACAACCTTCACATCTCTTTTTTCAAATTCTGAAATATTTCTGTCAAATTCAACTATTTCTGTAGGACATACAAAAGTAAAATCAAGAGGATAAAAAAACAACACAACCTTGAATGTTTCAGCATACTCATTTAAGGAGAATGAATCATTTATCGAGTTATCTGGCATAACAGCTGAAGCTTTGAAGTAAGGAGCTATAGATTTTACGAACATACATAATTTACATTCCACAAGCTGTATGATACATTTTTTATCTTAAAAAGCATATAGATTAGTCAAAATTTCCTAAAACTCTTAATGAAAAATGAATAATCACATAATCAGTTTACAGAAAAATCATACAACTTAACACCAATCGATTTGGTCATTAAAAAATCATCTTGAAAATATCTTACAAAAAACTATATCATTCACGATACACTTTTACGCTGTTTAATGAGCTTTTCTAAGTTTGTTGTAAATAAAAGCAGAGACGATCTCCTAACAGATTTTGCAAAAAAAACAATGCGAGATAGGTATTTGCTCCCTGATGAGTCTTATCAAGACACATTTGCACGCATATCTATAGCCTACGCGGATGATGCTCAGCACGCAAGCAGAATGTATGAATACATATCCAAATTGTGGTTTTTACCAGCAACTCCAATAATCAGCAATGGCGGTACTTCTGATTACACCAGATGGAAATTAGAAAATAACTTATCATATAATGTCAACGCACTAAAAAAAGAACGTGGATTACCTATATCTTGCTTCTTAAACCAAGCTGATGACAATCTCAAGAGCATATCTAATCTTTGGCAAGAAAACATTTGGCTAGCATCAAAAGGTGGAGGAATTGGAAGTTATTATGGAGAGATTCGATCTGTTGGAGAAAAAATCTCCACAGGAGGAGTCGCATCCGGAATTATGCCATACATAAAAGTTGTCGATAGCATGACACTTGCAGTATCGCAAAGCTCTCTTCGAAGAGGTGCTACAGCTGTATACATACCAGTTGATCATCCAGAAATAGAGGAATTCATATCTCTGAGAAAACCAACTGGCGGAGACTACAACCGTAGAGCTTTAAACATTCACCACGGTGTTTGCATTACAGATTCTTTTATGAAAGCTGTCGAAAATAATGAGAAATGGCAGCTAATTAGCCCAAAAACTCATCAAGTAATTCGAGAAATATCTGCAAGAGATTTAATGATCAGAATAATATCAGCTCGCATAGAAACAGGAGAACCATACCTATTATTTACAGATACAGTTAATAGATCAATTCCAGAAATTCAGAAAATCCTTAAATTAAATGTGAAAACATCAAATTTATGTAGCGAAATCACTCTCCCTACAGGGATTGACCATCTAGGTAATGAAAGAACAGCAGTTTGTTGCCTCGGATCTGTCAATCTAACTTTTTTTGAAGATTGGGTAAATAAAGAGTTATTTATAGAAGATTGTATAAGATACTTGGACAACGTACTTGAAGACTTCATACACTCAGCAACTGACGATATATCAAAAGCACGATACTCTGCAATGAGAGAGAGATCAATTGGATTGGGGATAATGGGACTGCATGATTTTTTTCAATCAAAAATGCTTCCTTTTGATAGTGCTTTGGCAAGAGGCTGGAATAGTAAGATATTTAAGCATATCGGAGAGAAAAGTACTAAAGCATCTCAAAAACTCGCGAAAGAAAAAGGAGTTTGTCCAGACGCAAAAGACGCTATAGAGATTGCTAAAAAACAAGGCTTCAGTGAAGAATATATTCAATCCATTAGCATAAGATGTAGTAATGTAACTGCAATTGCTCCAACTGCATCCATATCGATAATCGCAAACACATCACCAGGAATAGATCCAATTGTGAGCAATGCTTATACTCATAAAACACTTAGCGGATCATTTATAGTAAAAAATAAAAATCTTGAAAATTTGTTGATAGACAAAGGTATAAACAATGAAGAAATATGGAATATGATCATTCGATCAGAAGGATCAGTACAAAATCTTAAACACCTCAGCGATCACGAAAAAAAAGTTTTCAGAACTGCATTTGAAATAAATCAGATAGCTCTTATAAATCAAGCTGCTGATAGACAGAAATACATATCTCAAGCACAATCTCTGAATATTTTCTTTTTAAGTAACGCAAATAAATTAGACTTGTTGATGACTCATATGCTCGCATGGAAATCTGGTATAAAAAGTCTTTATTATCTAAGATCCCAATCTATTCAAAGAGTAGAAAATGCAGATACAGCAGAAGCAATTCTGAGGTCTCATTCTCAAATAGATCTTCCACTTCAGTACGAAGAGTGCGAATCATGTCAGTAATATTGCAAAAATCCTAAAATGCGATGAAATTGTATTCTTTATCAAAAACATATAAGCAATTCATAATCAATAGCAGAAAATGATTTCTCAAAATTTCACCAATTATCTACTTCATCGAATTGACCTACATTCATTTCAATCGCAATAATATTAGATCTTCTAGCAATTTAATCATGAAAATTCATATCATAGATGGATACAGCATGGCATTTCGAGCATTTTACTCGTTTCCTTCAATCATAAACAAACATGCATTTGAGATCGGGGGTCTGATAGGATTCATATCAATGATAAGCAATTTTATTAAGAAAATTCAGCCTACTCATATGCTTATTGTTTTTGATAAAGGTAAAAGCTTCAGATCAGAAATATATAAAGATTACAAATCAACCAGAAAAACTGCTCCCACTAGTGTATACGCACAGCTACCATTCTTACGAAAAATATGCATAGATACAAACATTCCATTTGATGAAGTGCCAGGATTTGAAGCAGATGATGTAATAGCAAGCTACTGCAAGAGATTTAATGAAAATGGATATCAAGTATGCATAGTATCACCAGATAAAGACCTAATGCAATTGGTAAATGCCACAACATTCATACTAAATCCAACAAAGTGGGAAGAATTCAATGAAAAAGATGTTTTTAAAAAGTTTGGTGTAACTCCAAATCAAATAGTCGACATGCAAGCTCTCACAGGCGATGTGTCAGATAATATTCCTGGAGCTAAAGGAATAGGACCAAAAATTGCAGTAAAGTTAATCGAAGAATTTGGATCATTAGAAAATATCTTGAATAGCATTTATCTCATAAAAAACGATAGAATTCGACAAATAATATCAAATGATCAAGAAAATATACTCTTATCAAGGAAATTAGCTCAATTAATCACAGATGTAGAAGTAAAATTATCCCCTAAAGACATTGAGATACCATACATCGATGCAATATCAATGAATACATGCGGAATTATGCTGCACGACATAAAATGCGACGATAAATTACAAGATCATAAATCACATAATGTATGATAAACATAAAAAGTGAATATAAAAGAAATTTGGCAAAATTCTGGATATTATTATAGCTCAATGACTACAACCATGCATATAGGAAATCAGGTATGAATATCATGCCCACTCAACGGCAAGAACACTATGCAACAATAATGGCAAGAACACTATGCAACAATAATGGCAAGAACACTATGCAACAATAATGGCAAGAACACTATGCAACAATAACGGCAAGAACACTATGCAACAATAATGGCAAGAACACTATGCAACAATAACGGCAAGAATCATTCCAAAATCTTCAGTCAATTGAGCATATTCATTGTGTATGATGCTTTATCACTTCATAATAACATCAATTCATCACTCCATAACACAACAAGATTGAGATTTATGTATAGATTCCGCAACAAATTTTGTTCTAGCAAAAGACTCTTTTAATCCATTGAGCTGATTCGTCAAATCTTCAACTAATCCCTCACTAGCATTAGTGCAAAATTTCGCATTTTCTAATCTATCTTCTAATGACTCAATTTCCCTAGCTAATTTTGTTAATTTTTTCTGCAAATTCTCAATTCTATCAGGAGTAATGAGCTTATTATCATAATAAACTGTAGCTGACAAATAATTCAAAGAAATGACAGACAAAGAAACAAAATCATTTGATTTTTCAGCAAATTCGACCTTAGCCAAGCGTTTAAACGAATCTCCATAAACTGTGAGCATATTCCATAAATCTTGACTCATTTCAATATAAATCTTGCACCAACTTTCATTTAATCCTAGTATTCCTTTTATGGACCTTATATTCGAAATAATTTCCATCATAACATTCATTTTTATTACATCATTTTTACGCAATTCATTATATTTTTCACTACTTTGTCTGACATTTACTAGATCGATATTTTGTGAATTTTCACGCAAAGAACTACTTAATTCAAAAATTTTAACAAAAATTGAGCTGTCAACCTTGCGAATCCATTGCTCATTAACAAATTCAGGAGCAAAGATATACAGTAAACTCATAAAAAATTCCATCATAATACTCACTGTTTGCTTTATTTCGTCGTTTATTGGAATGTGTTTTATCATCTCTATATACCAATTACACACATCGTTCAAAAAGAAGTCTTTAATAATGCTAAAAGCAAAGTGGATTTGCAGTCTTTTCATATAAATATCAAAATTTTCTAAGCAATTCATAACTCTTTCTAGAATCCATGTATTAATCTCAAGTTCAAATTGACAAACAGAAACATCACTGCTCAATCCAACGTTAGAAAAGAATTTCAAAGCATTTTTTACTTTTGTTAGGAAATTTCTTGATAATTCAACATTCTTAACATCAAACTTAATATGTCTTCTAAACAAAGGAAGAGATACCAGAGAAAGTCGTAATGCGCTTGAAGAATAATTCTCTATTATTTCTACAGGATCGATTACATTACCTTTTGTTTTTGACATCTTATTCCCGTTAGCATCACATACAATAGGGCATATTAGTACTTTTTCAAAAGGAACACGACCTATAAATTTCTGAGTCATCATAACCATTCTTGCAACCCAAAAAAAGATTATATCAAAGCCAGTAACTAACACAGATGAGGGACAATAATTTTCTAGTAATGCATCATCATCAGGCCAGCCAAGAGATGAAAAAGCCCATAGAGCTGATGAAAACCAAGTATCCAATACATCCTCATCTCGTACAAACCCATCTGGAACTTCCGTCTCTAATTCTGCAACAACAATATTTCCATCTTTATCATACCAAGCAGGAATTTGATGTCCCCAAACAAGTTGTCTAGATATACACCAATGCTTTACATCTTGTAACCAATTTTTATAAGTAGACATCCAATGAGAAGGGAAAAATTCAATTTCATTTGCCGAAGAAATCGCCCTTTCAGCCATGTAGGATACATCAAAAAACCACTGAAGAGTCAATTTTGATTCAATCACAGCACCAGATCTATCGCCATGAGGAATAGAATGATTTATCAATTCTTCTCCAAGCAAAAGACTCTGCTCCTTTAACACTTCAATCACCTTTTTTCGAGCATCAGATCTATTAAGACCAACGAACTCACTTGGAACATTATTATTTAAATTTGCAGATTCATCAAATATATCAATCTCATTCAACTTATGCCTTATTCCAATCTCAAAATCGTTTACATCATGTGCTGGAGTTACTTTTAGTACTCCAGTTCCAAATAACATGTCAACATAATCATCAGCAATAACCATTACTGTGCGATTAACGATTGGAACAATAAATTTCTTTCCATGAAAACGCTTATACCTCTCATCAAGTGGATTAACTGCAATAGCAGAATCTCCAAATATAGTCTCTGGACGAGTTGTCGCTATATCAAGATAATCTAATCCGCATTCAGAAATATACTTAATGTGATACAATTTCCCTTTGCATTCCTTATTTATTACTTCTAAGTCGGAAATAGTCGTGCGAAGCTCTGGATCCCAATTCACCATTTTTTTCGCCTTGTAGATCAAACCTTCTTTATACAGTTGAACAAAGCATTTTGTGACAGCCTTGCTAGCAGACTCATCCAAAGTAAAACGCTTATTTGACCAATCTATATCCAAATTTAATAAATCAATCTGATGCATAATTTTCGCCATTGAATCATCTTTTCGTTGTGTAATAAAATTGAGGAATTCCTCTCTAGTCATATCATTCTTCGACTTTCCAACCTTTAATAGCTCTCTCTCAGCTAACATTTGAGTCGCAATTCCAGCATGATCAAAGCCAGCTTGCCATCTAACTATTTTTCCACAAAGTTTAGCATACCGAATCAACACATCCTGAATTGTATACGTCAGTGCATGTCCCATATGAAGAGATCCAGTAACATTTGGAGGAGGCATTATTATGCTAAAATACTTCGATTTGTCTCTATCTTTCATCACTGTTTCAAAATTATACCATCAATGATCTCATAGAAATCACTTATCGTGTATATTGAAAGGAATTTTTTTGAGTAATGAACAACCTATGTTATATTTGATCTTAGCCATGAAGAAAATTTTTAGCATAAGCATTTTTACTCAAATATCTAAATGGCTGAGATGTAGCTACTACTCCATAAATAAAATCTATAGCTTATGCAAACAATACATTAAGAACAATCTTCTGTAATACTAAATCATCATGTGTTTTTTAATATTTTAAGAATACTTTTTTAATTGAAGAAGTTGACTCATTCTATCAATATATTGTTTTACAACCAGCTTATTTAGAGATTGTAAATATACACATAACCTACCAACAGACTCGTAAGAGTACAATGCAAAAAGTCATTATAACAATTAATCCACCCCCCACAAAGGGGGCCATTTTCTGTTGCTCGGAATGGACTCCGCCGGTTATACACTTAACAGCTAAAAACTAAGCTGCCGCTGCATATGACTCATAATTGACATTATTATTGCCATTTAATTTTTTTTCTTCTGTAACGTAGAAATACGAATGAAAACATCCTCTTTATTGTGCATGTCGAGCCTATTTCATCCCCAAAATTGGAGATGTCGGGTACCGCCCCCGAGTCCATCACACCTATTTCAAGACGCATTTATCATTATAGCCTCAAAGGCTATTCACTATAGCCTTTAACTATTATATAGTCAATAAATTGGTTAAGATTTAAAAAACCTAAAAGATCTGAGCCTGCCAATTGCTCTTTTTATCTGCCTTCTAAACAGAATCAGCCGAGTTTTCCGATTCAGTTCGACATAATCATTTAAATTCTCAAAAGAATCATCTTGATAATTATTCATAGTTTCCATATATATACAATTACAATTAGAATTGTAAATATAAAAATATTAAATAAGTAATAAAATTTAAGTATCAAATACAATAATCATACTTTTTTATTTATGAGATTATCACGATTGATTGTGTGCTGTTTTTTTGATATATTGTATCGATTATTTTGTTAAGTTCTGAGAAATGTTTGCTATTTTAAGATCGGGCAATAAACAGTACAGAGTCTGCGCCAACCATACTTTTAAAGTTGAAAAAATCGACACAATAAAGGAAGAAGTTGTTTTCGACGACGTTTTGGCTATATTTGATGGAGATAAAATAACTATAGGTCAACCAACAATAAAAAATGCAAAAATAAAATGTCAAGTAATTGGAACTGCAAAAGAACAAAAAGTTATTATTTTCAAAAAGAAGAGAAGGCAAAATTATAGAAGAAAAAGAGGACATAGACAGATAATGACGACTCTAAAAGTTAAGGAGATTATTGTTAATGAGAGTTAGCCAAAATCTTCATTATAGTATAGGATTTTTTTCAGCAAAAATAATTAAAGTATCAGCTAAAAAATTGTAAAACTTTTAATGAAGGTGGTCAAAAAATCTCGAAATAATAACAACAAATACTGGAACTGATCAGTTTGATAATTATCCATTTCCAGAAATAATTTCTTGCCGATGTTAATTGCAAATTCTATGAATCATAAACTGAAAATTCCACATAGACTCCATTACACCTATTCAACACATAAAAATATGCTTAATAGGGAGCAATAAGGCTGATCATTACAAATAAAGAGAGCGCGCCATGAAAAAATTCAACCAAATTTCACAAACAGACATCTCTCCAAACGAACCTTTGATCATTCAAGAAACACGCCTGAGAAGAATGACAGAGAAAAACTCAGTTTTTACTAGACTTTTCCGCACTAAAATTCATATAAAAACTTACAAGTAATAATTAAATCAATGGAAGAACATCAACAAAAGAAACTACACCTCTCGGTACTCTCTTTGAAACAAAAGACACAACTCCGCTAACAAGAGAAAATATAGTATGATCTTTTCCAAGACCAACATTTTTTCCAGGTTTAAACTTTGTTCCACGCTGACGAATAATTATAGAACCAGACTGAACTGCCTCTCCACCAAATTTTTTAACTCCCAGTCGCCGACCGGCAGAGTCGCGACCATTTTTAGAACTACCACCAGATTTCTTTGTTGCCATATATCCCCCTTAAGCCAGCACGCGCTGCCATTACGCATGACACGTATCACGACTTCGTTAAAAACCCGTTTGATTTTAGTACAAACCAGTCCAATCATCAATATAAAAAAAATACAACTACAAAAAATTACTGACAAGCTTATGACCTTACTTAATCTTTATCACTTGCATTATCATAAAACTTACAGTACGATTCCATGTTGTTGGTATTATAAATTTCGTTCAGAACGAAAAGTTATTAAAAAGGACTTATGACAAAATTTGGCTTTATTTTAGCCCTCGCATTCTTAGAATTAATTTTGTATTTATCTGATGATATGTATTTGCCTGCATTAACAATAATTGCAGAAAATTTAGGCACTACAGTCGAAATGGCACAATATACTCTGTCCGCTTGGTACATAGGCTCAGGACTATTCCACATATTTGCAGCAGCAATATGTGAATACACAGGCAGAAAGAGGTTACTAATCAGTGGAGTAATTATATTCATAATTTCAAGCGCATTTTGCACAATAACCGAAAGCATCTACACAATGATTCTAATGCGATTTTTTCAAGGTTCATCAATTTGTTGCATAGATGTAGCTGGATACGGAACAATTCATGAAGAAAACGACGACAAAAACGCAGCAAAAATAATATCTTTTATCTCATCAATAAGTATATTTGCTCCAATCGTAGGACCGATGCTTGGTGTAATTTTAATAGAATTTAGCCATTGGAGAATGATTTTCTGTCTTCTGAGCTTATGTGGAATAGTAGGATATGTATTAATAAAGCATTTCATGAAAAATGATGGAAATGTGGCAAAATTTTCCGCTACGAAATTTGTAAAAGAGATAAAATCACCATTTTTGCTTTTGCACAACAGGAGATTTATATTATTATCTCTTACAAGAACAATGCTCTTAAGTAGCATCATTATATGGATAGTACAATCTCCCATAAATATCTTACAGTCTCACACAAAGTGGACATTAGCAATAATACAATCTACGGTTTTTATATCATTTTCTCTAGGAACTGTAGTAATTCGCAAATTAATCGATAAGTATAAATTTGAGACTCTCGTGCAATTCACCACATTAGTATTAGTAATACTAAATGGCATCACTTTACTTTTTTGTAAAGATTTGATCTTAACTGTTGGAGGAGTAAGCATATTATTCTTCTTTGCAGCAATGCCAGGAGCTCCTATATCAAGAATGGTAATAAACTCATCCGAAATGTCGGTCAACAAAAAAACATCAATGTTTCACACAATATCTAATGTAGGAATAGGGATTTGCGTTATGATAGTCTCTCTTATCAAGATAAACACCTTATTTCAAACAGTTTTTGCAATGCTAATATGTTCAATCTTGGCACAGATATTTTATTATTTTTCATGCAAGTTAGGAAAGGGACTCTGTTAAAAGGAAATTAACACACAGATATTGAATATTCAATGCTGAATTTTTGAATGATTTCTCTATAATAAAAAATCATCTAAAGATTTTCAACAATCGTCCAAAAGTCAACATATTACACAGCATGACAAAAATCATCACCACTATCGAATAGACATTAGTATAAGAATCATACAAGCTTTGCAAAATAGTAAGCTTTGCCCAAAAACAAGCAAAAGGAGGTAACCCCATAAACGAAAAGTAGCAAATATATCTCATAAATAAACTTAAACGCAATGCATTCAAAGAGATCATCATGCATAAAGGAGAGAAAAATATATATTGCAATACATAACAATTCACAGAATTGCCACAAAATCCCAGCATCGCATAAGCAGAATGCTGAGATGCAAGATTTATAAATAACCTCTTAATAGAAGAATTTTCATCACACTCCAATTCACTATCATTACAAATATTGTTATTCAAAATAATCGCAATTGTAGATAAAATGATAGTCAGCACAGACAATAAAGACAAAATCGGAAACATTTTGTATGAATTACATGCGGTCCACAATTTATAAAACACGAATACAGTAATCTTTGATAAAATTCCTACAACAAAAGAAAAAACCTTGTCCCCTATTGAACAATAAACACTTTGTGTCCAAAAAATATAAGGGAAAGCAAACATTTTAATCAAAAATCCTATAGAAATCATCGCTGTAGATAAGTCAATATAAGGAGATTGTTGACAACCCATTAAAGTTACTATATGAATGTTCAAAAAACCTAGCACTCTATAAATAATTCCAATTCCAATTAATATAAAAGCTGTAGAGAATAGATTTATTATCATATAAGAAGAAATGTCAGAGTCCCGCGACATAAGACCACATGTAGCAAACAAAATCACTTCGAGCCAAACGTATATATTAAAAAAATCATCACTCACGACCAGACCATATATAGCAAATGACATAAAAAAGTAAAATACTCTGAGCTTTTCTTCGTAACACAAGTAGATCACAAAACAAGTCATGCCCCAAAGCATTAATGCATCATCATTAATAAATAATCTAATTCCATCTGACCATCCGCCCAGGTTGATAAAAAAAGGCAATTCGCAAAGAATCAAACAAGATAGAGCAAATAACGAGAAAGTGATAAAAAATTGACGATACACTCTATCAAAAATTTTTAAATTCAAACAACCAAATAAACTTATTATGAAAGGCAAAATTCCACAAATTTGACTAATCATTTTTGTTAACCCTAATAATTTTATCTACCTCTTCAATCAAATAAGGACTGTGAGTAACAATTAAAGCCGCCATACCTGTACTAGATGATATTTCTCGAATTATGGAAAATACATCCTTTTCATTTTGCTCATCTAAATTTCCAGTTGGTTCATCTGCTAACAGAATTTTCGGATCATTTATAAGAGCTCTAGCAACAGCAACTCTTTGCCTCTCTCCACCAGATAAAGATGATTGAGAATTGTTTGCCTTATTTGACATATTAAATCTACTTAAAATTTCCATTCCTCGTTTTTTAGCTGAACATTCACTTTCTCCAGATATCAATGCAGGCATAATCACATTCTCGATCACAGAAAAATCAGACATAAGATAATGAAATTGGTAGACAAATCCGAAGATTCGATTACGAATTTTCGCTTTATCAACATCAACCAAATTTGCACAATTTATCTGACTAGCATTAAATTTCAGTCCAATGTCGAACATAATTTCTTGAGAAAGTAATATCTCTCCACTTGAAGGGCGATCTAAAAGACCAGCTATTTGCAATATAGTTGATTTACCAGAGCCAGACTCTCCAACTAATCCACATATCTCAGACTTATCGATTGATAGAGAGAAGTCATTTATCACAACTTTATCTCCAAATTTCTTTGAAATATTCAATAGTTTCATCATCATGATACTCCACTCATTCAGATCTCAAAATATCAACTGGTTCTATCTTTGCTGCCTTAAAAGCAGTGTATATAGCAGATAAAGCAGTCATAAAAAAAGCAATCATGCATATCATGAAGACATCAAATGAATCAACTACACATGGAAGTTTCCCTATTTCCAAATAATCGAGAAATAAAATTTTTTTAGATACAGATTCCAAAATATCAACATTAAATGATACAAATAATCCAACAAACATCCCAATGATCACTCCAACCATACCCACAACCAAGCCAGCAATAAAAAACAATGTAATAATTCCAAGTCTCGAATAACCTATAGTCCTCAAGATTGCAATCTCCTTTTGCTTTGACTGAATGAGATTGACGATACACGCTATACCACTAAATGTCGAAATCAAAATGATTAGACAAAACACCAACATCATAACTGTTTTTTGCATATTTATGGCAGATAAAAATGTCTCATTTGAGAGCTTCCAATCATTAATTAAAAATCTATCATCCATTCTTGATAGCATTATCTGAATATCAAATCTGTAGTCCGATACCATATCAGGATCTTTCGTAAAAACATCTAAATCATTTACAGCTCCTTGCATAGAAAACATATCTTGAGATTTCTTCAAATGCACGAACACAAAGCTTGAATTATAATCACTCATACCGACATCAAATGTCCCAACAAATTTCATGTAACGAATCTTTGGCATCATATTAGCCAAATTAATTTTCTTATCTTGAGGGCAAATTACCATCACAACATCTCCAAGTTTGAGATCTAAAAAAGCCGCTAATTTCGATCCAATAATTATTGCGTTCTCATTCTCAATGAAAGCTTTCATGGTATCTGCATCAACGGAATCTTTAATCAATGGACGATTTTGAAGATCTCGAATACTTATGCCATACAATATTGCTCCACTAGCTTCTTCAGCTGAAACAATAACCTGCTGCTTCACCACAGGATAAACATCAACTACATTTGAATTTTGCTTAATCTGAGTAAGAATATCTTCATAATTATAAAGTTTATGATTTGCATTTGATAATGATATATGACCATTAAATCCCAAAATTCGCTTTATCATCTCAGTTCTAAAACCATTACTAATGGATGTAACGATTATTAAAATGGCTACACTTAATGAGACTGCAAACACAGCAAATCCACTTGAAAACGATAAGATCTTCTTTTGCTGAGATTGAACAGCAGACTTAAAAAAGAATGGGAAAAGATAACGCAAAACAATCGTTATACTTAAATTCATAAAATATACTCAGCAATGTGCATAAAGTATATTATTTGATCTGTATAAACACAAGAAATCAACAGGAATAGAAATTTATTTTAGAGAACAGCATAAACTTAGCTATTAATCTTGAATGACTGTATTAAAGTGGAATTTTATTTGATTTGTAATTCAATAATAAACTTATTGTTTCTCATTATGCATTGCAAATTTAACAAAAACATGCGAATCTATATTGCAGTTGAGAGGTTGCTGTATTTTGTACAGAGGAAAGTCCGGGCTCCATGAAAAGACAGTACTGGATAACGTCCAGCAAATCGCTAGATTTAGGGAAAGTGCAACAGAGAGTAGACTACTCTTTAAGAGTAAAGGTGAAACGGCGTGGTAAGAGCACACCATGTTCTTGGTAACAAGAATGA
Organism: Candidatus Gromoviella agglomerans; assembly: GCF_021065005.1. GTDB lineage: Bacteria > Pseudomonadota > Alphaproteobacteria > CAJXXZ01 > Gromoviella > Gromoviella agglomerans. Next base: position 335,560 of record NZ_CP069247.1, read on the forward strand.
TCGGCAAACCCTACTGGGAGCAAGACTAAATATGAGCTCAAAATCATCTCTTTTCAGATGTGAGCTCGGGTAAGTCGCATAAGGAGTCGAGTAATCAACTTCTCAGATGAATGACCTCATAAACAGAACCCGGCTTATAGACTGCACTAAAGAATAGTCGTTGCAATTGATAATCTTTGATTGTAAACTTCAGAAGTTAACTTTTTATTGTCTTTCATGAAAATTACATTAAATATCATTTGCTTAAGTTTAGTATTAGGAATGCTAAATACTAATGGAATGGATCAAAATCCAAAAGACATATACAAATCGATGACCCTCAAACAATTGAACTGCGATAATAAGGAAATCGAAAATATTACAAAGAGCCTGATCATACCTCAAAAATCAGTACAAGATGATGTTGAATTGATTTACTTGAATGATACTCAATCTATCTTAGATAGGATGAACGATCCTCATACAATTGCACCGCAAGAAAAAGAGAAGATAAATGCATTTGTACACAAGAACCATCAAAGGATACAGATCCTCATTAATAAAATTATTGAGATCAATCAGTTTGATATAGATTTTATATGGAAGAACAAGCATTCAATCAATTATTTAGTGAGATATGGAAAAGATATTCAGTATGTAATCGATGCGATGAAAGATAAAGAAAATATTTTCTTAACAAACATTGAAAACATATCTAGGCAAATTATTGATGAAGTCGACAAGGCCAATAAAGAATTGGATAAAATCAATAAATGGAGTCAAATGGAAGATAAAGATAAAAACAATACAAAGCAATTACTTGAAAATAATGTAGCCATGAGAGGGTTTGTATGGGACAAAGCTCAGTATACGACCAAACTTACTATGTTTGATATCTTGAGTATTGCTGATATTGCACCATATCTACAAATGAAAAGAACACCTTTGGACAAAATAATTGAGTTATTCAATGCATTGGATAAATTTACAGAAAATGTATGTGTAACTCTTCAATATAATTTTCTTATAACCACAGATAAAGAGACTCGACTTGTATTATTTAGGAATCTTAAAGACGATAAATCACAAAAGAAGACAGAATATGCACAACAATTCTTGAATTATGATTCATGGAAAAATGTGAGTGATCAAGTACATTATAAAAAACTCAGCGTTGCCTTAGCACTGTTAAAGTCAAAATCTGTAAATAAAAATGCAGAAACAATAAAATTAGACGGTATTGATGATTTGATTAACTCATTAGATAAAGCAACAAAAATAGCATATGATGCAGAAAAATTTCTTACAGGTCAGGCGATTTCTTTTATTAAAGAAGATCAATGGCCCATTAAATAATACCTCAGTGATCGACAAGCGAAATACCTCCAGCTGAAGATAAGCAAATTTGTAGATATTTAAAGATATAGTATTACTAGAGAATGTGATATTAGCACTTGTAAGAATATATGAAAAATTGCATTTTGAATCAGAATTTAAATCTAGTCTAAATATACAAGCATCAACCAACTTCTGAGGATAATCAGTATAATATGTTATACAAAACAATTACTTTACTGCATTCATATATTTTCCATATTAATTTTTCTGTAGATTTGTTTATCAACATAGCTAAATAACAAAAATTTATTACCATCACTTTACATCTTTTGCTAAAAACCTCAAATACGTATGTTCACTGCTGCACTAACAACAATTCATGCTCGTAATAAAAATCCTTCCTCGGAATTTAAACTGTATTAAATATTACTCAGAAAAGTACGCTCTATTATTTATCAGAATTTGCAATCATTCACAGATTGAGCAACTCACTTGATTAGACAAACGATGAATAATCATTTGAAGCTCAATCCATCAATTTTTTAAGTCTATTAGAAGTATTTTAGAGAAATATTGCCTTTATAGATACAGAACCTGTTGTTATTAGAAGATTATGTATTCTGAGCCAATACAAATACAAACGAATGAACGAAATACTAGAAATAAATAAAAAATCCATATATTAAAAATAAAAAATATCAATATTTTATTGAAAAACTCCACCAAAACTGAGCAAATTATTGAAAGACTCCACCAAAACTGAGCAAATTATTGAAAAACTCCACCAAAACTGAGCAAATTATTGAAAAACTCCACCAAAACTGAGCAAATTATTGAAAAACTCCACCAAAACTGAGCAAATTATTGAAAGACTCCACCAAAACTGAGCAAATTATTGAAAGACTCCACCAAAACTGAGCAAGTTATTGAAAAACTCCACCAAAACTGAGCAAATTATTGAAAAACTCCACCAAAACTGAGCAAATTATCGAAAGACTCCACCAGCTTCACCAAAAAAACCAACAAAATTACAATCAGAATTAATATGGACCCATCGGACTAGTATCTTTTGGAGTCTGTTCTTTATCCTTGGACACAACAACTTCAGTTCCTATTGCAGTAGAAGCAACCGATATTGCATTCTTTATTGCACTTATCGTGACATTGACAGGATCTATAATGCCGGACTTGATCATATCACAAAATACACCGCGACTTGCATCGAATCCATAATTTGTATCAGGCGAGCTCATTATCTTATCCACAATCAAATCAGACTTTTCACCAGCATTAAATAAAATTGTCTCTATAGGCAAAGACAGAGCATCGTAAACTATCTGAACACCCAATTTAATATCAGGAGAATCTTCCAACTTCATCAATTGACTCAAAGCATCTCGACATCTCAAAAGAGCAATTCCTCCACCAGGAACAATTCCACCTTCCATCGCCGATTTTGTCGCACGCAATGCATCATCTAATCTATCTTTCTTCTCCTTTACCTCAATTTCAGTTGCGCCTCCAACTTTTATCACACCAACTCCACCTGATAATTTAGCAATTCTTTCTTGAAGTTTTTCTCTTTCATATTCGCTAGTCTCATTGTCAAGAAGTGACTTTATCTGAGCAACTCTAGCATTAACATCAGCCTTATCACCTTTACCTCCAACAATCACTGTACTATCTTTAGTCACTTTTATGCTTTCAGCAGAACCGAGATCGGATAATCCTATAGCATCAAGCTTATCTCCAAATTTAGAAGAAAACACCTTACCCTTTGTCATTATCGCAATATCCTGCATTAATTCATCTTTTCTGTTGCCAAACCCTGGAGATTTCACAGCACAAACCTTCAATGCACCACGTAATTTGTTAACAATAAGCACAGTAAGAGCATCTCCATCAACATCATCAGCAATAATCAAAAGTGATCTATTTGACTTCAGCACACCTTCCAAAACCGCAACAATAGAAGCAGCAGATGAAATCTTGCCATCAAATATCAATATGTACGGATTTTCCAACTCACACACCACTGAATCAGATCCACAAAAATAAGGAGAAATATAACCTTTATCAAACTGCAATCCTTGTACAACCTCTATCTCTGTATTGAGGGATTTTCCTGACTCAACTGTAACAGCTCCGTCCATTCCTGTTTTAGATATAACAGTAGCTACGAGCTGCCCAAGAGAATCATCTCCATTTGCAGATATAGTCGCAACATTTTTGACAGATTCTTCATTTGAGACCTTCACTGCCATAGCTCTCAATTGCTCCAATATTTTATCTCTAGCTTTTTCCATCCCTAGCCTAACTTTAGCCTGATTGACCTTACGATCTCTGCAAACTGTTGCCATACTCTGCATACAAGCATTAGTCAAAATAGCAACACTAGTAGTACCATCTCCTGCTTCATCAACTGTTTTTGAACTTGCTGAGCGAATCAATTGCGCTCCAATATTTTCAACAGCATCAGAGAATTCAATAGCTTTAACCACTGTTACTCCGTCTTTTGTAATATCAGGCGCACCGTATTCTTTTGCAATAATAACATTTCTACCTTTAGGACCCAAAGTAACCTTTACAGCATCAGTAATCTTATTCGCACCACTCAAAATTCTATCAATGCCGACATTTCCACTTACGATTTCAACTCCAGCCATATATCACCTCCAAAATTAAAACACTAACAACACGTCTGAGTAACGAATAACTGCAACTCTACTAGAATCAGCAGGAATAGACAAATTCAAACCAAAATCTGATAATTCCTGATAATTAACATCAGTTCCAGCATGTTTTCTAAGAAGAATCATATCCCCTTTCTTGATGTCAAGAGCGACTCTAGTTTCTCCCTTTCCATCCATTTTCCCTGGCCCAACCTCTAGAACTCTTGCAACTTGAGATTTATCAGATGTATCTGGGAATATAATTCCGCTTTTGCTTTCTGACTTCAAAATACACACTAACAAACAATCATCTATCAATCTTAAATTCGAAGAAGACATCGGTAACCTCCTGTAAAAGTTATAAAAAACACGACTTTTTGATTTTAATATAGTTTCAACAAGAAGTCATTAACTTCGTCGAAAATTTTTATAAACTTGCAAAGTCTGGAACACTCTAAGAGGCTATGGTATAGTTAGCTCATGCGCTTGTAGCTCAGATGGACAGAGCACAGGATTCCTAATCTTGCGGTCGGAGGTTCAAGTCCTCTCAAGCGTGTTCCATTGTATGATTTATTGTAATATAATTACTCCATAACATGTTCATAAACAGATGGTAGAGATTCTATCTAAAAAAGCGATAGCTATTTGGCTAATACAAAATACATCTCTGACTTTTGAGCAAATATCCCAATTTTGCTCTTTGAGCATAATCGAGATACAAAGCATGGCGGATGGTAATCATGATATAAAGGAAGGTCTAAACCCAATTGAGAACGGGCAACTTACAATTGAAGAAATTCATAGATGCGAAAGAGATGAAGATGCAATATTAATCGCATCAAACGATGAGAAATACAAATTTCATTACAAACCAGCAAAAAGCAATCATATAACAACAAATGATAGCATAAGTGCAATAATTTGGCTGCTCAAAAAATATCCATCGCTAGAAAATGAAGTCATAGCAAAATTGAGTAACTCTTCGATCGATATGGTTAGAACAATCAAAAACAGAGGAGGAAAACTCAAAAGCGTCATCGCTCACAATCCTATTAAATTAGGGTTATGCACTCAAAGTGAACTAGAAAAATACGTAAAATCATAGATCGGAGCAATAAATTCTATTCACTAAGTAGACTAAAAACACAAAAGAATACAATCTGCGCAATCTCAGCTTTGTTTTTCAAAAAATATCGGTTCAATCTTCTCGCTCATTCAAAAATTTTAGTTTTTTATACAGATTCTTAATTAACAAAAATCTCGTAATATAAGAAACTAAACAAAAATAGTGATCTTTCTTTTCATAAGTTATAAAATTCATTCAAACTCATTTCATGATCACTTTGCAAGTGTTATTTCAAGACATTTCTCATTGCAAAAATGTTGGGCCAAAAAAATTACCATTGATGAAAAGAATAGGTATTCATACAATATTAGACCTATTATTCTTTCAGCCAATAAGAATATTCGAATTTCCACTAATGCAAAGTCAAGATTTCAAATTCATAAGCAAATCAAAGGAATGTGCAAGCATTCGAGTGTGCAATATCAAAATCAACAGAAGTACTAGCGTCAATAAAAAACACTTCATTCTTCGAGGAAAAATTGCTGATGATATTGAGCATGATCATCCATGCCAAACATTAAATCACATAGATATCGAAATGGTATTTTTTCACATAAATTCAGTGCGCTCTATCACATCATCTTTTGGGATTGTGAGCGGAAAGTACGAAAAAACAATCACAAATCAAAGAGTTTTACTAAAATTCATACATCCAACTTTTTCAAGAGTAGAAACAAATCAAAGAATATCTCAGTACTCTCTTCCTTACGGTTTAACATCAAATGACATAGTAAAATTTATAAAATCAATAGACATTCCAGAGATCGATGAATGGATTCCACTCAAAATAGTAGAAAGATTTAATTTTCCAACATGGAAAGAAGCAATCTTGAACCTACATTTCTCAAAAAATGATGAACAATACAAATTAGCAATAAATCGTCTTGCTTTTGATGAGCTGTTATTTCACTACCTACACAATCAAACAACAACACAAAAGTGCAGAATTTATAGTCCAAATGAATCCATTCGACAGGAATTTTTGCAAAATTACGGAATAAAAGAGCTTACACCTTCACAGCGGAATGCACTACATACAATCGACAAAGATTTAGCAAATAATCTAATTACATACAGAGTACTTCACGGAGATGTAGGTAGTGGAAAAACAATAATCGCCTTTCTATCAATATTAAGTTTTGCTGAACATGATGTTCAAATTGCATTTATCTGTCCAACTGAAATTTTAGCCAGACAGCACTACGAAAATTTCATAAAAACGATACAGAAAATGACTTTAATAAAGATTACAACTACCCTTCTAACAGGATCGATGAAAGAAAAGGAAAAGACAAAAATCAGAGAAGGAATATTTAGCAACCAAATTCAAGTAATATTTGGAACTCACTCGCTTTTCTCAAATAAAATTAAATTTCATAATCTTGAATACGTAATCATCGATGAATTGCACAAATTTGGAGTATCTCAACGAAATGCTATTTACGAAAAAGGCATAAACAAGCAAGTCAACATGCTAATAATGAGCGCGACTCCAATCCCTCGAACTCTCGAGCATACTTTATCTGGATTTATCAATTTGTCAAAAATCGAACAAAAACTCCCAGATCGATTTGAAATAAAAACATATATCATTCATAAAAACAAAGAGGAGAGTCTCTTAAATCACATATTCGACAAAATAAAAAATGAAGAATGCGGTTATTGGGTATGCCCATCAATAAAGGAAAACGAAGAGATGAGCTCAATAGAAAGCAGAATAGAAATATTTAAAAGAAGTAAACAAATCGACATATCTTGTATATCAATACTACACAGCGAGATTCCAGAAGATGAAAAAAATTCTATAATGCAAAAATTCAAAGAAGGCGATAAGAAATTAATTTTATGCACAACAGTAATCGAAACTGGAATCGATATTCCAAATGCAACATTCATAGTTGTAGAAAATGCAGAGAGGTTTGGATTATCACAATTGCACCAACTCAGAGGCAGAGTCGGCAGAAATGACAAGCAATCTGTATGTTTTTTACTATGCAACGCTTTTGGTCAAAAAATCAAAGAAAGACTGAACATAATGCGAGAAACTAATGATGGATTTGTAATTGCAACTAAAGACCTTGAACTAAGAGGTGCGGGCGAATTTTATGGAACAGCACAAAGTGGAGAATTCAAAATATTCAATTTTGCTGATTTAGATAGACATTCAGAGTTATCAAGAGAAGCTAAAGAAACAGTAGAATCATATGATGATCAACAATTCATATCATTGCAGAAATTTATGAACCAAATAACATATCAAATCTAGTGAAAAACACAATCTACATTTATCAAAGAGATGAAAGACAAATTCAAAACAAAGATATAATTGAATGCGATGTACATTTATCCACTAAAGCAATTTTTAAAAAAATTAATTAATAACATTCATAAATTCAAAAAATTCACTGAATAAAAATGATGTGATAATATGATTCAATCATGACATGCCAATAGATGAAGATCGAAATAAAAGACATACTAAATGAGGTAAAAAAAACACTCAATATGATGAGTAATAGTCTCAATATTAATCAAAAAACAGAAACATTAACGAGCTTACAAGACACACTTTCTGATCCATCTTTATGGGACAATCCATCTCAAGCAATATCTCTGAGTAAAGAAGTTGACTATCTGCAAAAGACAATTTCAATGTACAACAATTTCAGAAAATCCCTTGAGGACATAGAGCAATTTCTCGAAATGGATGATTCCGATGAATTTATTAATAATTTATACTCAGATGCAGAAACTTTGCTTGCGCAAGTAAAAAGAAGCAGCATAATATGCTTTTTATCAAGCGAAGGAGATGACTGTAACTGCTTCCTTGAAATAAACTCAGGCGCAGGCGGAACAGAGGCTCAAGATTGGACGGAAATGTTATCAAACATGTACATAAAATGGGCGGAAAAATCTGGATATTCTGTTGAGATTGTTAATCAACTCAAAGGAGAAGAAGCTGGAATAAAAAACATCTGCATAAAGATTATCAATCAATCATCAACTCATGCATATGGGTGGCTGAAATTTGAATCAGGTGTGCATAGATTGGTGCGAATATCTCCATTCGACTCATCTTCACGAAGACACACCAGCTTTTCATCAGTTTGGGCATATCCTGAAATTGACGATTCTATTGAAATTCAAATACAAGAAAAAGACTTACGCATTGACACATTTCGCGCTTCTGGAGCAGGTGGACAGCATGTTAACAAGACTGATTCTGCAATAAGAATAACTCACATTCCAACAAACATTGTTGTGCAATGTCAAGATGACAGATCGCAACATAAAAATAAAGCTGAAGCTATGAAAATGCTAAAATCGAGATTGTATCAGATTGAACTAGAAAAAAAAATGAGTGATCTTCAGAAGAAAAATTCCTCCAAGAAAAATATTGAGTGGGGGAATCAAATAAGATCATATGTATTACAACCATACCAAATGGTTAAGGATAATAGAACTAACTTAGAACGGTCTGATGCACAAAATATACTCAACGGAGATATATCAGAATTTTTAGAAAAAGCACTTGAAAATGGACTACAAACAAATTAATTCAGTTATACATTATAAAACTATTTAATTAGAATGAGGGAATTTCTCGCAGACAAACAAAAATTTGAGAGATATATAAATGTGAACTGAAAGTAAAATGAATGGACAAAATAATCAGATAGAAAATTATCACAAAAGACTTTACATTTTGCTATTCACACTTAAATGCATTTTTACTTTAAGGTAAATAATAGAAGTTGAAACTTTATCAACAATTCATTTTAGATCAAAACATTCATATTCTTCAGAAGAAGCATGACTAACAAAAGCAGATCAAGCTAATTGAAAATTATAAAGATGCAAATGAAAAAATCACTTTAGCATTTTTGTAATAATTGCAAATTCATTTTCATTCATGATCTGGACACCAAATTTCAATGCTTTTTGCAATTTACTGCCATCTCCATCACCTGTAAGCAAAATATCTGTATTCTTGGAGATAGTAGTCGTATAAATCCCACCAAATTTTGATATAATATTCAAAATATAAGATCTAGATCCAAGCGAAAACTTTCCTGTTATTGCAATTCTTTTGTTATCTAAAGGTAGAGTTTCTGTATTGTAATCTTCAATAGAAAGAAATTGCAATAGAGCTAACACATCAAAATAGTGTTTGCAAAAAAAAGCAACAATTTCATTTGCCACAACAGATCCGATTCCATGAATTTCACTTAAGTTTGATGCTATGAATTCTTTTTTAGCTACAAAATCAGATTGGTTTATATGATCAAACATTTTTAAGAAGTCATTTACCGATTTATACTTGTTTGCAATAATTCTTGCAGTAAATTTTCCGACTCCACGAATACCAATTGCGTATAGAAATCTATCAAAAGTCGTATTTTTCGCATTATCAATTTCTTTTAGCAAATTATCGATTGACTTATCTTTCCAAAACCTGCTCAATACAGTACGATTCAGTTTAAAGATATCCACAAAAGATTGAAGAGCGCCAGCTTTGTATAGGTATTGAACATTTTTGACTCCGAGTCCACTTATGTTCATAGCATCTCGCGAAACAAAATGAAGTATCGATGCAATTTTCTTATCTCTACAATTTGGATTTTCACAAAAAAGCAATGGAGATTCGTAACGCAGGGGAGTTTTACAACAAGGACAGAGATTTGGACATCTTATATCTGAATGCTTATTGCTTTCAGTAATATTTGCTTTTCTCACACCAATAATGTGAGGTATCACATCGCCAGCTCTTTCAACAGTGATGTAATCTCCTATTTTCATTTCCATATTGACGATTTCTTGGTAATTATGTAGCGTAACATTTGATATATTCACCCCCCCTAAGTTAATTGTCTCTATATTAGCTACAGGAGTCACCTGTCCAGTCCTTCCAACTTGCCAAGAAACATTAATTAACTTAGACACCCCTATGTTTGCGTCAAATTTATATGCTATAGCATACCGAGGATATGCTCCCGATGAGCCAATAACACTCTGTAAATTCAAATCATTAACTTTAAATACTATTCCATCGATATGACAAGGTAAATTATCACGAATTTTTGCAATATGCTCATAAAATTCAACCATTTCAGTGAGATTGGAGCATATTCTTCTTGGAACACATTCAATTCCACAATTACTCAACACAGACATAACCTGAGTGTATTTCGTAAATTCATAAAAATCACCAAAAAAACCATGTGCCATAAAACGTAATTTCTTTTGATCTTCAACAGATGCATTAATTTGCCTAAGCAATCCAGATGCAGCATGTCGCGATGTTGAAAATTTCCCTTTACACAATTCATTTATTGCAATATAGTCATTTTTATTTAGATAAACCTCTCCGCGCACCTCAAACACAGAGTTAATATCATGAAAATTCTTAAAATCATGAGAATCAAAAAATGATTCATTTCGAAAAAAAAGTTCATCAGTATTACTAATGAATTTGCTAAAATCATTCACTTCAACACAATTTTGCATTAAGTTATGACGAATATTTTGAATATAAATCGCGTTTGCTTTTACATTTTCTCCACAAGAGCCATCTCCTCTCGTCGCAAAAGATATAGCATGATGCTGATCATATTTAATGATCAAAGTCAATCCATCAACTTTCAATTCTCCAACAAATTCTATGTTCCCATCAGGACATGATTTTTGTATTCTATCAACAAACGCAGCTAACTGATCTCTCGAGTAGACATTTTTCAATGATAAGACAGGAGCTAAATGACGAATTTTATTATCTGCATCAATGCCACGTCCAATGGTAATATCTTCAAACAAGCTCTCCAATTCACATTTAAGCAAGTCATATTCCTTATCAGGAATCACAGAAACATTCTTTCCATAATACATAGCATCATAATATGTAATTTTTTCCTTCAGTTGCTTTATACGCTTTAATTTACTTGCAGAAATACTTTCTGAATTATCAAACATAAATAATAGCTAGAAAAGGAATTTTACAAAACATATGGACAGATCGCAATGTTTCTAATTTGCAACAAAGCGCTACTTCAAACAAACAATAGCTAGAAAGCATAAATCTCGACACACTACTCTTTTTTCTTGCGAGTAGCAGAATATTTCTTCTTAGCCACAGCAGTTTTTTTTCGTACAAAATTCTCTGTAACTACCTTGTTTGCCCTTTCATATATAAGATCGACAGCTCTCTCAAATGTAATGTCAAAAACATTGTCATTTTTCTTAAGCGAAGCCATAATACTACCATTTTTCACATATGGACCAAACCTTCCTATACATAGATCAAGAGGAGATTCATTATATTCTCCAAGGTTTGCTGGCAAATTGTACAGAAAAATCGCTTTATCAGGAGTAATTTCATCATTAATTCCTGTTAGCGATATATTTTTCATTTTTCCATCAAAAGACACTCGTAAATATTTACCGTAAGGTCCAGGTACAATTTCTATATCATATCCATGCTGATTTTTTAAATTACTATTTGATTCTTCTCCATCTAAAGAGCGAACATACGAGCAAGTTCCATTTGCATAAGCCGAACATCCAATAAATGGATTGATTTTACCTAATCGAAGTTCGAGACTAGAATTACATTTCGGACATATTTTACTTGCATCCCCTTGAGGAAAAAGCAAGAAGCTCAATTCATTTTGCAAAACAGATAGGACTTGAGATATTTGAATCGATGATGAATCCATAACAGTTTTAGAGAAATCAGTCCAGAAAGTCTTCATCAAATCATTAGCATTTAAGTTACCAGAAGACACTTCATCTAGAGCATTCTCCATCTCTGCAGTGAAATCGTATTCAATATACTTCGCAAAAAAATGTATCAAAAACTGAGTAACTATTATGCCACGATAGTGAGGAATCATTGCCTTGCCATCATAAAATGCATATTCTCGATCGATCAAAACTTGAAATATTCTAGCATAGGTACTTGGTCGTCCAACTCCAATTTCTTCTAATTTCTTTACCAAACTCGCTTCTGTATAGTTTGGAGATGGCTTAGTAAAATGCTGGTCTTTTAAAAATTCATTTACATTAAGTTTAGAATGAATTTCTACATCAGGAAGGAATGATTCATTATTCTTATCTCTTGAGATTATATAAAATCCATCAAATAATATCTTTGATCCACTGACAGAAAAAGTAGCACCATCTTTACTGCTTGCTTTTATATTTCTTGAAACTAATAGAGCGCTAGCCATTTGTGATGCTACAGCTCTTCTCCATATAATATCATAAACACGAAAATGCTCATCAGACAAAAATGCACGTACTTTATCGGGAGTATTTGAAAAATCGGTTGGACGAATTGCTTCATGAGCTTCTTGCGCATTCTTTGCCTTACTTTTATAAACACGAATGGATTCTGATACATATTTATCACCAAACAAATCAGAGATATTTTTTCTGCACTCAACAATCGCTTCATCACTCATAACAATGCTGTCAGTACGCATATAAGTTATTAATCCCTGCATTTCTCCATTAATTTCCATACCTTCATATAGGTCTTGCGCTATTCTCATTACGCGCACAGCACGCATATTTAACTCATTCACTGCAGACTGTTGGAGAGTCGCTGTATTAAATGGAGGATTGGGATTTTTCTTAATATTTGAATCTTGAATATCACTGATAAAAAAACTCTGTCTTTTGAGCGATTTTTCAATATTCAGGGCCATTTCTTCATTTTTGATATCCAATTTATCGAGTTTCTTTCCATCAAACTCAACAAGACGCATCAAAAGATCGTTCACTAAAGGCAGACTGAATTTACCATCAATAGTCCAATATTCTTGTGCAACAAACTTTGCAATTTCTTGAGCTCTCTCAACTAGCAATCTCAATGCAACAGATTGCACACGACCAGCTGATTTACTACCAGGTAATTTTCGCCATAAAACAGGAGAAATATTAAATCCAAACAAATAATCTATTCGCAAACGTGTTTTGTATGCATCAACCAAGCACATATCTACTTCTCTAGGGGAGTGTATTGCATTAATCACATCTTTTTTCGTAACAGCATTAAAAGATATTCTTTGCATACTTCTACCATTCACAGTAGATTTTGATTGTTTGATATCTTTTATAACTTCTGATATATGCCAAGCAATTCCTTCACCTTCTCGATCAGGATCAGTTGCTAAAATTATATTTGACACATCAGAGAGATACTTCTTCACCTCTTTTACAAACCCTTTACCACGCTCAGTCAAAATCCAACTCATAGAAAAATCACTCACATCAACAGAACCATTTTTTGATGGCAACTCACGAATATGCCCACCACTAGAAATAACCTTGTAATCTTGGCCAATATACTTCCCTATAATTTTTGCTTTTGACGGCGATTCAACTACTAGTAATTTCAAAACTTACTTAGATAAACACAATATAGGATTTTATAGGAAAATTTTTATGAAAGAGCAATAGTCATAATTGCAAATCATAAAGAATATAATTAAGAACCCAATGAAATTAAACAAATTTTCACTCACTAAACACTTAATCACTGATATCGCAAAATTACCATTCCACTAGAATCACGCTCAATCAAATCTTCAAGCTCCAATTCGTTTATCACATCAAAAAGCTCTTCCAAACTCAATCCACTTAAATCGACAAGCTTATCGATTGATGAAGGTACATTACTCAACAACTCTAAAATCTTATCCCTTGATTTTGAGCAACCATCTGTTGTTAATGATTTTTTTTCGAAATTTTTTATACTCTTTATTGCTAATTTTTCAACTGTATTCATAACAATCGGCTTATTATTCTCTATAAATCGCCTCCCAATATGTGAATAAACAGACAAGAAATCGTCCACATCCTCCAAAAGATGAGCACCCTCCTTTATCAGTGCATTTCCTCCTCTTGATCTAATATCAAAAGGATGATTTGGCACAACAAACACATCTCGCCCAGCCTCAATTGCATATTTCGCAGTAATGATCGACCCAGAATTTATACTTGCATCAACAACTATAACTCCCCAGCTTAATCCTGCAATAAGTTGATTCCTCTTCACAAACATTCGTGCGTGAGGCTCTTCTCCAAAAGCAAATCCAGATACAATAAGACCGTTCTGAGAAATATCTTTATACAGAGATGTATTCTCTAATGGATATACCTTGTCGATTCCAGAACCAAAAACCGCAATAGTCCCAGTCTTAATAGTACTTGTATGAGCAACTGTATCTATTCCTCTTGCCATTCCAGAAACAATAACAAAATTGTGCTTCCCTAATTTATTTGCAAATTGACTTGTCCATTGTTTTCCTGCTACAGATGCATTTCTTGCACCAACTATTGCAACTTTTTCTTTTTTTAGGAGATCAATATTACCTTTCACTGTCAGAATACAATCCGAATCGTATATATTTTTTAAGAGTTCAGGATATAAATCATCGTTATAAAAAATTAACTGAGCTCCAAAATTCTCAACAGATTCCATTTCTTTTTCTGCGGCTTGCCTAGAAACGATGTTTTGCACTCCAAAGACACTACCTTGCTTCATATCTTCTATGGCTTTAGTTGCCGATCCATATTTATCAATAAGCTTACGAAATTTTGTAGGTCCTACATTCTTTGATCTATACAATCTAAGCATGTCAATTTTTTCATTTAAACTCATGATTTATTGAAAAAACTAAATAATATGATACATAATATTACAATATTTCATTTATATAAAATGTTTAATAGATTTCATAAAGAAGGAATCCCTTTCATAAAATACAGCGCGATGATATCACTTATATCTATAATTTTCATTCAATCGCTATCTCTTATATCAGTTTTAGCACTAATATTTTTTCTAATATTCTTTCGCAATCCTAATAGAAAAATTCCAGACGAAAATGTAGTGGTTAGCCCTGCTGACGGATTGATTAAGAGCATTAATGTCACAAATCTACCAATAGGACTTGAAGAGTACGCTAATAATCAAAAATTTCAAAGAATCAGCATATTTCTAAATATATTTGACGTACACGTAAATAGGTATCCAACTTCAGGAAAAATTATAAGAACTCTATACCAAAAGGGTAAATTTATTAACGCAATGAATAACGCTTCCAGCGAAGTAAATGAGCAAAATCATATTGTAATTGAAAATGGATTAGAGAAAATAATCTGCACTCAAATTGCAGGGTTACTCGCAAGAAGAATAGTATCATACGCTCAAGAAGGTGAGGAATGCAAAAAAGGGGAGGAATACGGAATAATTTTATTTGGAAGCCGTGTGGATTTGTATCTCTCAGAGTCAAAATACAAAATATTGGTCAAACCGGGAGATAAAATAAAAGGAGGAGAAACTAAAATTGCAGAATTCAATGATTTATAAAGAGTAACCGGCTAATATCTGAAACAGTCAGAGATATATAATCTATAACCTAAATCAAAATCGTTCAATTAAAAAAGCAATAAGTTATTCCAAAATAAACACAATTACTTTTTCACAAGTAAAAATCCATTTTCAGTGCTCATATCTTCTTCGTACATATAGAATAGCATTGATTCACAGATTTTTTCATATACTTAGTCTGAGCCAAATCCTCAGAGTAACTTTGAATTGCTGCATCAAAAAAATCACTGGAATCATTGATAACATGCTGCATCATACAAGCATAATCGAAATTATCTGTCGCAGCATAAACCTCTCCATCTTTCTTAATAACTCTTGTCAAAGCTGATAAAAATTCATTAGAAAAAATTCTTCTCTTATTATGACGCTTCTTCGGCCATGGATCTGGAAAAAGAACATATACCTTAGTTAATACTTCATTCGGAAGCATAGATAGTAAAAACCCCACAGGCTGGCAAACAATTTTCACTCTTTTTAAGTAATCAACTTTAATATATTGACACAATTTAATTGCACCATTAAAAAATGGATCACATCCCAATATGCAAGCATCGCTATTCTTGAGCTGATACAGAATATTGTCTCCAACTCCAAAACCAACATCCATATACATTTGGCTTGTCGAATTAATAGCCAAAAAATCAAGTAACAATTTGTAAGAAATATCTTCAGATCGATTTTCTACTCCATCATTCAAGTATTTATCAATACATATTTCATTAAACACAGATACTATATTCTCTGATGCATGAAATTTTCGACTTCTGTTCGCAAACACTTTTTCAAAACTATAATGAGTGTTCATTACCACAATAAAGAATTCGCAGAATTGTAGCACACATCTTCAAACACAATGCATTTTTTCAAAATGAATATGCAATCATCTTAATATCATTTCATTCCCATTCCAAAAGAGAAAGAATTATAAGAATTATCTGCAAATTTTATTAACACTTTCCCAAGTGAGTCTATTAGACCAGATATACCAGAATTGCAGCAAACAATAATCGGCAACCTCAACTGAATCGCTCTCAATCTAGCATGTTCAAAGTATTTATTTAAAGCTAAAGAACGTCCAAACCAAGCATTATTAGCAATATTAACTATCACTAGTATTTTTTCATAATCATTATGTATTTTTTTCTTATAAAGCTGAAAAATAACGTCATAACAAATCATAGGTAAGATAAAGTATCGTTCATCAAATCTTATCAACTTAACATGATCTCCAGAATCAAAAGAGTCCAAATTCAAGGTATTCTTAAAGAATGATTGAAAGATAGGGATAAACTCTCCAAATGGCACAAGATGCACCTTATCATAATAACTAACACTAGAGTTAATAAAAAACATTGAATTGTATAGAAGATCATTATCCATCCTTACTCCGCCAAAAATCAGATCAAAACCTTCGACTGATATGAAATCTCTCTTTGCATCAATAGGTTCAAAAAAAATACTTTCAGGTAAAATTAAAATATTCCTTTTACTTTGAATAGGAAATGAAGATTCTCTCTCAATAATATTCGATAACATAGCAGGATTTGACATGTTTTTATCTGATTGAGTCATATTTGTCTGCACAACTTTAAAGCAATAGTCATTTTCAGATGGATTTTCACAAATTATATGAACATTTTCGTGGTTATGCATCAAATAAAGACATACGAGATAGTATAAAAGAAAAAAAACAAATAAATGCAAAAACCACAGCAATTTCTTCTTAGTCACAAATAACAAATACGGAATTGTCCAAAAAATTACCGATACAAATGTCAAAACATATACCGAGCCCAAATTGACAATTTGCAGCAGCACCAAATCAAACCTCATAGCCTGTCCAAGCAACAGCCACGGAATATGTGCCAATTCAAGCAAATGCTCATAAACACTCATAAACAAAGCCAACCCAATAGATTTTGTATAGAATGGGTAATCTCTCAGAAGATATAAGGCTAAGGCTATAGGAAATGCAACAATAGACCAAAAAAACACTAGCAGAAACGATAATTCACTTAAGTTAAGTATCAAGAATGGATAGATCAACCAATATAAACTGAAACTAATATATCCAAAAGCAAATGAGTAATAATACTGAAACCAATAAACCTTATCTTTAAAAATATTCTCCAACAGAAATAAAGCACTACACACAAATCCTAACGAGAATGAATAAAATGACAAAGCGAACAATATTCCTAACACAAAGGCGACAAATATTTGAATCATAATTTTTGAAAAATATTCAGAGATTTTGCACCAATCTCATTCATAATCTTCTCATTCTCATCATTATCGTGATCATACTTAAATAAATGCAACATGCCGTGAATTATAAGATCATTTAAATGATTAGAAAAACCAATTTCATTAGATTCTTCATTAATTTTTTCATAAGAGAGAATTATATCTCCTAGATATAAATCTTCTTCACATTTTGTCATCAACTCACATATACTTTCATAACCATCAAAAGACAGAACATTAGTTGAATGATCCTTTCCACGATAAAGACTATTGTATTTCATCATTTCATCATCATTTGAAAAATAAAAACTCACGTAAAATCTTCTAGATATCTTAAAAGGGAGTGCTTCACAAACTGAAGCAACTATATCACGCAAATACTTACTTGAAATACTCCACATACGTAAAGCCTTAAATTCTATCAAAAAATCAACACAATCAATTTCATTTACTACGAAGTCTTGACTCATACAACCATAAAAGCATTTTCATGATGATATGTCATATAATCCCCATATGGTAGTACTTTATCGCTTCAAAACACATCTATGAGATGCAATTGAGTAAAAATAATTCGCAAATAATAATATCAAAACTACTAAACATCAGAATTCACCGATAAACAGTGCCGAATGTCGGATTTGAACCAACGACCTAGTGATTACAAATCAATTGCTCTACCAACTGAGCTAATTCGGCATGCCCTCAACTGGACTCGAACCAGCACGACCGGAGTCCGTGGATTTTAAGTCCACTATGTCTACCATTCCATCACAAGGGCTTGGTAGATTGTATAATGCAATAAAAAGAAAAACAATCTTTCAACAAAATCATTTTTTCAAAAAATTTTAAAAAATTTACTAGAAGATGGGGGCATTAGATTTATAGCAAAATCATCACAATCTCTAACGATTGAATAAATTATTCTCCTTCATACGCTGAATCTTTGAGAAAAGATAATACGCAATCATCTGATTAACAATAGAAAACAACTCACAATATTCATTTAACATAATATATGTAAATAATCCACTAATAACAGCGCTCCATGCTCCAATAGAAGATCTGGTCAATTTTGAGAAATAACTCATCACCACAGGAACAAATATAGTACAAATCATGATGCGATAACTCTCAACAAAAACCATTATCAAATCTTGAAATGAGAAAGCGCACACTATACCCAAAACACCTACAAGAACATTTATATACCACATCTTGCGACCTTTAAAGAAATCAAAGCTCACAATCGAACTTATCGATAATAATATCGAATCAGCCGTTGAAATTATCGCTGTCAAAATAAAAAAACCAATAATTGATGAAACGTATTTAGGACAATATTGAGATATAAAATCTAATAACACACTATTAATCTTACAACAATCCACACTCTTAGCAACAAGACCAACAAAAACTGGGACCATTGCAAAAAATAATACAAATATACCTGCAAACAAAGAGCTCATTCTGGCCACAAAGGGTGATTTTGCAGAAAATAACACCTGTGCAACATCTTGCTCAATAAACAAGAATAGGAACGGAACTAAAACGGCAGAATACCCTATTCCTTCAGGCAAAATACTCTGCGATGACATAACTATAGGTTTTATATCAAACTCTTGCATCAAAAACATCAATATATAAAGCAGAACTCCAAATAAAATCAACACTTGCACTTTACTGATAATAGAGATAAATTTCATACCTCCAAATGCAACGTACAATACTATCAACAGCCATATACATGCGAACAAAAAATCTCCATTTACATCCATCGAATACAACAATTTCTTGGAAGCAATAACTTGTCCAAGAAATATACCAAATAACGCGAGAATAGATACGATAGACGCAATGTATCGTAAAACCGAGCTATCATAGTATTTTTCAAATATTTCAGGGATTGTATGTATATTCATTCCTCGAAGCTGCCCCGCTCCAAAAAATGATAAACATACCAGACCGAGCGATAATCCCAAAGCATAAAAGATTCCATACAAACCATTACTGTAAGCCATTTCTGCTGTACCAACTATCAGTCCCCCTCCAACCTGAATACCTATAAGAGTAGCAACCGTGGAGAAAAAACTTAACGATCTAACAACACTCAAAGAAGAATCAATACCTTTTTTGATTACTTTGTGATGAATCATTGTACAAATTACGTATATAAAAAATACAGAAATCAATGATAAGAATAGAAAATCCATAGACACCACAAATTCTATATTTCATCATCGTCCAACAACCCAATTAGAAAGTCAATCGAGCTATCAATAATATATGTTAATCATATTACCGTAAATCATTTAGAGATGACAAGAAGTATACAATATTAGTAAATATCACAAGAAAACGAATCAAACAAAGGAAGAAAATATTAACATATAAACTCAGTTAAAATAAATTCAAAAATCTACAACATCAATTCAGAATGTAAACTTAAATTAACGAACAGAATCGATCTCAAATACAACTCACTAATAGAAAATCAAACAATACGACGCTCATGCCCAGCAACAAGAGCGCGAATATTTTCTTTATGAGAAAAAAATATCAAACTCCACACACACACAGCAAAAGTGAGACTATCATAAGAAAACGCTCTCACAACATGCATCAGCAAAAATACCGAAACACCTACTAGTGAAGCTAAAGAAGATATCTTATACACCTTAATACAAATAATCCAAAATACAAATGCAATCAAGACGGAAATGTAATCAAGAAACAAACCAACTCCCAGAAGGGTTGAAACACCCTTACCTGCTGACTTAAATTTATACAGCGAATATATAGGATAAATATGCCCAAAAATCACGAAAAATCCAAGCAACAACAATTGAGAGAAAGAAAAAACATTCCCCACATATACAACTACAAACCCTTTCAACAGATCACATAACATTGTCAACACACCAGCAATCTTGCTCTGTCTAAAGACATTAGTAGCTCCAATGTTTCGAGAGCCAACTTGCCTTGGATCACTTATTTTCATTAGTTTAGAGATAACAACTCCAAAGGGAAAAGATCCAATACAATAAGCAAAAAGCAACCAAAGAAAAGTAGAAAACACAACATCTCCAAAAATTCATATGGGCGAGTGACCGGATTCGAACCGGCGACCTTTGGAACCACAACCCAACGCTCTAACCAACTAAGCTACACACGCCATACCAGTATGATGAGAGTGAATCAAAAAAAAATCAAGCAAAATTTGATTTTGCAAACAATTTAATCATTAATCCAGAATATTTTTCATCAAAACTAGAGCATATATACCAAATATAAAATTTACAGTCATATATATACTCACAATTCAAATTGTATGTTATGATGAGTGGTGCGCTCATAGCTCAGTGGATAGAGCGTTGCCCTCCGGAGGCAAAGGTCGTGAGTTCAAATCTCTCTGAGCGTGTAAAAGACTAATATTATGACCATAGAGGAAAGAAATTATACAATAATCTTCTTTGAAAGAATTTATTGAATAAATTAGTAAATCTTGAACTTATCACATTTATCAATTGGGAATCTATTGATGCATTTTAATAAAAAAAGAGAAATGATAATCAATTCAGAAAAAAATTCTGACATATTGCAAAATAGCATTACCAATCAAATGATATAATTTCTTGAGATCAAAACTATCTTTGAAGATCTATGCTCCAATTCATTCAAACTATTGGTCAAAGCGAGATTAATTGATCAGCTTTCAGATAAGTAACAAAACATATTGACTAATACGCCTTAGAAATCCATACATATCAACCTTGAAACCAATATGCTCGGCGCCATAGGAATAGCTCTTTTACGCTGCAAAATAAATAAGGATATAGAAAAAATCGATATATAAAAAATGAATATATATGCCTGAGAGATATATATGAAACTGCCAATAATCAACTTCACATCACCAGCTCCAATGTAGTTAATGCTAAACAATGCAAGCAAAATAATAGCGAATAAAAGACTATCAACATTAAAAACACTTGCACTTAGACCAAAAGAGCACAAACCGCTGACAAAATCTATTAATATAGAATCATTTCGAATGCGAAAATTTTCATAATCAATAAAGAACATCAATAAAATATTAAAACACCATACAGCTAGCCAAAAATCATTAAAAAAATAGAAATAAATTAACAAAAATTGCAATAAATAATGGTAATTAAACGCAAATCTCTTCAATTCATATTTGATAATTTCACAAAAATACGCAGCAAATGCAACTACAACGCACTGACTCACAAACCTTGTATAAATATCGTAATGATCTATCATATAGTTATGAAGATGTTAATAAACACATTGAAACTAACATATATTTATCAAAAAATCATATTTACAATTACGATGACAATACTTTTATCTGGCTGTGAATTAAGAAAAAGACAAGTCATACAACAAAATACCAGCCCATTTGATAAATTTAAATATCAAGAAATTAGGCCTATTTCTGAAAAAAAACCGCATCGTAAAATCTCAAGTAAACTTCGTCAAGAAGTTACTATCTACATCACCAACCAAGTAAATATCAAAGAATTGTTAGCATCAATCGCATCCAAATACGGAATAAATATTGTGATAGATAAGGGGATAACAGAAATTCACGCAATATCTTACAACGCTGAGAAAAAACCACTAAACGAAGTAATCGAAGATTTGTGTGATATAATGTCCCTTAGATACTACATCAAGAACGACACAATATACATAAGCAGAGACACTCCATATCTTCAGACTTATTCTGTATCATTTTTATTTGCCACGAGAACTAGCAAAACTGATAGCTCTATATCAACTAACATGGGAACGAAAAATGAAAACTCTGGAATAACAAATGAATCACGTAGTCTTATAGAATCACTAACTGAACTTGATTTCTGGAACGAGCTAGAACAAAACATACTCTTTATTCTCAATAATAAGGACATATCTTATAGAAGAAATGAAAAGAAAAAAAATGAAGAAGAAAAAGAGTCACAACCTGATCATAATGAAAAGCCAACTGATAAGAGATGCATGCTACACAAACAAGCTGGACTAATATCAGTTTACGCAACAAGAAGACAACATAAAAATGTTAAAAGATATATATCAAAACTTAAGAAAATGATCTTCACTCAAATAATCATCGAAGCGAAAATAATAGAAGTCGAATTGAGTGAAAATTTTCAACTTGGAATAGATTGGAATATATTTAAACACATTGTTGATTTTCCTGTAAAAATTCTCCTACCATTTGGTAATGGAGATGCAAATAACGAAAATACATCATCTAATCAACAAAAATCACTTACTCTTGGAGATCCAGACACACAAGTAGCAATAAAAGCACTGCAAACTTTTGGAAAAATTGATATAGTATCTAACGCATTTATGAGGGCACTAAATAATCAACCAGTCTCAATGAAAGTTGTCGAAAATTACCCTTGGTTCAAATTGTCCAGAACATCAACATCAACAATGTATCAAAGAAATTCTGAAACAACTTTATCAAGTGAAATAAACGTCATTCCGATAGGTGTAATTCTTAAAATTCAAGCTTGTGCAGATGATTCCAAAAAATATATAACTCTATCAATAAATCCAGTGTTATCAAGAATTACAGATTTCAAAATCGACCCAGCTGTATCTATAGAAGCTGCAAAAAGTGGAAATCAAAAAATTCGCTCTTCAATTCCAGTTGTTCAGTACCAAGAAATAGACACGTGGATAAAAATCGAAAATGGAGCAATGATCATAATTGGCGGATTAATAGAAAATTCAAAAATACAAAATTCATCCGGGGTTCCAGGTTTGGCAAACAGAAAAATCCTAAGAAATATCTTTGGTAATGAAACAAAACAAAGAAAGCACCGCGAGCTAGTTATTCTACTTTCTGTAAAAATCGACAATTTTGATGAAGATGACGATATTTGCAATAACACTTTAGAACAATTTCCCAACCCTGATACGAGCATCGTTGAATGAACAATAATTCATAAGCAGTGAATAAAAAAATTCCAACTACTGAAGAATCCTATTAGCCATCTAAATGGAGTAATATTCACTCAACAAAACTTCTAAATATTCTGATACATCAATATGCAAGTTCATTCCACCCATCATTTAATTGCTTAAACAAATTGTACTAAAATTCATCAACTATGATATCAAATACAATGGAAAGCTCAATTAACAAGTATCGTAATGGAGACAATGATTTTTCTACAGGACAAATCAGACAAAATTGGTTATGAATCTATAAAGAGAAAATTATATCGCGCCAACTGCATAATATCTAAACATAACCAATAAAGCTAAAACAACAAAACTTGAACCAAAAAAGTAATTTCTCTAAATTTGCTTAAAATTTTATCAAGAACTACATTAAAGAATCAGATCATCAACAATAAGTTACACGCTTCTAGAATACCACTCAACAATCAAGTTCAAATTTATCACCATAGGATATGGAATTTCTTCAAAATCCGGCACCTTCAATAGCTTAACCTTAAATTGATCTGCTTGAAAATAGGATGGAATAGGCCTATGAGCATTTCCAAAAGAATTCTTTACAAGATCCATCGCTTTTGCTTTCTCTGATAACTCAACAACATCCCCTTCTTTTATTATATATGACGGAATGTTGACTCTTTTACCATTAACAAGAATGTGATTATGAGAAACTAGCTGCTTTGCAGAGAAAATAGTAGGAGCAAAGCCAACTCTATACACAACAGCATCCAACCTTCTTTCAAGCATAGCTACAAAGTTACGACCAGTATCACCTTTAGCAGATTTAGCATTTACAAAGAACCTCTTGAATTGCTTCTCAACTATATTACCATAATGGGCTCTTAATTTTTGCTTTTCCATCAACTGCATTCCATAATCTGAGAGTTTTTTCTCCATACCATCATGCCTTTGACCAGGCTTATGAGGCCTTTTATCGAAAGTACTCTTATCTTTATGCAAGTGCCACAAATTAACTCCAAGTTTACGACTGATCTTATGCTTAGCTAACAAACGGTTCGTCATTAAGTAGTATAACTCAAAAAAATACGATCAATGGTACATTGGTAATAATTATTATGTCAATGATAAATAACTTGAACACCAAAACTCACCAACTTTTACTCATCTCTATTGAGCATTTAACAAATTCACTTAAGTAAATTAGGATTTAGCTTAGAGATTTGAAAATACCAGGCGTTATTGGTAGATAAAGGACTATTCCAACCACCAACATATAATCGAGATTTGGCTCTGGTCATAGCAACATAGAGCAATCTATAATACTCTTCAATATCAACATCAAGAGGAGGAACAGTTGTATCTGGCATAAAGATCACTTCAGATTCAAGTCCTTTTGCAGCATGCACACTAAAAATTCTCACTCTATTTTTCAATTTAACTGAATTTATACTAGCTAATTTTGCAGACAACCACTGTAAGATAGATTGCATACAATTTACGCCATCATACTCATACAAAATGGACAAAAACTGATCAAAAATCTCTAAATCTTTCATCTTCATGATCGCATATGCTTTTGAAAAAAAATCAAAGATATCGTCTTTTCGATCAAAGACATCTCTTACAATATTTGATATATCACGATAAAGTGGATTGGTCATGAGATTGGCCATAATACTCTTATTTTTATCAATTTGCAAAATTTTCAATATAGCTGAAGTACTCATTCCAATAGATTTTAGTACTTCACTAGCATGAAAGTTACTACTCATATCACAGCATAATCTTGCAAAATTTAATAAATTAATGACTAAAGGAGTATCAATCAACTTCGCTGAAAATGATGAAGTGAATAAAATTCCACTTGCATCAAACTCTGCAACCAAAGCATTTAACATCTCATTTCTGTTTCTGAGCAAAATCATAATATCGTTAGCAGTAAATCCTTCACTAAACAAATCTTTTATAGTTATCACAATTTTTTTTGCTAACTTATGTTGAGGAGATGCCTTGTCATCTTTCATAATCAATGGCCAGATTTCAACTTTACTCATTTTTCCACAAGTAATATGCCCTTTATAATATCTCTCTATTTTAGTATTAAAAAAGACATTATCCACACATTTTAGTATTTCATCTCCACACCTATAGCACTTATTAAGATGCAAGATCTCAAATTTTCTCTTACTATTTTCAAGCAAAAATTTAAATCGCTGATAGTATTCATAAAATAAATTTTGATTTGCTCCATGAAATCCATATATAGACTGTTTTGGATCACCAACTACACATAAACTTATCTCTCCCCCAGAACATAAAATATCCTCAAATAATTTATAAATTATAGACCACTGTTTTGGATTAATATCTTGTGCTTCATCAATCAAGATGTGATCTATACTTCCATTAATAAATTCCGAAACAGAGATTTTATTATTTGAAACGAGATCAAACATCTTATCAATCAAATCGTCATAATCAAGCATTCCATACATATTCTTGAGAAGAATATATTCTCTCTTTACCAAAAGAGCAAAGTAATTTATAGCAAAATCACGTATATTCTTCTTCAGAAGATGAATTTTCTGCGTTAGGTCAAGAACTTCACTCGCTTCACTTAGCATAAAATCATTCTTCTGACAGACTTTTCTTATCTCTCCTGTAGTGGTAATGAATAGGCTTTGGTAGTCAAAAAATGTCTCAATGCAAGGATTTTCAAACCAAGGCAATTTACCGAACTTATTCATCACAAATTGATGTACTTCATCTCGATATTCATAAAAATGAGAAATCATGTTAGAAATTTCACTTATTACATTCACAATATTTGTTATGTTGGCTGTGTATTTATTCCTTGCTTTTTCAAGCACAGAGTCAAAAAAGCTATCCATTTCAAATATCATTCCCAAAATAAGATGAGTAATATCAGAACTTAATCTATCAGCAAGTTCAAAGTCTCTTTGCAAGATATCTGCAAAACTTAACGGAGTTAATTCTCCCAAAACGTTATTAGTTGCTTGTAAAAAAAAATCACTGTAGTCATCAATAACTTCAAACCCTAATGGAATGTTTAATGCAGCTGAAAATTTATTTAAAATATCCTTACAAAAACTGTGAAAAGTCTGAACTCGAACCCAGGATTTTTTTTGAGATAATTCGTACAAACGCTTTATTATACTGATCTGAAAATTCTCCATCTCATACTGAGTCATTCCTTTAACGTATTCAAATATCAAGCTATCACCTATCAATTCATCAATAGCAACATCAGCCCAATACTTTATACGCAATAGAATTCGCTCATTCATTTCATTTGTAGCCATATTTGTGAAGGTAAAGCATAATATACGAGTTGGATCAAAGGAAGGATTGTTAATCAATTCGCTTATCAACAGACTCAAAACTCGATCTGTCAGGGCTTTAGTTTTTCCACATCCTGCCGATGCTTCTATCCAAACATTAGTGTTCTTATCGAGATGAATTTTCATTCAATGATCTCTTATAATGCTTGAAATACCAATGTAATAAATCAATAATTCTGCTTATACACTTATCATCTATTTTAACTTTGGATAAAAATATCCCTTGTCTAAATTTCATAACATAGACATCAAAAGCTTTGAATTCATGATGCAAAACATATGGCAACAAAGCGGCAATAAACTTATAATCGTCTTTTTGGTAAAATGAGTACACAACCACTATCAATTTACCATCTTTAAGAAAGATCATCTCATTTAGAACAAATTCAACAGTAATTTTACTCAAAAACGAAGAGAATTCATCATCTTGCTCACCAAGAAACTTCAAATTCAATTTAAATTTTTGCTCAAATTTATGCCAAATGCAATTTTCAGCAAATTCTCTCAATAATTTCAGATATGTTGGCATCAAAAATTTCATTTTATTTTGAATGAAAAAATTATTTTCGCTAGCAATATCTCGTAGAACTTTTGCTAAACAAAATTCACATTTTTCCTCAGTGAATGAATTTTTATTCATGAGCTCCACCCATTTTATAAACAATCTTTTTAGAGAGATTTTATAAGAATCAAAAGCTCTAATACGCATAACGTCTTGAATCAAAAAATTTTCAAAACTATTTTTTTCAAAATCATAAGATAACGATCGAACATTCAAACAAACATCCTTATGCTCCCATCTCAGACAATCATCCCCACCTTCAGCATAGACGTACGAATCAGCAGCTTCATTTTTTACGTAACTTTTATAATCAAATCTCTTAACATAAATAACTGAATGACTACCATCCTCACGTTGATTATCTATCAACATAGTTCCATTACGAAAAGAAGAATGATTAAAGCACAGATTTACCAAACTTCTCTCAGAGTCAATCTGATTTGCAAAATTCTTATATAAGTTCAAAATATCTTTCAAAAATAATGAGTAGTGAATCGATAAATTTTTAACTATACAATCTTCTGAATATATTAGCACATTTTGCAAAAAATGCACAAACGGATTGGTAAAATTCAAGCTCACATCCTTACATATATTTAAAATTTTTGAAAAAACCACAATATGCTGATTAAATAAATCTAATAAATTGTTTGACTTAAAATCCAAATTCAAAAAACAGCGTATCTGATCTGTCAAAACTTTCCTTTCAAATAAGATAGAGTCGTCATCTGAATCGTTTAGCAATTTAGCTCCATACATAGTATCCAGTATAAGTTGTGCGACAATGTGCAAATTTTTCTGACTTGCTGATAACAAAAATATTTTTTCTAGCGCCGCATGCACATCTTGAACCCAGAAAGCATCACTTAATTTCGCAAAAAAATCAAAATCGTAAGTAAAAACACTTAGACTTGCCTTAAGCTCATTTTTCGCAAAGAGATATTTTTCATAGCTGAATGAATAAAAAAATTCTTCAAATTCTGCAATATCTTCACTTCTTGTTCTGCCTATCATACATGATAATTTATTCAATATTACATCATAAATCATACGCATGTTATTTTCTGTAATACCAAAAGTCTTGGAAAAGTTCATATGATCCAACTTTCCTTGTAAAATCAAAATTATTGCATGATGTATCACTCGTCTTATTACACTAAAATTCATATTTGAAGTAGTTTCACATTGTAAACTTAATACTTTAGTATAAAATTCGATTACATTAGGAATGTCAGACTGACCATTGTTATCAACCATATTCACATGCGTGGTATTTTTTTTAGTATTTATCTCAGACAAAATCCTTTTCAACATTGGAGATTGCAAAGAGAACATAGTGATATTAGTAGAACCTGATGAAACTATCAACAGCATCGCAACAAAATTAGTACAACATGGAATAATCTTCAATAAAAGACTATTCATTATATATATGAATATCTTGCACAAAAATATACAACCTGGAGAATACATAATACAAAAAAACACTCCAACATTCTTAGTCGTAGAAAAGATACAGTCAAAAAATAGCTTAGTAAGAAAATTGCGAATACCAGATGGAAGTACATTGTATCAAGTGATATCAATTATCGAAAATACTCAAGGCCTTTTTGGAGAAATGCCAAAACTGGATGATGGAGATATATTACCAGATACATATTTCTTCATTTATGGGACTAAAAAAACACAACTTATCTTAAATATGAAAAATGCTATGAATAAATTTGTAAAAAATGCATTTCAAAACTACATTACTCATATTCAGAATAGTAAAAATTTCGAAAAATATATAAATGTTATAAAGAACGAACGAGATTTGATCATTCTAGCTTCAATCATCGAAAAAGAATGCATACCTATTGAAATGCCTATAGTTGCAGGTGTATTCATCAATAGATTAGTCAAGAACATGAGACTTCAAGCCTGTTCAACAACAAAAAATTCATTATATAATACGTACAATTTTCACGGATTGCCGAAAAATCCAATATGTAACCCTAGCAAAGCAGCGATTGACTCTGTAGCCAATTTCTCATTTCATGATTTTATGTACTTCAGACTAAATTCTGATACACATTTACATATATTCTCAAGAGATTTCAGGAAACATGTAAAGGCAGGTCATGCTTGTAAATCAAGAACATAATAGATTCGTATTAAAAATTATGATACATTGTACGAAAGGTTTTTTGATTATTAGAAATGAGTCAATCTCAAAAGGTAAATCCTATAATGCAATCAAAAAGAGGTATCGTATTTGGAGTAGCAAATGATATGTCAATAGCTTGGGGAATTTCAAAAGCACTCCATGCAGTTGGAGCTGAAATTGCTTTATCGTACTACGGTCAGTCTATACAAAAAAGAGTAAATGAACTAAAAGATCAAATAGACTGCAACATAGTTTGTGAATGTGATGTATCAAATGATGAAAGTATAGAAAATTTCTTTAAAAATATCTCGCAATATTGGGAATCCATCGACTTTATAGTTCACTCTGTTGCATTCTCAGACAAAGACCAACTACGGGGATTGTATATTAACACCACTAGAGAAAATTTCAAAAACACCCTTGATATATCATGCTTTTCATTAACTGCAATCACTCAAAAAGCAAGAAAAATGATGAAAGAAGGAACTTCGATTCTGACATTGAGCTTCATAGGCGCAGAAAAAGTCATTCCTCACTACAACGTTATGGGGGTTGCAAAAGCGGCACTCGAAATGAGCGCAAGATACCTTGCAGCTGATTTAGGACCAAGCGGCATAAGAGTAAACACAATTTCTTCAGGTCCAATAAGAACACTGGCAGCATCTGGCATAGGAGATTTTCGGTATATTTTTAAATGGAATGAGGAAAATGCTCCTCTAAAAAGAAATGTAACAATTGATGAAGTCGGTCAATCAGCGGTATATTTGTTGAGTGATATGTCATCTGGAGTTACAGGCCAAACAATATATGTTGATTCTGGATACAACATCACTGGCATGATAATGTCGGATCATTACAAAGCTGAAAACGAAACAAATTAACATGATTTTACAAATACTAATAAATCTTGCAAATGGATTTATAAAAAAATTATGATACTTTACTATCTATAAATCAGAATTAACCTTATGATGTGTGATTTCATAATGGAGATATATAAAAAGCTGATACACAAATCTCTGGTTACAAAATTCAGAAACCAAGTATTGGCATTAATATTTTCAAGCAGCTTTATAGTAGGAACGATTTTCGTTGGATCATACTTCGTAAAAGAAAGAAATTCCATACCAAGCGGTGATATATGCGTACATATAGATATGAAAAAGCATTTACTTATCTCAATATGCGATGACATGCAGGTAACCGACATAAATGAGCAAAATTTCTGCAATTTCTTATCAGAACTAGTGTGCATAGCAAAAAACTCAAGCATAAAAGCTATTGTTGTAAATATACAGGAAGGTCTCAATATTTCTATGTCAAGAATCATTGATTTATGCAAAGTACTAGAATACATAAAAAATAGCAACAAAATAGTTTACATATATATGGATAGTATAGATCATATAGGAATGCTTTTACTTGCAAATGCATGCAACAAAATATATATGAACATCGCGGGAAATGTATACATATCTGCTCCAGATTATTTCAGTAATAGCTTTGAAAATTTCATAACCAAAATAGCAGATGAATTATTGGATTCTACAGTATGTGAAGAAGGACCTCCCCATGATGATACAGCAAAATATGTGAAAAAAGCCGAAATAATATCTCAAATACAAAACAAAGCACTTTATAAGTGCATTAACCTTATGGAGAAATATATAGAAACAAGAAAAATAGATAAGAACAGATTTAAATATGAAATGTCTGCAAATGAAGCAAAAAACATTCACTTAGTAGATGAATTGATATACGACATAGATGAGATATTTAACGATATATCAATAGATTCTAAACCTATAACGATAATATCATTTCAGCAATTCAGTAACTTCTTAAGAATCAATGCAAAAAAAATGTTCAAAATTGTAGCTATCGATGATAAAAATCATGAAACATCTCTGAAAACAATAAAAAAGATGGTAAAGAAACATGAAAGTAAAAATAGCAAAAAAACAAATTACATCATAAGGATCAGTACCGCATCAACAAATCCTACAATATCGAGAAAAATTGTATACTTCATATCAAAATTACCGAAACCTCAGACTTTTATCTCGTTATCAGACATATGTTCAATAATTGAATTTAATATAGCGTCACACTGTAAGCAGATTGAGATTAATGACTTTAGCTTGATATATCTATCACCAAATGGATTATCAAATGATCTATACAAAACATTTGTAAAAGAAATAGCATATAACCTAGGTAAAACACCAGAGGTAGTAAAAAAATCTCTATTGTACCCAAGATTAGGTTATGAATACTCCAACTTCATTCAAAATCAACAGAGCTCGATACTAGATGTAATGCAAGTCGAGTTTTTAAACGTTTCTTCATTTCATATATTTAAAAAATATTTAAAATCTATATTCAAATTTATTACAAAAATTAATGAAACTGAATAAAATTTTCCAAAATTCTATTACAATCTGACGAGTAAAATGACTAGAGATTAGCATTATAAAATAGATGGCATAAAAATAGAAAAAAGCAACAGATGAAACAATCAAAAGCTCAAAAAAAACACTGATAGTAAAAAAAATATAGCAATGATAATTAACACAACCACAATAATAAATAAAAGTTGTAAAAGATAAGAAATAAGAATGGTATGATTATTAAAATAAACAAGATGGTAAGAATACTCTAAGTAATACATCTATCATCATAGGTGGTTGATCTCAAAAATAAATGCAAGAATTATAATTGTCTATGGAAAGCTCCAATATTTAAAGAATCTTGTTTTATCAATTCTTTATTAATTCTCTTACATTTAGCATTTCTCACAATATTGAGTGATTTACAGTTGAACCCACTATTTCTTAGTGTTGCAAGGCCATTTTTAATGGATATAACTCTTATGTAAGCTGACTATACATCAAAAACCGCATATATTGGCGCATGATCACTTGTCTTTTGCAGAGATCGCACATTTTTGGACACACCACCAAATAAGAATTTTTGTTTTGCCTTATCACATACCAAAAAATAATCTATTCTCAAGCCATAGTTCTTAAGAAATGCTTGATGTCTGTAATCCCACCATGTAAAGTCATTCCTTCGTTCCCCTAATGTAACATTAAAATCAACATTCGTATCATCAAAATTTTTGCATAAAATGTCGTGCATTCCTGTAGATTGGACCTGACTCAGCCATTCTCTTTCACTTGGAGTACAAGCAACAACACCCTCCCACTGCTTTGGATTCCAAACGTCTCTATCAGTTGGAGCAACATTATAGTCACCACCAAAAATTAAAATTTCGTTAAATTTTTTCAAATAAATGAGTCTTTCTTTCAATTTTCTAAAAAAAACCTCTTTGTACTTGTAGTGAGGATCACATACATCACGTCCATTTGGAATATAGACAGATGCAACTCTAATTCCTGCGGTAAAGCAATCAATATAACGAGCTTCTTGCTCAGAATGCAATGAATAGCAGACATCATCAATGGAATATTTAGATAAAATCGCCACTCCATTGTAAGATTTTTCTCCTGCACAAACAGAGTTATAACCTAACGATAATATATCTTCGTAAGGGAATTGATGCGACTGCACCTTTGTTTCTTGTAGTAGTATAATATCTGGCTTCTCTTCATTTACGAGGAACTCCAGAATTGGTAGTCGCACTCTGATTGAATTGACGTTCCAAGATACGATTTTAATCATAATAATCATCACCAATAGAAGAAATTATGCCACAAATAAGAACTCACTCAAAAGAATTTGCAAAATTTAATTGAGTTAATCGATTTTTATCACCGCAGATAATTTAGAAAAAGAAATTCGCATACAACATCAAAGCAATCAATTGCATATAGTTGAAGTAATATTAAAATTACTGAAAATCTTGATCATCAAACTTACTCAATATTTATAGTTAATGCAAGGATTTTGCTCATAGACAGAAACTGAATAGCGAACTAGATATCAGAGGTTTTCTGAAAAGATGAAATTAACCGAAAGGGAAAGTAGTTTTTAAATATAGTTGCTAGAAATAAGCATCTAATCTAAAATTCCAACACTAGAAAACATTATTTGAGAATGCTAACAAATGTCCACAAACAAATATTCGTAGAATAAATAACAAAAAGAAATTAGAGCAAGCCCGGCAGCGACCCACTCTCCCACTGCCTTAAGACAGAGTACCAAGGGCGATGAATGGTTTTCACTTTCGAGTTCGGAAAGGGATCGAGTGTTGCCCAATCTCTATTACCACCAGAACTAACTCTATAGGAGATAATAATTAATCCCTTTCAAAATTGCAAGTAATTTAGAAATTATTTTTTATTTTTTAAAAAACCTCGCATGTCAAGCAAAATTCTTGTTCTCAATTCACAATCAATTAGATCAACAAGCATATCAATCAAATGAACAACATCTCCTCGACATAAATTTAATTTTTCTAAATGAGAGTATAATTCCTTTATTCTACAATCATCACAATGATGCAAAATTCTTATAAAGAATAAATCTAAATACAAAAAATTTCTGAAAAAATTTATTTCAGCAGTACGAAAATATATTGCAGAGTCTAGAAATTCTAGAAGAGAGCGATGCAAAATCTGAAAATCACTTAACAAACAAGATGCTTTGCTAATACTATTGCACAAATATTGTACCATATAGCATAAAAGTGGCATTTCAAAAATGGCAAGCAAATGCAAGTTATCTACATAAAAAACACTCCAAGATCCGATAGATTTCTCAGATTTTCTTTCTAAAATGCCACGAATAATTGAACTAACCTCAAATTTTTTTCTTGAGATTCCACGTAAAACTCCCACATCTGTCAAAACATCAATAATGAAGTTGTTAGAGAAAGTTTTTTTGAGTAAAATTACAACTCCTTGGCCGGACCAATACACAATATCTAAGATGGGAAACTTAATTTTATCAAAGATACTTAACGAAACAAATACTTTTTTATAGAGCCTTTTTTGAATATCACATAGACGAAATTTATTTTTTGCATTAATATATATCGTGGCCGAATGGCAGAATGGTGATGCAGAGGACTGCAAATCCTTGAATGTCGGTTCGATTCCGGCTTCGGCCTTAAAATTTTAACATGAATCATCACACAAAATAAGCTTGATAAGGACTTACACATTCGTAAACTAACCTTATATGAATGTTATGATGACAGAAAAAACAACTACAATGAGACAATTACCAATGCAAAAGTTCACATGAATTTAATCACTCTGAATCTTTATCTAGTAAATTTATCATAACAAATCTAACTAACAAAATATAATCATCAACTCAATATAAATTGATAATAAAAAAATCAATAAATTTACTTCAAAAAAACATACACTCCTTTACAATACTAATGATATTTTTATTATCCAACTGTGAAGCCATATATCAAAACAACATCAGAAATAACTATCTCCATCGAGGTATTTTTCCTATCTAAGCAAAAATCCGAGCACGAACAGTACCTTTGGACATACAGAGTAAATATTCTCAATAACAGTGGGTCAACTATAATGCTAAGATCAAGACACATGCACGCTGTCGATATACAAAATGAAATAACAGAAATAAAAGGCATAGGAGTAATGGGAGAATGCCCATCAATTCAAAATTGCGAATCATACGAATACATGAGCGGAATTCCACTACTAAATGCAGCAGGTATAATGTTTGGCCATTACATATTTAGCTCAATAAATCACGGTGAGCTCATAGTAGATATTCCTACACTCCCTCTTATAAGTCCATTTATGAATGGGAACAAATTATAAGCATTGAATGATCCTATGCCAATAGGAATCAACTGTCAGAACAATCAAACTGCATCAAATATCAGGAATTTTCAAAAAAAACACATCAATTAATTACAATACGATTCAATGTAATGGGAATTTTTTCTCTCTGAAAACAATTCTTCCACGAGTAGTATCGTAAAGGCTAACCTCGACCTTCACCACATCCCCTTCTTGAACTCTTATATGATTCTGCCGAATCTTTCCAGACAAATATGCATTAATAATTCTATTTTCATCCGTCAGCATTACTCGAAATTCAGCATTTGGCAAAATATCTTTCACAATTCCCATTTTCTCTACTATATCTTTTGACATATTACCCCTTAAATGACTCTATCCACTTGCTAAAAACATCAAAAGAATGCACACCAACCTTTCGGTCAACTTCCTTTCCGGCATTAAATAAAATCACTGTTGGAATACTCATGACTCCGAAATCAGTTGCAACTTCAGGCATGGAATCTATATTGACTTTATAAACTTTTATTGCATCAATTTCAGACAACTTATCTATAATCGGAGCTAAAGTCCTACAAGGTCCACACCAATCAGCAAAAAAATCTACAACAACAACATTGGTAGAATTAAGTACCAAAGCACTAAAATCATCTCTATTCCCTATAGTTACCATAATAATCAAACTAGCAGATAGATGATTATCCTATTTTTTCAACGACTTAGCAAACTTAAATACAACATCATCAATCGAAAATTCACGATTCAATAAATTCTCATAAACTGAGTCCAGTAAACGTTTCTTCATCAACTGCTCTTCAAGCGAGTCAAAATACCTACCAAGAGCGAAAATTCTGTACTTATGATCATTTCTCCAAGAATTCAAAATATCCTCATAAGATCGAGAAATAAACTCAATTTCCTTAGACAAGATGTCATCACTTTTTTTCGTATATTCTTTCATTTGCTTAAAAACATCAGAAATCTCGTACTCTAACTGAGAAATTATAATCTCCTTGCCTTTTATACTGAGTTCTATATCATTTTCATACTCATTACAAGCTACTTTGAACTTAGTGAGGACAGACTTAAAAATAATAGCAATGAAAACAGAAAAAGCTAAAGCACAGACTAAATCGACGACAATCATTTCACATCTCCTTTACAAGACAAAACAATTTTTTCAGAAAACTCCTCTACAATAAGCTCATGATCACATGAAACAGACTGAATCGAGCGAGAACATAAAAAATCTTTTAGCTCCTGATCCATTTTCAATTTTTCACTTCTCATAAAATGTTCCTTCTCACCACGAAGTTTTTGTACAACTTGATCAAGCTCTTTTTTCCTTAAACACATCAATTTCTCATTTTCTTGATAAACCATTTGCAGCTTCATCTTTAAATCAGATATTTTTGCATCCATAGCTTCAACTTTTTTATCTCTAAACATAAATATCGAATCCATTCTGTGTAACAAAAAGGCTTTCACATACCAAAACATCACAGAGAATGTGACAATAATCCAAAATATCTGAGAAGATATATAATCGAAATATATCATACCACAACCAAAATTTTACTTAAATAGTATCAAAAACGCTATGAGCATTGCAAATAAAGCTACAGCTTCAGTCAGTGCAAATCCCATAAATCCAATAGGCATAACATTCTTTTTGACATCAGGATTTCTAGCAATTGCTTGAATAAGTGCTGAGAATATATTTCCTATGCCTATACCAACACCTAACAAACCAAAAACAGCTAAACCTGCACCAATCATACGAGCTGATTCAAGATCCATTTTAACCTCACATAATAACAATTCGTGCCGATTATATCAGAAAAAATTCATGCAAAAAACATTTATACAAATTTTATTGCAATATACTAGTCACAATTCTCCTTATGTATTAGCAATTCGTAAGAAACAATCATGCAGATAGCAATAAATACAAAGTACAACGGCATTATATATAATGATCCATTATGAATGAATCCCATACACAGAGTGAGAAAAGATATTATTATATAATAACAAAACCCAAATATACTAGAAGCAGTCCCCGTACACCATGTATAGTTTATAAGAGCTGAAGACAAAGAAGTATGAGATACCATTGAGTGACCAAAAGATAATACAGATTGAGAGATTATCAAACACATAGCCATAGCGTCATTAGGAATTTTATTAATAAACAAAGTCGAAGATAATGAGAACAAAGCACTAAAGAGAATCAAAATTAATCCAATCCATATTATGAATTTTCTCGATACTTTATCTGCAATTTGTTTTGTAAAAATTCCACCAAAGAACGATCCCAACACTATCAGTGTAAAAGTGCTATAGTAAAATCTCTCTTCAATTCTCAAAGTCTCTATCATACAAAATGGAGCTTCAGCTAAGTAACTGAATCTTATACCATTACAACCTGCAACTAACAGACAAAATCCAATTACTTTTTTGTCTACAATCATAATTTTAAACACACGCATTATCTTCACATGATTTCTATTATTATCAAGGTGAGTTTCAGGCATATTTTTACGTATAAAGATCTCCATTAACAATGCAACAAATGCAAGATAAGCAAATACTCCAACCAACTTAAAGTTATAGCCAAGCCACAAACCAAATATAGAAGCAATCATCACCAACAACCCAGTATAACTTCCATTCCAAGCATATACTTTAACTAATTCCTTGCCTGAAAACATATCTCGAATAATCACCTGTCCTAAAACACTACCTATACTCGCACCTACACCCTGAATTGCTCTACAGCACATAAATTGTGTGGCGTTTTGGGAAAAAACACATCCCAGACAGCCTAATATAAAACACAATAATCCCCATATGACACAAGCTTTTCTACCAAATGAATCTGACATCTTTCCCCATACCAATACACCGAACGAAAAAGCTAACAAATATATACTAATCGTGTATTCAGAATTTTCTTCAGAAATACCAAATTTCTTGCACAAAGCAGGCAGTATGGGAGTATAAACAGTCTCAGATATTTGTGGCAATGCAGATATAAATAGAACAGAGGCTCTAATAATAGCGCTACTCATAAAACTGTACCTCGTGGATTATTTTACACACAAATCATACTACCATACAAGAATATTATCAAAGATCCTATCTTACTTTGGGAAAAGTTTTTGATAACTAATTTAATAATGTTACAAAAACAAATTTAATCATGTGTAAGAATTTCATTAACGAATCTACCCAAACAACAAAAAACATCACTGACTAAAATTGCAAACAAAAAACAAAGATTTCTCAAATAAGCTCATCTTTATAATCAGTACTGCTATTATCATATTTAAGATTCAGATCCATGATCATCTTCTAGTTTTTCTATCATCAACTTAAATGAAGCGTCTACAACAGGAAATTTTATATGAATAATATGCTCTCCAACTTTGTTTATTGTCGTACGACGTACATAATTTGATTCAACAAAAATCTTATTTTCTTCTAGCAAATCCACAATATCTTTAGGAGATACCGCTCCATACAAGCTTCCCATATGATTCGCACTTCTAACAATAGTCAAAGTACCAAGTTCATTAATTCGCTGAGCTAGCTGAATATATCTCTGATTTCTCTCAAAATCTTTCTCTTTTATTTTCTCTAAATCCATCGATATTTTCTTTTTATTGCCTTCTGTTGGATAAACAGCAACTCCAGAGTTGATAAGATACTTTGCATAACCATTCTTCACAAAAATAACATCTCCAGGATTTGCATTTCTCAATCTACGCAGTAATAACACATTCATTTGTCATAATCTCATAAAATCATGTAAGATATTAAAACTTATTCTCAAATACGTCAAATAATTAGCATTGATTGTGGTAAAAAAATATATACACTTAAGTGTAATATGCCTTATATTTTCTTCATTGAAGTTGAATTCATCAAAAATTGTTGTAATATCCGGTGCATCAGGCTGTGGAAAATCCTCAATCATAAAGCATTTGTTGAAGAGAAATGAGAATACTTGCTTCTCTGTATCTTATACAACCAGATCCTCTCGAGCAAATGAAGTAGATGGGATTGATTACTTTTTTGTCTCTGATGAAACAATGACATCTATGATAAAAAACAATCAAATTGTTGAGTACACAAAAAATTTTGGCAATACATACGGAACATCTGCAATCAATATTCATCAAGCAATTTCAAAAGGCATGAACATAATATGCGATGTAGATGAAAGCGGAGCAAAAAAAATCAGTGAATTTGCTCACATGCAAAATATTGAGTGCATAACAATCTGGATTGATGTGAATAAAGATGAAATTATAGATCGTATAAAAAAAAGAGGATATGATGTCGAGAGAAGATCTTCTTCAATTTTAGATGATTACTCTTCAGTAAATGAAAAATATGATTTTTTAGTGAAAAACGAGAATGTACTAGAAGCTGTAATGATAATCGAAAAAATAATTAATCAAAATTTGCACGAATCAAAATCCATCACTAAAAGCCAAACATAAACCTTTCTCACTGATACAATTTCAAAAAATAATTAATGAGTTGACAAAAATGCAAAAATTGATGTACTGAATTATAAAGACATATAAAGTAAAAAATGAATAAGATATTGGTAATTGGATCAGGTCCAGCCGGATGCACAGCTGCAATATATTGCTCTAGAGCACTCTTAGATACATACATGCTTATCGGTGATCAACCTGGAGGTCAATTGACAATCACATCTGAAGTTGAAAATTATCCTGGATTTATCGACTCAATACATGGACCAATTTTGATGCAAAATATGATCGAACAATCAAAAAAAGTTGGTACTAAGATAATCGAAGGAAACGCAACATCAATAGAAAAAGTAGGACTCAAATTCCAAGTACATTATGAGTACGCTGGCGAAAAAAATTTAAATACATTTGATGCAATCATTATATGCACCGGAGCACAAGCAAAACATCTAGGAATCGAGAGTGAAAAGGATTACTGGGGCTATGGATTATCAATGTGCGCAACATGTGATGGACCTTTTTTTAGAAACAAAGAAATACTCGTTGTCGGAGGAGGAAATACTGCAATGGAAGAAGCTCTGTTTTTATCAAATATATGCAAATCGATCACAATTTTACATAGAAGAGACTCATTTCGCGCAGAAAAAATAATGATTAATCGCGTAATGGAAAAGCAAAATATAAACATCATGTGGAATACAGAGCTAAAAACCATACATGGCGACAAAAAAGTCACATCTGCAACAGTGTTTAATAACAAAACAAACATTGAAAGTAAAATCCAATGCGATGGAATATTTGTAGCAATCGGACATAAACCGAACACAGAAATCGTAAAAAATCTTCTGGAACTAGATTCCGATGGGTACATTATAACAAACAAAAGCGACTTGTATAAGACAATGACTAGTATGCCAGGTATATTTGCCGCAGGAGATGTATGCGATAAAACGTATAGACAAGCAGTAACAGCAGCTGGAATGGGATGCATGGCAGCTCTCAACGTGCAGAAATATTTGGATACATAATTATTTGATTCATCTCTTGCTTCAAGAAATGGTAAATTTACAACTTTATCAATGAAATTACTCACTACAAAAATTAAAGAGCTAAAATTTATATTGCAATTTTAAGATACATGTATACATTATAATTCACGCTTAATCATAGAAAATTTATGAACAGTAATGAATTAGGCTTACCCATATTTTATCAAAAATTTCCACAGTACTTTGATAGATTGAATAATCACTATACGGACCTCAAAAACGAAGTTGTAGAAAAAATTTTGCAAAAATATGAAGTAAAAACTGTTTTAGACATGACTTGCGGAACAGGAGCACAAGTTTTATATCTATCTAAATTAGGATATCAAATAGTTGGGTCAGATTTCAGTCCAGATTTGACAAAAATAGCTAAGGAAAAAGCGGCAAAAATTTCTGCAAATTGTGATTTTTTGAATGGAGATGTTCGCACTATAAAAGTTGGTAATTTTGATGCTGTCATTACTATAGATAATGCAATAGGTCATCTTACTCAGAGCGATTTCGAAATTGCTATAAGAAATATTCATCAAAATCTCAGTAATAACGGCATTTACGTATTTGATATTTTGAATCTAGATTCAATGACCGATGATATAATTCAAGCAGATAATAACCGTATGAGTACAACAAGCTTTGCAATTGATGGCACAGAAATTCACCAATCTAGATACGCATATATTGATAGAAAAAACGGTTACTTCACATCAGAAGATGATTTTATAATTAATGATGAGAATATAAAGAACAAGTGTACGCTGAAAATTTACACTATGAATGATCTACAATCTATTTTGAATAAAAATGGGTTTCAAGTAATTGAGCAACATAAAGTTGATGCTTACACATTTGAAGAAAGCGAGAATGGTTATAGTATAATCACAATTGCAAGAAAAACGATTTTTTAAATTCTTAATAAAGATTTCAATAAAGAATATGATTTTTGACTTTCATTAATTAATCACTCGTCACAGCGCATTGTGTACTCTGTTGGATTTAAACAAACTCAAATGAGATGCAATGATTTCAAAACAACTCAGAAATACAATAATTTTTCAAAAAAACCAACCTCATAAGGTTATATTCTGACTCCATTATGTGCCTGAATGTTCCACAATTCTTTATAAAGAATGCAATTATCTATCAGATAATCATGAGTACCACTTGCAATTATTCTTCCTTTATCAAAAACTAGAATTCTATCCATTTTGACAATATTGCACAATCTGTGAGCTATAGTAATCACTGTTTTATTCTTAACTATAGATACCATCGATTCATTTACCTGCTTTTCTGTTATCAAATCAAGCTGAGATGTAGATTCATCTAAAACGATGATCTTAAAATTGCCTAAGATAGCTCTCGCTATACATATTCTTTGCTTCTCTCCACCAGATAGTCTAGCACCATCATCTCCAATAACAGTATCATACCCGTTAGGCAATTTCATTATAAAATCGTGAGCAATCGCTTTTTTCGCAGCATCAACCAAATCTTCATGACTAGATCTTGGATTTGCATACATTATATTTTCTCTAATGGATCTTTGAAATAACATAGGTTCTTGAGGAACATATCCTATAAATGAGTTTATTCCGTCTCCAGGAATAGAAGATATATCTTGATCATCAATAAGAATTTTACCTTTTGTTGGATGGTATATTCCAAGAAGCAAGTTAACGAAAGTTGATTTGCCAGCACCAGAGTAACCAACAATTCCGATTTTCTCTCCAGCTTCTATCAACAGAGATTTTGTTTCAAAAGCAGAAATACTATCATTATACTTAAATGACACATTAGAAAATTCAATTTTTCCTTCAGAAATTAATACATTTGATTTTATAGTATTTGATTCTGATCTCAGACAAATATCAGGATGTTGAATGGACAGAAGTGCTTGATTCATTTTTCCAACTTCATGAAACAATTTCGACAAATCTATCGCAACTTCCCAAAATCTTGATGCAACAATCGTGTTAACTGGTATTACATTCACAAAATCAGTGATAGTACAAACTCCAGACTTATAACCATCTACCAAAATATATATCGAATAGAATTGAATTAACAAATATGATATACCATAGTATGTAAAAACAATAAAATAAAAGTACCGAAGCTGAAAATCAGCTTGGCGAATTTTTTCCAATTCCTTTTCCATTAATCTCTTTTCATGATTCTCATTCTTGAATATCTTCACACTCAAAATATTGCCAAAGATATCTACGACCTTACCAATCATCATAGATATCTTACTGTAAATATCAGATGCCATAAAATTTATTTTCTTTGAAATCAATAAGCTAAAAGTTAGAAAGGAAATAACCCAGAGTAACATTATAATTCCCAATTTAGTGGATGATTGAGAAACTACGTATACACTCACCAATAAAAACATGAATTTCGGCAGCAGTTCTTCAAATATTATTTCCATAATTTTTCCTATTGTACTTGCAAAATTCTCTACTTTATTTGATAAATTTCCGATCATATGCTCTGTAAAGAACTTATAACTTTTATCGATTAAATTATCGATCGCATACTGAGAGGCAGATTTTCTTATATTAGAATCAAATTTTGCTGTAATGAAGTATCCATCTAATCTATATTGCACAAATAACATCACCTCAAATATTATCAAGCACAATATCGGCCAAGAAGATAAAGTGATTGCATTACCTGCAGCTGCGTAGTCCACTAATGACTTCATAAGGTATATTATAACAGGCTCAGATGCTACAGAAGTTGCTGTAAAAATCATCAGCAAGACGTACCACTTATGCTTAAGTATCGTATTGATTATGTATGGTATCACTCCAGGCTTATTAGCCATACCCTTTCTATTTTTATGAATATGGCTCAGATTGTATATGATTTTTATACCTCAGTAAAGGATGCATTTTCTTCTTTGATTTACTTATATCTCTTGGTCAATAGATAACTGATCAATAAATCATATGAAACAATTTCAAAATCTGCTAACAATTTATAGTTTTTATTTTAATTTCATGTTACAATCTCAATTCGTGGAGAGGTGCCAGAGCGGTTGAATGGGGCGGTCTCGAAAACCGTTGTACTTATATAAGTATCGAGGGTTCGAATCCCTCCCTCTCTTTAGATTTTTTATGTATTATGAACTTTGTTAGCAATTTTTTCTATAAAAGTTTATATGTTATTTGCACTATCTATTTTCGAAAGAATTTTTTTCAT
This sequence comes from Candidatus Gromoviella agglomerans, assembly GCF_021065005.1. GTDB lineage: Bacteria > Pseudomonadota > Alphaproteobacteria > CAJXXZ01 > Gromoviella > Gromoviella agglomerans. The sequence goes on from NZ_CP069247.1 coordinate 379,875, forward strand.
CAATACACAAGCATTTTATTACATCTCTTGTTATTTGTTTTCACTTCTATAGGAAATTAACCAAAAATTCTTTATAAAAACACGAATGGTATTTTTAACACAAAGAGAGTAAGTTGATACAAAAAAACATTCAACAAAACTTATTCATGAGCTTCTTAAAAGATTGAATATCAAAAAGACAGATTGAAATTAATTTTTCACTAACGATATACAGTACAAAAGTTGAATTAGGCAATTAAATTTTCATTAACAAAGTTCCAGTTCACAAAATCCCACATGCTATCAAGATATACTCCTCTATTATTTCTATAATCTATGTAATACGAATGTTCCCACAAATCACATACAAATAGAGGACGTAATTGTCTGAATAATGGAATATCAGCATTTTGAGTGCAAGTTATTTCCAATTCAGCTTTTTGATCTACAACCAACCAACACCATCCGCTTCCAAAGTGAGAAATTGCTGCTTTTTTGAATTCATTTTTAAAATTATCGATAGACTCATACTTTTCGCAAATTTTTTCCTTCAAAGTCATAGGAATTTCTATTTTTTCTCTCGATAGTCCAAACCAATAAAAATTATGATTCCATGCTTGAGCAGCATTATTAAAAATCGACATCATGTTTGGTAAATCAATTGATGCACGAGCCTGTAATATCACTTTCATCAATCCATCATTATCATTTATAGATTCATCGATTCGAGATACAGAAAGCATTGCATTCAAGTTATTTATATATCCTAAATGATGCTTTCCATAATGGTAATCTATAGTTTCTTTTGACAAAAATGGCTCAAGCGAATCAAAAGGCAATTTGATTAAAGAAAACATAATCTAGGACAAAACATATTTGCTATTATGTCGTAATTTTAATACGATTTCAATTTTTTTATTCTTATATTCATATGTTATCAACAGAATAATTGACTCAGATTCAAGCAATATTATAATTAACAACATATTGTTAGTAAAAAATTTTAAAAAGCTATTTCAAATTCTCAAAAATTTTGTTAGATTTATTTGAGTTCCTCGGTAGCTCAGCAGGCAGAGCAAGTGACTGTTAATCACTGGGTCGTAGGTTCGAATCCTGCCCGGGGAGCCATTTTTTGTTTTAACTAGTTTTACGTGTTTTTGCAAAGTTATCTTTTGAATTAATATTCTTTAGTCAGATTTGTAAAAAAATCATTAACATCAACTAAATTCAAGTTTTTTTTCAAAATATACATTCAAATAGATCTACGAAATATGTATCATGATTCATTACTCTCATTGATTGTCGATGAATAAAGTTGCATTAGTATCAAAAATTCTATCTAGCACAATATACGCAATAAACAACGCATTTACTAAATTCATATCCACAAATGGAGTCAATAACTTGGTATTTATAGATACTCTTTTATGCACAATCACAACGATAATAACAATAAAAATCAAGAAATTATCTTTCAAAACTAATTTTTTCAAATATCATTTTTTGCGCGGAATAGTATATGCTTTTGCGACTATGATGTGGTTTTCTTCTTTGAAAAACTTACCTATAGGAGTTGTTACTACAATCGGGGCTAGCAGCCCTATTTGGACTATTTTGGGGAGTATAATATTCCTGAATGAAAAGTTCACTAAAATAAAATTTTTAGCAGTAATTTTGGGAATTGTTGGATCTATCATCATGATTTATGAAAAGATGGCATTTTCTATATCAATCGATATTTACCTCTTCATGCCAATACTTGCCAACATAGCATACGCAGCTTGTAATATCTTAGCAAGAAAAGTTAAGACAGAAGACGAATACATAACTACATTTTATCAATTATTTTTCGCTTTACCAATAATTGCCATATTTTTTGGAGTAAATTTATCAGTATTATGTGAATTTAACTGCATTGCCTTGGCTATATTGTGTCAATCTATTATGAGAACAATCTCATATATTCTATCTACAAGAGCAATAAAATATGCAGAAGTCATATCTCTTATTCCAATTGGAATGATCAGACCCTTCATAGGTTATATAATTGGAATATCTTTATTTCATGAAGCAATCAGCATGAATCAAGTTATTGGAACGATTACAATATTAATGTCTGTTCTGATTGGAGCAAAAATAAAAGAATAGTTTTCATCTAATCATGAATAATATTTCAAGTCTGTTTTTCATCAAAATTTGATTAATGCAAGATGATTTTATATGAAAGATTTTTTCATTTATTGCATTGAGTTATTTTTTAATCCCAATATTCTAGTCGCATTTGAAATGCATTGTTAGCGATAGATAATATATTTACTGCACGATCTTGATTTGGACTTTAAATTTTTCATTTATTTGACTATTTCTTAAACGATTACTTAATTATCAAACTAATATTTACATAAATTAATCCTATATGCAATAATCATGCCGAAAGGTTAAAAAAACTGATCTGAACAGAATTGCCATTATATCCAAAATTGTTGCAAGCAGTATATACGCTCTTAGCAACATTTTAGTAAAATTGATATTTACTTCTGGCATTGATAATTCTTTGTTTTTAAGCAACACACTATCCGTAATCATTTCTTTTGTGATTGTAAGGATACGCTCAGTATCTCTAAAAAGCCCTTATATGGTAATACACTTCACTCGTGCAATTGCCTATGCTTTCGGCTCAGTAATGTGGTTTATATCTATTACAAAATTACCTTTGAGTGTGGTTATGACAATTGGATCAACTAGTACAATATGGAATATACTGGCAAGTATGTTGTTTTTAAACGAGAAATTCACATTACCAAAATTCACTGCAGTATCAATTGGAATATTTGGTTCTATAATGATGATCTTTCATAAGATGAGTTTTTGTATCACTATTAATTTTTATCTGTTCAGTCCTATTCTGGCAAATATTTGCTATGCTATGTGTAATGTTTTAGCAAAAAAAATGAAGAATGAGAATGAAAATATCATGACTTTTTACATGTTATTATTTTCTTTACCAATAATAGGAATATTCATAGGATATGATTGCTCAAAAATTTTCCACATCAATCTTATTTCACTTTTGATACTCTTTCAGGCAATTTTGAGTGTAACTTCTTATTACTTTACTAATAAAGCAGTAAAATTTGCAGGCTTAATATATCTAGTGCCATTTGGCTTAGTAAGACCATTAATCGGATACGTAGTAGGAGTAATATTTTTTAAAGAGAATATCAATATTGTACAAATACTAGGAAGTATTTTAATTTTTTCTTCTTGTTTAATTGCCGCAAAATCAACTGAATGATTTTTTACTTCAACTGTATCAGACAAAACTTCATATATAAAGGATAAATTAGCTATAGCATAATCTTAAACATGTTACAAATGAGTTTTTTTAATAAAGTCTTTTCATATAATTTGCAAAATTACTTTTTTCTCGTATTACTAACTAAAATATAAGTTGTCAAAAACGAAATAACTAACAAAATCAGAGACACCATAATGTACAATTCATTTTCAAAAATACATTCAATGATAACAATAATAGAAACAATGAGCACAGACACGTAATCCAACAATATTATTTTGTGCAATACATTTGTCGCTTTATTTAAGCTAGATATATTTATCAAAATCGCAGCGCATAAAATTACACAAGAAATCCACAATAACATATTTTCACCATAATTTAGATATACAATTTTCTAAACCATTTCTGATGCTTAAAATAACAGCTTCTTCATCAGAATTATCTAATGCATGAATAGTTATGTTTTTGCCATCAGAGGAAACTGATATCGTGCCTGGAGTCATAGTAATCACATGGAGCAATATAGATATTTTATATTTACTCTGCAAATTCGTCTTAAACGTAATATACCCACTTGAAAACTTTGATTTTGTGCTAATCGTCATTTGAAGCACTTGAATGCTAGAAATAAATATCTCATAAATCAATTGCAGAGCAAAAATCATCCAAAAATAAGGAATTTTTACCACACGAGTTAGTTCCATATATTATCGCAAATAAACATTTTTAATTATACAGTTTTTTAAAACTCCAAACCAATATTTCTCTGATGATTGATTAATTTTTCAATTCCTATCTATCAAAAAACTCTACTAACTGATAGAGTAGCATTAAGGAAATTTTTGATATTAAACAGGATGTGGGAATTTTTACTTCATATTCTCATTTTTTTCGGATCAATTTTAATGTTAATGTCTTCTATATCAGCAGCTAAGAATATTCATAGTTCTGATCTTAATATTTTTCTACATATATTTGGACAAGGTACTTCTTTTGGAATGATGATAATCCTTATCGCAAGTGTATTTTTCAATAAAATGTTCATGGTGATTTTAGCCATTGCATTGATTATTTTACCGATTTCATCTTCATATATAGCAAAAATTTTGCAGAACAAGCATAAGTTCAATAAATTTTAGATGATTTTAGATTCTTAATACCATTTAACCCATCATTTGAATTTATAGTAAAAATCCTGTACATAATTCAAAGCATCGTATATGATTTCGTCGTGTGGAGAGATGGCCGAGTGGTTGAAGGCAACGGTTTGCTAAACCGTCATACGTTTTTTTAGCGTATCGAGGGTTCGAATCCCTCTTTCTCCGCCAAAGTAAGATACTGATGGTAATGTGAATTGACTTCACAATCAAATATGTTTTGAGTTTAGTTTTGATATACTCATTATGTTAACAATTTTGTTGGTTTAATATATAAAAAATGCAATTTTTTTGTCAAAAGATGATCCATTAAATAAATTATTCTAGGCGCATAAGAGATATTAATTCTTTTTATGATTTATGATATCGTTTCGTTTTAAGTTTCCTCTTGGAAAATGAAAATTCTTCGCTTTGCGGTTGAAAGCTAGTTCGAGATAAAATTCGATCAATTATGCAAAAATCTGGAGATAATCCATCATATAAATCAATGAATAGATATGAATTTTTAACAGAACTCAAAAAAAATTAGTTGAAGAATCTCAAGAGGTTTGTACAGCACATGATATAGATGATTTACGTGAAGAGCTAGCTGATCTTTTGCAAGTAATCACTACTATATGCAATTTTCATGAGTGGACTCTTCAAGAAATCATTGAAATTATGGAAAAAAAAGCTCAAACTAATAGAAAATTTGATGACAAAATATACATAGATTATGTTGAAGTTAATGACGATAACTTAAATATCGACTATTACAGAGGAAAATTTCGCGAAATTGAGTAGTTTTTAGTTAAGCGATAAATATCATATAAAATTTATATCTAAAATTATTTTGTACAAAAAAAACTTTTGTAAATTTCTGTATTAAAGAACTATTCTTTTCAAGAATGAGCGATAATTTTCAGGATTCACTACTATTGAGATTGAAAAAACTGTCATTTACAACTGTCTTTCTGTATTTGATAAAAATGATCCTATGCCAACTGAAAATAATAGATAAGAACTACCTCCATATGACATAAACGGCAAAGGAACTCCAACAACAGGAATAATTCCAGTAACCATACCGATATTAATGAATATATGGAAAAATAACAGATTTGCAAATCCCATCATGACTAATTTATGAAAAATGCGAACATTCTTCATAGATAAAAACATAGCAGATATTACAATACACATGTACGAAACTACTAAACAAAAACATACCAAAAATCCCCACTCTTCTGCAACAAGTGAAAATATAAAATCTGTACGCTTTTCTGGTAAAAAGTTCAAAATCGACTGAGTGCCATTAAGAAAACCCTTTCCGTATAAACCTCCAGATCCAATAGCAATTTTTGACTGAGATATTTGATATCCCGCACCTAAAGGATCATTCTCAAATATTAAATTCAATATCCTTGCTTTCTGATATGGTTTTAAAAATCGCCAAAGAATAGGAAGAGAAGTCGTCGTCACAATAATCAAAAATATGAAAAAGTTCTTATGAAGGCCAGCGAAAATTAAAATACTTCCACCCAATGCAATTAAAATAACTGCAGTACCTAAATCAGGCTGAATTACTACAAGTATGAAAAGTAAAAAAACCGCCAACATTGGAGGAATCCACTGTATCCACCGAGTAATTTGCTTTATATCATGAAAGTATCGCGCCATGACGAAAATCACAACCATTTTTGCAAATTCTGAAGGTTGCAAATTAAACGATCCTATTCTGAGCCAACGAGTAGTACCTCGTCCAGATCCAAAAAATCTCAGCGCAACAAGCAAAATAGCAACTACAAAAAACATAACATATGCAGAACGATAAAAAAATCCAGTCCCATAAATATACATGTATGAGATAATGCACACACCAAAAAACATAAATATTGATTGCTTATAGGTAAAAATCATTAAGTTATCCAGTACAGATCCGGAATATATATTTACCAATCCAAAAGCAGAGATTAAGCAAAAAAATAAGAAAATTAACATGTGCAACAAAAAATGCTTTTTTCTAAAAATATAAAACACTGAATGCTACTCACACATCGTTTGATAGTAACATACTTTCTGATGCGAGTATATTAAAGATAAAAGCTTTTCTGATAATTTTCATATGATTCACAAACATCATCAGGAAATTTTGAAATTTTTTGAAAATTTTATCTGTATAATCATTAATGATTTTATCTAAAGAGATTTTTCTCCATTTATAATAGAGTTAAATATTTTCGCGCATAGATTTACTGAGAATTTTCCCCATCCACCGTGTTCGACTATAATACACAAAGTGTGATAGACACCGTTTATTTCTCCACTACAAACGGACATCGAGTGATCTTTTTCCCACCAATCATTTGCTTGATTAAGTAATTTTTTTCCTTCACTATCACGTTTCACTTTAACGACCTGAGTAGTAGTAGTCTTCCCAATCAATTCAATCCCATTAACATAAGATTTGTAGCTAATACCAGTCCCTATAGAGTCATTAAATGCACGATACATTCCACTCAAAACGAGATTCATATCATCTATTCTCACATTAAGCCCAGAAACACTATTAGAACTTCCTTTTATTAAAGTCGGAACTACCGCTTTATTCGTTACTAATCTCGTCATCATAGTACATAAATGCAGAGCTGTAGTAGAAAAATACCCATGACCTATACTAGCCAAAACCGTATCAGCCAAGTACTTAGCTTCTCTCTCATCTGGTAATACTCCTGTTTTCAATTCAGGGATCAAATCAAAATCTTGGTTTATTCCAAATTTTCTGAAGAATTCAGACATTCTCTTTATTCCCACCATTTGTCCAATATTGTAAAAAAAGATATCACATGAGCACGCAATTGCTTCTTCTAAATTGACATAACCATGACCATTTTCTTTCCAACAGTGAAATACATGTCCTCCAATAATCATCGATCCAGCACAGTGAAATCTACTATAAGAGTCGATCTTTTCGTAATGAAGAGCAGATAGACCTATGACCATTTTCATGATAGAACCTGGCATATACAATCCAGAAAATGCTCGATTAACTAATGGGGAAAGTGGATGCTGAAACAAATTAATTCTATCGGTTTGACAAGATAATAGTTCATAGTCAAATGAAGGATATGAACAAGCACTCAATATTTCTCCATTTTCATTCATAATCACAGCACATGAAGCAACTGTATTTTTCTTTAATGTATTAAAAACTATTTCTTGAATATTAGCATCGATCGAAATATTAACGTTTTTTCCTGAAATCGGATATTCAGTATATAGAAATTTCTTAACATTACGACTTGCATCCACTTCAAATACATGCTGCCCATCAGTTCCAACTAACTTATCTGACATCATTTTTTCTATTCCAGACTTCGGCTTATTATCTTTATCAATATAACCCAGAACGTGAGCGCATTCGTATGGTTTAGTGTAAAATCTCTTATCAACTTGATCGATAAAAATATTTGGCAGCTCAAATTTTCGCTCTTCAATATCTATCATCTCATCCCATGTCAACTCACTAGCTAAAACGCACATATAACATGAATGTTTCTTACGAAGAAGCAAAATATCATCAAAAGAATTGATGCGCGATTTTGGTGAAATTTTCTTCAATTGTTGAAGAGTATCTTTAATTTTTTGTTCATCTTTTGCAAAAATAATCACTCTAAACAACTTGTCATTACCAGCTAGCATTAATCCATTTCTGTCAAAGATCTTGCCTCTTGGATGATTAATTTTTATGCAAGTCACCGAATTATTTCGAGATATCTTTGAAAATTTCTTAAATCCTTTAATTTGCAGAAAAAATAATCTGTGTATAAGAATTATGAAAAAGATTAACTTGCCAACCAAAAAGATAAAAAGTCTCCTAGAGAAAGAAAACTTACTCATATCAATTTTTTCCTTTTTCGATTAAACACATGTAAGAAAAAAACATAAAATAACAAATTAGCAAAAAATCCAATCATATATTTTTGAGATCCAATATCATTGGAACAAAAATACTGAATAAATATCAATGTTGTATCAAATATAAATTTCAATAACTCGTTACTAATCATAGCTCTTTTAAAGAAAATTGACATAAAAGAACTCAGCAGCAAAAATATAGATTGCATTTTATTAAAACTACTTAAAAATGATATTGCAAAAATCATATAAAATTTAAATTTTTTTCTTGAAGCTAAGATATAAGAAACAGTTATCATCGTATTAAATTTTACGAAATTTGAAAATAAAAAAAGGTCGATAAAATACAAAAATACTACAATCAAGTAATCATAAAATCGAGCAAAATTACATTTGTAATTGTTATATAAATTCATAATCGCCGCCTTGTTGAAAAAGCTATAGTTGGCAAAATTACCAAACTTGACACAACATATTTATCAACATTTTCGTGTTGTATGAGACTATTAACTTTGCCTACAAAAAAACTCTTGTCATCTATTTTTGTTATTACATCCTCTCCGATCTCAAATTTATCATTTGAAGACTTTGAGTTGATTATGAGCTCTCCACCATTTCCATATGCAATTCCTTCAGAATTACTTAAAAAGCCCTTGATTTTTATTTTAAAATCCTTGTGTGAAATGGATATACACCTACAATAACAATCATTAATCGATACTACTCGCCCAACAACTCCATCAACACTGAGAATAAGATCTCCTGATTCAACTCCAATTGTAGATAAAAATAAAAATTCATTTCCTGGCAAATTAACGACTCTTGCAAAAACAAAAGAATTCTTAAAATCTATGTCATTTTGCTTGAAAAATAAAGCAAGTTTGTTTATCTCATCATTGAAATCAGTTTCAGACTTTATATCTATCAATTGCATCTTCAATTTATCGTTTTCTCTTTGTAGAAATTCATTTCTGTATTTTATATACAGTATGTTTGAACAAAAATAATAGGATTTCTTTATCCATAATGCAAAAAAATCAGAAGGCATAAGCAGGTAATCAAAAATCCATTTAGTATGAGTCAAAACAAAATTTTCGCAAACGTTATGAAAAGATATGAATAAAATAGTCACAATCAATTGCAAAAAATCTCCAATTTTATTCTTATTAAAAAACATATTAAATTAAATTGATAATGAACACAAAACACCAGACAATCTATCCATGTCTTCTATAACTTTTCCAGTACCATTAACAACACATAATAATGGATCATCTGCAACTCTAACACTCAATCCAGTATCTTCTGATACAGCAATACTGATATTTTTTAAGCAAGAACCTCCTCCAGTCAATACAATTCCATTCTCTGATATGTCTGCAGCTAATTCTGGAGATATATTGCTCAAAACACTTCTAATTCCAGAATTTATATCATTAATACATCCTTTCAAACTTTCAGACAATTCTCTTTGGCTTATCGTTATCTCTTTTGGAATTCCTCGAAATATATCTCGTCCTTTTACACATATTACATCTTCTTTTTCGTTCTTCAAGATCTTTGCACACCCAATTTCTTTCTTTATCCTCTCAGATGAGTATTCTCCTATCAAAAGATTAAATTTATCTTTAATATACGATGTTATACTTTCATCCATTTTATCTCCAGCTACTTTTATAGATTGAGAAAAAACGATTCCACCCAAAGCAATAACAGCAATCTCAGTTGTACCTCCTCCTATATCAACAACCATGCATCCTTTAGCCTCTACAACATCCAAACCAGCTCCTATAGCTGCTGCCATAGGCTCTTCTATCAAAAAAACCTCTTTTGCACCTGCAACAATTACAGCTTCTTGAATAGCTCTTCTGTCCACCAAAGTTGCTCCATATGGAATGCATATAACAACTCTTTTTTTTGAGAAAATCCTTCTTCCATAAGCTTTGATTATTGATTTTTTCATAAAATACTCAATCATTTTCTCAGCAACTTCAAAATCCGCAATAACTCCATCTTTCATTGGCCTTACAGCAATAATTCCACTTGGAGTTCTTCCTATCATCGATTTAGCCTCATATCCGACAGCTAAGACCATCTTTTTTTCTTTGTGAGCCGATAAAGCAACTACAGAAGGTTCATCTATAACTATTCCCTTTCCCCTAACATAAACCAAAGTGTTTGCAGTACCAAGATCTATACCTATATCGCAAGAAAAAATGTTAAATAAATTCTTGAACACAACAATAAAAAAGCTCTCTTATAAGAGTAACGTTTTTTATACATAAATCAACGGGATTTTAAAAAAATGCAATCCTTTAACACATTAAAACCATAAATTATTTCGATAAATAGATTTGAATATGATTATGAAAAATAAAATTGCTTTTTTGCAAAAACAAAAAAGATAATGTACTTTCTTTTTCAATACAGAATAAACTCAAATTACAAATTCTTATATTTTTTTGTAAGATTTTACTACTTTATTACATCAAAGATGTATATATATTTATTTCACAAAATCAACATCGTTAAAACTTAATTCATTTTAATTACCTCTGTTTAAAAACTCTTTTGAAGCTTCAAAAAAACAGTCACTAACGAAGTTTTTAGAATCGTATATTACAAGTGGCTTTCCAAATGAAGGAGATTCTGATACTCTCACACTTCTAAAGATTTTGCTTTCATAGACTAATCTTCCCAAATGAGATCTAACATCATTTTCTACTTCGAAACTAAGAGAGTTCCTCTTATCAAACATCGTCAGAATTATTCCTTCTATTTCTAAATCTTTGTTTTTTTCTTCTTTTATTAACTTAGCATTTTGTATCAATCTACTCAATCCTTCAAGTGCATAATACTCAGCCTGAAGAGGAATTATTACTTTTGCAGAAGCGACCAAAGCATTTAATGATAAAAGACACATCGAAGGAGGGCAATCAATAAAAACATAATCATAAAGAGAGCAAATTTCTCTTATTACATATTTTAAAAAAAACTCTTTGTAATCAAATTGAACTAAATCTAAGAATGCAGCTGAAAGATCTTGAGAAGAAGGTATTATATCAACATTCTGTATGCAAGTTTTTGAAATGACTTGCCTAAAAGAGGATTTTCCGAAAAGAAAATCATGAACACTTGCAGATCTATTTTTTACACCCATTCCAGTAGTTGCATTTGCTTGAGGGTCAAAATCGATCAGCAAAACTTTTTTATTCATTAATCCTAAACAAGCTGCAATGTTGATAGAAGTTGTCGTTTTTCCCACACCACCTTTTTGGTTAAAGAAAGAAAAGACATTTGAACAAACAGGTAAATTTTTACAATCACTCACTAGAAATGTTTTCATTCCTTCTCCATTTTATTAACAAATTCTGAAAACTTGCAAAATTAAAGAGATTTTACAAAAGCTTATCAGTAATTTATAAAAAAAACATGACATATCGAGTTTTTTCTCGAATATTAGATCATTATCCATAGTAATTTCATTTGTTTCATGTATTCATTTGATGAAAAAATTCTTCATTTGATGAAGACTTCTTTATTTTATCTATCAAAAAATCCATTCCTTCAACCGCACCCATAGGAGATATGACTTTTCTCAAAATTCTCACTCTAGAAATTTCATCATTTGAAAATAGCAGATCTTCTTTTCTTGTTCCTGATTTATTTATTTCTATACAAGGAAAAATTCTTTTTTCCTGTAATCTTCTATCTAAAACCAACTCCATATTGCCTGTACCCTTAAACTCTTCAAAAATTACTTCATCCATTTTTGATCCTGTCTCTACTAGAGCTGTTGCTATAATAGTCAAAGAACCACCTTCTTCTATGTTTCTAGCTGCTCCAAAAAATCTTTTTGGTTTTTGAAGAGCTGTAGAATCAACACCACCAGTTAAAACTCTACCGGAAGAAGGAATAAATGAGTTATAAGCCCTCGATAATCTAGTAATTCCATCCAATATTATAACAACATCTTTTTTCATCTCAACCATTCTTTTTGCTCTTTCAAGCAATATCTCCGCAACCATCACATGTCTTGAAGGAGGTTCATCAAATGTTGAAGATATAATCTCAGCTTTTACTGATCTCATCATATCTGTCACCTCTTCTGGTCTTTCATCTATCAAAAGTATCATTAAATGAACATCTTTATGATTTTCTTCCACCGCTTTGGCCAATTTTTGCAAAATCGTAGTCTTTCCTGCTTTAGGAGGAGCAACAATGAGTCCTCTTTGACCAAATCCTATAGGAGCAATCAAATCGATAAGTCGAAGAGTTACATCTGAATCCTTTTCAAGATGAAGGTTTATTCTTCTAGATGGATAAATCGGAGTGAGATCTCCAAAACGCTTAATTCCAGCTCTCATTGAAGCTTTCTTTGCTGTTTCTAAATTAATCTGTAAAATTTCTTTACAAGAAAAATATCTATCACTTTTATTTTGATGAAAAATCTCACAAGTAATGAAATCTCCAGTTCTTAGACCAAAATTCACAATCTGTTGTGGAGAGATGTATATGTCAAAACCACTAGGAAGATAATTACTCTCCTTATATCTCAAAAATCCAAATCCTTCTTGAAATACATGCAAAACACCGTTAGAAATCACACTTTCTTTGGTAGAGTTAATAATTCCAAAAATTAAATCCCTTTGATTTAAGAAATCATCTTGAATTTCTTTTTTCTTAGCAATTTTTTCTAAATCAAGATAACTTGATGATATTAAACTTTCTAAAATGATGTTTTTCAACGAATTAAATTTTAAACTTCATTCTTGAATGATACAATTTTTAGAATCTTTCTAACAAGGTTTTTATAACAATAATAATAATAATATAAATATATGTTGTTTATGGAGCTGTGGATAAATACCAATTTTTCATAAAATCTATAAAATTACTCAATATTATTGAGTATTTTAACTTTTTTGAGGTATGTGAGTAATCTGTTGAGAATTTGTGAATAATTTTGTTTTTCATTTTTTTATTCACACTTTATCAACAGGATATATACAAGATATATACAACATATCAACAGATTTAAATAATTGAATTTTTGAAAAAAAAAAGTACAATGTAGAAAATATTTTTCGTAAAAATGGCTGCTAAGAAAAAATTGCATGTAAAAATGAAGAGTACTCAATCTCATTTTTTTTATGTCTCAAGAAGAAATCCTAAGAATACAACTGAAAAACTTGTGTTAAAAAAATATGATCCCGTCATTAGAAAGCATGTTGATTTTAAAGAAGCTTCTCTCAAATAGTGTTAATGTTAGTTGATATTTTTTGTTTTTTTTGATAACCTGCACCAGTTTTCTTTTTTTCTTTTATGATATCGCCTAATTTTTCGGTTCAAGACATGGTTGATGCAAGGTTGCATTGGGGGCATAAGTCCAATAAACATAATCCCCTTATGGATGAGTATATATTTAAGAACAGTGGCGGAATATCGATAATAGATTTGAGAAAGACATATAAATTAATGCAGGATGCTTTATCTTTTCTTTACAAGATGGCTAAATCTGGAGAGAGAATCCTTTTTGTTGGAACTAAGGAAAATGCTTGTCATATAATAAAAGAAACTGCTGAATCTACAGGTCAATACCATGTTACTAGCAAATGGCTTGGAGGAATGTTGACTAACTGGTCAACAATAAAAAAATCTATAAAGAGAATGGATGATCTTGAGCAATTTCTTCAAAAAGATTCTTATACCAAAAAAGAGAAGAGTATTTTTTCTAAAGACCTTGAGAAATCAATAAAAAATCTAAGTGGTGTCAGAAAAATGAGCGACTTACCTAAAGTTTTAGTGGTTTTGGATGCAAAAAGAGAAGTTGTTGCCATTACGGAAGCTAAGAAGATGAATATTCCTATCATATGTATCGTTGATACAAATGTTGATCCGAGAGGAATAGAGTATCCGATTCCTGGAAATGATGACAGTGAAATTGCAATTTCTTTTTACTTTCATCATTTTAAGGATGCTATATTGCAAGGTTTGAATGATGGTTTATCATCAGTTAAGAATAAAACATTGAAAGAAGCTAGTGTTGAAGAAGAGTTGGTTAATACTTTTAGTCAGGACTCAGACGAAGGAAAAGGAGTTAAAAATGAACACTGAGCTAATAAAAAAATTAAGAGATATGACTTCGGCTGGTTTATCAGATTGTAAAAAAGCTTTAAATGAAACTGATGGTAATTTGGATGAAGCTCTAAAGTGGCTTCGTGCAAGGAGTTTGTCTATTTTAAACAAAAAATCCGATAGAGAAACATCTGAGGGTTGTATTGTTTTAAAAGTTTTTGATAACTTGGGTGTGATGTCACATGTGAAGTGTGAGACAGATTTTGCTGCAAAAAGTGATTCTTTTTTGTTTTTTGTTAGGAATTTCATTAATTTTATGCATAAAAATTGTAGTTTAGATAGAAATCAGATCGAAGAGCATTTTAAGTCTACGTTAGCTGATGTGAGTAATGAAGGTTATTGCGCTTTATCTTTAGGTGAAAACATAACTTGCGGAGATTTCTTTGCTGTGAAGGGTGAAAATATTTTTTCCTATGTTCACGATCCTATCTGTTCAAAAAAATCTGACATCGATCTTGGAGTAAAAATCGGAAAAGTTGGTGTGATTTTGTCTCTAAAATCTGATTGTGATACTAGTGATTTGAATGAGATTGCAACAAATTTGTGTATGCATATAGCCTATCATAAGCCGCAATTCATGAATAGGGATGAAGTTTCACAGAAGGTAATCGATGAAGAATCATCGGTTTTGATAGAGAAACTTAAGCAGAGTGGAATTGAAAATGATCCTCATTTTGAGGCTAGGCTCGATAAGATTTTACGAGGAATTTGTTTAAATGATCAGAATTTTGTTAAAGATGAGAAAATAAGTGTTAAAACTTATTTAATGAATGAATCAATGAAATTTGGAAAAGATATTGTTATCAGTGATTTTATGGTCATGAGCGTGAAGTAAATATTTTTTGATTTGGACAATCTGTACAACTTGATATTGTGTTTTGTTAACAAAAATCGATAAAGTTTAATCAATTTTTCAGTGAATTTTCACTTTTCTGCAATTTCTCAATATTAATAATAATAGAGTTTTTTTGTATAAAAAAATATTATAAACGAATAATAGATCAGCCTATGTCAAGATGTGAGCAAAAAATCTCTCATTAAGTCAATGAATCCATTGGGATATAATTATCATAAAAGTTGCTAAACTTATAACGATTGAGGTCAAAATCATCGCTTGGGCAAGTGGATTTGACATTTTTTTTGTGCTATTTTTGGTGAGAATTAAGTTTGTGATTTTATCAAAATCAAGAAATTTTTCGATTGTAACAACATTTTTTGTAGAAAAAGCCTTATGGAGAGTCAGTTTTGAATCTATCAAATTTGCAAAAATATCAGAAAAGTTCGCACGGAATTGTTCCACGTGGAACAATTTAACGAAGATTGCATTATACCTGAGATTTTTTTTAACAATTCTTAGGACATTTTTATCCTCTTTTGAACAGAAATTTTTATGCTTTTTTTGATTTTTGATGCGAAATCTTTCTCCAAAATATGAAATTGAAAATTTTTGAGTCTTGACTTATATAAAATTTCTTGTCATTGCTAGAAATTTGCTTTTTCTATTGCTTGCGTTATCACAATTTTGCATAGCAGAAATTTCTGCTAAAATTACTCGCTTTACATTTTGAATTGTATCGAAGTGATTTCTATGAGCTCCACCAATAGGTTCTTCGATTATTAAATCTATAATGCCCATCTTAAGCAAATCTTGTGCTGTTATTTTTTGATTTTTCGCTGCAATTTCCTTGTAATTTGTATTTTTCCACAAAATGCTTGAACAACCTTCTGGAGAAATAGTAGAGTACACTGAATGTTCGAGCATTATAACCTTATTAGCTAGAGAAATTGCAATTGCACCTCCAGATCCGCCTTCACCTATGATGACTGATATATTCGAAACATTCATTTCAACGGATTCGTACATTGAGCGTGCTATAGAGTAGGATTGACCTCGTTTTTCTGCTTGAAGTCCGGGAAATGCTCCTGGAGTATCTACCAGAGATATGATAGGCATTTTAAAATCTTGTGCTAATTTAATTGCTCTCATGAATTTTCTGTATCCTTCAGGGTGAGACATTCCGAAATTCGTCTTATTTTTGCCGCTTTTGTCATTTCCGCATATTACAACAGAAATTTTGTCTATTAGTCCTATTCCACATACCATTGCATTATCGTTACCGTTACATTTATCACCTAATATTTCAAAAAACTCTGATGTCATGCCGTTTATATAGTCACGAACATTTGGTCTGTTTTCATGTCGTGCAACCAAAACCTTTTCCCACGGAGACAAATTTTGGTATATTTGTTGAAGCATGGCATTTCTCTTTATCATTAGTAATTCAGCTGATTTTTCATTCTGATTTAGAGAAGAAATTTCATTGTCGAGCTTTTCTACTTCTGATTCAAAGCTCAAGTATTTTATGTTCATTTTATCATAAATATTTTTGCAAATCTTATCAGATATTTTGGGAATTTTATATAAATTCAAATATTAATAAATAGAATTTTGAGCAAATATAGTCATTTTGTCACTGTATAGTATACTATGGCAAAGTGTGAGGATTTTTTGCATGAACAGAAGTGTGATTTCGATTTGTGGTAGAGATTCAATGAGTTTTCTTCAAAGAATGGTATCACAAAAAATATCTTTAAACTCTTGCTATTCATTGCTTTTAAATCGATCTGGATTTTGCTTATATGATTTTTTTGTAATTCCTGTTGAAAATGAATTTCTAATCGATATCGATTTAGAGCGTTCCGATGATTTTATGGAGCATCTTAGAAAATATATTCTCTCTAGTGATGTTTCCATTAATAAATGCAACTTTCAAGTATGCTCATCAAGAAATTTTCTTGATGTTGGGGTGTTTATAAAAAATGAAATTTTTGATGAAAGTATTTACGAAAAATCATCCGAAAATAGAGAAATTATTGCTTATAGAGACACTAGATTTTTTGACATGGGGTATAGATACATAATAAAAAGCTTCTTCTCGACTGATAATTTATATGAATTTGATGTGTACTCTGATTATAAAAAAAGAATGATCGAAAATTGTATTCCAAATAAAATCGTTCCTGAAATTTACACACCATTTCATTATAATTTACATAAATTGAATGCAATATCTGATAAAAAGGGATGTTATGTTGGGCAAGAATCAATTAACAGATTCAAGAATTTTGAATCTATAAGAAAGAGGTTAGCTTGTGTTTCATTCAAGAAAGCTAATGAAAACGATTTCGCAGAGTATATCAATATAAATCAGTTGAATTTAAATGATTTATTTTGTTTATGTGAAAGTGTGATGAATTTAAGCACAAAATGTTTGAATGAATTTGAAGAGTGTTTTGTTAATTTTGATGAAAGCATAATTTGCTTGAAAATTGTTGACTCATGTCATATTGGAAAAGAGTTTACGTTTTCATTTCTAGATCAATTATGGAATGTATGTATATATATTCCCAACTACATGCAAGAATTAACAATCTAAATTCGATGAAGTTGGTGCGAAAAAATTTCTGAACTTATGAATTGATTTTAAAGGTTTGTATAACTTTTCATGATATTACTTTTACTTTACGATTCTATAGATACAATAAATTGATTTGAAAAATACACACTTGAAGATTATGCGGTTTTGTTTAAACTATCGATATTGTGTTTGATTATTGAAATGTTTAATAAAATTTTGATTGCTAGCAGGGGTGATGCCGCCTTGCGAATAGTCCGAGCGTGTAAAGAAATGGCAATAAAGGTCGTTTCGGTTTATTCTACAGCTGATGCAAATTTACCTCATTTAAAGATGTCTGATGAAACTGTGTGCATAGGAGGTCCGTTGCCAAAAGATAGCTATCTTAATCTACCAAACATAATGTCTGCAGCGTGGTTAACTAATGTAGATGCAATACATCCAGGAATCGGTTTTCTATCAGAAAATGATGAATTTGCACGTGTTGTTGAAACTAGTGGATTAACATTTATAGGCCCATCTCCTGAAAGTATTGCTATGATGGGAAATAAAATTTCAGCAAAAAAAGTTGCAAAAGAAATGGGACTTAATGTTATTGAAGGTTCGGATGGAGCTGTCTCAAAGACAGAAGCTGATTTTTTTGCTAACAAGATTGGCTATCCAGTTCTCGTCAAAGCAGTTGCTGGTGGTGCTGGAAGAGGTATCAGAATTGCTCATAATAGAAATGAACTTATATCGGTGATTGAAAATGCAAAAAGTGAAGCCAAAAGTTCATTTGGATCGGATGAGATATATATCGAGAAATATCTCCCAACTCCACGTCACATTGAGGTACAAATTATATGCGATAAACACAGGAATGCAGTCCATTTAGGTGAAAGAGAGTGCTCGATTCAGAGGAAATATCAAAAATTATGGGAAGAAGCTCCTTCTTCAAAATTAACTCCTGATGAACGTAAATTTGTATGTGAAATGGCAAGAGATTTTGCTCAAAAAATGAATTATGTGGGTCTTGGCACTATGGAATTTCTATACCAAGACGGAAAATTTTACTTTATGGAAATGAATACTAGATTGCAAATTGAACATACTATTACTGAAATGGTGACTGGAATTGATTTAGTCAAGGAGCAAATAAAAATTGCTGCTGGAGAAAAATTATCCTTTCACCAGTCTGATGTGAAAATTGATGGATTTGCAATAGAATGTAGAATTAATGCAGAAAATGAGAAATTTGTATCATCACCAGGTTTGATAGAAGAATATGTTGTTCCAGGTGGATATGGCATTCGAATTGATAGCTACGCATATGCAGGGTACAAAGTTCAACCATATTATGATAGCATGATATCGAAATTGATAGCTTACGGAAAGACTAGAAGTGAGTGTATTAGTAGATTAAATCGAGCTCTGGATGAATACAAAATTTCTGGAATAGATACCAACATTTTACTACATAAGAAGATGATTTCTCTTGATGAAATGCATAATGCAGATTATAATGTCAAATCGCTCGAAAAATGGATTGAAACTGGAAAAATTTGAAGATACATTTTAGTGATACTTTATAGATAATCAAAAGCAATATATTTGAGAGTTAAATGAGATAGTTTTCTGAATTGATTCAAAAAAATCACTATTATTGATAGACATCCCAAGAATGATTGTTGAGATCAAAAATACAAGGCTATTGCGTCAAATCGAGAGAAAAAAAATGTACTATTTATCTGCGTGATTCCTGAATTTTTGAAATTATTTTTCTAAATTTTCTCTATCATTGATTTATAGTAAAATGCTAGTTTCATTTGCAATTTTTGTATATTGATACAAATTTTAACTTATTGATTATTTCTTACTTCTTGCTTGAATTTTGTAATTCCTATTCTGTCGATAAATGATCGATAAATACTTAGTAACTCCTTTACGTCATTTTTTTTGCTAAAATCAATCTCTCTTTGTAAGTCAGATAAATTCATAGAGTCCAAAGTAATAGAATCACCTAAAATAATACTCGATTCTCCGAAATCATCTTCGTATTTTCCAAATTCAAAAGAAATGTCATGCAATTTCATATTCATTGCAGAAAAAAAACCCTGAAAAAAGTCATTTACTCTTAGAGAAATAGACTCCATACACTCTAAATCATCTTTTGTTGCCCAAGAAAATGCAAGTATATGATCGTTATTTACCATGTCATCAATTTTATCACTATTGTTAAAGTAAAATTCCATGATTGGATCGTCAAATACTATGAACTCGCTAATTGCAAATTTCTCAAACATTTCATTTGATGGACTATTTCGAATAACTATTCTAAAAGGAAACATTTCAAGTGATCGAATTAATTGCTCTTTAATATTTATTATGCGAATTGAGTGAGTTTTTATACCAATAAGATTAAGTTTTGACATAAAATATTGAGAAATTCTGTTATTAAAACATCCTCGTCCATTAACAGAAAAAGGCTTGCCATTTATTAAAACTTCATCTTTAAATCGTTGAACCAACGTATTTCTCTCTGGTCCATGAAATAGGATTTTATCCCTTCCTTCATATATCTTATTTAGCCAATTATTCTTCATTATCATATCAATGATTCGAATTGTATAGATTTATATATCATATATACACACTATATACGATGTAATAAAGTATTATTAATTTCCTATTCAATATAATAAAATTATTGAAAATATCAAAAATACTTTTAATAACTGTATAATGTAGCCTAGATCAAGATAATTTTACTATGACCGACAACAATTTACTACAGAGAGTTACAGAAGAAAATGGCAATATAACATCAGTAAAATCATTATTAGATGGAAAACTACATGGAGAGAGTTTTACATACAAAAATGGCATTTTATCTCAACGTGTGTCTTACAAAAATGGCTCTCTTCACGGATCAATGGAGATATATGAAAATGGGGCATTAATGCTAATTACAAATTACGAAGAAGGTAAGAAAAATGGAGTAGAAATCATATATGATTCAAAAAATCATCTTCCGCTATCACTCACAAATTATATGAAAGGAATGCAACATGGACCATCTTTAACATACCATTCAAATGGCATGATCATTACGTATACTCAATATGCAGATGGATTGAAAAATGGAGTTTATAAAAGATATGGAAAAAATTCCAATATAGAATACGAAGGACACTACGTAAAAGATAAAAAAGAAGGTATTTTTAAGACTTATCATGAAAATGGAAAGATTGCAATTATTGAACTATACCAAAGTGGAGCTCTGGCATATCCAATAAAGGAGTATGACGAAGACGGCAAGGAAAAAAAATAGTAAAATTGATTATGTAATAAGATCTATTGCAATAATTATATGTTATAGCAATATTAAAAAATTGACTACAAGACATGAATTACACACAAAAATAAAAGTACAGGTCCAAAATGCTTTGGCAAGAATAGAAAAAACATCAAATATGAAATCAGTAAAAACATATGATGTTCTGTCTTTATTTGAGTTGAATTTTTACACTAATCTCATTTTACAAGGAATAAATGTAAGCTTTGAATACTTCGGAATCGTTCCCATGATCAACTCTACTCACTCAGCCCAATCGTTTATGAAAAACACATTTTCTCCATTTATTGTCTATCATCATACAGGTACAGATTCTCTTTCATCAGTAATACATAGCTTTAAACGTAAAAAAGCATTCTCTCATCTGCTAATTGCAGTTGAAGGTACTGTTTTTGTTATACTTCCACTATGGTGTACTGCATATCACGCTGGATATGGAA
The DNA here is from genome assembly GCF_021065005.1 of Candidatus Gromoviella agglomerans. Classification (GTDB taxonomy): domain Bacteria; phylum Pseudomonadota; class Alphaproteobacteria; order CAJXXZ01; genus Gromoviella; species Gromoviella agglomerans. The sequence continues at coordinate 401,537 of NZ_CP069247.1, forward strand.
AATTCTACATAGAAAATAAATTGTTTAGCGATTTTAACAATTGTTTGGGAGTTGAGTTTGTATCAAATGGATTTGAACAAATATCGACAGTACAACTGAACTCTAATACAGAAAGCAATCAATTCATAGTTGGTAATACAAAGTTTTTTCCATTCTCTTCACAGCAAAATAAAGTTGCAAAAATTCTACCAAAAATATGGATGCAGGTGTCAAAATGCAAAAATCAATCCCCTTTGGTTGTTTCTCATAATTTAATCGACCCTTTTCGAAAATTTGATTGCAATCCTCTTGTAGATATAGCAAGTATTAATTTATCTGTAAACAAATCTCTTAAGGTAGAAACAATTTCTATTAATATAGCAGATATTAAAAATATGGATACACAAGTTCAAATAGCAAAATTACAAGAATTTTTGATAAATAGGTCAAATTTGATAAAGATTTTCAAATCTCTAAATATATTTATTCCAGAAAATTACACCTACCTACATGTTTTTCTGGCAATAAGAGCTGTGATATGGAATTTGTGTTCTATGAACGATTTTATTCATCAAATGTCCCTAATTTCAACAGTTGATAAGCAAATAACTCGCTACTGCATGCTAATAGCATATGATATTTTTTTCAATATAAATGATCATCATTTGAAAAATAAATATATTGTAGAATCAATACTTGTGTTGATCGAATTTGTAGAAAAACTCAGTTCATCACAAAATTAGTATGGTCTTTGTTTTTAATTCAATCTAATATTAGTTGTATGAAATTTATTTCAGTATGTTTTCTGATATAAAAAATAGAACTGATAATGGTATGAATAAATGTTTCGAGCATTTTCGAGAAGAGCTTTCAAAGCTTCGAAGCAATAGAGCATCTATTGGTATGGTCGATTCTATAAAATTCAAAGACTCTTACGGTGGAGAAACTATGATAAAACATTCAGCTAATCTCAGCTCATCAGATATGTCAATAACAATTCAACCTTGGGATCCAAAAAATATTCCTGCTATTTCTAAAGCAATTATTGATGCTAATATAGGTTTAACCCCAAACTCATCTGCTACGTCTATTTTAATTCAAATTCCGAAACTCACAGTGGATAAGGTCAAAGATATAGTAAAAAGAGCAAACGTACTTGCAGAAGAAGCAAAAATTTCTATTCGAAAGATCAGACAAGAATCAATTGATGTTATAAAAAAATTAAAGCAAAATAAGAGCATATCTCAAGATGATGAAAAGCGATTCTCTGCTGAAATACAGAAAATAACCGATCATTACTCGAAAAATGTAGAAGATTTACTCAAACATAAAGAAATTGAATTGTCAAATTTGTAAGTTGGAGGCGTATGCATATAGCCATAATAATGGATGGAAACAGGAGATGGGCAAAGGCAAATGGAGCCTCTCTTTTGACTGCTTATCGTAAAGGAGTGAGTGTTTTAATGGATATTGCCAAATATCTTGCTTGTCGTAAAGATGTGCACGAACTTACTGTATATGCATATTCTCTTGCAAACATTAATCGCTCTCAAATGGAGAAAGAAGTCATGAGTACAGTGTTTCAAGAATCTCTTAAAGAAACTAGAGAAATTTTTGTGTCCCATGATATTAAAGTAAAAATGATTGGTAGAAAAGATTCTCTTAGTAAAGATGAATTAAATCACATAATAGAACTTGAAAATGCAACTTATAATTGCCAATCATTAATATTAAACGTTTGCTTTTATTACAGCGGTCAATGGGAAATTGCTAACGCTGTCCTTCAGTTATTCAGGAATTTCTTTGAAAATCAACATTTGATGGAGTCTTATGATTCATATATGCATGAATGCAAAAAAAATTATGAACAAACAAATGTAATAAATCGAAATGAGTGCAGTGAAAGTGTTGTTCCAAATGCAATCTCAAATTCCCTATCTAATAAACATTTTTCTGAATTCAAAAATCAAAATAATTGTTATCCTCAATTTATGAACATTGATGAAATACAAAAATACTTGTCAGAACATTTGCTCAGAGATGTCGATTTATGTATTAGACCAAGTGGAGAACAGAGACTGAGCAATTTTTTGCTATGGAGTAATGCTTATGCTGAATTTATGTATTCTCAGACTCTATGGCCGGATTTCTCGATAAATGAATTAAATATTATGATTCAAGAATTTTATAATCGTGATCGACGATTTGGGATATGAGACAGAAAGCTGTTGAAATATTTTTTTGAATGTCAAGCAAATGACATGATAATCATATTGAAAACAAAAAAAGTATTCGTTGAATTCTGAAAATTTTGATATTGTATTTTTTATTAAAAATTACATTCATGTAATGAGTCTCAATATCAAATTCATTATCATTTAGCTTTTTCGGTAATACTTATAAATATTTTTTTAAATATATATTTACGTTTTTTCAATTATTGCTATATACATTAATTCTCAGTAAAATGTCAAAATAATTGTGAAATGGTTTGATGAAAAGATCAGTTCTTGGACAAGGGTTATCAGCCTTGATTGGCAATCAATCATCAAATATTTCTGATGTACTATGTGATGATATTATCCTTAATCCTTACCAACCAAGAAAATTCATCGATGAGATTAAATTACAGGAATTATCACATTCTATCATTGCAAATGGAGTAATTACTCCTATTATTGTTCGCAAGTCCTCTGATGGAAAATTTGAATTGGTGGCTGGAGAACGAAGACTACGTGCTGCAAAAATTGCAGGATTGAGCAAAATCCCAGCACATATTTTATCTGTTACTGATGATATTGCTTGTGAAATGGCGTTGCTAGAAAATATTCAGCGAGAGGATTTAACTATAATAGATGAAGCTCATGGTTATCAAAATCTAATTACTGTTTTTCATTACACTCAAGAGAAAATTGCTGATCGTATAGGTAAAAGCAGAAGTCATGTGGCAAATATTCTAAGAATACTGAATCTACCAGAAAAAATTCAATCAATGATTAATGATGGATTACTTTCTTTTGGTCATGCAAAAATTCTCCTTCAGTCAAAAAATTGTCTTCAAGATGCGGAAATGATAGTTACAAAAGGCTTGAGTGTGAGAGAGTATGAAAATATTACCAAAGGAGCAAGTGATTTTTCAAAAAAGATTGAAAATCTGAAAAATTTGACAGTCAAAGACTCTTGTAATGACAAATTAAAGAAAATTTCAGTGATTGAAGATCAACAAGAATTGACTAGAATTCAGGATTTCATTGCTGAGAAACTAAATCTTAGCGTTAAGGTAGAAGCTCGAAATGAAGGAATAGTTGTTGAAATATCATGCCAAAATGCATTGGAAATTAGTCGAATTTTGAAAATAATCTCATTATCTTGATTGTTGTTCATTCAATATCATATAATTCGTAATTGAAATCTGTCCTTGAATAATTTAATTAAGGTCGCTTTGTGAATTTTACAAATAAGTGTAAAAAAAATTGAGAAATCTTTGATGATTTGAGAAATATTATTATCGAAATACATTTAATAAACAACATTTCATTCAAAAAATACTTTTATCAACCTTGTTTTTTTAAATTTACTCAGTGTAAGTTACAGAATGCTGATCTTCTTCTTCGATTTCGATTCTTCCCATAGCAAATTCACACATGCAATGAGATTCTTTTGTCAAAATTGGTTCACCGTTATGTCTGATTGTTTTGTGCCCTCTGCTCCATGGAGCATGAACTCCAGGTTTACAAGGTCCTTTAAATCCCGTAAATGTTGGGAACCCTAATGGATTTAGAGGTGATCTGCATTCATCAAAATCAGGAATGTTCTCAAATGGTTTGAAGTCCATGACTGTTAAGATTGCTCTATTCTTTGGTCCAACAGTATCGTGGTTAGTTTCTTTCAGTGTTTTATGCCTTATAGGGCTATGATGGCATTTCACTCTTACTCCAGCAAATATCAGATCCATAAATTGAATTTTAAGGCATGTAGTGCATTATAACTGGAAACATCTTTAATTCTAGTTAAATTCATTATCTTTATAACAAGATTTGAAAATAAAAATTGTCATAGTATATTTATTCCAATTTGATGAGTTAATGCGATCCTAGATTTAATGCATCTCCGATATATATTGATGTCAGCGTTACAAATATGTAAGATTGTAAAAAAGCAACCATTATCTCAAAACCAACCAAAATTACGTTTATCGAAAATGGCAAAACGCCAATTGTTATTCCCAATATTATCACAAAACTCGCGAAAACTTTGATCATTGCATGTCCTGCAACCATATTTGCAAAAAGTCTTATTGCTAAGCTAAATGGGCGAGAAATGAATGAGATTATTTCGATTGGAATTAATATTGGGAGTATATATTTCGGAGTTTCTTTCGGTATAAATATCGATAAAAATTTTAATCCGTGTGCTCTAAATCCTATTATAATTGAGATTAAAAATGCAAACATTGATAGAAATGTCGTGACAACAATTTGTGCAGTGAACGTGAATCCAAATGGAATCATTCCAAGCATGTTTCCCATCAAAATGTAAAAAAATAAAGAAAATATAAATGCAGAGTACTTCTCTCCATCTTTCCCTATGTGCTCATGAACTATTTTTTTCACAAATTTTATCGCTATTTCTAGCATAATTTGTTGTTTTGTTGGAGTCCCATTGATTTTTCTACAGCAAAAATAAGTGATCGAGATGAATATTATCACTCCCATAATCATCATTAACGCTGAATTAGTCAGCGAAATGTCAATGCCGAACAAATGGACATCAAAGATCTTTTTTATCTTAAACTGACTTATTGGATCGATCGAAAATTCACTCAAATTAATCATGTCTTTTATGTTTGGAAAATTCATTACAAATTCAACAAAATTTACTGATAATAACACGAAGTAGTACAATTAAAAACAAGATTAAAGATTATTATCTCAGAAGCAAAAAACTCCTCTTAAATTGACAAAAATCTCTCATTAAGTCAATGAATCCATTGGGATATAATTATCATAAAAGTTGCTAAACTTATAACGATTGAGGTCAAAATCATCGCTTGGGCAAGTGGATTTGACATTTTTTTTGTGCTATTTTTGGTGAGAATTAAGTTTGTGATTTTATCAAAATCAAGAAATTTTTCGATTGTAACAACATTTTTTGTAGAAAAAGCCTTATGGAGAGTCAGTTTTGAATCTATCAAATTTGCAAAAATATCAGAAAAGTTCGCACGGAATTGTTCCACGTGGAACAATTTAACGAAGATTGCATTATACCTGAGATTTTTTTTAACAATTCTTAGGACATTTTTATCCTCTTTTGAACAGAAATTTTTATGCTTTTTTTGATTTTTGATGCGAAATCTTTCTCCAAAATATGAAATTGAAAATTTTTGAGCGCAATTTTCTGCTCCTAGCTTGTATTGTTCATGTGCTATTTTGTTGATTTGTAAAGTGTTTTTATACAAAAAATTTATTTCATAATATATTTTTGCAAAAATCTTATTGTTCATATTGAAAAATTGTAGAAAAACTGGAAATTTACTGAAAAATTGATCAAAATTCATTGAATTAATAAAACATAAATCATTCTCATTTGTGAAAAACTCTTCTGGTACAAGATAATTTTGCTCATAACTCAATAATTCATCAATTGAAAATAATTCATATTTATTCATTTTCCAATTCTTTACAAAATTAGAGTTTGGCTCTGTAACTTTATCGGAAATTGTTTTATGCAAAAATGCGGGTGAAAAACTTTCAAACTCCCCGCAAGCTAGTATTAGCAAATTAAATCCGTAACCTAGCAATGTTAGTCCAATAATTTTTCGAACTTTACACTCTGAGAGTAATGTATATATTCCGCAACCTATAATGCAGCTAAATGTTGTGACTATTGTTATATAATCCATTTTTTAGTAGACCAATCAAAGATATTACGCTTAACATTATTCCGCAATCAAAGAAAAGTGCAAGAGAGATATTGTTTATCATATTTGTAAAGAATGTTTTTTCAAAAAACAAAGGTGTGACCGATGTGATAATCGATATAGCAATACTCATTTTTAATATTCTCATAAATGTTTCGTTCTTTATGTTGAATTTTAAAAATTCGTGTACTTCACAAAATATCAATATCAACGATAAAATGAGTCCTGCAATAAATCCACCACCTGGAACGTTGTGTCCATTTATTAGCATGTAAAATGATATAAATACTAAAATGATAGCAAGGATAATTACTGCATTATAGAGAAAATTGACTCTAGATAACGAATGTTTTGGAATGGTGATATTTTTTGATTTTAGGACTGAAAATATTATGAGTCCAGAAATTATGAGAACCATCATTTCTCCCCATGTATCAAATCCTCTATAATCTGTTATTATCATGTTTACTACGTTGGGGGCATTGTTACATGATTTCACATATGAATTTACAAGTGAATTATTAAAATCCAATGTACTCATCGATATAAACAATAAAAATATGCAAAATCCAAATAATATTGAGATATATTTGCTATTTTTACTTAATTTTGTAGAATTTAATTTGACATTCTTAATCAATGTCATCATAAAAATCAAGCTTATTGATTCACATAAAAAGTGAGTGATAGCAACATCTATTGCTCCTATAGATAGGTAAATCATTCCTACTCCTGTTCCAACTAATCCAGCAAAAATGACCGTCATGAATGTGCTTTTTTGTCTCATGAGTAACATTAGTCCAAATAATGTTAGTATATTTGATATAAGCACAAAAATATTTGGACGTTTTATATATACAATTGTAAATGAACTCCAATCTATGAGAGCTAAAATCAGTGCGCTTATGATGATACAACTTGTTTTTATAATTTGCGATAAATTATCATGCGGAACTAAGTGTCTTATAATTTTTTTTGATATTAATCGTGGAATTCTTGCAAATTCTTCGTTTTTTTGAAATTCAGGTGTTTTTGTCTTTATAAATATAAGTACAAATACAATAAGGATTGTGCTTCCGTAGAAAAATATGTAACTCTTACAATTTGCATGTGATAAATTTTGACCATAATTTGCAAAAAATATCCTAAAACTGATAATTGTTGCAAGAAATGTTAGAGCCATTCTAGAATGTAGCAATTCAATGACAAATATTAACAATTTTCTCAAATTGATGTGTGTTGATATAAGCGATTTAGAGAAAATGTTCCACGTGGAACAATTTATTAAATTTTGATTTATACTCTTGATAAAGAGGTGAAAAAAAATTGAGATATTGAATGCATGAACGATAATTGTGAATAATGAAAATCTGTTATGTATGAACCATATGCTCTTTGCTCCGTTGATTATTGGTAACCAAGTTGCTGTTGATATTGCAATTACTAAGTATAAAATATCTTTTGTCGCTATTGATATATTATTTCTAAGAACAAATCCTTTATTTGATGTAAGAACAAATAATGCAGATTTGTATAAAGCGTGGAGTGATAAATTTATTAGGATTGCTTCGATTGCATTATCAATAGTGTCCTTTGTATACAACGCACATATACATATGCTAAATATCATTGCGCTCACTTGATTCATTGTTGTAATTGCTAGTAAATGCTTAATATGAGAAGCATTTTTACTTTCAATTGCATTGAATATCGTACTAATAATGGATATTGTTAGCATTATTTTGTACATTAAGCTAAATCCATCAAATTGAAGAAGTCGCAGCATTAGGTATGTGCCAGCTTTTATTAACGTGCAAGAATGAAGATATGCGCTTACTGATGCGCTTGCGCTCATTGATCTGACAAGCCAAAAGCTGAGAGGGAATTGCGCTGATTTTACTGCAATTGATATCGATATGAAGATTGAGGCCAAAAATTCTGAAAATGGAGGCAATGTAATGTCAGATAGATCTGAGAATCTATAAATATCATTATGTTGAAGGACTAAAAATCCAATCAACATAAATGAGCTACCAAACATATTTGAAATAAAACCAGTGATGGCATCTTTTTTTGATTTGTTGTAAAATCCTACTAGAAAATAACCTATTATTGATAGAGCTTCCCAAAATGTGAAAAATACAATTAAATTGTTTGATATTACGACTCCACACATTGCTATTCCAAGTAGAAATATTGCTGAAATCAATTTTTTATCACTAGTATTGATAGCAATAAAAATTCCAATGATGATTGTTACGGTCAAGAATGTTATGGTTATTGAGTCAAATTGAGAGAAAAAAATGTTTTGAAAAAAATGTACTAATTCATTTGCGTTATGCACGAATTTTTGAAATTACTTTTCTAAATATACATTATATCTGGGAAATGTTGAACATGACTACGTAATTGCAAAAGTAGTATGAAATAACTCAGAGCTGGTAAAACGAAATGAATCACTCAAATTCAAGCAAAACCTGTCCATACTCAACTGGTGATCCATTGATAACATGTATCTTCTTCACTGTGCCATCAAAATTTGCTTTTATATCTTGCATTACTTTCATAGCTTCAACAATGAAAAGAGTGTCTCCATTTTTCACTATAGATCCAACTTTGATAAATGGCTCTGATTCTGGAGATCTTGCTAAATAGCATATGCCAACTGCGGTAGATTTGAATTTTTTTGTTGAATCCATTTCAACGGTTGGAGCAGACTGTTGCTGATGAATTGAATAATCAGCAATATTTTGTTGTAAATTTTCCTTTTTCAGAATGATCGTCATTTCGCTGTTTGAGTATTCCAGATGTGTCAATTTGTTTCTATTAAAAATCTCTTCGAGGTATGGTATGTCTATCTTATTATCCTTCATATTTTATGAAAAACACGTGTAATAACTCAAAATTGTATGATACTTTTATGTCAAATAAAATGCTTTTTTGCATGTATATAGAATTGACTCTCAAGATTGATGAAAAAGAGCATAAATTGCAACGTATGGTTGTGATTGATGAAGTTTCAACTTGTTTTCGTATTGTTACAGAATTTAGTGAGAGGCATGATTTTGTCGATATGCTTTTGTCACCAGGCAAAGAAGTACGAATTGATGTTGAGCTCAGTAAGGAATATAAATATAAAAGATATTATCACGGAGTTATCGAAAAACTGACAAGAAAAGTAACTCATCGATATAGGGTCGACGAAGACGGTAAAGTTGCTAATTTTGAAGTTGTAATTCGCCCTAAGTTATGGTTATTAAGTCAAACGAATTCTTATCGAGTATTTCAAAAAAAGACAACATCGGAAATTTTAGAGAAAGTTTTAAGAGAAGATCATCATATAGAATTTGAAAATCGAGCAGTTGCTACTACAGATAGTCAAATACATTCCACTTATATTCAGTATAATGAAAGTGATTTGAATTTTGTATGCAGATTACTAGAAGAGGAGGGCATTTTCTTCTACTCTGAGCAATCCAAAGATAAGGAATTGATTGTTATCGCTGATAAAATCCCTGATGAAGATGTAGATAGGTGTGATTTTTACAATATTGATCATGCTCAAGCATTTGATCTCAATAAAATTACCTTTATAGCAATGGAACATAAATTAATTCCAAAATCAAATAAGGTTCTACAGTTTAAGTATGATGTTCCAGTTGTTGATGAAGGATTTTATGAAAGTGTTGCTTCAAAGAGGTATGGAGATAGAGTTTTTGATTATACGAGTATGGATTCTAAATCTCAGGAATATGCAGAAAAACTGTCTGATATCCAAGATAGTGCTCACAAAATATTTTACGGCAACACGACATACATTTCTCTTGCGGCTGGAAAGAGAATAAAAGTCAGAAAACATACAATTGATGAGTTTAATAATGATTATTTTGTTACCAGTTGTGAGCAAATTTTCTCAAGTCAAGAAAATGATGAACTCCCTTATAGTGCGACTTTTGTAGGAGTACATAAAGATACTCATTTTCGGCCTAAGTTGCTTACTCCTCGACCGATTGTGCCTGGACAAGAAACTGCAATTGTAATTGGACGAAAGGGAGATGTGCCTGGAGCTCTATATACAAACGAAAATGGAGATGTGAAGATAAGGTTTCACTGGCAATCTGTTAAAGATGAGGATGAGACTATAACTGCTTGGACAAGGGTTGCTCATAATGCTGCAGGACATCGGTCTGGTAGTTTCCATATGCCAAGAATTGGTCAAGAAGTCTTAGTGACATTCATTCACGGCAATCCAAATGCACCTATTATTGTTGGGGGAGTGCCTAATGGAGCTAATAAGGTGAAATATGTTTCTGATGGTCAGCATGAAGTTGAATATTGGATTGCGCAAATTGATCCAGCAGATTCAGAAAATGTTAATGAAATCAAGTTTGTTAACAAGGTTGGTGAAGATATGGTAGGAATTTATTCTCATAGAGATCTTTCAATTGAGACGAAAACTGGCAAAATTGAGATCCATGCGGTAAAAGAAATGAAATTATGCTCCGATACTTTGATTGAGATTGATGCTCCATCTATAATAATTTCTGCTGATAAAATTGAGATTCGTGGGCGAGATCCAAAAGTTGAGGTTGATGAAATTAGGATTAATGGCAATTTAATTGATATAAAATCTCAAGATACGCGATTTGATTTTAAGAAATTTGTTGCTCGCTTAGATGATGCAGAGGTGCGTTCTGAGAACTTGCGCATACATTCCGATGATGGTTCTTTGGAATTGCATTTAAATAATGTTGAGGTTCATGCAAACGCTGAAATAAGCCTAGAAGCTCCAGATGTCAAGATTAAGGCAGATGCATCTATTCATATAGAAGCTGATGGTGAGACTTCAATTAAAGCATCGATGATTAAATTGAATTAATTTAGAAATTTATAAGACAGAATTTGCAATGAATATTCAACTTTTGTAATCAATCAATGGAGTAAATTCATTTTGTATGTTAAGGAATGATGTAATTTTTTCGATACTCAAGGCCTGATTAAAGAGAAACTTGTGCGATTAGTGAACATATCATCAATTACCGAATCTAAAGAAAATATCAATATTTTGAGATCACTATCTCTAGCTATGGCAATTGCGGCAATATCCATTACATGTAAATTTCGATCAATTACCTCTTTGTATGAAATTTCTTCAATAAATTTAGCCTGTGGATTGATTTTTGGATCACTATCAAATATTCCTTTTGCACTTGTCATCTTTAGTACAAAATCGCATTCCATTTCTAGAGCCCTTATAACCGCGCAAACATCTGTTGAGCAATGAGAGTTCCCTATACCGCCTGCAAATAATACAACTCTTCCATTATCAAACATATTCTTTGCTTGAATGAAATTGTATTGATCGCATATCCCCATCATCGGAATGCTAGAGAAGCATGTTGAGTTTGAAATATTGTTTTGAATAGCTAAACTGTTTATTATTGTTGCTATCATTCCCATTTGGTCAGATATTACTCTGTTTTGAGAAAATTCTCTTCCTCGAATGAGGTTTCCCCCGCCTACTACTATTGATATTTTACATGATATATTAAGTAATTTATTAATAAATGTTATTATTTTGTCCATAGATTTAAATTCAGGTGGGGCGCCCAAAAATTCTCCAGATATTTTTAGTAATATACGTTTATTTATTATCATAAATCTGATCTGATTTAGTATTAAAAGTTATTAATACAGATGATCGCATATAATTTAGATTTTATAAATCTTTTGAGAATGAAATTTTTTTTTAAGTTATTTTGTTGATTTCATTGATTTGAAAATTAATATTTTTGCATTTATGGTATATACATGTAGTGCATATTGTCATACTATACGCTAGTTTGAGAGTTATTGCATTATTAAGATAAATCTGATTTGATATCTGTGTGGGGTATTTTTCTGAAGTTTTTTTATATTGGAGAAGAGACATATATGAATGAAATTATCGATGGTGTTTGTGATTTTGCCTTATCTAAATCTATTGTGCTGGTTGGGTTGATGGGCGCAGGAAAGAGTAGTATTGGGCGTAAATTAGCTCAAGTGTTAAAGCTGCCCTTTCACGATTCTGATGAGATAATTGAAAAATCTACTGACCATAGTGTACAAGAAATATATGAACTTTGGGGAGAAAGAGAGTTTAGACAGATAGAATCAAATGTAATTGCTGATAGATTGGAAGGACAAATTTGTGTTTTGTCTACTGGAGATGGAGCTTTTATGTTTAATATGGATGTTATACACAAATATGGTCTGAGCATTTGGATTAATGCAAATGTTGAGTTATTACATAAGCGCGTGGTTCATAGAGAAAATAGACAGCATCTCTCTGCGCAGATAACAGTACAAGAGCTGACAGTATTGCTAGATGAGCGACGACCTGTCTATTCTAAGGCTGATATTGTGGTCGATAGCTTTGATGAGCCTTCTAGAGTAACTGTAAATAGAATCTTGACCGCAATGCGAGATTATTTTTCCAATAATATACAAAGATGAGGCAATATGAATCCTTTTATAGTAGTTTTTGGCAATTCAAAAGGTGGAACGGGAAAGTCTACTCTGGCTGTGCACTTTGCTGTGAGAATGATGGATCTTGGCTTTAATGTTAGTGTTGTTGATTGCGATACTAATCAAGGGACTATGTGTAGATATTTTGTAAATAGATCAAAAGAATTACTCCACAATGAGAATATAAAAATGCCTCATTATTCTATACTGACATCTTCGAAAATTGATGGGCATGATCTTTCTCTATTTGATCAATTGAAGAGAGAATTGAGATTAACTGGAAATCATGAAATCGATTTGGAGAATTTTATACAAAATTCATCAAGTTATGATTTTATAGTTATAGATACTCCTGGGAATATAAATGAGCTAATGTTGTTATCTCATTCTTATGCGGATGTTGTGATTACTCCTATCAATAATAGTCTCGTTGATTTGGATATGATTGGCGATATAGAAGAGAACGATAGAGTGAGATTTGGGTTATATACTGACGTTTTTTGGGAAGCGAAAAAGAAGAAAGCTACAAGAGCTCGAGAGCATATAGAATGGATCGTTGTAAAAAATAGATTAAATTCAAATCCTAAATCCTCTGTCGTAGATGATATCCTCAAAAAGCTATCTGTAAAATGTGGATTCAAGATAGCTCCTGGATTGTGTGAAAGATCGATATTTAGAGATCTATTTCGATCAGGGTTGACTGTATTTGATGATTCTGCGAGTTTGAGCTTAAGTCATATTGTTGCTCGTTCTGAAATTGATGGAATAGTTAATGTTGTGTTCGATTCTATAAATAGAATGAGATTTACCAACAAAAAGTAATTATTTGAATGTGTATTGTATGCGATTTTTTGAATTTTATGTCTGCAGAAAAATTCTCTTCTATCAATACGATCGATGCTTACAAAAGAGATGTGAAGCTTTTATGTAGATATATTTCTGAGACTGAAATTAATTCCGTTTCTATTGTTGAAAATGTTAATTGCTCATATGAGTCTGATTCAAAAGATGTGTTTGTTGTAGATCGACATAGGTGCGTGAATTCATTGAGTTTTAAAGCAAAATCTCAAACTAATAAAATATGTGTTTATCCTCAATGTGCTGAAATTGCTTTGAAAAATTGTAATCCAGAGAATTTGACGAATTTCATATCATGGTTGTACGATACACCTAAAAGTGCAAATTCTATTGCTAGGACGCTATCATGTGTGCGGAGATTTTTTAAATTCTTGCTAAATGAGAAGATAATTGATCACAATCCTACCGTTAATCTAGATTCTCCTCGAGTTAAGCGACATATTCCGATAGTTGTTAATGAAAATTTGATGATTCAACTAATCGATTTTTCTTACAAAGATAATTCAAAGTATGGTTTGAAGGTGAGTTTGATTTTAGAAATAATGTATGCAACAGGAATCAGAGTATCAGAGTTAATAAAGATTAAATTATCAAATTTTTCTATTATAGAAAATGATCTCTTACTTACAGTTTGCGGAAAGGGGAAAAAAGAGCGAATCATTCCTCTCACTAATCAAGCGATGCGTTGTTTGGATGAATACATAAGAGTTTACGGATTGCATTCAAATGATTGGCTTTTTGGGAGTGATAGATCTCAAAGTAAATATATGACCAGGCAAAGAATTGGCCAAATTTTAAATGAAATTGTAAGAAAATCATCATTGAATATTAAGATTTCTCCTCATGGAATTAGGCATTCGTTTGCGACTCATATGCTAGATAATGGATCAAATATACTTGAAGTAAAGGACTTGCTTGGTCATAGTGATGTTGGTACTACTCAAATATATACTCATGTTATGTCAAAGTCGATGCGGAGTGTGATAGAAAAATACCATCCTCTCCAAAAATATCAACTTGATGATTGATCTTCAGTAAAATACGAAAAATAAAGTTGATTTGAAATTACCAAACATAAGAATTTGCATTTATTTAATAAAAGAGAATTTTTTCTATAAAAACAAGAAATAAAATAATGAAGCAGCGAGAATGCTATCTATTCTATCTAACATACCTCCGTGACCTGGAATTATGTTCCCGCTATCTTTTATATTTGCTTTTCTTTTGCAAAAAGATTCGAGTAAATCACCAAGTTGAGATATTATACATATAAATAAACCTTGAAACCACAATACTTTTGTGAAGAAAATAGCGCTAAATATGATACTAGAAATGTATCCTACTAATACTCCAATCAAAAAGCCAGACCATGTCTTTCCAGGACTAATGTGTGGAGCTAATTTTCTTCCTCCCATTAATCTTCCAGATATAAATGCCGATGTGTCTGTAATCCAGCAAATTCCAACTATGTATCCTACTATTTGGTAATCACAAAAAAAAGAATGAAATGCCATGAAAAATAATCCGAAGAAGATATATAAACTTCCAATCATGATTAGGCTCAAGAATTTGTATATCTCAAATCTCGAAAATTGCTTTAGCACTTCAGCTGTGTTCGTACATGATTTTTTTGCACATATTGCAAAAGATATTTTGTACCACTCGACGATTGCAAACATAAAGCATATGGAGAAAAACAAAATTGAAACTAATCCTCCATAATATACACTGATGGAAGTTGCAGTTACAACAATGATAGATGATAGCACTCTTTGAATAATATCGAAATCCATGAAATACCAATTAATTAATTGGATATTATAGATCAATTTTACTTCATATTGAATATCTTTTGACTTTATTGAACAATTGTTTGTATCTTAATATATCGGTATATTTTATTGCGATGAAAAATATCTCACTGAATATGCAAAAGATAATTGATGATGCTACCAATATTCCTAGTGCTATATTTTCATCCTGGTATCGTATCATACCTGGAGATTTATGGAGATTTAGTTATCCAGAAAAAGTGTATTTGGATTTGATGTACGTGTCCATAGCATCCTACAAAGCAGTATTCTTTATGCATCATATGAGAGAGATAATTGATAATATTAATGCTGTTATGGGTAGGCATTATATAAATAGAATTACTTTGAAGCAATTTTACTATCGGCCAGTTAATGAAAGTAAAAAAGATATTAAAGTGACACTTATTAATCAAAATCAAGATATTTTATCAAGTATAAATTCTGTTCAACAAGATAATTTGCGGGAATCTCTCATGTCTTTATATAACAGTATGATCAGAAAATAATTTGTATTTAGCAGATGTTCAAAAATGATTGTGTATGATTGAAAAATGTCTTGCGATTCAGTCGATTTTATTCGTTTAATAAGTCTGTTGTGATTTAAATATAGTTTTTGTCAACCAATTTTACAGCTGATTATTTACAAATGTTATTCGTACCTATAATATTATCCCTGCGGGGTGTAGCGCAGTCTGGTTAGCGCATCTGCTTTGGGAGCAGAGGGTCGTAGGTTCGAATCCTTCCGCCCCGACATTTACCTTGAATAAGTTCTCTGTTTTTTGTACAATTTTCCTGTATGGCATGTTTATACTTATGCAGTGCCTTTATTCTACGTTGCGGAGTGATTATGCCTGAAGCTATTGCAAATTTTCACGCGCTTTTTAAGAAATTGATCCTCTGCTTTACTTCTATTTTTTCGTTTTTTCAATATATACTTCCAGTATTATCAAATAAACGTATGCAATTTGTTGCAATAATGAATTTTGTTGGTGTAATTCCATATTATCTTACCGGCTCAACATTAATGATTTGGATGGTCGAAGAGGGATTTAGTATATCGAGCATTACTCTTTTGTCAGTTCTGAATACTCCTCATGCATTTAAGTTTTTGTGGGCTCATTTGTTCGATTCTATCGAAATACCTTTTCTGTCCAGAAAATTGGGCTTGAGAAGATCGTGGCTTATCCTTTGTTCATTTGTTACAATCTCATGTTTGTTATTATTGACTTTGATAGATGTGAATAACAGTCGTCTCATGTTTTTTACTGTTATTTTCTGTGCGAATTTTTTTATTGCGAGCTACAATATTCTCTCTCTTGCTGTTCAAATGGAGATAATAGATAAAAATATGTGGGGAAATAGTGAAGCTATGAATGTTCTGGGCTTTAGGATTGGTGTTATTGCAGTGTCTGCTGGAGCTCTCCTCATATCTGAATACATATCTTGGATTTGGGTCTACCGTATAATGTTAATGATTGTAATTCCTGGTATCTTTTTTATTTGTAATGTGAATTTGCCTGAAGTTATCAGGATACCTGTTATAAAGCAATCGAAATCATTGTTTAAAAATTTTAGAAATTCTATAATTACGCCTTTAAGTGAGTTGTTTATAAATTCCAATATATTGAGAATTATCATGTTTATGTTGTTTTATACTCTTCATGATCATTTATTGGGGAATCTTCATAAGATTTTTCATCTTAGTATAGGATTCTCAAAAATGGATCTGGCTTTTGTTGATAATACATTTGGCATGTTTATGACATTAGTAGGTGGATTTATAGCTGGATTATCAATTCAAAAATTTGATTTTGCCAGAATTTTGTGTGTTGGATCTTTGATTAGTTTGCTTGTTGGACCAGTATTGCTTCTGCAGAATTTTGTTGGAGCAAATATTTATCTCCTTTACTTGAGTATTACTATTCAAGAAATTGTTCACGGATTTACTATGACTGTTTTTTTTACTTATCAGATGAATTGCTGCTCTATTAAATTCGCTGTTTCTCAATTGTCGGTTTTAAAGGCTTTTGATGCATTGGGGAAATATGGATTCGGAGCTCTATCAGGATTTTTGGTAGAGGCTATAGGTTGGAATTATTTCTTCTGTATCATATCTATTGCTTCAATTCCAGGATTTTTAATCATTAAGGGTATGAATTTTATGCAAGATAATGACAAAATAGTCAGTGATTAGATTTAAGGGAGTTTTATGTCTGGATATCTGCGTTATCCTTCGATTTATAGAGATGATTTATATTTTACTTTAAGTGGAAATATTTGGCGTAAATCTGGTGAGTACACATGCTGCTTGGTGACTGAATTTGGTTATTGTAGACATATTTGCTCTAATGATAAATTTGTCGCATTTACTAGTAATGTTTCTGGTGGAAGTGATGTTTATTTATATGACCTTAATTCTCAAGAAGTGAAGAGATTGACTTATAAAAATTTTGTCTCAAGTGTTGTGTGTTTCTATCATGATTACGTGATATTTGCTTCGATGCACGAATCTCCTTTTAGAATAAATAAACTGTTTTATATTAATGTGTACGATCAGACAGATATTGGGTGCTTGCCTTTTGGATATGGGAATTTTGTCTCTCTCCCTTCTGCTTCTGAGCGATTTTTGGTCTTATCACGTAATGGATATGGATTTACTCAGTGGAAGGGTTATAGAGGTGGTTGCGTAGGAGAGATATTAGCAAAAAAGATTGAAAATGAATTTCTTGTAAATGAGAAACTTTCTGTTAATTTGAAAAATGTTGTTGATAATTGTGAAAATGATTCTTTCTGCTTGCTTGAAGATAAATCACGTGATTTCTTCAATTATTCTCTTGGTAACCCTGAAAAGGGAGTGCTTATTGATCAAAGTGTTTTTTTTATATCAGAAAAAGATGGGACTGATTGTGTGAATTTTGATGCTATGCCTGGTGAGACTTATTGCGTGCAGCAGAGAAATATATTTTCAGTAAATCTTGTAGATAATAAAGTGATTCAGCATACTTTTCATGATGATTTTTCAGTCACTGAATTTTCTATATGTCCTATATCAAAAAATCTCGTTTATAGTTGTGGAGGAGAGCTGTTTTTACTGAATTCAGCTTCTTCTGAAATAAATTTAGTGAATTTAAATTGCTCAAATAATAATTTTTCTTTACCTAAAATGGTTGATGCATCAAAGTATTTGCATGATTTCTCTGTTAAAGATGATCATGAGATTGTATCCATTATATCGAGAGGACGTCTCTTCTTGATGCACCCATGGTTATCTGGAGCAACTCAGGTGCATTCTACAATAAATTACAGATTTAAAATTGCGAAAATATTTGGAAATTATGTTATAGCTGCTATAGATGATGGGTCTAAAGACATTATTGCGATATATAAAATTATTGACCCTTCCGCTCCATGTATGATTTTTGATCATGATTTTGGTAGAATTGTTGATATTAATCCTTCGAGAAATGGTTGCTATTTAGCTATTGCTAATCATAGAAATGAACTTTTTTTGATGAAAGTTCTCCATGAAGTCAGTCAAAAGCAGGATGAAAATGATAAGAAGAATGATGCGGAGCAATCTGCTGAATTGATTCATATTTTTGATAAAATAGATGAAAATGGACTCAAAATAGGAGAGGTTTTGAATATTGATAAGTCTATTGGGTGGATGTCTGATTCTAGTTGGAGCTTTAATAATGAATGGATTGCATATACTTATCATGTGAATGATTCTATTTCAGATATAAAATTCTTCTCGATAAAAGAAAGAAATTGTATTACGGTAGTGCAAAATGGATTTGTTAATTTTGCTCCTCGTTTTTGTCCTTCAGGAAAGTATATGTACTTTTGTTCTCAGAGTATTTTTAAGCCAGAATGGGGAGAGGTGAAATTTTCAATGTTTTTTCAAAATTCTTCAAAACCTTATTTGTTGACTCTGAGAGATAGTGTTCGATCTCCATTTGTTCTTGGAGAAGCATCTGTTGATGAAGAAAGTAATTTCGCAATCAATATGAATGGTATTTCAAATAGAATTATTCCATTTCCAGTTGATGCTGGAGATTTTGTTGATATTTTGCCTACTAATGGAAAAGTCATGTGGGTAACAAAACACGACTCTGAAAATTCTGAATTTGTAATTCAATCATACGATTTCTCTTCTTTGAAAGAAGAAGAAATTGTAACTGGTGTAAATCACGTAGAGTTGTCTCAAAATTGTAAGTGGTTGATCTATAGCTCAAGTAATAACTCAAAATTGCGTTTGATGAAAGCTGGAGATAGGCCAGATTCTCAAGAATCCTATAAAAATCATGGATGGATTGATCTTGCCAAAATAAATCTTAAGGTAGATCTGAAAAAAGAGAGAGAGTTCATATTTAATGAGGTTGTTAGATTGCAAAATGATTTCTTTTGGTCTGAGAATGTTGCTCGTAATTTAAATAAAATATCAGTCAAATACAAACAAGTTATGCATAAGCTTTCTAATAGAAATGACCTAAATGAGATCATTAAAGAATTTCATGGTGATTTGATGTGCTCTCATGCTTATGTTATCTCTCCTGGAGATGCAGACTTCTCTAAAAGAATGCACATCTCTCTATGTGCAGAATTTACATTTGATAAAATTGAGGGTGATTTTTTTAAAATCCTTCAAGAAGCTGGCATATGTGAAGAATTTGCTTACAAGATTAAGAAAATATATTCCGGAGATTCTATGAATATTTCACCATTGTTATATTCTGATATTCCTCTCAATGTTGGAGATTTTCTCCTATCTATAAATGGAATAAAACTTACGCGAGATATCTCTCCAGATCATGTTTTGGAGAGAAGTTCTCCTACCGTGAATGTGGTTGCTCTAACAAAAAATGGAGTTAAACAACTTGTGATTAATGGCTCATCATCAGGTAATAGATTCCATATATATAGAGAGTGGGTGAATAATAACAGAAAATTTGTGTCTGATTTCACTAATGGTAAAGTCGGTTACATACATATTCCTGATATGTCTTCAAGAGGGTATGCTGAATTTTGTATGTCATTTGCTCGTGAAAGACTCAAAGATGGTATAGTAATTGATGTGAGATTTAATGAAGGAGGGAATATTTCTACTCTGATTCTTGAGAAGTTGTCGCAGATTAGTTTAGGATATGACTTCAATAGATGGAGTTCAAATGTCATTAACTATCCTTTTGAATCAAGAAGAGGGGAAATTGTCTTTTTGTGCAATGAACAAACAGGATCAGATGGCGATATGTTTGTCATGGCTATTAAAGAAATGAAATTGGGTAAGGTATTTGGGAAAAGAACTTGGGGTGGTGTAGTTGGTATAGATACAAAATTCTCACTTATAGATGGAGGAATTACGTCTCAGCCAGAGCATGCATTTAAAATGTACTCTAGTAAAAAGATTGAAAATGTTGGTGTTGAGCCTCATGAATTTGTTGATATATCTCCAATTAATTATGCTCGTGAATTTGATCCACAGATTGAAGCTGCTTGTAAGGAAATTATGAAAATATTATCATTTTCCACAAAATTTGATTCTTTTTGAGGAAATTTATTAAAAACATCTTATGCTTCATTGATATGAATTTATGAATTATATTCTGACATAATAGAATTTATTGACTTAAACTCCATTGTAATTTTTGTTATTTAAATGTATGATAAGCGCGTTGGGCGTATAGCTCAGTCGGTAGAGCATTTGCCTTTTAAGCAAATGGTCGTAGGTTCGATCCCTACTGCGCTCACTCTTAATTTAAATTTTTATTGACTGTGCTGATAAATCAGGATATATACAAATATGGTTTTTTTATTTTCATTATATGAATAAAGACGATTTGGTGAAAAAGATTGCTGATATTGCTGGAGTCACTAAGGCGCAAGCATTAGATTGTTGGAGTGCTTGTTTCGATTCCATATCTGAGGCCCTTATATCTGGTGACATAGTAAAAATTAGTGGCTTTGGTTCGTTCCAGGTTGGAGAGCGAAAGGAAAAGAATGGAAGAAATCCCAGAACTGGTGAAGAAATTTTAATTCCAGCAAGTAAAAGAGTTGTTTTTAAAATGAGTGATGTAATGAAAAATAAGATAAATTCGTAGCTAAACTCTAATATGATTAACGGTGATGTTTTAAAGTTTATAGTATCTGATGGAGATTTAGTTAACGGTAAGTCTAGATTGGATTCTGTATTGTATAATTTTGTCTCTCCTATGGAGGCTTATTCTCATATATCACGCTCTCAGATTCAGGAATTTGTCTGTGGTGGTTTAGTAAAAGTTAATGATCTTGACGTAGAATGGTGCTCTAATTTGATTAGAAGTGGTGATGTTATCTCCCTTATAGTACCTATATTCTCTTTTGATGATCAAATAGTCCCGCAAGAAGTTCCTATATATGTTGTTTATGAAGATGAAGATATTTTGATAATAAACAAACAACCTGGATTGGTTGTACATCCAGCTCCTGGACATAAAGATTCTACATTATTAAATGGTCTCTTTCATCGTGCTCTTTCCTTGAATACATCGTATTATCTTGTTCATAGGCTAGATAAGGATACAAGTGGATTAATAATTATTGCTAAAAATTTTGAGTCTCGACAGAATTTAATTGATCAATTTGTTACTAAAAGTGCGCGAAGGCTATATAAATGTTTTGTTCATAATGTCCCATTCCCTAGAGCAAGTATCATTCAGACTAATATCGGTAGACATCCTTCATTTAGGCAAAAAATGTCCGTTCTGAAAGAAGGTGGAAAGAATGCAGTGACTTTTTATAGAGTATTAGAAGTTTTTTCCTCTCCCTCCCGTGGAAATGTTGCTAGCTTGGTTGAATGTTCTTTGCGTACTGGTCGTACACACCAAATTCGCGTGCATATGAGGCATATCGGATGTCCTATAATTGGTGATTCTACTTATGGATACCGTAATTCGCAAATTAATGAATTGGTTGATTTTGGTAGACAAGCTTTACATGCTTATTGCATCAGTTTTGTACATCCATTTACGAAAAAGAAGTTGGTATTTGAAGCTGATATGCCAGAAGATATGTTGAATGTTATTGAAGTCTTGCGTTCTATGAAATGAATTTTGAGTATTATTATGTAAAGGTGTATTAATTGATTCTCTTGTTTTTTGATGAATCTGCAGTCTAAAAATTGTCTATTGTGTATTGTAAAAGTTATTTGAAATTTATAGAATCAGATTGTTGATATTTTTTATTGTTGTGGCTATTAATAATTATGAGCTAGTCATTATACTTGAGCAAGGACTTTCTCCTGCGCAGGTTAATGGATATGTTGATGCCTTGAAAGGTTTTGTAAATGATATTGGAGCTTCTGTTCATGGTGTTGATATGTGTGGTCTGCGTGGGTTGGCCTACGAAATTGCTAAGAATCGTCGTGGATATTATATAGTTTTTAGGCTTGTATTGAGTGTTGATAGTTTGAATAATCTTAAGGATAAGTTAAAGTTTGATAAGAGTATCGTTCGCTATATGGTGGTGAGAGTCAATGAATTTAAGATGAATCCATTACTGTTGTCTCGTGGGGCAGATGAAGCTGTTGTCAATGAAGTTGGAATTGATTACAAAAATATAGATTTTATTAGGAAATATATGAACAGAGTTTCTAAGATTTTACCTAGGACTATTACTAAGTTATCAATGAAGCAGCAGAATATGGTTGCACAGGCAATTTCTAGAGCTCGTTTTTTGGCTCTGTTGGCTTATATGTGATTTTGTTGCAAATCAATCATTACACTTTTACTTGGATTTTTTGGAGTTTATTGCAATTATCTGCTTTCTTAGTATATTTGTTCGTTTGAAGATTATAACTCCTATGTTTATATTTAATACTACAATTTGTGCAAGATTTCTTATTGAATTATATGAATATCATAGGTTTTCTATCTTTGAATAGCAATTTTAACACAAATTTTAGCATTCTGCCTGCGTTACAAGCGATTACACTCCCTGCATTGTTCCATATTGCGATGTCTTGAAATGAATTGCCTATATATGTAAATTTATTGTCCTTTCTATGCACAAAATTTGTCTGAAGATAGCTTAAAATTAGTTTGTATTTGTTTTGAGATACTGCATTGATTTTATCATTACTAGCAATGAAACTAGTGAATAATCCTTTAAGATCAAGATCTTTTGATATGATCGAGTTGATATCGTTGACGATTTGAGAGCAAATTACCTCATTTGCCCCGCTTGCTAGAAATATCTCGCATTTTTGAGTTCGTAATTGAATTATGTATCTCATTACTGATTCATTAATTATTTTGCAATATGTGTTTTTGTTTGAGCAAATATTTCTACATTCTTCTTTTATTATATCGAACATATCAGTTTTTGTGATATTTGACATAAAAGCCTTGGCTTTTGCAGGGCGAAATGTACAGTAAAGAAAGTAAATGCGAGCTTTGTGGAAAAAATCAAGTGATCTCATAATGTATGATCTGCTGCTTATTCTTAGCAAAGTTCCATCTAAATCTACAAATATTTTCATAAAGAACATTATATACCAGAAATGATAGTATCAAGATAAAATTAATTATGAAATACTAGTGATGATTTTTTATACGACAAGACGTGAGTTTGCACTATTACGCTAACAAATTTAAATTTTGCAAAATTAATGCGGAAATTCCTAATTGGTTTGGAATTAAAACAAAAGCTGATTTGCTATTTGAGCCTATTGATTGTGATGAGTTAAGACTTTTTCTCAAAACATTTCCTCATAATTCCAAAATTACTGTAATAGGATGTGCGTCAAATCTATTAATATCAAATAACGGAATAGGTGGAGTGACTTTAAAGCTGAATTCAAATTATTTTTCAAAAATTACTATCCACGAGAATTGTATAAAAGTTGGAGCAGGTTGCTTGGATTTAGTGTTATCAAATTTTGCTGCAAATGCCTCATTGTCTGGTTTGGAATTTCTATGTACGATTCCAGGCTCGGTTGGTGGCGCTATCAAAATGAATGCTGGTTCATTTTTTCAAGAAACATTTGATTCGATTGTAAGAGTAAAGGTTATGGATTTTTCTGGAAATATCTTCTATCTTTATAAAGATGACATAAAATATTCCTATCGTGAATCAAATATACCAGATGAATACATCATCATCGAAGGTGTTTTTCGACTAAAATACTCAAAATTTGATAAAATTCGAGATCATATGAGCTTAATAATGAAAAAGAAAAGTGATACTCAGCCATTGAATGCAAAGACAGGAGGAAGTACATTCTGTAATGTTCGAGATTATAATAGAACTGGATTAATTTGCTCAGCTTGGAAACTTATTGATGCAGTAGGAGTGAAAAATGTTGGAGAAGCATATATTTCTCCAAAACATGCGAATTTTATTATCAATAAAGGTAACTTAGCAAGTGATATTAGCATCTTGATTCAGAATATTCAGCAGAAGGTTTATAGTAAATTTAATGTTAATCTTAAGCTTGAAATAAAAAAAATTGGCAAGTGGAATCAATATGAAGATTATTAATCCTGTGTATATGTATCTATATTTGAAATTTTGTTTGTGTTGCAATCTACATCAAGAATAAGGAAAATTGATAATCTAATGACTTCTGATATTATGAATTACTCTTGATATAGTTATTATGAGAAAGCTTTTTCAAAGAACTAAAATTCTTGTTTTATTCATAATTGTTTCAGTAGGTTGTTTTACTCTATCTTCTTGTACTCCAATACTAATTGGTAGTGCTATATCAAGTGGATCAGATTTTGTATACCAAAATGCTATCTCAAATCAAAAGAGATTGCTAAATAAAAAATCATTAAATGGATTTGTAATCTCTAAACTCAAATATGGAGTCAAATTCCTTGATTCAAATGTTGATATGCACGAAGCTATTTTGAGCTTCTCAGGTAATGTCATGAAAATAGAAGGATATATTGCTCTAAATGACCTTAAGATACTACTAAAAGCATGTGATTCCGTGAAAGAAATTAAGCGTGTGATCATAAAAGATCCATCAAGTCTTATAAAGATTGATTCAACTAGAGATGTTACCATCGATGAAATGAAGTCTATTTATTTGATGACTGAAGAGCAAGCTTTGAAATATCAAATTATTATTTCAAATAATATTGTTATTGTATTTTATGACTGTCCTAATACACATGAATTGCATGTTTTACAGATAATTAAGAAATTATTTAATCCAAATGATGTGGTTTTTCTCCGCTCAGTAAAGTTGTTTGTCTGTTGATAACAAATGTATTTTTTTGAATCCTCCTTGTATTAAGGATCACGCAGTTGATCAAAATATTTGTTACAAAAGTGGAATATGTTTTAAATCATAATATTTGTATATGATTTTTATGACCTGATATTCAGGTTATCAATCTAATTGCCATGCATTTGGAATGTATAAGATTGGTTTTCCTTGAATGACGATGATTGCACAAAAGCTGCACTCAAAATTGCTATACTCTTGATTCTGTGATAGCCAGTAATTTGCAGCATTAACTATCCTTATCATTTGTTTGCTTTTTATTGATGAAGTTGCGCGTTCTACATTTTTACCAAATTTTACTTCGCAAAACATGATCCTCTTGCCTTTTGAGCAAATTATGTCTATCTCCCCGTAAGGTGTTTTTTTTCTACACTCTAATATGTAAAATCCCATAACCCACAGATGATTAATTGCAAATCTCTCAGCAAAAAAACCAACCTGATATGATTTTAAACTCATAAGCATCCCCTAGGGGATTCGAACCCCTGTTGCAACCGTGAGAGGGTTGAGTCCTAGGCCTCTAGACGAAAGGGACATAATGAATCATCATCTGACTAATGAAAAATGTCAATAGTAAAATTGCAATGTTTGCAGTATTATAAACAATATTACTGATTGATTTTTGATGGAAAAGCGTTCTGATGTATATAGCGCCATAGATTTAGGAACTAATGCTTGCAGATTGACGATTGCTGCAAATGTTGATGGAAGAGTCAGAATATTGGATACATTTTCTCGAATTACTCAATTCGGAGAAAATTTGCATACAACAGGAGTGTTATCACAAAAAGCTATGGAAAGAGGCATTAAAACTCTAAAAGAATGTGCCAAAAGAATAGAACAATATGAGATTAAAAAAAGCCTTTATGTCGCTACTCAAGCTTGTAGAAGTGCTAAAAATGCACCTGAATTTATTAGACTTGTGAAAGAAGAGACTGGACTTGATCTGAAGATAATTTCAGCAGAAAGAGAAATATATTTCTCGACGATGGCATGTATAGATATAATGGATTCAAAGTACAAATACGGCATAGTGTTTGATATAGGTGGTGGCAGTACTGAAATATCTTGGTTTGAAAATAGATATCATAGTAAAAATATAGATATGATCGATTTTATATCTGTCCCTTATGGATTTATTACAATTGCAGATCCTGATGATAATAAGATTAAAGAGGCAAAACGACAGTTTATTCATCAGGAAATTTTGAAGTTTTTTAATAAAAATGAGATATTTAAGCATATATCTAAATGTGATGTTCAGATGATTGGAGTATCTGGTACGATAAATTCTCTCGTGAATATTTTGCTTAAATCTGAAACTTATTACGGACAATTAGTTCATGGCTTCTTGTTGAGAGTTGAAGATTTAAATAGAATGCTTGACCATTTGCTAAATATTTGTATCACAGAAGATGAAGATATACATTTTGTTGCAAATCAAAAGCAAAAATACCTTGTTGATAGCGCAATAATATTAAGGACGATACATTCAATATTTTACCTTCCTATAGCTGCTGCTGATAGAGGAGTGAGAGATGGGATTATTACATATCTAATACGAGATAAAAGATAATGCAAAAAGTGGTGAATAAAAATTTTAAGACTTCATCAAAAAAGTGGATGCTTCGGCATATAAATGATCCTTATGTTCACAAAGCTAAGTTGATGCATTATCGATCTCGAGCTGCATTTAAGCTAATCCAAATTGATGATAAATTTAAGATTTTTTCAAAAAAAAATATGGTGATTGTGGATTTAGGTTGCTCTCCAGGTGGATGGACACAAGTTGTGAGACAAAATTCTGAATCTCATAAGATAGTCGGAGTTGATTTGATAGATATGAAACCAATTCATAATGTCACTTTTATTAATGGAGATTTTTGTACACAAGAAACTCAAGAAAGGATTAAATCCGTTTTGAATTTGAAAGCAAATCTAGTGCTTAGTGATATAGCTCCACCTCTTTCTGGTAATAAGCAGTGTGATGTGTTTAAAATTGAGGATATAGCTTGCCAAGTCCTTGAATTTTGTATCAAGAATTTAAAAATTGGTGGCATCGCAATTGTCAAGCAATTTCAGTTTGGAAATAACAGAGTTGTTATGCAATATAGAAAATATTTTAGGTCTGTGAAATTGTTCAAACCTGATGCAAGTAGGCCTGAGTCATCTGAGGTCTATATTGTTGCTGATGGTTTTTTTGATAATGACATCATAGGGATGATCGATAAACCTCACTGATTATTTACTTGATGTACAAAAAGTTCTTGACAAATATAATTGCACATCTGCATAATCTACATGGTTTTAGTTGTGGCTCTGAGTTGCCGTTTTGGGACTTTGAGCTGGCTGTGAGGTGATTATGTCTAAAAATATATCTAAAGTTATAGGAATTGATCTTGGAACTACCAACTCTTGCGTCGCTGTTATGGAAGGTGGATCTCCAAAAGTAATCGAAAATGCTGAAGGAATGAGGACCACTCCTTCTGTTGTTGCTTTTAAGGGAAGTGAGACTTTGGTTGGAAATCCTGCCAAGAGACAGGCAGTTACAAATCCACATGGTACTATATATGAGTCTAAGCGTC
Source organism: Candidatus Gromoviella agglomerans (assembly GCF_021065005.1). Taxonomy (GTDB): domain Bacteria; phylum Pseudomonadota; class Alphaproteobacteria; order CAJXXZ01; genus Gromoviella; species Gromoviella agglomerans. The sequence goes on from NZ_CP069247.1 coordinate 429,476, forward strand.
TTATAGGTAAGAGATGGGACGATTTCGTTGCCGGAAAAGATAAAGATGTCTTGGCGTATAAAACTACTAAGAGCTCTTCCGGAGATACGTGGGTTTCTGTTAATGGTAAAGATATGAGTCCTGAAGAAATTGCAGCAGCCGTTTTGAGAAAATTGAAAGAAGCCGCAGAGGCTTACCTTGGAGGAACTGTTACCAAAGCGGTAATAACAGTTCCAGCATATTTTGATGATTCTCAGAGGCAGGCTACCAAAAATGCTGGTAAAATTGCGGGTTTGGATGTATTGCGCATCATAAATGAGCCAACAGCTGCGGCTTTGGCATATGGGTTAGATAAAAAATCTGATGAAATGATAGTAGTTTATGACTTTGGCGGTGGAACTTTTGATGTTTCTGTTTTGGAAAAAGGTTCTGATGGTTCTTTTGAGGTTAAGGCGACGAATGGAGATACTCATTTGGGCGGTGGAGATTTTGATAATGCAATAATTAATTATGCTATAGATGAGTTTAAGGCTTCTTCCGGAGTGGATTTGAAGAATGATAAAATTGCACTACAAAGGCTAAAAGAAGCTGCCGAAAAGGCGAAGATTGAGCTGTCTAGTACGATGGAGACTGAAATAAATCTTCCGTATGTTACAGCTGATGCATCTGGTCCAAAGCATTTGTTTGTCAAATTGACGCGTGCTAAGTTCGATAGTTTAATTATCCCTTTTGTTGAAAGGTCTATAACTTGCTGTAAAAAAGTTCTTGAAGATGCTGGGTTAAAGGCTTCTGATATAAACGAAGTGATCATGGTTGGAGGACAGACTCGTACTCCTAAAGTTGTTGAAACTGTTGAGAAATTTTTTGGTAAAAAGGCAAATCAGAGTGTCAATCCGGATGAAGTTGTTGCATTAGGGGCGGCTGTTCAGGGTGGAGTTCTATCTGGAGAAGTTAATGATGTTCTGCTTCTTGACGTTACTCCTTTATCTTTGGGAATTGAGACTTTAGGTGGAGTGTTTACAAGAATAATAGATCGAAACACGACAATCCCTACAAAAAAATCTCAGATATTTTCTACTGCTGCTGATAATCAAACATCTGTTTCAATTAAGGTTTGTCAAGGTGAGAGGGAGATGGCTGCTGATAATAAGTTGCTTGGTAACTTTAATCTCGATAATATTCCTCCTGCCCCTAAGGGAGTGCCGCAAATTGAGGTTACTTTTGAAATAGATGCAAATGGTATAATGCATGTTTCTGCTAAAGATGCCGGCACAGGTAGGGAGCAAAAGATAACTATTCAGTCTAGTGGTGGCTTAAGTGACGAAGAAATTAATCGTATGATTAAAGATAGTGAAGCCAATAAATCTGCTGATGAGATGAGGAAAAATTTAATAATGTGCAAAAATGATGCGGATTCTTTGATTCACTCTTCTGAAACTACTTTGAAAGAGCACGAGAGTAAAATTTCGGCAGAGAATAAATCAGCACTCGAGAGTGCCATCATTAAGATGAAAGAAGTGGTAAATGGAGATAATTTGGATGAAATCAAGAGCTGTCTTGATGTTTTGCGTAAAGCTTCTATGAAAGTGGGAGAGGATATATATAAGTCTTCTGCGCAAGCTGCGGACTCTTCCTCTGAAAATGCATCTGAGGAAAATAAGTAGTTTAGTTTGCGTTCTTGTTTCTTTTACAGGGATAGTATTGATACACTTTGTGTTATCCTACTGTGGAGATGTCTGTCTCATATTTTAAGCTGTGCTTTTATTCTTTTACTTCAGTTTTGAGTGAAGTTTCCACGATTTATTTTAATTTTTGTTTGTATTTGCTATATATCATGAAAATTCTATTAGTGCTCCAAACTTTTTGCCTAATTTTATCGATAGTGCAATAAAGGTTTGATTTTTGAGAAAATAAGCAAATATTTTAGCAAAGTGGATTTGTTTATAATGATTTGTATAAAAAAATCTGTTTTTTTTCATTCGTTCATCTGTAATGATGTTGTACTATTTTCGATATTTTTATCTATATATGACAATTCGCAAGATTTTCTCTTCAGATAAAATTTGCTTAGTGAATTTTACAGTTCTCTCGAGATGTTTAAATTATTATTATGGAGTTTTATAAGTATCTGCTTTTCTCCAAAATCTTCAAAAATAACAGCTCATGCTCGCAATAAAACAGGATGTTGTTTTGATCTCTGATTATGTTTAATTGCATCTTTGGCGAGAGTCGACTATACTACCTTCCGTATGCTTGAAAATACCTAGTCAAGTTCGATTTTTTGAGATCTTTTCAAAAAATGCTTCCTAAAAATACTTATACTACTACACAACTTAACATATGTTGTGTTATTGCTTCGATCTGGCAAAAATTTGATATCTATAGCCAAACAATGTGCCCAAGGCCGGAATCGAACCGGCGACACATGGATTTTCAGTCCATTGCTCTACCGACTGAGCTACCTGGGCACGTGATTAATGGTACATGTAGTTGTGAGTTTTGGCAATACAATAAATTTTTTGATCATCATTCCCAATATTACTCTTAACTTTTATGTTCAATTTTGATACTGAATTAATGCAATAAAGTATGAATTTTATTCAATTTTTACTGTTAACGTATTATTCTTTGTATTTCATTTGAGGCTATTTATCTGGACTCAGTTAAGTATTTTTATAACTCCCAAAAATGTTGAATTAGTTGGTGTATTATATGCTAATTTTGTATTTATTGTTCTTGTCATTCACTTTACTTTCTTGTTTGAGTAATATTATTTTATGTTTTTTTAACTTAATGTTATTTCTAATTTTATATAAAAATTCTACAATATAATTCATCTATATAGTTCTGCTGTATATTTGCGTTTTGATTGTATAACACATTGCATAGATTTTAATCATTGGTCTATTGCTTTATGATTTTTTTATTCATCAAAATCTTAATTTTTGAAATGTATCTTCAGTAATCAGCATTAAGTTATGTTAATTTATGAAGGGTTTTGTATGTTTTTTCCAATACCTAAACCTGCGAAGTAAATCTTCATACAATCAGAGTCTAGCTGTACGCATTCGACGATAACTTTGAATATATTAACCATTGGATCTCCTAATGCTTTCTCTTGCATATCATCAGCTGGCCGTGATAGAAATGCTTCTCGTAAATGCTTGAACTTGTTGTTGACTGAGCACAGTTGCTGTTTATATTTTGCGAGTTCATTCAATAAATCAGGCATGTTCTTATATCCATTTGCTTGGGAAACTTGATATTCTGCGAATAGTACTTCCATTTCTTTTTTCATTTTGATTGTATCTTCTAATAATTGATTGTTTTGTTCTAGCCAATCTTCTTTGAGAGTATTTTTTTGACTGTTAGTTTCCTCTTGTTTATCACCTAATATAGGCTCTTTCCTGGAATGCATTGAAAATGTTGTTGTTAATGCAAATATTACAAATAGTGCTGTTAGATTTAATACCATACTAATAAAATAAAAGGAGATAAGTAGATCATATATATTAACTTGAAATCAATCAACTTTTTTAGTTCATTTAATCAATTTATCTTTAATCTTTTGCATTTTCTCTATTTACCACACTACATACGCTCAAGTCTGACCATACATTAGTTGCAGTTTCGAGCATGTCTATTAAGAGATAGTATGGTAAAATTGCACTCATGATTGATATATTTTGATTTACCGATTCCAAATATGCGCATGACATAAAGTAGCAACCCATAGGGGATCCAGAATTACCGATTGCTGATATAATTGATACCACGAAGATTGTAAAAATGTTGGAAATACTCATTTCGAACCCGTTCATTATTGTGACAAACATTGATGAGATTAATATGAATGCCGCACATGCGTTCATATTTATGATTGTGCACATTGGAAGGACAGATTTTGATATTCTTGAAGAAATATCTAGCTCTTTCTCGCATGTATCGATTGCTAATGGAAGAGTGGCAGATGATGATTTTGAAAAGAATGCAAAAGTGAGTACTGGCATTGATTTTTTTGCTAATGTGATTGGGCAAATCCCTTTGATTTTTAGAAAAATTGGCAAGCATATAAATGCTTGTATTAAATTTGCAATTACGATACATAGTACGCACGTTATTATGTCTGATGATGCAGAACTGAGTTGAATTTCTTTTACTGCTGATAGGCTAAAAGCCCAGAACATGATCGGAGATATGTTATTGATTATTTTTGTGCATTCAAAAAGCATTTGCATGAATAAATTGCAAAATTCATGAATGGCTCGTTTGTGTGTATTGCTTAATTTTGTTGAACTCATGCCTATGATAAGTGCTAATATGGCTATACTTAATGGATTGTGATTGACAAATGGAGAAAATATATCTTTAGGAAAAACATCTATAAAGTATTGAATTATTGGAGAAAAATTTATCGATGAAGTGAGAATTTTTGTGTTCATTTTTGAGTGAAAGAAGATTGTGAATACAATAAGTGCTACTAAACAAGATATTGCAGTTGTAATCAAAGTGTATTTCAATACTCGAGTCAATAATTGCTTTACATTGTTGTAATTATCTCCTGATAATGCGGATGTTATAGAAGCAAATACTATTGGTAAACTTATGAGTTTTAAATAAGATATAAATAGACTTATGATGTATGATGAAATTTCGTTTAAAATAGGTAAATTTGCGTAACCACAAGTAATTCCTGCAGAAATTGAAGCAAACATGGCCTTTTTATTCATATATATTTTTTAAAATTATGATAAACTATACATTCATGTCATTTCTTTTGGAAGATTAATAACATAAAATTAGTAAGATTTTTGTTGTGCTGAAGTATTTTTTATGTAAGAATCATCGCGTATTTTTATTTTTATCGTTAACATGAAGGCTCATTTGTTGTTGTTATTTTGTGCTTGTGCTCTGACTAATTCCGTTACTAGTAGTGTTAGTGAAAACATATATAAGAGAGAAATCGCTCATCTTCCTTCTTTGACTGATATTGAGAGTGATGATAATGTATCAGATTTGATGATGGAAATTAAAAAATTGAGTCATAATCAAGCATTGCGGTTTAAGCTATTGGCTTTAAAACGATCTGCAAAAGTTCATGCTGTTTCTGCATTGTTGCCTTCAGCTCAGGCGTTTGCTAGATATAATAAGCAATTTCATGATCAGTATGATATGAATGGAGTGGGTGATGTCGGTATTAGATTTGGATATAATCTCATGAATGTTGCTATGGAATCTGTTGAGATGGGCTTGGAGCGTGCAAAAGTGGTTGCAGTTAAAGATGTTGAGATGATTGATGCACAGGCAAAAGATTTGGTTGAATTAGTTGAAAATTCTGTAAGGATTGCTGCAGAGACTCAAAAATTGAGAATGATAGATTATTTTATTAACTATTATCGAAAATTTGTTGATGATGTTGGAAGATCTTATCAGCTAAGGCAAAGATCTGATTTGGTTAAAGCAAAGATGAAACTTAGAAAGCTTGAATTGGATAGAAAGAAGTACATACAGACTATCAAAGTTCATCAAGATAAGCATCGTCTTTTATTAAACAGAGATTGTGTGAAATTTTATAATTTGCACCTTCCGAATATTGCTCAGCTATCAGATGATAGAGTTATCGAATTGATTAATGCAAATAATACTTCAATGAAGAAAACTCAAATTGAACATAGAATTGAAATTAAACAAATTAAGCAAAAGCGTTTTAGACAGTCTGGATTAGATATAAATTTGCTGTTGGAGACTGGTAGAAATATGCATGACATGGAATCTTCTCAAGGGAAAGGATATATTGAGGTTTCTTTGGATTTGTTTAAAGTGATTTCTTCTACTCTGAATGAAGCAAAGATGCAAACTTTAGCTGCAAAGAAGAGAAAAGCCTATGAGCAAAAGAAGATTATTGGAGATGTTTTGGCTCAGAAGCACGAATGTGAATTTGCTTTCGATAGATTCGAGGCTAGTCAAAAGGCTATGCAAGCATCTTATGAGCTATATTTTCTGGAAAGAAATATGTATGTTGATGGAGGAGGTTCATTTGATAATTACATTCAGGCAATAGATGGTTATATTGACTCTTGTGTTGATTATTGGGATTCATGGTCTCAATGTCAATTAACGAATATTAGGTCGTATATCTACATTTTTGGTAAAAACTTCATTGATGGAGTCGTTGATAAGAAAATTCCATCTTTTGATCAAAGAGTACGTTTCGTACAAGGTGCAGCTGCTACTAAAAAGAAGAATGCTGTGAAGAGTTTTAGACTTATTAGATCTTTAAAGCAAGTGAATAATAAGGTGAAAGTTAATTCAAGTGTTAGGAAGAATGAAAAAATTAAAAAAAGATTAAAATAAAAAGGTTTTAAAGATAAAGAGGTTATATATGCATATCACATTTAAACTTTGAGAATTGCGGTTATGTTTTATTGATAGTTCGTTGTAAGAATACTGTTTGTTAATTTGGCGCCTGGATTGTGAGTTGATTTTCTCCATTTCTCAACGGCAATCCATTAATTAGCTATATTAGCATTTATCATAGCCATGAGTTCCACTGTAGTATCTTTTAGTCATATTATTTATATTAATTTTTCTAAAAAGCCTTTCATAATTTTTGTAAATTTTTTACCAAATATTGGAATTGTAGATTTTATTTTGTTATTGCATTAAAAAGAGAAGTCTTATAATGTGCATATTCTGTTATTTATTGACTATAAAAAATTATTATTGATTAATTTACTTATTTAGTGCAACATACATATGTTTATTTGTTATAATTTTTGTTAAATTATATTTTTAATACATGATATATTTAAGACTATATTTTGTGTTGGGTTTTTTCAAACAAAGCTTTTTGTTAATCATATGATATTAATGCAGTGCTTTTATTTGTACTAATAGTATGAAATAATCCTGACTGTGGTGCATTTAAACTCAAAGATGTCAGATCGAAATGGAATGGACTCAATGGATGATGTTTTACGTACCGTTAAGCGTGTGATAGAGGATAGTAAGAAGAAGTCCTTTGAACCAGAGCGGTCTTTACATCATAATCTTTTTGAAAATGAAGAAGGAGAACTTAATGATATTAGCGAGATTGAAATTAAACCTAAGGATCAATTTAGAGAATTTCTATACGATATTGTGATGGATTGGCTTGATGATAACAGAGAAATGATATTCCTTACTGTAAAGGATATTGTGATGAATGATCGTCATTTGATTGATAAAGTGATAAAGGATGAAATTCAGCAGATGTTTCGTAAAATGCTCGATCAAAATGATTGATTTTTAAATGAAATTTGGAGCTATTTTTATATGATTTGATAATTCCCATTTGAGTGAGTTTAGAGCTATTTTATTTCTGATTGAAATATTGTTATGTTTTGAGATCTTGCATATGGTCTGCAACATGTTTTGCTCTGCTTCACTTGTATTTGATTGTTTTTTTTTGAGAATATTGCAAATCTCTTAAAATTTTTTCTCTTTTTAATGTAAAGATAGTTTACGAATCATTTCATCTTCGATATTGTTTTGGCTGATAAAGTCTTCATCATTTTGCGCATATGTTCGTGTTTTTTGAGCAGATTATTCACATCAGAAACATGAGTGCCACTTCCTTTTGCGATTCTTGTTTTGCGAGATGCATTAATAATCGATGGATTACTTCTTTCTTTTGGTGTCATTGAGTCAATTATTGATCCCATTTTTTTCATCAAGTTTTGTCCTTGTTGCTTGACGTTATCTGTGATTCCAATTTCTGGCATAAATGCTAATATTCCAGATAGACCTCCCATTTTTTTCATGATGGAGAATTGTTTCTTCATATCATTCAAATCAAATTTTCCAGATCTCATATTATTTTCCAATTCAAGTTGAGTTTCTCGTTCTGTGACAGTGATAGCCTTTTCAACTAAACTCATTATATCACCTTGTCCCAGAATTTGAGAAGCAATGCGATCGGGTTTAAATTCGGCAATATCGCTAGCTTTTTCACCAATTCCTACAAAAAATATTGGTTTTTTCGTTTCATAAGATAGAGATAACGCAGCGCCTCCTCTATTATCTGCGTCTGCTCTTGAAAGTATGAATCCGGTTAAATTGACGAATTTGCTGAATCCTTCTGTGATTGTGAGAATATCTTGTCCTGTTGCGCTGTCTGCTACCAGAATTATTTCTGATGGATTTGATATATCAGCTAAATGCTTTATTTCTTCCATCATTTGGTTATCAAGTTGCGTTCTACCTGCAGTATCAATAATCATTACATCATAATTGTTTAGTTTTTTGTAACTTAACGCATCTTTCAGTCTAGTGATTGGTTGTGTACTGTCGCTCTCAAAAACTTCTATGTGATTTAATTTTGCTATTATAGATAGCTGTTCGATAGCTGCTGGACGATATGTGTCGACTGACACTATGAGAGTTTTCATATTTTTCAAGAATTTTGCTAATTTTACACAACTTGTTGTTTTGCCGCTTCCTTGCAGTCCAACGAGCATTATATTATTTCCTTTCTGAATATCTATATCTCTATTATTTTCTGATAAAATGTGAATTATTTCATCTTTCAAAATTTTCAATAGTATATGTACAGGCATGAGGTTGGCGATTTTCTTTGTTCCAGTTGCTTTTTCAACAATTGTTGTGATTAATTTATTTACGACAGATAGAGATACATCGGCTTCGAGTAGGCACATTTTTATATCTTGAACAGATGACTCAAGATCTGAGTGTTTGAGAACCCCTTTTGTCCTCATTTTTGAAATGATCGAAGTGAGTTTTTGACTGAGGCTAGAAAACATATTCTTATAGTGAGTTTTCATGAATTATATTCGAATTATGCTTTGATTACTATCGAAATTCCACATGTTAGATTGAGTTATTATGTTATTTTGTAATAAACATGAAATGAGTCTACTGAATTGACATTTTATTCTAATACTGATCAAATTCTCAAAAGATATTGTTTATTATGTTGAACACAATTCTTATTGATCACGAGCGAATTGAGAAGATTATTCGAAATATTAGAGTGTGCCAATCGAAGAATGAGTTAGACTCTCTTAAATCGCAATTAAATGGAATGTTGAATGATCTTACAAAAATGATTAAGAATATTGATTCTGCGAATAGATCTAGTGTTGGTAAGTTTATCAATGAGATCAAATCTAAGGCGCAAAGTGCTATTGATGAAAAAGCAAATGAGTTTGATATCTCTATCGATTTTGTTGCGAATGATAAATATTCATTGCCAGTGAGTCAGATATCAATTGGAAAATTGCATCCTTTAACTGCTGCGATGATTAAACTACATAATATATTTGATCAAATGGGATTTCAACATATCTATACAAATGAGATAGAAAATGAGTACTGTAATTTTACAGGATTAAATATAAGTGCAGATCATCCTGCTAGGTCAGCAAGTGATACTTTTTATATTCAAGATGATGTTTTGTTGCGCACTCACACTTCTAATGCTCAGATTCATGTTCTTAAGGAGTTATCTAAGAACATTGAAGCAAAATTACGTGCTTATGTATTAAATCAGGAGATATTTTTCAATTTCTCAAGCGTGGATGCGGTTAGAATAATTTCTAGTGGGCGTGTTTATCGATCAGATCAAGATAGTACTCATACTCCTATGTTTCACCAAATTGAGGGTTTTGTTGTTGGAAAAGATATAACTTTAGCTAATTTAAAATGGTGCCTTTTGAGATTTTGTCGCGAATTTTTTGAGTCAAATGATGTGAAAATTCGTATGAGAAGCAGCTACTTTCCATTTACTGAGCCTTCTATTGAGATAGATATTGGCTGCAGAAGAGTTAACAATAAGCTTGTTGTTGTGAGCAAAGATGATGAAGATGAGTGTGATTGGATTGAGATATTGGGTTCTGGAATGATTCACCCAAGTGTTTTTCGCAATTGTGGAATTGATTCATCGAAGTTTACAGGTTTTGCGTTTGGTATTGGAGTTGAAAGAATGACTATGCTAATTAAAGATATTCCAACGCTCTCTAACTTTTACGGAAGAATTGATATACGTTGGTTGAATAAATACGGTTCTTTGCCGTTTTGATGGAGAATTAATATGAAAATTGCTGTTAAATGGTTAAATGATTACTTGAATTTTGGAGATCATTTTCTTTCTACAGATAAAATCTGTGATGTTTTAAGTGTAATTGGATTTGAGAGTGAAGTTTGCATGTATGTTCCGATCAATTTACATCAGTACAAAATTTGCAAAGTTATGAAAGTCAATAAACACGAAAATGCTGATAAGCTATCGGTTTGTCGCGTATTTGATGGTATTCATGAATTACAGATAGTTTGTGGAGCTAAGAATGTTTATCCTGGAATGATTTCTATACTTGCTCCTGTTAATACTATGATGCCTTCAGGCATGATAATAGAACAAGTGAAAATTCGAGGAGTAGAAAGCAATGGAATGCTTTGTTCATATGATGAAATTGGTCTAAGTAATTGGTTTGAAAGTGATGGAATTGCTGATTTGTCAATGATTTTGAGTGAATCTGATGTTGGTAAATGTTTGAATGAAAGTCATGTGATGGATTATATTTCTGATATTATTCATATTCAATTTACTCATAATAGAAAAAATGCAAATAGCATTCTTGATATAGCTCGGGAGTTGTCTGCTTGTCAGTTAGGTAAAATGAGAGTTGATGTATTCTCAAACAATAATTTGATTAGCATATTAAATGACTATTCAAAAGTTAATGATCTTCTAAGATATGTTGCTATGAATTTTGCGGAAAATGCAAGTTTAAATGATGTTCTGATATCGAAATCAAATGAAACTGCAGTGAGTTGTTCTGTATTATTGTGCGATAATGATCTGGATTTAATGAAAAAGACTCGTTTGAGGTCTTCATCTATCAAATTCGATTCTGCTTTGAATGCTGCTTGCGAATACATCGCAATGGAGATGAATCTGCGTTTTAGTTGTACACAAAATAACAATGAATATCTATTGTATTTGGAGAATGCTGGAGAAAATCTGGAAATTGCAGTATTTGGGCTCATGAGGTTAATTTCGATGATTTCTTCATTTGCTGAAGTTCGATCTATCTCTGTGAATGAGTCCTTAAAAGATTGTGAAGTATTGTCCAACCAAAAAATTCATTTGTCTTTAAATAAGTTACGAAGAATTTTAGCTTATGATATCCATGTCAATACAGTTGAGAATATATTGAAGAGGCTTGATTTTGGTGTAAATGGGAATGAAATTACCATACCACAAAGTAGATTGTACGATGTTGCCGTTGAAGAAGATTTGATTGAGGAGATAATGCGTATTAGTGGAATTGACAGTATTCCTGAACAGCCATTAGTTCACTATAAAGTTGAAGTCAATAAAAATAACAATCTTAATCATGAATTTTTGATTTTTCTTAAAAAAGCTATTGCTTCTATTGGATATTTTGAGGTAATTACTTGGTCTTTTATTCCGAAAAACATTGCTGCAATTTTTTCTTCAAATGAATTGATTGAGATAAGGAATCCAATTAGTAAAGATATGGCCGTTATGCGTACGAGTCTTTTGCATGGTCTGTTATCTACTTTTGAGTATCACAACAGTCTTGCAATTGATGCAACTGGATTTTTTGAGCTAGGTAGCATCTATCATGATATAGATTCTGAATCTTTATTCTTAAGTGGATTGCTACCTTTCACTAAATTTGGCTGGGTGAGTGATGTGGAGCCAACAATGTTAACCATTAAATCTCAGGTTATGTCTTTGTTAGCTATGTGTAGTGTTAATACAAATGATTTCAAGCTGGAAAAATTGGTGGATCCAGATATTTCACGCTATATTGATGGCGCAGCAGTTTTTTGTTCTGGAGAAAATATTGGTTATATAGGCTACTGCAAAGGAATTTTATTGAAAAATTATAATATAAAGCAGAAATTTGGTGTGTTTGAATTGAATATATCATCTATTTTGCAATGTAATCCTCAAAACGCAAATGATTTTCTGTCTTGTCAGCAATCCGTAAGCAAGGACTTCTCATTTGAAGTTAAGTGCGATATGAATGTTGATCTTTTAGTGCAAAAAATTATGAGTGAAATTTCAAAGTTTTTTTGTGATGAAATCGTTATGCAATGCAAGCTATTTGATGTTTTTGATCTTGAAGATAGTGATACGTATTCAATTGGGTTGAAATTCATTGTCAGACTAAACGATCGTACGTTTCAAGATATTGATTTGACTAACTTGCATAATATCGTAATATCTGTTGCTGAGCAAAATGGAGCAAAACTTCGATTCGCTGATCGTCTGGAGAAAATTAAGAAGTGAATTTGATGTTTATAGAAGGATAGATCGATTGTGTTTGGTGAAATGAGATGAATTCACATGAAGGAATTTATGCTATTTAATCCATATAACGAAATATTTTATGAGAAGTTTGACTTGATATTTCAGTGAGTATCGAAATTTAAGTAAATTCTACTAGACTTTTTGTAGATTCTTCAAATATGACAGATGTTACTATTTTGTTTACATGTAGACCCATCTGATGTATTTTATTAATAATAGTATATTTGCAGTGTTTTTTTGAATACAATATATTGACTTTACTTTCAATAATGATATTGACATTTAATATTGTATTTCACTTAATACACAACTCAAATCTAATATATTTTGAGATTCATGAAAAAAATATTATAATTGGCCGAAATATTCTATCTTCAATCATATATGCTTAACAAAATTCGTAATTTCGCGATTATTGCTCACATAGATCACGGGAAATCTACTCTTGCTGACAGACTGATAGAATTTTCAAATGCAGTTACTCAGCGAGAGATGCGTGACCAGATTTTGGATAGTATGGATATAGAACGGAGAAGAGGGATTACGATAAAGGCACAAACTGTTCGATTGAGGTATGTTGATAAAAATGGAGTTGATTATCAGCTAAATTTGCTTGATACTCCTGGTCATGTTGATTTTGGTTATGAAGTTAGCCGATCTTTAGCTGCGTGTGAAGGGTCTTTACTAGTTGTTGATGCTTCGCAAGGTGTCGAAGCTCAAACTTTGGCAAATGTCTATAAGGCAATTGATGTAAATCATGAAATTATTGTAGTTTTGAATAAGATAGATTTGCCCGCTGCTGATGTCGATGCGACAAAAAGGAGTATCGAAGACGTGATTGGAATATCAGCAGAGGGAGCTTTGGAGATATCTGCAAAATCAGGTATTGGAATTCAATCTGTTTTTGAGGCTATTCTGACGTTACCACCTCCTGCAGGTGTGATCGATGGGCAATTGAGAGCTTTACTCATAGATAGCTGGTACGATCCGTATATGGGAGTTGTGACTCTTGTTAGAGTGAAAGATGGATGTATTAAAAAAGGTATGAAAATTAAAATGCTTTCAAATGGTGCGAGTTATGTTGTCGAGAATGTTGGAGTTTTTTTACCTCAAAAATCATATACATCTCATCTAAATACAGGAGAAATTGGCTTTATTATTGCAAATATAAGACATATAGAGGATTGTGCAGTTGGTGATACTATCACTGAAGATAACAAAAATATTGTAGAAGCTTTGCCTGGATTTAGTCCAGTTTCGGCAGTTGTTTATTGTAGTCTATATCCTGAAGATACCCTGGATTTTAACAAATTAAAGGACAGTTTGGAGAAATTGAGGTTAAATGATAGTAGTTTCACTTTTGAAATGGAAACATCCGCTGCTTTGGGAATGGGCTTTCGCTGTGGATTTTTAGGATTATTACATCTCGAGGTAATTCAAGAGAGATTAGAAGAAGAGTTTGATTTAAATATAATAAGCACAGCTCCAAGCGTATCTTATAAAGTATTTTTAGTATCTGGAGATGTAATTGATATACATAATGCGGCAGATATGCCTGAATCCACTAGAATTCAGAAAATTCAAGAATTGTGGATGAAAGTGAAGATAATATGTCCGAGTGATTATATTGGCTCAATAATTCAAATATGTGAAGAAAGAGAAGGAATTCAAGAGCAAATAAATTATGTAAATAATAGAGTGATGGTCGATTATAGAATGCCTCTATCCGAGATAATATTTGATTTTTACGATAAGCTGAAATCTATAACATCAGGCTATGCTAGTTTTGATTGTGTACAAGATGAGTATGTCGATGCGAAGATTGTAAAGGTAGATATTTTAATAAATGGAGAACCAGTTGATGCGCTATCTTTTATGGCTCCAAAAAATAAGGCACAATATATTTCAAGAACTATATGTCAAAAGCTAAAAAATGTCATAAAAAGACAGATGTTCAATATTATAATTCAGGCTGCAATAGGTGGAAAAATTATTGCAAGAGAAGATGTTAGAGCATTCAGAAAAGATGTGATTGGAGAAAAATGTACTGGAAAAGATCGTAAGCAAAAGCGAAAGGAAGCTCAAAAAAGAGGAAAAGATCGCATGCAGAGATTTGGTAGAGTAGAATTGCCAAAAAGTGCTTTCTTGACTTTGTTAAGTAGATGATTCTTTTGCATTTTATGAAAAAATAAATATATTACAGTATAAGTATGCTTTTATTTGCAATTTATGCATATTGATTAATAAAAGCTTATTTATTATAATAATCATGTTAAGTATATCTTAATTTTGTGTCAACGGTAAAGATAAAGGGATTAGTGAAAGATAGGCTGTCAAGGCTTCATGCCCTTGATTTGATTAATCAAGATCAGGTAGAAAGTGTGATATTTGAACACAATAAGACTGGAAGAAGTTTAGACCGAATCTTAATCGAATTTGGATTTATTGATGAAGAGGTTTTGCTATCTATTATTGCTGAGGATTCTGGAGTAGATTTTGTATATTTAAATAAAATTTTGATCGATACTAACTTGATCAATCATTTTCCAAAAAGTTTAGCGCAAGAATTGTCTGCAATTCCATTAAGCCAAAACGGAGATATCGTTACAGTTGCTATGTCAAATATAAATGATGTGCAAGCAAAGCAAAGAATAAAACAATGTTTTGAAGGGTGTACGATAGTTAATGTTTTAGCAAGTAGATCTGATATTATGCAAGCAATTGATAAGTATTATGAGTATAATACATCCATACATAGTATAATTAAGGAGTTATCTGGATCAAAAAATACTTTCTCTTCAAATGAAGCAACTAATCCAATTGTTAGATTACTAGATGCGATTATTTTAGATGCTACTAGGAAGTTTGCTTCTGATATTCATTTTGAACCAGAAAGATTTTTTGTCCGCGTAAGAGTAAGAGTTGATGGAATATTGATACCTATATGCGTTTTGCACAAAAATTACTGGAACCAGCTATGTGTGAGAATTAAAATTGTATCTTCAATGGATATTGCTGATAGCATAAGGCCTCAAGGTGGGAGATTTTCTCTTAATTTGTTTGGCCGAGATATTGATTTTCGCGTTTCATCTCATCCTATTTCTCATGGTGAAAATATAGTGATGAGAGTATTAGATAAGAAATATTCTCTAGTTTCACTGAAAGAGCTCGGATATAGTGCAAAGAATTATGTGATTATTAATAAATTGATACATAAAAACCATGGTATGGTAGTTGTAACGGGACCTACTGGTTCTGGTAAGACAACTTCTTTGTATTCAATGCTGTCTATGGTTCATTCTGATGGAGTTAATATAATGACCTTGGAAGATCCTATAGAATATGAATTACCCATGATAAGGCAATCAAGTGTGCAAGATATACCTGGAAGAAGCTTTGCTGATGGACTAAGATCAATTCTGCGGCAAGATCCTGATATAATTTTTGTTGGAGAAATTCGAGATGCTGTTACTGCTGAGATGGCTATACGTGGAGCAATGACTGGTCATCAAGTATTTACAACTTTACATACTTACGATGCTTTTAGTTCTCTATTTAGATTAATTGATCTGGGGATTAGTCCTAATTTGTTAGCTGGCAATTTAAATATGGTTATCTCTCAGAGATTGATTAGAAAATTGTGTGATAAATGCAAGAAGATATCTGATAATGGCCATTCTGCAAATAATAGATTTGGGAATGAAATTATTCTGAATGCAGCTGCAGAAGATTGTGATGAGTACACAGTTTTATCTTCAACTTATGAAGCTGTTGGCTGTCCTTGTTGTAACCATACAGGATATAGTGGTCGGACTTGTATATCGGAAGTTCTTGAATTTAATGATGAAATAAATGAAATGATATATCTCAAAAAATCATTTGCAGAAATTAAGACTTTTGTAACAAAAAATGGATTCATTTCATTGAAGGATGATGCTTTATATAGAGTAAAAATAGGACAAACATCAATATCTGAAGCAAAAAGAGTTGTAGATCTTTGATTTTGGACTAAGATATACTCTTATATAATAACATGCAGTGTGACATTACTGATGCAGTATGTTTAGGAGGTAGTGTGTTTATAATTATTCCATACTTTAAATACAAGATTGTTCAAAATGGAAATATTATTTGTGGTAGATTGAATGTAATTTCTAAAACTGATGCAATAAAGCAGATCTCATCTGGAGATTTAGTTTCTCTCAAAAAACGTTATAATATTTCTAGAAGAGTAGAACTTTCAGAACTGAGACTATTTTTTTATATATTGAATAAATATTTAGATTCTGGTCTCACATTGGTTGATTCTTTGGAAGAAGTCAAGGCTCATTCATCATCAAGAATGAAAATGATTATTGACGCTCTAAATTTTGACATTCATTCTGGTTCTATGTTTGGCTGCTCAATATCCAAGCACTCTGATACATTTGATACTGTTATTCTCAATTTGATTATAGTTGGAGAAGAGATAGGTAATTTAAGTTCTATTTGTGTGGAAATAGTACATTACCTTGATAGAGTCATAGAAGTCAAAGGAAAGTTAAATAAGAGTTTGAGGTATCCTATAATTGCGTTCATGGTTATGTTATTCTGTACATATCTTTTTAATAAATTTTTAATATCTCCTATGATGTTATTTATGATAGATATGCATCTTGAGATTCCATATATAACTATTTATATTATGAATACTGTATTTAATATTGATTTATGGATATATTTATTAGTATCAATTATAGTTATTTTTATTGTAATGAAGAAATTTGTAAAGCATTACAGTTATTTTGATATAACAGTACAGAAAATATCACTAAAAATTCCATGGATAGGTAATTTTATCAGTACCATGAATATATTTTATTTCTCTAATAGTATGGCTCTTCTTTTAAAGAATTCTGTTTTTTTGATAAATGCTATTGATATTGCGAAAAATTCTGTAAAAAATCGTTTTATCTCAAGTGTGATAAGCAAAATGGAGTGCGAAATAAAAAATGGAGTTTCCCTATCTGAGTTTTTTCTAACTGATGATGTATTTCCAGATTTTATGAAAAAAGTGATTGGCTCTTCTGAGAAGTATGGTCTGCTCAATGATGGATTTGCTGAAGTAAGTGTCTTTTATTATGAGAAATTTCTACAGATGCAAGGTTTTTTGATAAAGTTGATTGAACCTATGGCTCTGATTTTTATGGGATTAATCATGATTATTCTTATTTACTCCACGATCATGCCTATATATGACATGATAAATCAGATAGATATGCTATGACCATGAAATTTGATTACATCGTTGTTATAAATTCTGAATTGATAATGGTGTATTCTGCTCAACCATTTGAGATGGTAATCTCCTCTGCAGATATAAATAGAGTTGTAAAATTTCTAAAGAACCGACATGTAATTGTTTTGCATGATGATTCATTAACTCAATCTAAAGAAATAAAGAGAATACCTTCAACAATAGGAACTTTTGAAAAATTTTTATGGAAACGATCAATTAAAAAAAATTTAAGAGACTATTACTTTAAAGTTAAGCAAGTTGATGAAAACTTTATTTCTATCGTGTCTGTAAATAAGAGTGCATGTCAGATAATCATCAAGATGTTAGAATCTAACGTTGTAATCAAATCTATATCAATATGTACTTGTATCGAAATTGAAATGATAAGTTCTTATGTCCAAGCAAATAATGGAGTACTGATGATAATAAAAATGAACTCAAAATACGCTAAGCACATATTATTTTCTGGTGAATTGTTTGTTGATAGAATAGTAAAACTACAAGAACAGTCTGAAATGTTTACTCAGTTCTTTCTTGAAAATGATATAAGAGACACCATTCACTATGCAACGCAAATTTTTTCTGCTGATTATATTACAGATGAATTGGTAGATAATTTACAAATCGTTCAAATCTCTTCGAATGCAGAGATTGAGAATTATAGTCATCCAAATTACTTTAATGTATCTGTTGATGAAATCTCTCGAAAATTTGGTCTTTCTTCAAAAAATGGTGAGTATTTATCTACTCTGGCGGAGTATTTTTTATACAATAATAAAAAAAATAATTTGCAATCTTCTTTATATTTGTTAATTAAATTTAAATTATGGTTTGTACTTGCCATAGTAATACTCATTTCTACTCTATTATTATTTATGGGAGCTAATGTTAATAAATTAATTGAGATTGCCAATAATAAAAAAGCTGGTTATGAGACTGTCTTACTAAAGAGACAAGCTTTGCAGAAAGATATTAATATCAATTATGAAAAATTGAAGCTTTTAAGTGAATTTATTGAATATAGAAATATTGAATTCTCTATTTATCAATTTTTTTCAAATATGAGGATTGCTCTTGGACAACATATTGTTGTTAATAAAATTAAAATGATTTTTCACTATAATGAAAAAAAAGAAGTTAGAGTAAAAGTTGGTTTGATATGTTCAGGACAGGACTTTGGTCGATTAGCAAGTCAGCTGCAAGATATTTATGTGGATAAAATTCATCTCTCAGAAGATAAGCTTTGTGATGTTGATGCGGTATGCAAGAGATCTTTAGTTGTTGTTTTTTGAAAACATAGATATGAAATATATAAAATTGATCATTTTTGTAAGTACACTTTCTATATGTTGTTTATATGGATATAAGCAATTATGTGATATTAAAAATGAAATCTTTTACTTGGATAATCTTATTGCAAACGAGTATCATCAATATGAATTTTTGATGAAACTAATTAATGACAAGCATTACTTGAAGAAGTTAAATAGCTTGTCTAAAAAAAATTACTCACCAAGTAAGATTATTGAAATTATAAGCGATTTTGCTAAGAGTTTTGAATTTTTTGACTTGCAAGTGGATGTCCATGCCTTAGATAAATCCCAATTTAAGGAATATGAAGTTGAGCTGAGTATGTTTTGCTTTAGTGAAAATGATATATTGAAATTTATAAAGAAATTAAGAAATGCTCTGCTGGTTAGAGTAAATAACATTACATTGAAGAGACATAAATCTGAAATTTTTGTATATTTACTAATGAATATAATAATTATGAAAGATGATTAATGCTGTTATTTTTGTTCTGAGCCTGTTCTCATTATTTCATACTAATTCGATTGTTTATAAAGATCGGAAATCTATGTTTTTTGAGAATAAAGATTTGAAAATAAATAAGAGCATTAATTTACAAGCTATAGTGATAATAAAAGGCTATTGGTATTTGATTATAAATGGAATAAAAATTGATAAAAATATGCAAGAAATTCAATTATCAAATGGTGTTTTTATTAAAATTGTTAATGTTTACAATGATAGAGTTGATGCTATTATTAGGGTTTGTTATACGAGTGATGCGGATGATAAAGATGATTCATATTACGAGGTGACATTGCTTTTGGGAAAGCCTTTATTTCTATAGCTTTGGGAGTGGCTTAATCAGCCAAGTTGTACATTCATAATCAGGCATAATCAAGCTAAATCTATAGACTGCATAATCGTTAAATCTGCAGCTTTCATAATCGGAAATATAGCTTGCGAAGTATCAGAAGATTTCAATGAAATTCAATATATAAGATACTTTGATAGTTAAAGACAATTTCAAATGGTACTTTGTTGCAGAAATCTATTTACCAATATGCCTCGATAATCTCTCAGACTGAATGACAACATCACCTTGCCAATGTATTCCCAGCCAATTCATGGATTGCAGAATAGCTTTTGTAAATTCAGGCTTTGACCTATCTGGATCTGTATCTTCTATTCTTAATCTCATTTGTGCAGAGTTTGATCTCGACTTAATATACATACAATTCACAATTGCAGTTCTTAGATTCCCTATATGAGGCATACCAGTAGGAGATGGAGCAAATCTCATTAAGCAAAACTCAAAGTTTGTTAACGATTACTAATGATGTTCTCAAACACCGATTACCTATCATATACCCATTTCGCAAGACATCTACAATTGCGTTGTCATCTTTCTCAGAGTCACTGACTGTATTGATGGCTTCATGGTATTCTGGATCAAATTTAGCTCCATTTGATTCTATTTTTGATATATTATGTACTTTGAGTACATGTGAAAACTCTTTTGATACAGCTTCCATTCCATTTAATAAATCCTTCTCTTTTGGTGAAATGCTAGCAATTGCTTTTTCTAAGCTATCTGCAACCGAAAGGATATCAATTGCGAATCGAGTAATAGCAAAATTTTGAGTATCTTCAAGTAATTTTGATTGCCTCTTAGTGATATTGCTGATATCCGATGCCATTCTGACTATTCTATCATCTTTTTCTTCGATCTGTTTTTGCATTTCTTTGATAATACTCAACATTTGCATACTATCTCTGCTGGTATCATTTTTTTTGTCATCATCATTTGCAGAATTCTGTTGTGCAGATTCATGATTCTCATCGTCAAATAAAACTGTTTGTTCAAAAAACATAGCAAACTAGAATTAAAACTAACTCCAATATTTTTACTTACTTTGATGATAAATGCAAGGCTTTTGCTAGTGATATTGACAAATTTTCGAGATATATTAATCTCTAATGATTAATCCACTTTAAAATTGTGTCGGATAACAAAAACATACTTATAGTATCTTTGCTGTCTTTTATCATACTATTTGTGTTTAACAACTTTTTAGATTTTTCTCATAAAACTCCTGAAGTTTTGACTGTTCAGCAAGATAATAATTCGAATAAAAGATCAATTATCAATGAAATTACATCTCTGAATCTTAAGCCTTTAAGTATGGGATTTGGAGTTGGAGATAAGATTTATATTTCATCTGTGCGTCTAAATTCATTTACCGACAGTCGCGAATCTAAGATTTTCGTATTAAATTCTCGTGCAAAGAATAACAATATGTATGTTGAGTTGAATTTTTCTTTAAATTCTATTGAAGATCCATCTATGTGGCATATCATCGAAATCTGTGATAAATCGGTGAAATTTGAGAAAATTCTTAAAGATTGTAAGGTGATTTGTCATATTACTGAATTATCAGACTATATGTTTGAGATAAAATTTACTATTCTTAATAGATCAAATCGTACACATTTTTTCAAACCTATAGCTAGAATTTGTCGAGATTTTACAAATGTTGTTCCTGAAGAATCAACTTCATCAATAGTGAGTGCTCACGAAGGTTTCGTTGGAATGTTTGATGGAGAATTAATTGAGAAAAAATACTCTGATTTGGTGCCAAAAAGTAATAAGAATCATGAATTCTTGGTCAAAAACAAGAAAGGGTGGGGAGGTATCACAGATAAATATTGGCTTACAGTCATTGCTATGTCTGATGATTTGTCCATAAATTCAACTTCGGATTCAATTAAGTTTGAGTCTCAGGGTGTTGAAGTCTTTTCTAATCAAGATCATTCAATTATTTCACTATTTTTCTGTGGGCCAAAAGATATAAATTTGCTAGACAAATATAAGAATGAGTATTTTCTCGACAAGTTTGATTTAGCAATAGATTTCGGAATATTATATTTCATTACACGACCTTTATTATACTTTTTGAAATGGATATATTGGGTTGTTGGAAATTTTGGGCTCGCCATAATAGTCCTTACATTATTTCTGAAAGTTCTGTTTGTCCCATTTGCTAAAAAATCACACTTAGCGATGGCAAAAATGCGTAATTTAAAGCCCAAAATGGATTACATAAAGCAAATGTATGCAAATGATAAGCAGAAAATGAACTTGAGTTTGGCGGATTTGTATAGAAAGGAGAAAATTAATCCTATCAGTGGATTTCTCGTAATGATAATGCAATTGCCAGTATTTTTTGCACTTTATAAGGTATTGTTTGTGTGTATAGAACTCAGGCAAGCTCCTTTTATTTGGTGGATAAAGGATTTGTCTATGCCTGATCCTACCTCTTTATTCAATCTGTTTGGTTTGATCAAGTGGAATCCACCTCCATTTTTGCAAATTGGTTTGTGGCCAATTTTCATGGGTATGACCATGCTTTTACAACAAAAATTTGCGAGTGCTAGTATTGTTGATGATAATCAAAGGAAGTTTATGATGATTCTACCGGTTGTTTTTAGCTTCATGATGGCGCAATTCCCTGCTGGTTTGATTATATATTGGTCTTTTAGTAACATTCTGTCTATTTTGCAGCAGATGTGGTTTAATAAGAAATATAAATGAATAAGTTATTTGATTTGAATTGTGATTTTTTATTTAGCATAAGTAATATTTCCCAATTTTGTAGGGAAGAGCTCAACAAACCTGAAGTTGTATTTTATGGACGATCAAATGTTGGTAAGTCTAGCATAATAAATGCAATTGTTAGAAAGAATATTGCAAATGTGTCTAAAACCCCTGGAAGGACAAGGACTATAAATGTTTTTTCCGTTGGAAATAAGATGAATCTACTTGATTTGCCAGGTTATGGATATTCGAAAGCATCTAAAATGCAACAAAATGAATGGGAGGGATTGATCTTCGATTATTTAACAATGAACAGAGTTCAGATGAAGCAGTTATATATTCTAATTGATACAAAAATTGGTCTCAAAGATATTGATATTCATATTATCTCTAATTGTAGCAAGGATTTAAGTGTTATTATGACAAAGTGTGATAAATTATCGCAGTTAGAAATTGATAAATCAGTTCAATCTGTTTCTGATCAGTTGCAATTATTTGGGTTAAAAAGCATTTTTACTACAAGTGCGAAGAACAGTATGGGAGTAAATTCTCTACGTGCTCACATTGATCATATGACAAAGCAAGAATGAATCAACCAATGATAATATTTTCTGCAATTGGGATAACTTATCTAGGCTATTGCAAAAAATGATGCTCACTTGTGATAAATAATCTTGTTGAGAAAGATTCACTAGATTTACAAAAATCAAAACAAATTAATTACTCAGATTTTGCACTATTTTCTGTATTATTTTCACTCTGATGAGCATTTACATTATCATTTTTCTGATTACTTGTATTTTTCGATACTTTCTTTGATGGTTCGCAACAGCCAGAACGTTTAGTAGCCTTCTGTTTAGAAGAGGCTGTATGATTAGAATTTTCATTTGTTTCAGTTGATGTAGCTTCAGAATTAGACGTAGAGTTCTCTACAGATGAAGCAAAAGAAGTCAAAAAAACGAATGATAGAAATAGAGAAGCAATTTTATACATAATAAGACAAACGATACGACGGCTAGATTATTGATTCAGCTTAATAAAAAGTCAATATATTCAAATTATTTATTTGTAGAGCTTATAATTTTTACTCAAAATATCAATTTTTGTACATAACCTTGGAGGTGAATTTTACGATAATTGTCATTGAAATGATAGCCATTACCATGCTAGGCCTAAAGGCGTAGTTCAGAAATTCTTGGCATAAAATGCCCATCAGCACTCCAAATAAGCTTATTAATGATGACATTAAAATTGCGTTTTTGTACTTAAATCCTATTGTTGCCATGCTTGGAATTAAAAACATACTTCCGCAGCAAATTAAACCCACGACTTTCATGGCTATGCTGACTAAGCATGCTACGCAAAATACTGCGATTACCTTGACAAATTTGGTGTTATATCCTTCGATTTCTGCTAGTTCTTTGTTGAAAATTGTAGATAATAGAACTTTTCGCTTAATAATGAAAATGCCAAAAACGAGGATCATGGATAATAATATGAATACCATATCAAAAGTGTCAAATAGAGCTCCATCTCCCGAGAAATATGATGTTTGATAACACCCACATTCGTACATAAGAATTAACCCCATTGCGCTGCATATGTACGATACAACTGCGAGCATTTCATTGATTTCTTTTACAAAAATTATTACGAATGCAATGAGGAGATTTGATAGAATTATCGATTGAGATAAATTAATGCCAAAATATTTGCTTATTCCTATACCTAGAATAGCTCCATGAGATAGTACATCTATCATAAATGATAAAGTTATGAATCGCATTAATAAACCTACAGCTCCAGAAGAAATACCTAGAATAAGTAGAACAAAAAATTGGAAAATCGATATGGATTCAAACAAGATGCAATTTTAAGTGTAATTTAAAATTATACCACATCTGTTATGTATAACAAATCACCATAGAAAAGTTTGCATTCATTTCAATTGATTGATCTGTCATGATACTTACATGCTAAATTAGCTATTATCTGATTTTTGTCCAGAGATTGTAATTTGAAGGCAATTTATTATGTGTTGTGTAATTGTAGTACATCAATTGTTGATTATGCTATGGCTAAAATATTGCAAACTTGTGAACTAACATGTAAAACACTGCATCATTTCATTGCATTGCATTTATGAAGAATCAAAAAGAGATACTTAGATTTGCTCCATCTCCTACTGGTATGCCTCATATAGGGAATCTAAGAACTGCAATTGTGAATTGTATGTATATTAAGTCGAGATCAAACTCTGCACAAATGAGATTAAGAATAGAAGATACAGATCCAGATAGGTCAAAGCCTGAATTTACAAAAGCTATTCTGCAATCCATGAATTGGCTGGGAATACATTGGCAAGGTGATGTTGTCATTCAGTCTGAGAGATTATCGAGGCATATTGAAATTGCAAATATGTTGTTAAACCAAAATAAAGCTTATAGATGCAATTGTGTACAAAATTCAAATGATGTCTGTGTATGTAAAAATCGTGAAATTTTTGATTCAAATACTGCCATTAAGCTTATTGTTCCCAAGTCAGGAGAAATAATTTTAGAAGATAAAGTGAAGGGAAAGATAGTGCAGAAAAATGAAAATCTCCAAGATATCGTAATCGTTAGAAGTAATGGAATGCCAACTTATATGTTCTGTGTTGTTGTGGATGATCATGATATGGATATTACATTAGTGATTCGAGGAGAAGATCATATAACGAATACTTTTAAACAAATTCATATATATCAGGCTCTTGATTGGCAAATTCCAGATTTTGCTCATCTTCCGATGTTGCTTGCTCCAGATGGAGCGAAATTGTCAAAAAGGAATGCTGTGACAAATATTTTGAATTACATTGATGATGGAATTTTATCTGATGCTCTAAAAAATTATCTTATCATGCTGAGTTGGCGTTATGAAAGAGTGCAAAAAGAGCATAATTTGCCTATAAGTGATATTTTTGATTTGAATCAAATGGCACAGTATTTTGACCTAAAGGATCTAAAATCCGCTCCATCAAAGTTTGATTGGCAAAAATTGCTGGATATGAATTTCAAATACATAAATATGATGCAAAATGATGATCTATTGGTAAAATTGGAAGAGTTCTCTGGACGAAAAATTGAAAATCGCCAACTTGCTATTCAATTATTGCCTGAGATGAAAAAAAGAGCTAATACATTAAAAGTGCTGCTGCACATGCTTGATTCTTACTTGTCTGCTGAATATTTTGAGAATTTGATAAATAATCTTGATGAAGAAAGTGCTGCTATTATTGCGAAAAGTAAGGGAAATTTGCGTGAGTATGTTGAAATGCTTTCTCAAATAGACTGGGTTATGAAGAAAATTGATATCATGACTCGAGAATTTGCAGAAATGAAATCGATGAAATTATCAGAAATTGCACAGGCATTGAGAATTGCTATTTCAGGTAGTAGAGTCTCAATTGGAATTTTTGAAGCAATGGTACTTCTAGGCAAGGAAGAAACTCTTAGTAGAATTTTATATTCTTGCGATAAGTGTATGTGACTAACAAATTATAAATTTTCTAAGAATTGCATGAGTGTCAGTGGTTTGAATGTTCTTTTGCCTATAGTAAAATTTCAAAAAATATCTAATATAAATTGCTATATTTTATGATAGAGTTGTAAGAAGTTAATGTAATAGTGCAGTGAATATTCGTGATCTGTTTCTAAGATATTTTCAAGACCATGACCATTTATTGGTGAAATCTTCTCCTGTGATTCCATCAAATGACTCTTCGATATTATTTACAAATTCTGGAATGGTGCAGTTTAAAAGAGCTTTTCTTGCGTTAGAAAATGCTCCAAGTAAAAACGTTACCACTTGTCAAAAATGTGTTAGAGCTGGAGGAAAGCATAATGATTTAGATAATGTTGGTCATACAAATCGACATCATACATTCTTTGAGATGTTGGGGAATTTTTCATTTGGAGGATATTTTAAAAAAAATGCGATTGCTCTTGCTTGGAAATTTCTAACTCATTGTCTTTATCTTGATGAGAGCAAGTTATGGATAACAATACATCCAAGTGATTTTGAAGCTAGAGAAATATGGATGCAATTTGTCAAAAGTGAAAGGATTATTGAAATAGAAGATAATTTCTGGAGTATGGGTAGTACTGGCCCATGTGGTTATTGTTCGGAAATATACTATGATAAAGGACACCAATACGAGGGAAATCTTCCAGGTCAAGGAGATGAAAAAGATCGATATGTCGAAATATGGAATATAGTTTTCATGTCATTTAATCGAGATGAAGATGGCAAAATGACAGAACTAGAGCAAAAATGTATAGATACCGGAATGGGATTAGAAAGAGTGATGGCAATTCTTGAAAGTAAAGAAAGTGCATATGAGACAACAATTTTTATGCCAATAATACAGAAAATTCAAATGCTATCAGGGAAATTGTATTCTGATTTCAAAAGTCAATTTAGAATTATTGCTGACCATTTAAGATCTTGTGCGTTTATGATGTCTGATGGAATAACTCCTTCAAATGAGGGTCGAGGATATGTTTTGCGCAGAATTATGCGAAGAGCATTTCTTAATATAAATAAATTAGATTACAAAAAGTGCATGCTCACTGAGCTTTATGATGTTTTTTTAGATTCTATCGGAAATGTCTACTCAGAATTATCAATAAATAGAGAAATGATACTCATGAACATTCAAATAGAGTATGAAAAATTTCTCAATATATTGACTAACGCAGAGGCAGAAATAAATAGATATATGAGATCTGATGTTTCAAACAAAAATCTTGCAGAGTATGCATTTTTTTTGTACGAAACTCACGGTATTCCTTTCGATATTACAAAAAGTCTACTTTCATGCTATGGGTGTGAAGTGTTTGAGTCAGATTTCGATATATACTACAGTTTACATCAAGAAAAAGCTAAAGAATCTTGGCATGAGAAAAGAGATTCATCTGAGAATTTTATGAATGAATTTGTATATAAAATGCCGGCTACTGATTTCTGTGGATATGATAATTTATCTACCAAGGCAAAGTTGCTAAAATACGCATTGCATGATAATAAACTCTTCATGGTTTTTGATAAAACATGTTTTTACGCCACTGGTGGAGGGCAAATTGGAGACTGTGGAGAAATTGTATTTAATAATTTTGAGGTTCATGTTCTTAATACTGAAAAATTAAATGGTGTATACGTTCATATTTGTGAATTTAAATTTTTGTCGTTTGACTCTGCAGAAGCGATTCTGCGAGTGAATGAGCTTAATCGAAAGGCTGTTTCGGCAAATCACTCTGCGACTCATTTATTAAATTCCGCTCTGAGAAGAGTTTTAGGCCCGCATGTTGTCCAAAAAGGATCTCTCGTTGATGCAAAAAAATTCAGATTTGACTTTAGTCATAATAAATCCTTACTTGAAGATGAGATTGTGCAAATTGAGAATATAGTTAATGAAGAAATTCAAAAAAATTCTCTTAGATATAAGTCTATTATGGCTCCAGAAGAAGCAATTAAGAATGGTGCGATTGGAACTTTTGAAGATAAATATGAAAAATCAGTATTCGTTGTGTCGATTGGAAATTCAACAGAGATTTGTGGAGGAACTCATGTAGATCGGTCAGGAGAAATAGGAGTATTTAAAATTGTCTCTCAATCATCAGTTGCCTCAGGAGTTCGAAGAATTGAAGCTATAACAGGAATGGAGGCAGTAAAGTGCTTTCAGCGTTGTAATAATCAAATCCAAACTCTGTCTTTAATGCTCAATACTCAAAGTGAAAATGCCCTTGAAAGAATAAAACTATTGGTTGAAGAGTCAAAAAAAAGAAACATCATTTGCGTTGAGTTCGAAAGATTTCACCTGAATTCTTTTGATGTTCATGCATTTTGCGAAAAAAATATTGACTCCATGGTTATGAAGGAGATTTTAACTAAAAAGATAAAGTCTGTTAAGCGTGCTATGCTTATTGGAGTTTCAATGTCAAAACATGGTGTTTGTATGGTTTTGATTACAAAGGACTTAGTGCAAGAAAGTCATATATTTGATGCGAAGAAAATATTAGAACGAATGAAAATTACCGGAGGCGGAAGTGAATTCTTTGCTCAAGGCCCTTGGAATGGAATGACAATTAATGATTATATTGCTGAATTGACAGAAATGGTGAAATGATTTCTAGTAAATGAATGAATTTTTGAACAGTGAATAATATGTAAAAAGAATTTTAATTGCGAATAGTTCATGAATTATATATTGGACTATAGAATGAAATGTCGTATCATAAACTCGTGTATTTTTTTTGTTTTTATGCTGAGTATGAGATTGATGAGGTTTGGAGCAAAACACAAGCCTTTCTATTATCTAGTTGTTATTGATTCTAGAAGACCAATAAGATCTAGGTATGTCGAAAAATTAGGGTTTTATAATCCTATGGTTCCAAAAACTGATGATATGAGGTTCAAATTTGATTCCGAAAGAGTACGTTATAGATTGTCTGTTGGAGCTAATCCATCTGATCGTGTGAAGTATCTTTTGCAAACAGCTGGATTTGATTTCTCCTTGTTTCCAAAGATAAAGCCATATGTGAATAAGGTGATTACTGGCTAGATTTATGGCTGCGATTGTTGCTGGAAAGGTACTTAGACCACGTGGACTAAAAGGCGAGGTTCTTGCAGAGGTTTACTTGAATGATTTTGAAAAACTACTGCAGTATAATTTTTATTGGGATGTGGAATTTTTGCATGAACTTTCTGTGTTGAGTTTCAGAATCGGCAGACCGTGTGTTTTAGAGTTAGAATCAATTGATTCTGTTGAAAAAGCGCAGTCTCTTGCTGGTAAGTTCATGTATATAGATTCTAATGAGTTACCCATTTTACCTGATGGAGAAGATTATATTGCAAATTTGTTAGGATTGCAGGTATTTAGTGATAATGATCAGCTGGTTGGTCGAATCATTGATGTGCATAACTTTGGAGCAGGAGATATTTTGCAAATTGATAATGGAATATTACTCCCTTTTAATGACAATTTCGTCAAGAGCGTTGATTTGCATAAAGTTGTATATTTTTCTGATGGGCTAAGAGATTTGCTTGAATGATTTAGAGTTGCTATGTATTATAAGTTCTATCTTTTGAATGGTTGCAATTTATTGAAGCTTTTTGACTATAAATATCTTTATTGAACAGTTTATGCGATTATACAAAGTTTTATGAAAACTTTCGCTGTAATTTGTTGCATGTGCTGGTTACATATCTTGAGTATAATCTGAATTTTCTGTGAAGTAATTTAATTATTCATATTTTCTGTTCCAATTTAAATTTCTCGAAATCTTAATGAAGTGATGAATGTTGGAATTTCCGCAAAGATATGCAGATTCTATGTAGTTGCTTTGTTGTAGATTTTAAATTTCTACTTGAATCTAAAAACTATTGCTTCAAACATATACATGTTTTTTCTATTATTCATCATTTTATTGATTGATACTGATATGTGTTTTGAATAATATATGATAATATTTTTGACATAATTAATACATTTCAAATTGTAAATGGAGGACAAATGGCTGCAGAGAAAAATTATTACGAAATTTTAGGTGTGTCTAAGAATGCATCCCAGGATGAGATAAAAAAAGCTTATAGAAAATTAGCAATGCAATATCATCCTGATAGAAATTCATCTCCAGGTGCAGAAGATAAGTTCAAAACCATATCTAATGCTTACGAGACTCTCAGTAATCCTGATAAGCGCAAAATGTATGATATGCATGGAAGTGAAGGTTCAAGATACTCAAATGCATCTGGATTTGAAGGCTTCTCAGGTTTTGGTAATTTTAGTGGAGGTTTTGGCGGAGGATCTGGTTTTGGAGGTTTTGCCGATATTTTTGATACATTTTTTGGAGGATCTAGACAATCTTCTAACGAAACAGGAGCTGCATTGCAGGTTGAAGTTAGTATTTCTTTAGAAGAAGCTTTTTTTGGATGTCAGAAAAAGTTAACACTATCTACAAAAGTAAAATGTAATACCTGTCGAGGATCTGGAAGTAGGAGTGGCTCTGTACCTGATAAATGTAGAACATGTAACGGAACTGGACAATTTAGGTCTAGAAATGGATTTTTAGAAATGATGCAGGTTTGTCATCATTGTAGTGGATCTGGAAAGCAAATAAAAGATCCTTGCTCAATCTGTAATGGAATTGGATTAGCAAATGGTACAAAATCTGTTACTATCGATATTCCTGTTGGAGCACAACACGGAAGCCATTGGATTATTAGTGGTGCTGGAGAGGCTGGAACTATAAGAGATGGTGATTTACAAGTCGTAATATCTATAAAAAGTCACCCGATCTTCAAAAGAGATGGCAATGATTTGATCTGTGAAGTTCCAATACCTATGATTATGGCTTGCTTAGGAGGACAGTTAGATGTTCCAACTTTAGATGGATTGGTGGCTTTAAACGTACCTTCTGGAGCTCAAAACGGATCTAAATTGCGTATTTCTGGAAAGGGAATGAAGACAAATTCAGGATCTCGAGGCGATTTGTATGTTATAGTGAAAATAGAAATACCAGTGAATTTAAATTCCAAGCAAAAGGATTTGTTATTGCAATTTGATAAAGAAACGCAGAGTAGTGTTTGTAATCCTCAGGGAAAGGGGTTCTTTGACAAGGTACAGAGTTTTTTTGATAATATGAAGAAATGATTTGTAAAAGGTTACTAAATCTATTTTCAAAAATATTGTACTTTCAGAGATTATATTAGCTCATTTCAAGATTTTTTGAAGCAATTCCATTGTTTGCAATGATGTCCTGTAAAGTTTGTAATAATTTATGAAAAATATTAAGATGTACTTTTTTCAAAAATATTGTACTTTCAGAGATTATATTAGCTCATTTCAAGATTTTTTGAAGCAATTCCATTGTTTGCAATGATGTCCTGTAAAGTTTGTAATAATTTATGAAAAATATTAAGATTATTCAAAAATTTGTTGCAAATTGCGACATAATATACAACTTAATTCCAAATAATATTACAATTATCAATCAAGAAGTTATTTAACACTAATTTTCTGTCATTAAAACTATCCATTTTCTGATGAAGAAGGTTATGTTCCATATATGTGTAGTGACAATAAGTCTGTTGTAATTTTGCATTCATTCGTACAATATTTCAACTTGCAGCATATATTGATGATTGAATATTAGCGTTTTAGCTCATTTTTACTCCTAGGCACAATAAAAACTGGCACACCATGTAAGTTAAGTTTCTCAGCAAACATATTTCTAATGTACCGCAAATATTGCTGAGGAATTTGGTCTACAGATTGAGAGAAAAAAACACAGAATGTATGTGGAGATTTTGATATTTGAGTTGCATATTTTGCATTCACTTTCCTTTTATTGTTGATATTATTAGTTTGAATTTCTCTTAAAACTTCATTAACTCTATGAGTTTTTATTGAAAGATTGGATGTATTCATCAATTTGATGCATATATCAAACATTAATTCGTAATTTTGTTTGGAATTAATTGCAGAAATAAACATGCACTCTACTCCACTGATTTCTGGTAATTTTTTGAGAATTATATCTTCAACATTTTTCAAAAACAGATCCTTTTCCTTTATTAAATCCCATTTATTGAAAACTAAAATTGGAATTTTTCCTTCATTTCCTACCATCGAGCAAAGTGCTAGGTCTTGCTTGTCCATAGCGATCGATGCATCTATGACAATTAGTACGATATCAGCAATCTTAACCGATCTTAGAGCCATTTTTACGGAAGCGGTTTCAATTTGTCCACCATCACGGCGTTTTCTTCTTATTCCTGCAGTATCTATTAACTCAAATTCGTAGCCCTGATGCATAAAATGTGTATGAATTGAATCGCGAGTTGTTCCGGCAATTGGGCTTGTGAGAACTCTTTCTTCCTGAAGAATACTATTTAACATCGTAGATTTTCCAGAATTTGGCCGTCCTATGATTGCGAGCTTTATCTTTTTATCAAAATTTTGCTCACCATCACAGTGGTCGTCAATTTTATCTTGCGGTTTATCATTATTTTTTTCTTCATCGTTCAGTATATCAAGTACTTTCTCTTGCAGTTCTAATAGTCCGGTATTGTTAGTACAAGAAGTAAAAATTACATTTTCAAATCCTAATTGATAAAACTCATTTAAATCGTATTTGGATAAAGCCTTATCTGCTTTATTTATCACCATTATGCATGGTAATTTTCTTGCTATTTTTGCACAAGTAATATCATCTGGCATTACTCCATCTTGCGCATTTAGTACAAAAATCGCTAAATTTGCCTTGTTTATTGCGGTAATTGTCATATTCCAGATTGATTGAGCATTACTTTCGTAACCTCCGGTATCTATTAACTTAACTTTTTTATTAAAAAAATTAATAGTCTCTTCTTTGTAGTCATTTGTAGTGCCCGGTATATCTAAAATAATTGCAGATCTTCTCTTGACCAAAGCATTGAATAATGAAGATTTACCTACATTCGTTCTTCCAATTAGCGCAATTGTAAACATGATTTTATGATATTTTCTAGACTAAGTTTACAGAAAAAATGACTCTATTCATATACAATTTCCAAAAAACATGCATTCTATAGCTCCATTTGTAAAAATTAAGACCTTTCAAATACCTTCTTTATTCGCAGAATAACACTTTACTTGACATATTTGCGAGTTTATTGTTGAAGTATTTGGTGCGATAAATTCTCTGAGTGTACTGGATAAGTAAATGCGAGTATTTTCAACTATCTGCGCATAATTTACGTGGAATGTATATGGTTTCCCGAATGTCTCTATGATTATTTGCTATATGTTGTCTTATCAACAGTTTTAGAAGATCAGGAGAAAAGAGTTGTTGCTAAAATTATTTAATATATATTCCATAATATGTGAAAAAAATGCTTCAAGTATGAAAGGATTAAAGTGCATGTCTTTATTGAAATCTTCATTATTTAATCTTGTAACATTCTTATTATATTGTTAATAATTTTATTAAAATAGTAATATTATTTATTAAAAATTCAATGTAAAATTAAAGAAATATTAAAATTAGCTTAATAATGATGATATCGAATTCTTGAATCACATACTCCAATTCTGTATATTGTAGTGTACGTTGATTATACTTCATATGTCAAAATTAATTAATTCAAGTTTATTCATGATAATGTTAATGAATGCTGCCTCGTGTATTACATTTTCTTACCAGCAAGATAAATATTCACCTGCTGATATAAATAAAAATACCTTGTATAGTGAGCATAATTCAATTGGAGAGATAGATGTTATTACACTATTGAGTGCCAAATTTGATAGTATCATACATTCAAAGGACAAGTATAATCTTGCTTGTGATGTTTTAGATCAACCCCTTGGAAACATGCTATTTATTGCTGATGTATTGGGTGGACTTGGAGAGCTTGAATACCGTACAGCGTATGGAACGGTAATGAAATTAAGAGAGATAGTTGAGCGTTGCTTGCTAGAATGTAAATCATATAACGTAAATTCCTTTTATGATATATTATATAAATATACTGAAGTTATCAATAATACTGCAAAACCATGGACTCTTATTGTCGGTGATGAGAAATACTCATTTGGAATTATTGGAACAGAATACCATCATAAACCTAAAGTTGATTCGATGAGCCCTCTGATTCTGAGAGGGCAAAACTTACCTGCAGTGATAGATTGTATTAAGCTCTACATTAGTAAGGGATTACTAGATCGTGTAGTATTAGTAGCACCAGAGCAAAAGAAAAAGAAATGATATCCATGGTTGGGTATTAGCAAAAAAAGACACGACACACATTGTGGAGTCAATATTTCCCTAAATATAGATGAGATTTGCTATATGGCATTTACTAGATATATAAAAATATCTTTGTTAGATTTTACTAAAAATCCTAAATATTCTTTTTCATCAAATATTATTGATGATTCATTGATTTTTATGTCTATTTTGCTGATTATTTCTAATTTCTGATTTAGTAGGAACAGAGCTCTTTCTGAACCAGCAATAATAATATTATTAAATACCCTTATGAAGGTAATATTAGTTTTCTTGAAATCAACCTTTTCACGAATGAATCCATTTGTTGGATCTATAGAATGAATTCTGTTATTACTTTGGTATAAAATATAATCTTTTTCCACGATAATATTATTTACAAAATGCGGTAAAGTGTATGTCCATATGTTATTGCCGTCCATATTTGATGCAACGATTTTCCTGTTATTGTATATGCATACAATTGAGCTTCCTACTATATAAATTCTAGCTAATATGTAAGCTTCTACCACATCTTCATTTTTTGGTGGTGTTTTTATGAAATAATCTTCTCCGTCTTTTATGCCGTAAATTAGTGAATAATCTTTGCTTGAACAAGATAAAATGATATAGGAATCATCAAAAATTGCGATTGAATCTTTGCTCTGAATGAAATTATGAGGAAATTCAGCATGAATATAATTAACTTTAATCACTTCGTCTAGCGGATTAATTGAGCAAACATAAGTTCTATTATTTGTACATCTAATTACCAATTTTGTTTGTGAGTTTTGATTAACGTGTGCAATTTCAACTATATTAGCAGGGAATTGCTTGCTATATATGATCTTTCCGCTATGGATATTTATAATATGCAAGATGTCATTATCTCCTATATATATATTCGTTTCATTTTGATTATCTCTATTTTGACAGCGTGATAAAATAATAT
Organism: Candidatus Gromoviella agglomerans; assembly: GCF_021065005.1. Taxonomy (GTDB): domain Bacteria; phylum Pseudomonadota; class Alphaproteobacteria; order CAJXXZ01; genus Gromoviella; species Gromoviella agglomerans. The sequence continues at coordinate 464,705 of NZ_CP069247.1, forward strand.
CTTTACTGTTTTTACTCAAAGCCAGTGTCCATATTTTTTTAGTACCATTTGAGTCAATAATGTTTGTAATATTATGGCATTCTAACTGATGTTGTGCATCTTCATTATTAATGCATAAAAAATAGATCTTTCCTTGTGTATTTATTACTCTAATTGGTTTGCCATTTACAGGTAACTTTATTTTCTTTATCACTTTCTTATCTCTGTTGATAATTTTATTATCTGACACTGTAATATTGCTGTAAAAAATTCCGTTTGCAATAATTGAACAAGTTGCAATTTTTAGTAATGTACAGAGCATATTTCTCCTTTTTATCATTTCAGAAATTTCCGTGTATAATAGTAATTAAGTTTGAAGGCATGAAATCAACAAAGTGCTTGTCATTTAATATATCAAGCACCTCTTTCGAATTTTTATCTAGAATATGATAGCAAATTAGAGAAAATTTGCATATATTCGCAAAATGGTTACTCTGTTTTACGATATCTGTTAATAGTTCCACATCATTCTTATTAAGAGAGAAATTTACAGTTTCGATAGAAGTTATGAAATTAATTAAGTATTTTTTTATTAACTTTATTTGAGCAAGGTGATTCTTTGCTTTTTCAAAATTACCATTTTGAGTTTCTATTTTCGATTTCAGTATAAGAGATAAAGTTCTGTATCCCAATGATCCATTGTTGATCAATTCATCCACTTTCTCTATTGCTAAGCTAGTATAACCATTGTTTATCATGTACAGTATCTCTGTATAAATCTTAGCATCTTGGTGAATTTTTGCTAATTTATTTGATTTTATGATAGAGAATGCTGTTGCTCCAATCAATGCAATAATAGAGATTATCAGAAAAGGATATCTGATAATTTTCAAGAATTTTTCGATACGTTCTTGTTCGAATGATTCTTTAATCTCATAAAATAAGTCGGACATGATAAGATAGTAAATTTCTGATACGATTATCAACGAATTGTCAATTAATGTCGATAAATAAATGTGAAAAATTTTTCTTATTTTGAGTAATTTCTTAACATATTCTCATGCGTTTTTATTGAAATTGTCTTTATTGTAAATATTCTTCATGAAGATGTTATTCTGTTATGTTGCACTGATAATTTTGTATACATAACTTTAATGACTAGTTCTAGCAAACACAAATGATGCAAATTGCTATATGAGAAAAATCTATGATGAATTTTATTATGATTATTGCATTTACGCTTATAAATATTTTGAGCGGCTAATTACAAAAATGCGTTCGCAAGTCCCAAAAATGTTATAAATCCAAATATATCAGTACTCATGCCTACTAATGGGCCTGAACTAAGTGCTGGATCAAGTTTCAACTTATGCAATATCATTGGGTATAGTGTACCAACAACTCCTGCCCATAATATATTGAATAATAACCCTGAGCACAGAATTATACTTACGATAAAATCTTCAAGCCATAAAAATGATAAAAATGATAGTGATATTGAGAAAAAAAATCCGTTAATGCATGCTACAAACACCTCTTTTACAATAGTTCTAGATGTATTAATTGAAATTAATTGTTTTGTTGCAATTGCTCTTATTATTACTGTGTTGACTTGTAATCCGTAGGCTCCACCCATAGCAGCAACGATTGGTAATAGAATTGATAGATAAACGTTTTGGGATAATATAAAATCGTATCTTGAAATAACGAAAGAAGATATAAGGCTGCTTACAGCTGTTATTATTAGCCATCTTAATCTGGATAAGCTAGTATTTACGACAGGAGCATAAAAATCACTTTCAGTTTTGACTCCAGCATAATCTTCAATGGTTTCTTCTTCTATGACGCTCAATATGTCGTCTGCAGTTATCATTCCCACTAATCTGTTATCGTAATCTACTACAGGTACACATAATAATGCATATTTTTTGAATATGTTTGCTACATTTTCTTGGTCCATGCTGATAGATACAGTGACAATTTTAGTCTCCATTAAATCGCTGACGATGCTGGTGCCGTTGTTTTTTATAAGGTTGTACATGGAAACGTAACCGATTAAATTGTATTCGCTATTTATGACGAAAATGCTTGCAATGTAGTCGAATTTGTAGTCAGCATATTTTATATAATTTAATACCTGCTTTACACTCCATGAATCCCTAACATACGGAGCATTTTGCATCAACCTTGCAGCGCTTTTTGCAGGAAAGGAAAGAGTGCTCTGTATCATCATTCTATCTTTTTTAGAAACTGATTTCAGAATTATTGCTTGTTGTCCTTCATCCAAACTTTCAAATATTTCGATGGCATCGTCACTATCTAAGCTCTTAAATATTTCTGCTAATTTTATGAGGTCGATATTTTCAAAAAGTACTTCTCTTATGGAGTGATTGAGCTCAGAGATTAGCTCTGGTGTGATAAAATCATGAAAATTCTTTATGAAATACTCGATCAAAGGGATTGAAAGAGATTGTATCATTAGAGCTATATCGCTGTAGTGCTTGTCTTTTATTATTTCTATTACCTCATCACTATTTTGATTTTTTAACGCATTTTCCAAATTTTCTATTTCTATATGAATAGGTAATGATGTAAAAGTATTCATATACTCTAAAAAACAGAAAACGCTATATGTTAGCAGTATAATTTCTATATGTGAAATATTTTTTTAATTTTATAGCTTTTTATTTGTATGATGGTGATTGAAATATATTACATACAATATATGGGTTAGCTTTCTGATTTTTTTTGTTGTGAAATTTTCTTTTAGTATTTTGTATTCCAATTTGATACAATCAACGAAATTAAGTATTTAAGTATAATGCAAGAATATAGAAAGATTTTTGCTATAGGAATGATGAGTTTTTCCAGTGGAAGTGTATTCTTTTTTTTGGTATCTACAGTTGGTATATGGCTTAAGTCTTATGGTTTTTGCAATTCTGTTTTGGGTGTATCGACAATTCTTACAATTCCATATGCGATGAAAATATTCCTCAGTGTGATGATGAATAAATTTGCTAATCCTATTAAAAAATTGAAATTACACGTAAATGAAGAGATATCAATATTTCAGATTTACAAGTATTGGGCGATATTTAGCCAAGTGTTAATCGTTATTCTGTTATTATTATTGATGGTTGTTGATCCCTCTAAAGATATAATTTTGACTTTGCTTGTAACATTTTTGCTCTCTTGTTGTGCTGTCTTTCAGGATATTTCCATTGAAAATTACCGAGTTCGAGTCACAAGCAAAAATATATTTCGTTTGTCGATATCTATGAGCTATTTTGCTTTTCGATTTGGTATGATGGCTTCTGGAGCTTTTGCTCTATTTATTGTTGATTTTTTTAATTGGATTTGCGCATTTGTTTTTATGATATTTACGATCATTGTTGGAATCTGTGGAATAATTTTACTAAAGGAAGATGAAGATTGTGTAAAAAGCGATAAAATAATCTATTCATCCATCAGAGATACTTTAAGAAATTTTTTTAATGAAAAATCTTACTCAGTATTACGTTTTATGTTTATATTTAAGTTTTGCGATTCTGCTTTACATGGAATGAGTAATCCATTTTTTATCGATTTAGGTTATTCAAATATCGAAATTGCGTCGATTGTTAAGGTATGGTGGATGGTTTTTGCTGGATTTGGAGTGATGTTATTTAATTTCTTGATAAAAAAAACATCAATACAAAAAATGTTAGTTTTAGGATCGATTGGTGAGTCTATTTCAAGCCTCCTTTTTTATATTCACTCTTTTGTTGGAAAAAATTGTTTTCTAATGTTTATTATAGCAAGTATCGATAGTTTTGTGAGTGCTTTGTGTACTACTGCGATGATGGCTTATCGTACGTTTGTGATCAAATCAGATTATATCGGTAGTGACAGTTTTATGAATATTGGAATGATGGGATCATTCTCCTCTATTTCTCGCATATTTGTTGTGAGCGGAGTTCTATTTTTCTCTGATATATTTGCGTGGAAATATATACTATGTGTGATTAGTCTCATTTCAATAATGTGTGTATATGTTATATCTAAAGATGCTCATATTTCTAAAATTTCTAATATGTATACAGGTCATTTCTAAGACATTACGCTGTTTCTGTAATTTTCTTTAGAAAATATCATTTATTAGATTAGTGTGCTATAAAAGTACGATGTGTGAACTGTTTTGTTATGCGTTGGAACTTTTTGAAGTATCCTTATCTTCTATCTATTGCTTTACATGCTATTTTATGTGCAATTTGTTTCCTTTTTCAACTAGAAAATGCTACATTTAAAAATGTCATTGCGATTCAAGTGCAAGTTGAGTCTGGTACTTCATCAAATGTCAAAGGTGTTGGAGGGCAGATAGATGAAAAATCTCAGCAAGACTTTGAAAACGCAGTTGAATTAGATCATTCAGATGTAAAAGATGATGCAATCATGATACAGACAAAATGTCTTCAGAATGAATTACCAGTTTCGACCGAGCATAAAGAAAAAACTAATATTATAGATCAAAAAACTAATGATACCATTAAAGAGGTTGATAAGACTCCTAAAAATGTTGATGTTGCTGAATCTGTCCAGTTGTCAAAAGTAGAAAATCAAAAGCAAAACACCATTAAAGAGGTTGATAAGACTCCTAAAAATGTTGATGTTGCTGAATCTGTCCAGTTGTCAAAAGTAGAAAATCAAAAGCAAATTCAAAAGCAAAATTCTACAAATAGCAAAAAGACTGTCGATCCGCATGTTCTAAAAGATACAAAACAGAAGAAAGTTACTAATAAGAAGCCTTCAGCGAAGGGAAAATTTGGTTTTGGTCTTGGTGATGTCTTCAAAAACGTTCCACAATATAGTGTGACGTCTCTTTCTGCATCGGATACTGCATCGGTAAGAGGGCAAATCGTAAGTATTTGGTCGATTAGCGTTATGGATTATAAAAAAATTCAAAATATTGTTGTCAGTGTTGAGGTCATTCTTGAAGATTCTTGTATAGCAGGTATATTGGTGATAGATGATGAGAGTTCTCATTCTCATGAATATTATGCAATTGTTAGGGAATCGGTTATCAATGCATTAAGAAAGTGTGCAAAATTGAATTTAAGTGAAAAGTTGAGCAAAGGTCAGCATAAAGTGAAGTTTAAATTTTTATGTTAAAGAGACTTCTTATTTATTGTAATTTTTTTATACGATCGACTTTTAGTTAAATAATTTTCTTAAATTGATGAGGATTTTGAGCATAAGACTAATCTATGATCATATATTTATGATGATATTTTCTGCATCACCTGTCTTTTTTTTATTATGACGCGATTGATCATCTATCTTATCACAGAATGTACATTCGAATCTGTGAATTTTTTAAAAAACCTTTATTGTTTTTAACATGTCTCAACAATATCAGGAAATTTTCTTTGGCTCTCTTGTTTGAATGCGGGATTTCTTTGCAGAGAGATACCTTAGATAGTAAAGTTTTGCTCTTCTGACTTTTCCTGTTCTGATGACTTTCAAATTGCTTATCATAGGAGAAAAAATCGGCACCACAATTTCTACTCCTGTGCCAGCATTGACTTTCCTCAAAGTAAAAGATGAATGAAGGCCTCTATTTCTCTTAGCGATACACCTTCCTTCAAATGTCTGTAATTGGCCTGATTCGTTAACTTTCATCTCTACAGAAAGTAAATCACCAGGTCTAAATTCTGGTATTGAAATATTAGATTTGGCTCTTGATTCATTTATTTTCTGAATCTGCATTCTATTAAATGATTCAACTAATGGACTAGTCATTTTCACTCCTATTCAACAAGTACTTGCGCCATAAATCAGGTCTTTTGGTTTTGGTTACCATTTGAGAGTTTTCACTCTTCCACCTGATTACATCAGCATGATTTCCGGATGATAGCACACTTGGACTGAAAATACCATTCCAATTTGTAGGTTTTGTGTAATTATCACATTCGAGCAAATCGTTTGCAAAAGATTCGCATTTGAATGACGTTGCATTGTGTAATATTCCTGGCAAAAGTCTTATACATGCATCCATTATCACTGATGCTGCGATATCTCCGTTTGTTAGTATATAATTTCCTATTGATATATCTTCAAAATTCCAAAGATTTATTATTCTTTGATCTATTCCTTCGTATCGGCTACATAGGAAAATGATTGATTTCGCCTGACTGAGTTCATGAGCGATTTCTTGGCAAAATACTTTACCTCGAGGAGATGGGTGGAGAAAAACATGTTCATTAAATCCTTTATCTGCTAAAGATTTGATAGCAAATTCGATTGCTAAGTGTGCGATGTCAGGTTTTATTAGCATGCCTGGGCCGCCTCCTGTACATGTATCATCAACGGTTTTATGCTTGTCTTTAGCGAAATCTCTTATATTAATGACATTAAGCTGCCAAATACCATTTTTTAATCCTTTCCCTATGACAGAAGTGCTAAGTCCTCCTGGAAATATTTCTGGACATAGCGTTATCACTGTGATGATCAATTTTTTATATTGTTAATATTTCGATGATTATCTCAATTCTTATCTTGATTTTGCAATACAATTTGAAATATACACAAATATTTTTGCATAACGACTTGTTTAGATCTTGCTAATTTTGGCTCTGCAAGCGGAGTGATGTTTTATTTGTTTTCTCTGTGCGAGTTGAATCAGGCTGGCTGGGCAATAATCTTGCTATTTTTGGGTGCTATGGCTATTCGTTTGGCGCGTTTTAATAGTTTTTGATGTCTAAGCTTTGAGTTATTATTCTTTGATCTTTCTACGTATTTTTTGATTGGAATTTTAGTGTTTTTTAATTACAAGTGCCTCGAATTTCCTCGATCAAAGTCGATTTCGCATCTTGCTGATCCTCTATGATCGCCATTTGTGTCATAATCGTGAATTTTTTCTAAGCGTTTTTTATAAATTATAGTGTAAGTTCGAATAGATTCGGTTCCTTCTAGTGTCATTTCATTTACCATGCATTTTGTGTATTCGATTTCTTCTAGTATTTTTGAGTGATTATTTCCATTTACGATTTCTGAGCGAATGATTTTTATTGTATCCATTGTCGATTTATGAGCATCATTATCAGTTGATTCTCCCATGAGCTTGTGAGTAATTTCTGTGCTTCTTGAAGTTGGATTCACTGAGATTATCAATATTCCGCAAGTGAATCGTTTATTTGTGCTGACTTTTGTATCATCTATTCCGATTTTAGGCACACTGATGGTGTCTTTAAAATGGATTAATGGAACATAATCTTCAAATCCCTTTATTTTTGATTGTGAATGGTGATCGATTTTTATAAACCATCCGTATTGTTTGTTGTTTATTTGCATTTGGTGGTATAGTGCCAATTTGTTCTTTTATCAAGAGATTGGTAAAAAAACAGTGAAAAACTTGATAATTATTGTTTTCCATAATTTTACTTTATCAAGGATAGTTGCTTTGATATTCTGTTGCAATGTGTGTGTCATTATGTATGAAGAAGAGGTATATTATAAGAGCTCGTCGAATTTTTCCTAATTTTGTGACTGTGCTCGCTTTGTGCAGTGGATTTTCATGTATATTTTTCTCATTAAATGAAGCATGGAGTGAGGCTGTATTATGCATATTAGTAGCATCATTTCTTGACGGAATTGACGGTAGAATTGCTAGATTGATTGATGGAACGACTGAATTTGGAGCTGATCTCGACTCATTAGTTGATCTTGCTAATTTTGGCTCTGCAAGCGGAGTGATGTTTTATTTGTTTTCTCTGCGCGAGTTGAATCAGGCTGGCTGGGCAATAATCTTGCTATTTTTGGGTGCTATGGCTATTCGTTTGGCGCGTTTTAATAGTTCTATACAATCGCTTGGTCCATTTTTGGTCGGAGTTCCGGCGCCATTTGGAGCGATAATTGCATCTATGCCCATGATGTTTTACCTTGCTTTTGATATTAAACTTTCTTCTTATATTCATGGAATTTTTTGTGTTGTTAGTGCGATATTAATGATCAGTAAATTGCCAACGATTTCTATTAAAAAGCTAAAAATTCCTCGAAGGTTTTTTTGGATGATTTCATTTTGTTTAACGTGTATTGTGTCCTTCTTTTTGTACAATAAATGGCTGGCAATTTTGCTTCTATCTGGGGTTTACTTGCTTTCGATTCCATTAATATACTTTCGATACAAGAGAATGATTAAGAATGATGGAATATTGCAAGATGTTTGACAAATTGTTTTGGTATTTAAAATTTATTTAAAGTTATTGCGTATTTGTAGAGTGCCAAAACTGTGAATATTGCGTAAAAAGACCATATCCAAGAGGATTCTGAACCTATTAAAATTGTTGCACATCCAAGCATTTGAAATGCCGTGCTGAGTTTGCCAAATATATTTGGTTTGATTGCTTGATTTTTTTTAGATCTTGCTAAGTATCCAAGTATTATTAGTACATCTTTTGTGATGCTCAGTCCCAGCCAAAATATTCCAATTAAGTTGTGTTTAAAAAGAATAATCATCGATGATGTTATGAATATTTTGTCTGCTATTGGGTCTATTAATCTTCCGAAATTTGATTCTATATTGAATTTTCGTGCAAAAAATCCGTCAAAAAAGTCAGATACAGAGCCTGTAATGAAAAGATATTTATCTATGCTGTCAAATATTATAAACATTAACCCTAAAATTAACCTAAGAGATGATAGAATGTTTGGTATGTGTTTTAGTATGCTAAATGACACATTCGTTGAATGTTTTATTGCTATTAATGTTAATTTATGAATTTGTGTAATGCAATGCTTGATTTGTTAATGAAATTTTTGTCGAGAATGCTATTGATGTATTTTGGGAATGATATATCCTTGATATTCTTAGCATTTTTTTTGCTGATTTAAATTCTTTCTGCGTTGATTTTTTCTCTCGTCCATTCTTTTTCCTTTTCAGATCTCCTTTTATCAAATAATTTTTTTCCTTTTGCGATAGCGATTTCTATCTTTATTAATCCTCTTTTGTTCAGAAACATTGATATTGGGATGATTGTCATTCCTTTTTTTTGTGATTTTCCGATGCATTTATTAATTTCTTTCTTGTGTAATAATAATTTTCTTAATCTCATTGGAGTATAATTTTTTTCAACACTTGCAAATTTGTATTGTGAAATAAGTGCATTTTGTAGAAATAATTCACCTTTTTTGTGAGAAATGTAAGCTTCGCTTATATTACATTGTCCATTTCTTATGGATTTTACTTCAAGTCCAAGGAGTGATATTCCTGCTTGAAATCTTTCTTCTATATTAAATTCGTGTGTTATTGCTCGATTTTTTATCAAGATCATAATCAATTAAAACAATTCTCAAAAATTATGATACATTTGCTTGACAATTTATATCAAGAATCTTATGATTCACACATCCTGCTTCGGCGGATAGTTCTTCAAGGAATTATGAGAAATTTAAAATAGAGAAAAGGCTAGCGTTCAGGTGTGATTGGCTGCAATTTTTATTGCTTTTATATGCCATTCTTGATCCTGAGTCAATTTAATATAAGAGTTTGATCCTAGCTCAGAACGAACGCTGGCGGCACGCTTAACACATGCAAGTCGAACGAAGTATGGTAATTTCGGTTACTGTGCTTAGTGGCGGACGGGTGAGTAACGCGTAGGAACCTACCCCTAGGTACGGAATAGCTTTGAGAAATTGGAGGTAATACCGTATATTCTTGAGAAAGGAAAGATTTATCGCCTGGGGATGGGCCTGCGTCAGATTAGGTAGTTGGTAGGGTAATGGCCTACCAAGCCCGAGATCTGTAGCTGGTTTGAGAGGATGATCAGCCACACTGGGATTGAGATACGGCCCAGACTCCTACGGGAGGCAGCAGTGGGGAATATTGGACAATGGGGGAAACCCTGATCCAGCGATGCCGCGTGAATGAAGAAGGCCTTCGGGTTGTAAAGTTCTTTTATTCGTGATGATATAGACAGTAACGAAAGAAAAAGCTCCGGCTAACTTCGTGCCAGCAGCCGCGGTAATACGAAGGGAGCTAGCGTTGTTCGGAATTATTGGGCGTAAAGGGTGCGTAGGCGGCCTTGTAAGTAGTGTGTAAAATCCCTGGGCTTAACCTTGGGCTAGCGCACTATACTGCTTGGCTAGAAGATGGTAGAGGAAAATGGAATTCTTGGTGGAGAGGTGAAATTCGTAGATATCAGGAAGAACGTCAGAGGCGAAGGCGATTTTCTGGGCCATTATTGACGCTGAGGCACGAAAGCGTGGGGAGCAAACAGGATTAGATACCCTGGTAGTCCACGCTGTAAACGATGAATGCTATGTGTCGGGAGTTTTGCTCTCGGTGCTGAAGCTAACGCAATAAGCATTCCGCCTGGGGACTACGATCGCAAGATTAAAACTCAAAGGAATTGACGGGGGCCTGCACAAGTGGTGGAGCATGTTGTTTAATTCGATACTACGCGAAAAAACTTACCTACTCTTGACATCTCGGTGACCCACCCTAATAGGTGGGGTGTTACTTGTAACATCCGAAGACAGGTGTTGCATGGCTGTCGTCAGCTCGTGCCGTGAGGTGTTGGGTTAAGTCCCGCAACGAGCGAAACCCCCTTCCCGTGTTGCCAGCATTTAGTTGGGTACTTTCGGGATACTGCCGGTGCTAAGCCGGAGGAAGGAGGGGACGATGTCAAGTCATCATGGCCCTTACGAGTAGGGCTACAAACGTGCTACAATGGCAGCTACAATGGGTTAATCCATAAAGGCTGTCTCAGTTCGGATTATCTTCTGCAACTCGAAGATATGAAGTCGGAATCACTAGTAATCGTGGATAAGTATGCCACGGTGAATACGTAAACAGGCCTTGTACACACCGCCCGTCAAGTCATGGGAGTCGGTTGGACCTTAAGCCGATTGGGTTAACCACCTTTGGTGGGGACTTTCGAATAAGGTTTGGTTGATGACTGAGGCTAAGTCGTAACAAGGTAGCCGTAGGGGAACCTGCGGCTGGATCACCTCCTTTTTCTGCGCTGGCCTTTTCTCTATTTTTTTCTCTTTTCTTGTGTTTTGCACTGATTTGTTTGTTTCTTTTTGTGTTTCATAATTTTATATTGTTCGAATTATTATTCGTTTTTGATTACTTCCTCTACTAAGCCAAACGAATGGCAGATCATGGCCATCACGAAGGCGTACAGGTGTCGCAATGGCAGCTACAATGCGTTAATTAATATTGTTCTGTGGATTTTTATCAATAATATCATGCAATAGCCAGTGATCTTTCGAATTTCATGTAATAAAATCAAATTGATGCAATAAATGGAATGAACGAACAATGGGTTATATATAGGTTTTATGAGTAACATGGGGAAATTCTCATGCATAATAGCCAGTGATCTTTCACAATGAATGAAATTTACTCATATACTAAATTGAATTCTTAATCTCCTTCCATAAATCTGCTGCAGTTATTAATTCTTCGAGTTTTGTGCAAAATCCCATGCTGAATCGCACTCCGGATCGGTATGTTTGTTCATTTACGCAAACACTTTTCATAAAATTTTCGCAAAAATATCTTGTTTTGTAGCACGCAGATCCAGCGCTAACTGATATTCCACGCATGTCAAACATCATAACTTGTTCAGATTGGTCTATTTCAGGCATGATGCAGTATGTTGTATTTGGTATTCTTTCAGTATTTTCTCCCAATATAATTGCTCCGTTGCTTTTTAAGATTGTTTCAAATTTTTCTCTCATTTCTGTGTATTTTTTTGATTCTATAGGTAAATTTTCACGCGCAATCGCCACTGATCTTTCAAATCCGATTATTAATGGCACAGCAGGAGTACCTGGTTTTAGTGAATTCTCCATCTTGCCAAACATTAACGAAGAGCAATTCTGAATTTTACTTGATTTTATTAATGCTCCTACGCCGATTATTCCGCCAGATTTGAGAGAAGATACTGACATCATATCAAATTCCATTTTGCGAAATGATATATCCATTTTTCCTATTGATTGTACACCGTCTGTATGAAATATTCCGTTATATTTATGAGTAAGATTTATCGCTTCTTTTATATTCTTTGTTATAATTCCTGTCTCATTATTAGCCACCATTATTGATACAAAACTCACAGAAGAATTTTTTAGCAAATTTTCTAATTGATTCAAATCAACTTCGCCGTTTATTATTTGTACAGTTTTGTGATCATGAATTGTATTCAGAACCGATTCGTGCTCTGTTGCTCCAAAAATGTATTGAGTTACATGATTTTTCATGCCCAATATTGCGATATTATTTGCTTCTGATGCTCCGCTTGTGAAATATATTTCATTTGGAGAACAATCTATACATTCAGCAAGGTTTTCTTTGCAGAGATTCAGTATCGATTTCATTTCTCGTCCATGAAAATGTGCTGCGAAAGGGTTCCCATATAATGAGAACATATCTTGCACAACAGATAATATTTCCGGTCTTACTAGAGACATTGCATTATAGTCTAAGTATATATTTTTTGAATTTGTTATATTTGATAGATAAGTTTCTACAGATTTTAAAATTTCTTTCATTTAAGAAAATTGCAGATTACATTGAATTATATTTTTTTTTTTAATTTTGTCATTAGTGAGATTTTATATGATAAGAAAATATAAATTGTTGATATTGATTTTAGTCATTTTGTTTTGTTATATTGAAGAAATTACTGATGGGACTTGCAATTTACTTTTAGATACGACTCATCAATTCAATTGACTTTATTACGTATCTTCTATTTACTGAATAAAGGTATTAAACTCAGTTGAACTGTATAAATTTGATTATGAATAGAATTTATTTGGATTATCAATCTACTACTCCATGCGATAAAAGGGTCGTTGAAAAAATGATTCCTTATTTTTATGAAAAGTTTGGGAATCCCCATTCTAATACTCATTCATTTGGATGGGAAGCTAGCGAAGCCGTAGAGAATGCTAGACAACAAGTGGCGAATATTATAAAAGCTAACCCTAAAGATATAATATTTACTAGTGGAGCAACAGAATCTAATAATTTAGCAATTAAAGGTTTATGTAATATTCTTGCTAAAAGTGGAAAAAAGCATATTATAACTTCGACAATTGATCATAAATGTGTTATAGAGACTTGTCGTTACATGCAATTAGATCATGGATTTGAAATAACCTACTTGCATGTAGATAAAAACGGATTTATTGATCCAGTTGATATAAAAAATGCAATCAAAAGCACTACTGCGATGGTTTCAATTATTGCGGCTAATAATGAAGTTGGAGTCATTCAGAAAATAAGAGAAATAGGGGCAATATGTAGAGAAAATGAAGTGATTTTTCATACAGATGCCGCTCAAGCTATAGGAAATATCGAAATTGATGTTAATGAGATGAATATTGATATGATGAGTATTTCTTCTCATAAAATATATGGGCCGAAAGGTATAGGTGCATTATATGTTAATCGTGGGAATTCTTCGATTCGTCTGCGACCTATAATCAATGGAGGAGGGCAAGAATATGGAATTAGATCTGGTACTCTTTCAACTCCGTTGTGTGTTGGATTTGGAGAAGCATGTAGCCTTGCTAAGGCTGAAATGAAAGAGAATGTTGAAAGAATTCTAAAATTGCGAAATATTTTGCTAGATAAAATAACTTCTTCTTTGGAGGAAGTTTATGTAAATGGTGATTTAATAGAGAGATTACCTGGAAATCTTAATGTGAGTTTTGCGTGTGTCGAAGGAGAAGCATTGATGATGGGATTAAAGGAATTTGCAATATCATCAGGTTCCGCTTGTACATCTGCTTCTCTTGAACCTTCATATGTCTTGAAGGCTATAGGTGTTGCGGAAGAATTGTCGCATACCTCTCTTAGGATTAGTATCGGAAGGTATACCACTATTGATGAAATTAATGTTTTTGCTGAAAGGTTGATATATGAAGTCAATCGTTTGAGAAATATGAGTCCTTTGTGGGAAATGATAAAAGAAGGAGTGGATATAAAATCTATAAAATGGGGATCGCATTGAATTTGTTGACGGACAGCCTCTATACGAGTGAAAAATGTATTTGTTGGTTTTAGATTGACAATTGAAGATTTGGAATATCGAAATTACTTATTCAGTCTGGTTTTCATGAGTTGAGTAAAGTTTTTAGCTCCGTATAATTCGATGAAATTGCCTATTCTAGGGCCGCTATTCTGGCCGAGTATGACCTGGTATATGGTCTTGAACCATTCTGCAAGTTCTATATTATGTTTTTTTCCTGTTTCATAAGCGATGTGTTGAAATTTTGCAGCATCATCGTTCTCATTTCTTTCTAGTTCATTCATTAGATCGATTAATGCTGTTTGCTCAATTTTGTTTGGTGATCTGTAAATTTTTTGACCAGAGATAAATTTTTCTGTGTAAAGTAAAGCGCATGAAAGAATTTCGTCGAGGAGTGGATGATCTATATTTTCGATGTATTTGTCAATATACTTTTTCAGTATATTTATGTCGTTGGCATTACATGCGTTAATTAAATTTAATAAGAGTGAGAAATTCAGCCCTCTGGCCTTATACTTAGGAGGATTTCCCCCATGTACATGCCAAATTGGATTGTTAAATTTTTTATACATATCATCTGAATTTTCGCTGATTTCTTCGAGAAGTTTTAGGTATTCATCGACGATAGTTGGAATAATTTCAAAGGAAAGTTTTTTTGCTCGCTGAGGAGATTTGAATATAAGGTATATAAGGCTAAATTTAGGTGCGTATCTAAGCCACTCTTCTACAGACACTCCATTTCCTTTTGATTTTGATATTTTTGCTCCATTATTATCGAGAAAATGCTCGCATAACAGACCAATTGGAGGATTTTTTCCTAAAATTTTACACACTTTACTTGATAATTCATATGAATCTATTAAATCTTTGCCATACATTTCGAAATCTACTTCAAACGCACACCATCTCATCGCCCAATCTATTTTCCACTGAACTTTGCAATTTCCATTAAGGACAGAAATCTCTTTTTCTACCCCATCTTCATCGCAAAAAATGATAGTTCCTGTCGTTTCATTGCATCGAACTTTAACTTGTAGTACTTTGCCGGTTGTGGGTGAGATTGGAAGAAATGGACTATAAGTTGATCTGCGCTCTTCTCCTAATGTTGGGGATATAATGTCTATGATCTGTTGGTGATGGTGCAATATTTGTAATAAAACATCGTTAAACATTCCAGATCTGTATGTTTCTGTAGAACTTATAAACTGAACTTCAATTGAGAAATTTGCTAAGAAATCTATTAACATTGCATTGTTGTGGTGAGCAAAACTTTCATATTTTTCAAAAGGATCTGGAACAGATGTCAAAGGCTTGCCAATATACTTTGATAAAATTTCCTGATTTGGAACGTTTTCTGGTATCTTTCTTAATGCATCCATGTCGTCGGAGAATGAGATTAATTTGACTCTCATATCTTTGTTAAGAAACCGTATAGCATTAAACACCATCCAAGTTCTAGCAATTTCGCTTAAAGTCCCCATATGAGGTAATCCAGAAGGTCCATATCCAGTTTCGAGTAATATTGAAGATTTTCCTTGTCTTTCATTGAGGATTCGAATTGCTTCTCGAAATGGCCAGGCAGTTAATAAATCTTGATTCACTGAATGTAAAATTGCATTTTATTAGATAAAATCTACTGAGTCAATTTCTCTTTTATAAGATAATCAATATAAGTTTGTGATAAATACATTTGATAATATTATTTTTAGGTAAATCAATTTTATAAATTCACATATCATGAAATGATTTTGCTGATTCTTTTAGAAGATTTAATCTTTATAATTTTTTTTAACTCATCTATTGCTAGATTATTATCGCTTATACAAGATGTTTCATCTTAGCTTTGTTCAATATAATATTTTAATTATGGTTGTGTATAGTGAAATTTTTGTTACAGTTTGGCACAATTTGATGTGTATTTATAATATCTGATTGTTGATCCAGTTATATAAAGATCTAACTCCAAATCCAGTTGCTTGATCTGATTTGTATGATACTCCTGCTATGTCGAGGTGTATCCATGATGTTGAGGATTTTATAAATCTCTGCAAAAATTTTGCAGCCGTGATGCTACCAGCTCCTTTATATCCTTTGGAGATATTTCTCACATCTGCAATTTTGCTGTTTATGACTTTATCATAAGCATCGTCCATGGGTAGAGGCCAAAATTTCTCTTTTGATTCTTTTGCAATTTTCAAAAATTCTTGAGAAAATTCTTCGTCATTTGAGAATAATCCTGCATATTCTGATCCGAAAGTTGTTACAATTGCTCCGGTTAGAGTTGCTAAATCAATTACTTTGCGTGAGTTGTAGATATCCTGAACATACCATAATATATCTGCAAGTATTAAGCGGCCTTCTGCATCTGTGTTTAAAATTTCAATTGTTTTCCCTGACATTGAAGATATTACATCTGATGGTTTTAGAGCTGAGCTAGATGGCATATTTTCTGCCAGTCCAATTACTCCTATTGTATTTATATTAAGATCATTTTTAGCAATATTAAACATTGTTGCTACGACGACTGCTGATCCTGACATATCAAACTTCATATCTTCCATATCTTGTGATGGTTTTATAGATATTCCTCCAGAATCGAAAGTTACTCCTTTACCAAGTATAGACACAGGATCGTTCGTTCCGTTATTCCATTCCATAATTACAGCACAAGGCTTGTGTTGACTCCCTTTACCGACAGAGTATAGAGCATGCATATTTAATCTTTGTAATTCTTCGTGATTGATTATAGTGACCTTCATCTTAGTTGATTTAAATATGTTCTTTACTAATGAAGCGTATGCAATTGGATATAGTGTATTTGGTGAGTAATTACTCAAAGTCTTAGAAATGCAAATCGAAAGTATGATATTATACTCATTTTGCCAATTTTGGTTGCAATTATAAAATTTGAATTCCCATTGACGAAGGTTATTCTTTTTGTATTTTACAAAATTGTAGCTATGAGAAATCAAGCTAGACATGATAAGAATTCTATTCTCTTCATCTAAGCTGTCAAGAAGAAAATGTACAGTTGAATGATTTTCAAATTTATGCAATAAGTTTGATGATAATAGGTCAATATCTGGCTTAGACAATTCTCTTGATCCTAATGAGAATATTACTAACTTAATTCCGGTTGGCATAAAAAAAGATATATTATCGCCTGTTTTTACAAATTGAAGCTTGTTTAGAAATTCAAAAGAGAATTCTCCTAATTTATTCTTGAGAGATTCAAATCGATGTAATGAATTTAACTCTATTCGTCCATTATCATCTGTATTAACAGGTATACATATAGTATCATTAATTGAAAAACTTACGAAATCTGAGTTATCAAAACTTGCTTTAGCGATAGAAAAGTCATCAAAAATACTTAAATCACTATCATTACAAAATTCTTTATCCATTCAAATCTCCACAAATTCACGAATAGCTAAATTGTAATTGAAATGAACCAATATGTCTAATAATCAAGAAGAGATATCAATATTTTTTTGAGTAACAGGTACATCATTTGTCTCATTTGCGATGATCGATTTTGATTTCATGATAATTGCAAGAGACATGGCAACTATCATAAAAATAGCCCCGCAAATACCAGTAATTTTGGTCATTATATTTGAAGCTTCTCTATATCTTGTTTCTCGAGTAGAAGAAGTTCCCAAAGAACCAGAGCTTTGTTGTAAAAGTATGAGCATGATCAGTAAAATGCAAACTATCACGTAGAGAGTTATAAAAAATAAATACATCAAAAGATCAAAAAGGTCTACATGAGGATGACAAAATTTTACTTCAATATCAAGAGTAAAATCGATTTGTTTATTGAATCAATTCAATAATTGTGACACAATCAGTTCATGGACGTATAGCTCAGCGGTAGAGCATTACAGTGACATTGTAAGGGTCACAGGTTCAATCCCTGTTACGTTCACCACTTTTTTTATTATTTTTTTTATATATATACGTTAAATTATGTATAATATAGTAATTTTATTGTTAAAATTATAGTTATGAAGACTTTATCAATCATCAAGCCACATGCTGTGAAGAGTAATTTATCTGGTGCAATAAATTCATATATAGAAAAAGCTGGATTTTCAATAATTGCTCAAAAGATGATACATATGGATGTAAAGCAAGCTGAGGCATTTTATGCTGTTCACAGAGATAAGCAATTTTTTTATGATCTCTGTAAAATAATGAGTGATGGTCCTTGCATTGTTCAAGTGCTTACTTCATCAAAATATGATGATGTGATCAAAGCTTACAGAGATTTAATGGGATCAACAAATCCTCAAAATGCATCTCCTGGCACTTTGCGTAATGTGTTCGGAGAATCAATTGATTTTAATGCTGTTCATGGTTCTGATTCTCATGAAAATGCTATAACAGAAGTGAGTTTTTTCTTTAAAAGCAACGAAATATTTTAGTAATCAGTTTGATTTTAGATTGATTATATTTTTTATAAATGCGATATTGCTTCAAAAAGAGCGGATCTTATGAGGGAAGTTATAGTAATAGGAGGCCCAACTGCGTCAGGAAAATCAAAGCTAGCGATCGAATACGCTCTTCGGTTTGGTGGAGAGATTATAAATGCTGATCGAATGCAGATGTATGAAGATTTGAGGATTTTATCAGCTTCTCCTCTCGACGAGGATTTGAATTACGTTCCTCATCATCTATACAATTTTGCAAGTCCTTTTGATGATATGAATGTTAGGCAGTGGCTTGATTTAGTGCACTATAAAATTCGAGAAATAATTTCTCGAGGGAGATTGCCAATTGTCGTAGGTGGGACAGGAATGTATATTTATTCTTTGGTAAATGGGTTGGTTGATATTCCTGATATTGGGGTTGATGAATCGCTTTTTGGTCTCGAAATAACGGAGTTGAAGAAAATTTTGAAAGATATAGATATTATTGCTGCGCAATCTATTGATTGCAATAACAGGCATAGAGTGATTAGAGCTATACAAGTTATGCGATCAAGTGGTCGAAGTATTATGTCTTATACAAATAATATTCCATATCCGTACTACAAATTTTTTTGCATTTTTGTGACAAGACCATTTGAGAGGTTGAAAAAAAATATAAGTTCAAGACTTGCTGAGATGTCTGAGTTAAAAAGAGAAATGCAAGATTTTTTAAAAAAAATGGGAGATAAAGAAAATTGTGCGCCAATATGGCGTATGATTGGAGCAAATACAGTGAGAAATTTTGCTAATGAAGAGATTTCATTTCAAGAGATGATGACTGCTGTTACGTTTGATACAGTGCGTTATGCTAAGCGTCAGATCACTTGGTTTAGAAACAAATTTGTTGCGGATTACATTATATGTTGCTGACTACATTATGCTTGTGGTGAACGTGGTGGATATTGTATTACATGACGAATGAGTTTTGAGATTAGTGGTATAATCGATTTGAAATTTATTGAATTTGCTTCATGACTATAGCGGAATTTATGAATAACGCTTTGAAGATGTTAAAAGACGCTTATTTGCAAAGATGTGTTGTTATTTCAAATCAAGACCTTCAAATTGAAGTGGAACAGCTTTTAATTCACTATCTAGACATTCGTTTTAGTGAGATTTTTGCTCATAAAGAAGATCAAATTACGAATGAAGATGAAATTAAATTGTTTGCTCTATTGAGCAAAATGGGTGAAGGCATGCCTTTATCAAAGATTTTAAATAGGAAATATTTTTGGAATCATTATTTTTATGTCAATGAGCATGTCCTTGATCCGAGACAAGAAAGTGAGTTGTTGGTAGAAAAATCAATTTCTCTCTTACATGGTAGGTCTGAAGTTAGAATATTGGATTTAGGTACTGGTTCTGGGTGTTTGTCTTTGAGTATTTTAGATGAAATTGAGAATGCAATATGTATTGGTGTAGATATCTCACTTGAAGCACTGAATGTTGCATTTTTTAATGCAGCTAGATTAAATTTACTTGACAGATTGTTATTAATTCATGGAGATTGGTTCGATTTTTATGACGAATATCAGTTAAGGAGCTTTGATTACTATAATAGATTTGTTGAAGATTTTAACAAATTTATGAGGAAGGATGGTCAGTTTTATTTTCACAATGACTTTAGTATGCCAGTAATCAATTACTATGAAGTTTTTGATGTTATAGTTGCCAATCCTCCTTACATTTCACATGATGATGATATAGATTCAAGTGCCTTATATGATCCGAGCGTTGCATTGTTTGCTCAGAAAAATGGAATTGCAAATTATGAAATAATTATTGAATCTGCTCATTTGTATCTCAAAAAAGGAGGATTTTTGCTCTTGGAAATTGGTCATAAGCAATTAAATGCAGTTAAGAAGATTATTGAATCAAATTTGGAAATGTTATATGTTGAATGTCTTGTGGATTATGCTGGCTATCAACGTGTTGTGATTGCAAAAAGATGTTGATTCTTTTACATTTTGAAAATATCAATTTGAATTATTTTATCAAAATTTTTGGTATTTTTCTGTGTGGATGTAAAAATCTGTACGAAAATCAAACAATTTATGTTGAATGAACTGTGAAAACTTGATGAAGATCGATGAGTCTTGCAGTTAAGTTTGAAAAACTATTGCAATTGACTCTGTATGATCGAATTGTATCTTCTGTTAATGCGTGTATGAATCTTTGATTACATGATATATATTATCTCCAGAGCTAAAGTTTAAGTGTACTGGTCTGTTAGAAACCAAATTTTCATAAAGTCATTGTAATAAAAAGCAAAGCTGGGGTGCTAGGATTCGAACCCAGGATGGCGGGACCAAAACCCGCTGCCTTACCGCTTGGCTACACCCCAACTCCAAAAGTGTAGCATGTCGCTTACTCAATATCCATAGTTCATAGTTTAAAATTTTGACGATCGTATGATTAAAATTTTTTTCATTTTATAATGATAATTTCAAATATTGCTCATGGATATGTATACATTCTCTTATATGTTGTTGATAGTTTTATCATGTAATTATGCAGTTTTGTCTAAGGAAGGGGATAGATATTGGTGAATTTTGCCTAATTGATTCATTATTTATTATGTTAGCAATTTCCACTGCTGTATTGAAAGATCTATCTATGCGACTTGAAATGAAGTCTACTGTACTATCGCTTGCGGATACTCCGTAATCTCTGAATAGTTTTCGAATTACCATTTGCAATACTTTATCTGAGGGAATTGGGATATCCATTGAGCAAGTTGAATTTATTCTAGATAACAGATCTTTGAGCCCAAAATTTGTACTATAAATAGTTGTGTCTGTTAAAATTAGGAGTTTTTTCGTAGATGATATGATGTAGTTATAAAAATGTAGCATCTTTTCTTCAAATTCCTTAATATATAGTGAATTGTTTAAGAAAATTTCCTGAATATTATCCAAAATATAAGCGTCTGCGTTGCTGGAGTATAATTTATCTATTGGGGAATCACAAAATTCAGTGAAAGATATTAATTTAGTTATTTTAAATTTTGATGCCCATATTTTTGATAAATGTGTTTTCCCTGATGATTTTATTCCAGATAACAGGATTATGTTTGTGTTTGTTGAATCGATCCATTCAAGAACATGATGATTGCTTTCATCTGTAAAAAATGAATCCCTTGTGAAGTTTGGTTCAAAAGTGAGATCAAAAAAATTTTGAGCAAAATTCATTCATTTGTTTGGGTGATATGCTCAGATTATAGATCAATGATCTATGAATTTAAATGTTATGAGTAGTAAATCAATTAATTTATGCGTTTATTTTTTATTACTACTTTATTTTTGATTTGACTTTACGAAATTTTTTTGAAACTGTGTCAGAAATTCGTTCATATTTTTTACATAAAAAATATTTATTTTTTTTATTGATTCAACTGGAATATCGAGGTTTTTTGCATATGGCATAATGATATTTTTAAATCCTATATTTATTGCTTCAGTGACTCTTCGTGCTTGTTGAGTTACTTGTCTTATTTCTCCAGCTAATCCGATTTCTCCAAAAATTATCCAATCTCTTGAGATTTTTGCTTGCTTTTTTGATGAAATTAACGCGGTAGCAATTGCTAAATCGGCAGCTGGTTCTGATATTTTCAACCCTCCAGCCATATTTACATATATGTCATGAGAATTTAAATCGATTTGGCATATTGATTCTAATACTGCGATTATTGTGTTGACTCTGTTTACTTCCCATCCAACTACAGATCTTCTTGGGTTTTGAAAGTTCGTTTTAGAAACGAGTGCTTGTACTTCGATTAATATAGGTCTTTCTCCTTCTATGCTAGGGAATATGCATGTGCCATTACCTTCATGTGCTTCTGTTAGGAATAATGTTGAGGGATTCTTTATCTCCTTGAGGCCCGTATGATGCATTTCAAATATTCCAGTTTCAGATGTAGATCCAAATCTGTTTTTCATTGATCTTAGAAGTCTATAAGAACCAAAATGTTCCATATACAGAACTGCATCAACCATGTGCTCGAGGAGTTTTGGTCCTGCGATCATTCCGTCTTTAGTGACATGTCCAACTAAAATGAATGTAATGTTTTCTGATTTTGCGAAATTCATAATTTCTTGAGTACACGAACGAATTTGATTCACACTACCTGGAACTGAGTCAACATTATTCATTTTCATTGTATGAATGGAATCTATAATTACTAATTTTATGTTGGTGTTTACTATAGATGTTGTGATAGATGCTACATCAGTGATTGCTCCGATGTGAACGTTCGAGTTTGAGATTCCTAATCTTTTTGCGCGTAAACATATTTGTTCTACGGATTCTTCTCCTGATATATAAGCAACATCATTGGTCATTCCTGATGCTAAATGGAGTAAGAGAGTTGATTTTCCGATTCCTGGATCTCCTCCGATGAGAAGAATTGACCCAGAGACAATTCCACCTCCACAAACTCTGTTGAACTCATCATAGCTAGTGATCATCCTTTCTGATAAATTAATTGTGCTATTTAATGTAGTGAATTCTAACTTTTTATCGCTTTGAAGAGATGATTTTTTTGTCATTTCTATTGAATTCCACTCTTTGCATTCGGAGCATTGCCCGTTCCATTTTGAGTGAATTGACCCGCATTTTATGCATGCAAATTTTGACTCCTTCATTGAATGATTATTAACGTTTTGTTTATATAATAAATTTATTTAAAACATAATCAATTGCATAATACTGAAAAAGATTATCAATATATTTATTGATTAAAATAATATTCAGCTGTAAAATCCTCGGTATTTCTTACTTATTTTTATGCAATTTGTGAGATATTTTGCCCTTATTTGTTCGTCGATATTCTATGGATATCAGTATATTATAAGGGTTTTGCCGTCAGTCATATCTGATGTGTTAAAGTATGATTTTTGCTTATCTGATAGTGCTTTGGGCCAATTTTCAGGAATATATTACATAGGTTATACTTTATCGCATATTCCATTTGGAATTCTCATAGATAGAATAGGATTGAAGATTGTGCTTGTTACTAGTGTTATTTTGTCTTTTTTGGGCTTGATACCTATATTATTTTCTGATTCTTGGACTATGATTTTACTTGGTAGGTTTTTATCTGGATTTGGTTCGTCTGGAGCAATTCTTGCAATGCTAAAAGTTTTGAATGTTTATTTTTCTTCTTCTTTCTCAAAACTTCTTGGGATTGCAGCTACTTTTGGCCTTTCTTGTGCTGTTTTCGGAGGCAAGCCACTTGTCTTACTAATGCAGCATGTTGGTATCGATAAGTTAATTGGCTTGATTATAATATTTGGCCTTTGCCTTAGTTTATTATGCATAATGATACAGGATACTGATAAAACTTCTCTTAAAAATTCTATGGTGAAAGACTTGAAGAATGTTGTATTTAACAAAAATATTGCAATTTTGTGTTTTTTTGGAGGACTTATGATGGGGCCTTTAGAAGGATTTGCGGATATGTGGGGTGTGGAATTTTTTATGAAATTTTATAGAATTAATAAAGCTGATGCGGCTTTCTTGGGATCTCTTATATTTCTAGGTATGGGATTGGGTGGTCCATTAGTTGGTTATGTTACTGATAAATTTGGTAATTTTAATAGGATAATTGCGATCTGTGGTTCTGTTATCACTTTATCATTTACAGCACTTTTTTTCAAAATTAATAGTTTGTTGATTGTTGGAGTATTGATGTTATTATCTGGAATAGCTTCTGCATATCAAATTCCTCTTATAACTAGTACTTTAGCTCATGCTAAAAAAAGTTCTTTGGGGGCTGCGTATACAAATATGGTGGTGATGATGTTTGGTTATGTATTTCATACCTTGATTAGTGGAATTGCTGAGGCTACTAACTCTATGGGTGATGTTGCATCTGCTGTTATTTCTATATCGTCAATTCCTATTTTATCTTTCATAGGATGTATGGGATTTTTCTTAATAAAGAATGAAAAGAATAGTGAGTTTGATAAGTCTCATTAGGGCTGTGTTGTTTTTTGTATAAGACTGATTGACCATAAGCAAAGATCACTGCGTTAGATTTTATTCACAAAAATCTTGCAATTTTTTTATATTTTTGTCAACAATCTGCAATGTTATTTTGAATAAGTTTATGACCTTAATTCCGGAGCAGTTTGGATTTTTCTCTTCTTTACCTGATAAGTGTATTTTTTTTCTAGTGTTCTGCTCATTTTTAGCATTATTCTATGCCGTTTTTATGACAAAAAGAGTGATAAAAAATGTGCAAATAGATATGAGGATTAGGACTATTTTTGAAGCTATAAAAAGTGGAGCAGAATCATTTTTGCGCCGTCAGTATAGATCGATATTCTTAGTATTTATCATTCTTGAGATATTGTTTTTCCCATTTTGGAAGTGGTATGGAGCTTTCGGATTCTTTCTTGGATCATTTTTATCCGGACTATGTGGATATGTCGGAATGTCTTGTTCAGTTAGGGCGAATGTTCGGACTGCTATAGCAGCCCAAAATGGGTTGTCTAGTGCGTTTTCAGTTGCTTTTGGTGGAGGTTCTATTACTGGTTTTCTTGTTGTGGGATTGGGATTATTTGGATTGCTGGGATGCTATTTCGTCGTTCAAATGTTTACAGGTAAGGCTACAGAATTGATAAAATGTTTCATATCTTTCGCTTTTGGAGCATCGCTAATATCGATTTTTGCAAAACTAGGTGGAGGAATTTTTACAAAAGCGGCAGATGTTGGAGCTGATTTGGTTGGCAAAATTGACTCTAATCTAGAAGAAGATGATGCAAGAAATCCAGCTGTTATAGCAGATAATGTTGGTGATAATGTTGGTGATTGTGCTGGTATGGCTGGAGATATGTTTCAAACATATGTTGCTACGATTATTGGGACTATATATCTTGCTTATTGTATTTTTTCTCAAGAAGACTACCTTGTGATGTTTTTTTATACACTAGCTATATCAGGAGTTTCTATTCCTGCATGCATTATTGGATGTATGATGTTTAAAGTTAAAAGCGGAGACAATATAATGAATAAGATGTATAAAATCTTATTTCTATCTGCTTTTCTCTCCATGATGGGAATGGTTTTAGTTACATGCTATTTCTTAAATGTTGATTCATCATTATATATGAGTGATAACATCGATTGTGTGAAATTATTGCAATGTTGCTTTATAGGTTTATTAACAGGAGTTTCTATATTTGGAATTACTCATTACTATACAGATTCTTCTTACAGACCTGTGAAAAGTATATCTAATTCTTATATTAGTGGTGCTGGAACTGGTATTATTCAGGGAATTGGAATGGGCTTGGAAGCGTGTGGATTACCAGCTTTAGTAATTGCGATTAGCATTCTCTTATCATATATTAGCTATGGATTGGTAGGGATTGGAATTGCATCTGTTGCTATGTTATCGATATCTGCGACGGTAATAGCTATGGACGCATACGGACCAATTACAGATAATGCTGGAGGTATTGCAGAAATGTCATCTATGGGCGAGTCTGTTAGGGCTATTACTGATGAGATGGATGCAATTGGTAATACTACTAAAGCTGTAACAAAAGGTTATGCTGTTGCGTCGTCTCTATTTGCTGGAGTAGTTTTATTTAGCGCTTTTGTTGAATCTATTAAGATCTTTCGAGTGAATGATAGCATTGATGATGCTAGTGTTGTAAGTACAATATTCTTGGTAGGTGCGATTGTAGGTGCGATTGTAGTATGTTTATTTAGTTCTATGAGCATGATTTCTGTTAGTAAAGTCGGAAGAGTAATTGTGCTCGAAGTTAAACGGCAATTTGCGAATGGTAAAATTATGTCTGGTGAAGCAAAACCTGATTATTCTGCGGCAGTTGATATTTTGACTAAAGAGTCGATTAAGGAGATGATCATGCCCTCCATGCTGATTTTTACTCCGTTGCTGTTGTATGTTGTGCTAACCAATTGCTTACCTTGTTTTTTCTCATTTGATTTTTGTAGTATGCAATTTCTATCTGGGTTGATGATAGGGGCAACACTTGTTGGATTTGTTCTATCTATTTTTATGACATCAAGTGGTGGAGCATTTGATAATGCAAAAAAACATATTAAGAGTGGGCGATTTTTATATGATAATAGATTGATTAGCTTCTCAGATCTACATAATGCATCTGTTATTGGTGATATAATTGGTGATCCGATGAAAGATACATCTGGTCCAAGTATAAATCCTATGGTAAAAGCTTTGAGTATATTGTGCTTAATGATTGTGCTATTCCTTTAAAATTTTTCTAAAATATAGATAATGTAGTTCATACAGTGTCTAATATCTTATTTCTATATGAATGTTGATATAATAGTGAGTTTATATAAAACTCCTTTACGAAACATAATATAAAATCTTCATATTGGTGAGTGGTTTTTTGTTTTGGTATATTCTTCTACATTATATTCAATTTTTTTGGTGAATTTAATATTCATTAATTGAATTGAAATTATGACTACACTTAAAAGTGCTTTCTAAATTTTTATATTCGAATTATCATCTAGTATAAGTTTTATATAATACTATGCCAGATTGGATAAAGGTTTCAGTAAATTCTATTAACAATGTAGATGTTAAACCAAAATGGCTGAAGGTTCAGGCTCCTACATCAAAAGAATACGCTGATGTTAAATCTATGGTGAAGGATTTGAATATACATACAGTTTGTCAAGAAGCTGCTTGCCCAAATATAGGTGAATGCTGGAAGAATCGCCATGCTGCTTTCATGATTTTAGGAGATACTTGCACTAGAGCATGTTCGTTCTGTAATGTAAAAAAAGGGGTGCCAAATGCTGTTGATGAAAATGAGCCGCAAAATATTGCTAAGGCAGTTGGTGATTTGTGTCTTAAACATGTAGTTATTACTTCAGTTGATAGAGATGATTTACCAGATGGAGGTGCTCAGCATTTTGTTAATGTTATAGACGCAATCCGCAAATCTTCTTTTGAGACTACGATCGAAATTTTGGTTCCAGATTTTCTGAAAAAAGATGGAGCTATGGAGAAAGTTGTCGCAGCAAAGCCAGATGTTTTTAATCATAATATCGAAACTGTTCCAAGATTGTACAAAAAAGTTCGTCCTATTGCTAAATATTTTCATTCTCTAAATTTGTTGTACATGGCGAAAAAGCTTGATCCATCTATCTTTACTAAATCTGGTCTTATGGTTGGTTTGGGCGAAGAAGATGAAGAGATATATCAAGTAATGGATGATTTGCGAAGTGCTAATGTAGATTTTCTTACAATAGGGCAGTATCTTCAGCCAAGTCCACGGCACCACCCAGTTATTAGGTATGCGACAATGAGTGATTTTGATCGTTATAAAAAAGTAGCAACTGCAAAGGGTTTTATGATGATATCTTGTTCACCATTGACTAGATCTTCCTATCATGCTGATGAGGATTTTGCTAAATTGAGAGCAATGCGTAGCTCGCGATCTGAATTTTCTTGATTGCGAAAAGCTAAATAGAATTAACATTCAGCCATAACTCACTCCCATTTCTAGTGCGATATTTTTGGTATCAATAATCTAGATTCTGTATACTATTAACATTCACGACATCTCATGATGATTAAAGTTTTTTGGTACTCCTACAAATATCTATCAATTTCATATCTCATTCTTTATACAATTATATCAAAATTTTTCAATTTACTTTCCCCTTCTTCTATCGTGATTGTACCTTCGATCACATCTGTTAAGATGTCGAGAATGAGCTTCTGTGTGGAATAGATAATTCCTGATTTTTCTTTTACTCTTCCTACTAATGTTTTGTTTTGCTCAAGCTTTTTGTTTAAGAAGGAAGTTCGAAGATTATAGTACATTACAAGAACGAATAAACAGAAAAGGTTTTTAGAATCTATATTCATATTGACAATTTCTTCGATTTTTGCAATTTTTTCAATGTTTTTTATAAAATCACTTGAGAAATTCTTTTGTATTAATATGCTTATAGCTACACTGCCCATTGAATATATGAGTAAATTAAGAAAAGTTGTGATTCCTATATGTTTTTTGAGTAAATGATTTGAAATCAATTTTGAGAAATTTTCGCACAACTCTTTTGGAAAGTAATCATTTACGTAGTTATCATATAGTTCATGTGGAAATTGATAATTCATTAGTCTTTTCTTTAAATAATGAGTTCTTAAGCTCATTAATTCGCATATTTCCGGCCTTGTTAAATCAATTCCTGAAGAAAAATTCTCACTTAATGCTTCTTGAGATTTTAAAAATTTGATCAATTCCACATATTCATTTTTCAATTCAGTTTGGCTTAGTATAAGATCATGCAAAACTCCGATATTTCTGTGTTGATTCTCTACTAATATCATTTGTACAACTTCAGTCTCTAAGTGTCTTATTAACGTATTTCTTTCTTCAATTCCTAAAGAGCTAAACAAAATTTTCAAATTAACTTCATGATCTGAGCAATTTACTCCTGAAAAATTGTCCACAGCATCAGTGTTGAGCGAAATACCATTTTTTGCTGCTTCAATTCTTGATTGCATTGTCATTGCCAAGTTTGCGCCTTCTGATATTACTTTTACTCTAAGTTGATTTGCGTCGATTCTCATTAAATCTCGATCATTATCAAATGCATCACGATTGGATTCATGAGATGCTTTTACAAAAGTACCGATTCCTCCGAAAAACAACAAATCAGATTTGCCTTTCAGAATATACTTTACCAGTTCGTAACCTGAACACTCATTAACTGTTATTTCAAATAAATTTTTAATTTCTTGACTTAAAGATATTGATGCATCGGAGATTTTGAAGATTCCTCCTCCAGATGATATTTTTGATTGATCATAATCCTTCCATGAAAGTGTATTTTTGAATAATCGACTTCTTTCGCAAAATGCTTTATTTGTATCGGGATTTGGATCTATAAAAATATGAGAATGACTAAATGCGGCGATTAATCTTATATTATTTAGCAAAATCATTGCATTACCGAATACATCTCCTGACATTCCGCCAACTCCGATTACTGTAATTTCGTTGTAGTCTATATTTAGGTTGGCGAAATGATGTTTTGTAGCAACAAGTGTTCCAAGAGATGTTATCCCTATTTTTTTATGATCATATCCATTTGATCCTCCAGATGCAAAAGCATCTTCAAGCCAAAAGTTGTACTCTTTTGAAATATTATTTGCATGATCGGAGAACGAGGCCGTTCCTTTATCTGCAGCAACGACTAGATATGAGTCGTGAATCCCATCTAAGCTTTTTACGGATTCTGCAAATAACATTTCTCCATTTTTTATGTTATCTGTAATTTCGAGCAACCCTCGAATAAACGTATCGTAAGCTTTTAATCCAGTGGCTGGAGTTGAATTTTGAGATTTATCTATGAAACAGCCTTTGGCTCCTGAAGGAATAATTGTCACGTTTTTTTGAATTTGCGCATTTACGAGACCCATTACTTCAACAGGATAATCATTTTCTCTATGTGACCATCTAATTCCTCCTCTTGATATTAAGTCTCCTCTCATATGAATCCCTTCGACTGTATCAGAGTATATGATCGTTTCGAACTTCAATTTGCTACCATTTCTTGCTATATTGCTATCTAATTTTAATACTATAAATTCTTGAGATGATGGTCTGAAAAAATTCGTTCTGACTGTTGCAATCATTACTCGCTCAAGTATCTGAAATATGATTAGGTCATTTCCTGTTAATGAAGAAGTTTCAAGTATCGAGCTTAGTTGATTATCAGAAAAATCATCATTTGGATCGAATCTTTTTACGAAACTGTTTGCGAATTCTGTTATAATATTCTCATTTCTTTCAAATGTGTTTATAATTTGAGTATAATCAAATTGACGAAGAGCTTTGGCTATATAGGTTGCATAGGCTAAAAACACCATCTTCATAGAATGAATATTATAGCAGTGAATCTGTTTTGTTGCGATATTCAAAAATTTAAAATTCATCTAAAAAACTATTTATTTGTGAGAAGAATAATGTCAACTTTATAATAAAGCAATGTTGAATATGTATAAAAGTTTTCCAGTAATTAACTGCAGTTTTCATGTTTGATTTGTAATGCCTAATTAAAATAATCTTTTGTTTAAATTAATTTATGTTCTTTAATAAAACATCGAATATCCTTAATGAATGAGTTATTTCATATTGGTAAGATAAGATTGAATTTGAATTTATAAGAAAAATAATACACTTTCTATGTGTGAGTATAATTTTTCTAAAAATGTTTGTGATGGTAGTGGCCCATCTGCAAAAAAATATCAGAATGCACTTCACATGGACTTCCCATACAGCAAATTTCTCTGTTTAAGCAGATTATCTTATGGCTTTTTGCCATAACATTTTGCATATCGTGGGATATCAGCATAACGCTTGTATTCCACAACTTGTTTATATGTGATATTAGATCAAAAAAATACAATTGGCTATGCAAATCCATTCCTTGAGTTACTTCATCCAATACTATTAAATCTGGTTTTCTGATAATTGCTCTGGCAAACAGAATTTTTTGAAATTCTCCTGTCGACAGATTAAGGACACAATTATCTTTTAAATGTGGGCAATTTACAATATCTAATACTTCCGTTATTTGCATAAATCGATTAGGTGCGAGATTTAAAAATTCCTCTACAGATAATGGAATTTTGTTGTTTGTAGATACTCTTTGTGGAACGTATCCTATAGTGTTGAAATTTGATTCTATATGTCCAGTGAAGGAATCTCTCAATCCAAGAATAGTTTTTATTAAAGTTGTTTTCCCTCCTCCATTTGGACCAATTATTGTCAGTATTTCTCCTTTTGCTAGGTCAAAAGATATGTTATGTAGGATAAAGTTCTTTTTTCTCCAAAATGAGCTGTCTTTAGATACAGATAGATTTGATATTTTTAAGCTCATTGCAGATACCTACATAATATAGTGCATGATACATAAGTTTGTTTATATAATATAGATTAATAGGAAAAATTTGTGTATTATTATGTTGTGCGGGTGTAGCTTAGTTGGTAGAGCGTAACCTTGCCAAGGTTGAGGTCGAGAGTTCGAGTCTCTTCACCCGCTCAGTTATGTTTCAAAGTTGTTTGTTACATATTCATTGTATTGAGGTAATTTTTCATGACGAAGATGTATTGTATGACTGTTGACGATCATCTTAAAATAATGATTATAGTTTATGTTTTTATATATCTTCGATTAAACAAGAAGAATTTGATCACAATGATGTTGATCAAGGAAGTATTTGCTGCTCAAATCTAATTTAACTGATGTTGTTACAGTTTGAGTACAATATAAATGATTTTTTCGTTTGTCTAAGCAATGCATTTAATTTGATTTTTGACAATTTTAATATTATCACCATATTTTTCTACCAATATGTGAAATTGGCTTATATCTATAAATTTAAATATTTTAAGGAAATTTTTGTATGTTATTTGAATACCTTCATTCATTAATGAAAATCTAATATCATCGATTATGAGATCTGCTCCATTTCCAAGAAATTTCTGCAGGTTTTTAGTATTTGTTGTATGACAAATTTTGAATGATAACTTTCCGTATTTATTTCGCTGAACGATTTTATCGTTTGTTATTTCGATTATTGAGATCGGTTGATGAAAGTTGTTGTAAATCAATACTATAAAACTTGCTGCTGTTATAGGAATTTTATATAGACTTTTTGTAAAGCATACAAAGAATATTACAAATGTGAAAAATAGAACTTCTGCTCCAGAAATGCTGTAGTATTCAAAATTGATTGAGTGTAAATTTGCGACAAATGATGCAATTTTTCGTAAAATATCAATGCTTATATCAAGTGGATAAATAGTTATTGGATTGGTACAAAATAGGCTCAGTACTAGTGTAACTATACATAGTGGCATTATTACTGATATTGTTAATGGAATTGCTATGATGTTTGATATTATGCCGTAAAGTGTGAATTGCTTAAAGAAGAAAACAGTGTATAAAGCTGTTGCAAAAGTTGACGCAAGCGAAGATGAAAGTATTTCTTTCGTATATGATGTGATATTTCTTTTAGTTGAAATGCTTCTTGATATACTTGCTAGCCCTATGACAGCTGCAAAAGATAATACAAATCCCGGATTCATCAGAGATAAAGGAGTAATCCATAGGATTATTGATGCAGCAACTGATATATTTCGTACAAGAATTGTTTTTCTATGAAAAATTATGCCAACAAAAATGAATGATGTCATCAAGAAGGCTCTGATTGCAGATATACTTCCGCCAGACAAAAGAGAGTATATTGATGTGCATATTATAGATATTATTCCAGCGAATCTCTTTGAATTTATCATGAAAAATGGCATGAGTATTGTATGAAAAATGAAAAATACTATGGAAGCTATGATCGACATGTGCAATCCAGATATGGCGAGTAAGTGAGCTAATCCAGATTGACTGAAATCTCTTTTTATGTAAGCTGTTTCTTCTGATATACCGGTAATTAGTGCTGATGCGATGCCTCCGTTAATTTGCCCTAATTGCTTGAGGAAATTTTGATGAATTTTTATTCTGACTTTTTGTATAAATGTTAATTTTTCATATTTATTGCGTGATAATTTATCGTGAATAATAGTACATTTACATGAAATTCCACTTAATTTGCTAATTATTCTTTCATACGGTTGATATGATGTGTTGCTAATCGGCTTAAGCGTTGTATCTATTTCGATGATATCTCCTGTAAATATGGGTTTGTTTGATGATAATTTAATGTATTTTATTGATTTTAATAAATCTTCACTCTTACTGTTTTTTGTTATACTTATTGGTTTTAGAATTGCATTATGGCGAATTTCTCCCATTTTGTTTTTTATATGAGTTTTTACACATACAATTTCACCCTGTAAGTGAACTTTTTCTGAATTAGCTAATAATTCTGTGGTTGAGCATAATATGTGAAGATGAATAATGATTGCTCCTGTTAACAATCCCGATGTGATTAATATTAATTTCTGTAAAATATCCTGTTTGTACTTTGCATAAAATGCAGATATTGCAAATACTGATAATGTGCAATATATAAAGAAGTTTTGGTATGTTAAATGACATAAAATTCCAATTATCAAGAAATATGGCATCAATAAAATTAAAAAATCAAGAGTAATTTGTGTACGTATATCTCTGATAATATTGCAGTTATATATCAAATCTATAAATCTTTGCATGTGAATAAGTTTTATTTTGCAAGATTATATATTGAAGTAATTATTCGTCCAATGATAAGTAGTCTTTTAAAAAATCGCTCATACTAAATATTCCTTTTCTCTTGCTTATCCATATTCCAGCTTCGATTGCGCCTTTTGCGAAAATTTCTCTTGAAAGAGCTTTATGAGAGATCGAAATCTCCTCAAATTCTGTGAAATAACTAACTGTATGAGTTCCTTTTTCATTTCCTTTTCTCTCAAAAGAAAATTCCCTTGTGTTAGGAATATGCTCTCTTATGATTTCTAATGTTTTTTTTGCTGTGCCTGAAGGTGCATCTTTTTTTTCTGCGTGATGAATCTCATGTCCTGTAGCTGAAAAATTAAACTTGGATAATGTTTTTGTTGCTTGTTTTATCAAATTCCAAAATATATTTACTCCTATTGAGAAATTTGATGAATGTAAAAATGCTGAATCTGTCGTGTATGGAAATTTATTCCAATTCTCGTATATGAATTCATAGTTCCATCCTGTTGTTCCGGATATTATTTTTGACCCCATACCTAGTAGAGTTTTTATTCTGTCCAAGCATCCTGTTCCATCAGAAAAGTCGATAATCACTATATTTTGCAAAAATTCCTCGTTTTGTGATGCAAGTATACACAATTGTTTGAAGTCATCTTCATTGTTTATAATTGAATGTAAGTCATTTTTTTGAATTAATGACTCTATCGCGTGTCCCATTTTCCCATATCCAATAAGGATTATTTGTATGTTTTTTGAAGATAGTTCGTACATGTGATTAAGTGAAATTTTACAATTTTATCAGATAATTATGAGCAGGATAATGATTTGTTGCTATTTTTGTGTATGAATCTTCCAAATAAAATGCCAATTATACTCAAAACAAACCCTGGAATCATTTCGTACAGGTCTTGATCCACTATTTGAGACCATTTTAAAAATCCGCAAAGAATTACTCCAAAAAACCCCATAACAATTCCTAGAAATATTTCATAAAAATAACATCGTTTTGAGTAAATTGAGTATACAATTACTGCACCAAAAGATGATCCTAATCCAGCCCACGAATATGCTACTAAGTCCATAATTTTGTTCTCTGGATTAAATGACACTATGAACGATAGTCCGGATGTTATGAATATTGGTATGAACGATAATCCAAATGAGTTTAGCTTTATATAATAGCTTATTTTGCTCATTAATATGGAAGAACATGCTAATGTTTGTGCGCAAATTGTACTTAGTATAGCAGCTATTACTCCAGAGAAAATTATTCCGATCATGTGTGTTCCAAAGCTATTAAATACGGCATGAAAAAATAGTTGCTCAGGGTCTTCAACCGTCCACATGGTTTTTCCTATGCACCCGATTGTTACAGCACAAGAAAAAGCAATTATCATCCAGCTTAAGCAAAATTTTCTTGCTTTCTCGATGTTCTCTGAAGATTTTGATGCCATGAATTTTAACAGTAAGTGAGGTTCTCCAAGATATCCAAGCCCCCAGCACAAAGATGAAATTATCGATATATAAGAATAATCATTCTTTGAGTATATCCACTGGTGAATTTCATTTATTATGTTCGTGCTGCGCCTTGTGTACAAAGGAATTGATATTAATGTCAGCATTATAAGTGATACTTGAATAATATCAAGTTTCCCCATCGCTTTCATTCCTCCAATTGAAGAGTACAATATTATGAAAATTGTGAAGATTTTTAGTGCATTGTGGTATTTTATACCTGTGAAACACTGTACTAGTATTGCTCCACTTTTTAATCCAGACGCGATGTATATTACTAGAAATATTAAGATGATTATTGAACTGAGTGTTTTTATAATTGATGAGTTTTTACCGTTTACACAGCATTTACTTAAATACTCTGGAATTGTCATTGAATCTGTCTCAATAGTCCTTTGTCTTAATTTTGCTGCTACGTATTTCCAGCTAATGTATGACCCAATGATCAAACCTATTGGAATTAGTGATTGACTCATTCCATAAGTATAAACAGCTGCGGGTAAAGATATTATGACCCAGCTGCTAGTGTCTGCTGATGCGACGCTCATTGCTGTTTGTATTGTTGTCATCTGTCTCCCTGCTAGCATATGATCTGTTATTGCTTTTGACCTGAATACGATGCTCAGTATTAGCATAATTCCTAGGTATGTACATAAGTATATTAATATGCTGCTTGCGTGTTCTAGATGATTCATTAATGATTGAAATCACGGTAAATCATTTTGTTTCGCAAAAAATGATGTTGTCAAGTAATTTATGAAACATAAACGCGATATCGTAGTTAATTGACTCCTTTGAATCGTGAATAGCTTCTGTATCTATCAAATGGTTTACTTTATCAATGTTTTCAATTGCATATTTTATATTTGATTCCAATTCTGATGAAGACACACCTTCTATTTTATTCATTAATGTCCTGTGAAATGTAGTTTTGTGATCTAGGCTATCCATCTTATCTTGTTCGTTAATATTATGATTGTATTCAGTTATTAGTCCAGATAACCTTTTATGAAGGCTGATCATTTTATCAAAATACTCATAATTTTCTTGCAATATTTTTGCACGATTCATTTCAGTGTGAAAATTGTATTTTTTGAGTAAATTCATTTTGCTCAAAATATCTTTATGAATATTCATTTCGTCCGAGAAGACTCTATAGGTTCTATCTATTAAAAATGATGAGAGTTTTTGTGATTGTATATCAAAATTTTGCTTGTCTGATGCAAATGATTTTGCCCATACTTCTATAAGTGATATTAGATCATTTATGGAAAAATCTTCAATGTTGCAAAGCATTTTTATTACAGAATTTCCACTACGTTTTAAGCTAAAGGGATCACCGCTGCTCTTGG
Source organism: Candidatus Gromoviella agglomerans (assembly GCF_021065005.1). Classification (GTDB taxonomy): domain Bacteria; phylum Pseudomonadota; class Alphaproteobacteria; order CAJXXZ01; genus Gromoviella; species Gromoviella agglomerans. The sequence continues at coordinate 501,254 of NZ_CP069247.1, forward strand.
GAGTGATATCTAACATGAAAAACATAATCAGTTTATCTATATTGTCGATAAGAATGATGTGTTTAGTAATGTTATTCAATTTATCAGTAATTTTATACTGGTTATATTGATTGTATATTGCATCGAAAATTTCATTCTTATGCTGATGCTGATGCTTGAAATGATAAGCTCCTATTATCCCCTGTAATTCTGGAAATTCCTGAACGGTTTGTAAAATTAGATCTAATTTTGAATACTCAATTGCTATAATGATGTTATCGTAAATTTCTTTCTGACTGCAAATCCATTTCGCGATCTCCTTCATTCGTTGTATCTTATCAAAGATTGTTCCGAATCCTTCATAATATGTCTTTTGTCTTAGTTTGTTCTCGCATACCGATTTTTGAGTATTTATATCTAATCTCCAGAAAAATAGAGCATCTTCAAGACGAGCTGATATAACATTTTCGTTCCCATTGATGATTTTATCTTTTCTTTCAGATAATGAGTCTGATACTATGCAAAATTTTGGAAATAAATCGTTTTTGATATAAAAAGCACGTTGGTGATTTTTTAAAACAGTGAAGATTATCTCTGAAGGGAGTTCTAGAAATTTTTTTTCAAAGCTCCCGGTGAGAACAGATGGAAATTCCGCATTGTAAGCATTCTCTTCTACGATTGATGCGTTCTCATTTGTGAGATGAAACTCACATTTGTTGTTTTTGTATGCTTCAGTTAATTGATTTATGATTTTTTCTTCTCTCTCTTTTTGAGCTAATATTACCCGTTGCATGGAATTTTCATAATTTGTAGCATTTGTGATTATTACTTGACGATTTAATTGACGATGATCAGAAGTCTTGTTGCTTGTGGTGATGTAATCGTACTGCCATGTCATGAGTTTATCGTTTAGTAAGGATAATATTGATATTATTGGTCGAAACCAATGAAGTGTGGATTCGCTCCATCTCATCATTTTTGGCCCCTTAGTTTCGTAAATAAATTTATTAGATAAATGTTGTAGTAAAGACTCAATTGATTGTGTAGATGATTCTTTTGTAAGTTCCCAAAAAGTTTTATCTTTGAATGTTTTCTTTGTACAATTTGTTTCTGTAGCATTATTTGCAATTAAAAATGCCTCAAATGCATCAATATTTGATATTTCTGGACCTTGCTTTCTTACAGCTTTTGATATGAAAGTTAAAGGAAAATTCCATATTTTAGCTATAACTCTGCGAGAAGTCGAAAATAGCTGAAATTCACATGGTATCTCAGTAGATCCGTAAGTTTTGAATGTGCTGTTTATGTGTTTATTCCACTCTTGTAAGATGAATTTTTGAGAATGTGATGGCAATTCTCCGCATAATAACTCAAATATGAAAGTATTTTGGTCTTGTGATTTCATTTATAAATCTCCCAGGCTAAAACGTAATGAATGCTCTTGATTGTTCTCAAGATATCTGTGAGCGCATAAAGATGCAAGTTCTCGAATCTTTAAAATATTGTTACATCTTTCGCTTGTGCTTATGACTCCTCTAGCTTCCATTAAGTTGAATAAATGACTTGATTTTATGCAATACTCGTATGCAGGAAGTATTAAGCCCTTATCAATTAAACGCCTGCACTCAAGTAGTGATTCGAAAAATTGTCGAGATATTATATCTGTTGCAGCTTCATTGAAATTGAATTCTGAGCACTCTTTCTCCTGAATGTAAAATAAGTCTCGATATTTTACATCGTCTGACCATATTAGATCGTATGTATTTTGACAGTTTTGAACACACATAGCGAGTCTTTCTATTCCATATGTTATCTCAACAGTAATGGGATTGCATTGAACAGATGCAAATTGCTGAAAGTATGTGAACTGTAGAATTTCCATTCCATTGTACTGTACTTCCCATCCTATTCCAGATGCGCCTAATGTCGGGCTTTCCCAATTGTCTTCCAGAAATCGAATCTCATTTTCGTCTGGGGTAATTCCTATTTTCTCTAAACTTTTTAGTGCGAGTTCTTGTGCATGAAGTGGAGATGGTTTTAAAGTGACCTGAAATTGATGAAATTTCTGCAATCTGTTAGGATTTTCTCCGTATCTTCCGTCAAATGGTCTCCGACATACCTGAATAAATGCGCAATTCCATTTTGATTTGGTTATTGATCTGAAAAAGGTCTCTGGGTGAAATGTGCCTGCTCCCATCTCCATATCATACTGTGGTAAAATCGTACATCCGTAATCTTTCCAAAATTGCTGCAGATTGAGAATTATGTCCTCTATATTCATTTTTCTTATCATTTAAGTATTGCATTTTATTTGATTTTTTTGCAAATTTATAGTGAAAAATCTTTATGATTGAAATTTTTGAACATGTTATAGAATAATGAAAATTTTAATGGTACAATTCAGCATTTCTTTTTGAAGTTTGTTGTGCAAATATTGAGTATTACAGTAGAAAACGGAGATAAGGTTAGGTGTAAGTATTTAAGGTCTTCTTCTTACTCTCCTCTTGTTTTGTTTCTGGTTCATCGTGTAAATGATTCTGTTCAGAATTCTATTGTAAATACTTTGCGTGGATTGCATTTTAATGTTTTGGTTATGGAAGCTAGATCCACTAATCGAGATCTTATGAATGCTGTTTTTTGCTGGTCTAGGTTGCGCTCTCTGAATCCATACGCTTCAAAGTGTTTTGTCATTGGAGTCAATGATGGTGCTTGGGTCGGAATGCAGCTTTTAATGAGGAGACCGGAATTTGATAGATTTATAGCAATTAATCCTCCTATTAAGACTAGCGATTTCTCTTTTTTGGCTCCATGTCCTTGTTCTGGAATAATTATTGATGCTCCTGTTTCTGAAGGTGAGTCTTTGCAATGTACGAGTGAAGTGTCTAAGTTTGTTCAAAAAACATCCATTAACTCTCCGATAAAGCTTGAGCACTGTAAGTTAAGTGGTGGATTTTCATCCGATACGCCCGATGTTATTGCTGGTGTTATAAGGGATTATATTGTATCTTCTTTTAATGCTATAGCCTCTTAGTGAGTGTGTATGTTCTTTATTGCTTTTATTTTTTCTCTCTTTTTTGTTCATTTTTCTTGGGGAATTTCCGATCAGTACGTTCGTACTATTCATAATGTTGTTGTGTGTAATAGCGATGTAGAACAGATGTGCTTGTTATTTAAAAATATATTCGGAGTAACTGATTCTGATATGATTAATGTACATAAAAAAATTCGTGCGAGTATATTAAATATGCTTAATCTCTACGCTAATTCGCGTGAGGTCAAATACAGAGATGTGCGTGATTTTGTTATTTCTGCTACTGGAAGGGATTTTGACTTAATTTTGGGATCTTGTGCTAATATTGGTGTGAGTCGTAAAAATGCTCTTTTGTTTTTTGCTGTTTTTAAAAATGAGATAGATAGTATTAGACTTTTAGTTCGTAAAGCAATGTCTTCAATAAATGACATTGACAGTATGATTTTTTTATCTTTGAAAGATGCGGGAGTGTTGAGAGTTTTTGTCCCTTTGTCGAGTGATGCAACTGCCCATAAGTCTTTGATAGATAAGCTTATGAATTTGAAAAGCGATCCTTCAAGATTGTTGGAGCAATTGAGACTGCAATACGATTGTCGAGATCATTTTATTCGAGATAAGTCTCATAGTGAAGCTGTTTCAGTTGATGGCGGTACTCTCGTTTATATTAATCAAGGAGTGGGTTTTTCTTCTGCTGATTTAATTAATTTGATTGCTTTAAAAATTGCTGTAAATTCAATTTATACTTAATAGTGTTTTTTTTGATTGATATGTGTCTATAATCCTTTGTGTTGTGTTTTTTTTTATTATGACTTACAGTAAGAAAGTGATTGATCACTACGAGAATCCCAGAAATGTCGGGTCTTTTGATAAAAATGATATGAACGTTGGCACTGGAATAGTTGGAGCTCCCGCATGTGGTGATGTTATGAAATTGCAGATTATGGTTGATTCAGAGACTGGAATGATAAATGATGTTGTTTTTAAGACTTTTGGTTGTGGGTCTGCTATTGCTTCTAGCTCGCTTGTGACTGAATTGCTAATGGGCAGGCATATTGATGACGTGCTTTCAATCAAAAATACTGATATAGCATCTGATTTGCAGTTGCCGAAAATAAAAAGTCATTGTTCTGTCCTTGCTGAAGAGGCAATAAAGGAGGCTGTGGAGGATTATAAGCAAAAAAGGAAGTCTCTAGCTGCGTTAAAGAAGGTTTAGGAGGCAAAATGGAGCTGATTTCGATTAATAGAGATGTTAAGTTGTTTTTTACTGATGTGGCGATTCGAAAAATTCTCGATCTATCGAAAAGTGGAGAGTTGCGTCTTTCTATGAAGAGGTATGGTTGTTCCGGAATGAGTTATGATATGTCGGTGGTGAAGGAAATTGATGAAAATGATCTGGTGTTTGAGCTGAATGGAGTTAAGTTTTATGTCGATTCTTCGATCAGTTCGTTTGTAAATAGCTGTGAAGTGGATTACAATGTTGGTTTGTTAAGTGAGGGGTTCGTATTTAATAATCCAAATGAAAAAGGTGGTTGTGGATGTGGAAAATCTTTCAATTTTTGAAGATTTTGCGTTTTTTTAATTGACCTTATGATAATAAAATTGTTTTTTTTGAAAAATTTTGTGCTACAAAGTTTGTCCAGTGTTGCTATATCAGTTTGTTTTGTATTTTGTGGATTGTTTTTTTAAATTTGATTATATATGAGATGTGCATGATCATCTAATGTATTGTAAATTTGATGAATAGCTTACTCAAATTATGTTAAAATGGTATTTGCTTTTGAGTTGAAATTATTTGTATAAATTCTTTAGTTCTTTTTATGTTATTGAGTTTTTCTATTGATTTTTTTGAAAAATGCTGTGATAATCCAAATCGTGATGAGGAGGGGTGGCTGAGCGGTCAAAAGCAACAGACTGTAAATCTGTCGGTTAATTCCTACGTAGGTTCAAATCCTGCCCCCTCCAAATTTCCGCGGGTGTAGTTCAATGGTAGAACCTCAGCCTTCCAAGCTGTTGATGTGGGTTCGATTCCCATCACCCGCTCTTTGCTTTTAGGAGAGTAGTTCAATTGGTAGAGCATCGGTCTCCAAAACCGAGTGTTGGGGGTTCGAGTCCCTTCTCTCCTGTTTTTTTATTGTAGATATTTATATTATGGTTGTTTTATGAAATAATGTGTAATTATTATCCAGTGATTTATTGTGAGTGTTTTGTCTTCTCTGATTGTTTTTATAAAATCTTCACTTATGGAGATAAGTAAGATCAGTTGGCCTTCAAAAAAAGAGGTTTACGCTCATGCCTCTATAGTTTTTTTGATGATGTTTGTGTTTATGGTATTTTTTTTCTTTGTTGATCTTTTGCTCTCGAAGTTTGTGGCATTTTTACTTGATTGATAGTTATAAAAAGTGTTTTTCTTTTTGGAATTTTATGTTATATTGTGTAAGTTTTCCTTTGTATTGCGTTCTTAAGAGGCTCTTATGGGGATGAAATGGTATGTTTTAAAAGTTTATGCTGGTCAAGAGAAGCGTTTTGTGCGTGAGATGGAAGCTGTGAGAGATGGGGGAGTTTCGGGAATTGGCGAAATTTTTGCACCTAGGGAAAAGGTTGTTGAGGTTGTTAAGGGAGCTCTTTTAGAAAAAGAGAGAGGAGCGCTACCTGGTTATGTTTTTATCAAGATGGATCTTAATGATGATGTTTTGTCTGCGATATCATCCATAAATAAGTCTACTTCGTTTTTGGGTGGAGAGGCTCCAATGCCAGTTTCTGATAAAGAGATTAACTCTATGATTGGTAGGCTAAATGATATCGCGTCGTCGTCTGTAAGTGCTTTTGTTGTTGGGGAGCGAGTTAGAATTTGTGATGGTCCTTTTACTTCTTTTGTTGGGACTGTGGAGGATGTTATGATGGAAAAATGTTCTTTAAAGGTGTCTGTTTTTGTTTTTGGTCAGTCAACTCCTTTGGAGGTTGCTTTTGATCAAGTTGAGAAAGTTAAGGAGGATTAATGGCTGTAAAGAAAAATATCAAGGCTGTTTTGCGTTTGAGGTTGGTTACTGGTACAGCTCTTACTGCTGTTGTTGCGCCTCGTTTGGGTGCGCACGGTGCTAATATTCCTATGTTTTGCAAGGCTTTTGAAGAGCGTGTTGCTGGTTATGAAAAAGGCATCGAATTGCCTTGTGTTGTTACTGTTTATGATGATAAAAGTTTTGTTTTTGATATAAAATCTCCGTCAGTGTCGTTTTTGATAAAGGAGGCGTTGACGAAGAAAGGTGTGAAGAATGTTGTGGAGGAAGATGTGCAGGTGAAGAAGGGTGCAAAAAAGGTTGCTACTTCTAAGGTTTCTTCTGCTGATGGGCCGCTTAAGGGAGCTCGTGCTCCTGGAAAATCTGTGGTTGGTGTTCTAGACCTTGAGGATATGGAAAATATTTTTGACAAAAAGAAAGATGATTTGAATTGTTATGATCGAACTGGTGGTTTTAGGATTATAGCTGGTTCTGCTATGTCGATGGGTGTTTTGTTGGCGCCTGGTATTTTGGAGGGTGTATGAAAAAAATGGGGAAAAAATTCGTTACTGCGTGCGCTTCGTTGCCTTCGAGTGCTGTATCTATGAAAGATGCTTTTTCGTGTGTGAAAGATATGGCTTTTGCGAATTTTAATGAGTCTGTTGATTTGAATGTCCGTTTGGCTATTGATCCAAAGATTTCTACGCAAGTTGTGAAAGGTTCGCTTTTTCCTCCTGCTGGAATTGGAAGGGATTTGGTGATGGCTGTTGTGGGAAAAGGGTTGTCGTCAAATGATTTTAAGGCGGCTGGTGCGGCTTATGTCGGATTTGATGATTTGGTGTCTGATATTCAGAGTGGGGCTATTTCTTTTGACATATGTTTTGCGATGAAGAGTGCAATGTCTCAACTCTCGAAGGTTGCTAAAATTTTGGGGCCAAAAGGTCTTATGCCAGATGTAAAAATGGGGACAATTTTTGAAAAAGAGGATGATTTGTTAAATGCTGTCAAGCGCGCTAAGTCTGGAGTGATACGTTACAAAAATGACAAGCAAGGAGCGTTGCACTGTTCTATTGGGCGAGTGAGGTTTTCTGTTGATGATTTGGTTGCGAATGCTTCTGCTTTTTTTGATGAAGTTGTTCGTATGCGTCCAGCGACTTTGAAGGGAAGTTCGTATATTTTGAGTGCGTTTGTCTCTTCAACGATGGGGCCTTCTGTTAAGATAGATTTGTCTACGGTTTGTGGGGGTGTAAAATGAATAAGTTGGAAAAAAAAGAATTTGTTAATAATTTTGAAAGAATGCTTAGTGAAAATTCTTTCTTCGTTATATTATCAAATAATGGCTTGGTTTTTTCTGAAATTTTTGTTTTGCGTAGAAAATTGAGAGAAGTTGGTGCTGCTGTTCTTTTTTCTAAGAACACTTTGGCTTCTATTGCTTTGAGTCGTTTTGGTGATAAATATTCAGATTTGATGAAATTTTTGTCTAACTCCATTTTTATGATTTTTGGAAATGATTCTGCAGCGATTTCTAGGATTTTGAATGAATTCTTAAAATCGACAAAAGTGAGTTTTGTGTTGGGTGGAATATCTACAAGCGGAGTTTTAGACGCGGCTGAGATTGAGTGTATCGGAAATGTTGTTTCTATTGATGATGCTAGATCTAAAATGATATCTTGCTTGTCTTCGGTTGGATCTAAACTTGCGTGTATTATGAATGCATTGGCTAAAAGGTCTTAATATTTGATTTGTGTGGATTTGTCTATGAGGTTGTGATTTTATGAATTTGTGCATGAAGATTTGTGTGAATTTGTGATGATTTTTTAAGAATTGTTTTTCATGATCTATGAGTGCTTTGATATGATGTTGGTTGTTTTTTACAATCTTTTATTGCCTTAAATTTGCGGTAATATTTACTATTTTTCATTAATTTTTAATTTAATATTTTGATTGTTGTTTGGATTATGAAAGTGTAAAAAAATCCTGAGTTTATATTGCATTTGTTATTTGTGTGGTATAAAATCACCGTGATTGTGAATGTTTTTACGTTTTTTTTACTTTGGGAGGAATTTGTGTCGGAAAGGTTGAATGATATATTGGATAATTTGTCTAAGTTAAGTATTGAAGAGGCGGCTTTGTTGTGCAAAAAAATGGAAGAGGCTTGGGGGGTCTCAGCTGTTTCTATGTCGGCTCCTTCAGCTGCTGCGATGCCTTCTCAAGAAGAGAAGTCTTCTTTTGATGTGAAGTTAACTTCAGTGGGAGCTAAGAAAATCGAGTTGATAAAAGTTGTTAGAGAATTGACAGGTTTGGGCTTGAAGGAGGCTAAGGATTTGGTAGAGGGATTAGGTGTAATTAAGACAGGGGTATCTAAGATTGATGCTGATGCTTTGAAGAGTAAGCTTGAAGAGGCTGGCGCTTCTGTCGAATTGAAATAATTGTATTAAGTGTTACATATGAAGATCGGATTTTGTAATGATCGTCCTGTTCGCGGTCGTTGTGTGACTCGTAGGTCTTTTTCTCGCTTGCCTATTGTTTTTCCTGATAATTCCCTACTGTCTGTTCAAGAAGAATCTTACTTTAGATTTATGGGAAGTAATGAGTTTGAAGGTGATTTGTCTTTGTCTTTGCGAAGGTTTTTCCCTTTGTACAATTCTTCGAAGTCGTTGCAATTGAGGTATTTGCATTATCGTTTTGGAATTCATAGATTCTCTCCTGAAGAGTGTATCAAAAGAGAATTGACTTATTCTGTGCCAATATTTGCTACTTTTGAGATTGTGTATAAGAATGAGGGCGAGGAGTTTGTTAGACCAGAAGAGATATATATGGGAGAAATGCCATGCATGGTGAGGAATGGTTCTTTTATTGTAAATGGCGTTGAAAGGGTGATAGTTTCACAGATTCATCGTTCTCCTGGAGTGATTTTTGGTTCTGACGGTTTAAAGGATAGGCATTCTTCTTATTATGCTAAGATCATTCCTTATAGGGGGTCTTGGATTGATTTTGAAGATGCTAAGAGTATGATTTTTGCTAGAATTGATAAAAAAAGAAAGGTTCTTGCTAGCACTTTTTTGCTTTCTTTAAATGATTTATTAAAGAGATCTCATTTGCTAAGTTTGAATTTGCCTGCAGAATCGTGTGATTTTTTGTCTTCAAATCATGATTCGGATAGTGCGATTGAGCTTGATAAATTTAAATTGTTGGCATTTTTCTATGGAGTGAAGAAAATTTCAAGAGTTGGTGATAATTGGCTTGTTAATTCTGATTTCTCTACATTTGAAGGTTGTATCATGAGTAATGATTTCGTGAATTTGCAGACTGGGAATGTGCTTTTTAAAAAAGGAAGGGTGGTTGATTCTTTGTCTATTGAATATGCTAGTCGTGATAGTTCAAGTGTCGAAATTGATGAGTCTTTTTTGATAAATTCTTATCTTGTTTCAGATGTTTTTGATATGGCTACTGGTGAGTGTATTGCTAAAGCTGGTGACATGATTTCTTCTGATATGCTCTCAGTTTTTCGAGATACTAATGTTGGAAGTTTGACTATTATTTTTAGTTGTGAAGTTAATAAGTCTCCTCATATGATGAATACAATTCTTGCTGATAAGAATGTTTTGCCAGTAGATGCTATTTGTGATGTGTATAGGGCAATTCGGCCTGGTGATACTCCGTCTTTTGATGGAGCGAGATCGTTTTTCTATGGTTTATTTTTTGATTCTATGCGTTATGATCTCACATCTGTGGGTAGAGCAAAATTAAATGAGCGTTTGTGTTTGAATGTTGATGATGATGTGCATGTATTGACTCCTGCGTGTTTAATAAAAGTTGTTAAGATGTTAATAAACGTCATCGCTGGAAATGAAAATATTGATGATGTCGATAGTTTGCTTTGTAGAAGGGTTAGATCTGTTGGTGAATTGTTTTTAAATCAGTGTGTTTTGAGCTTTGGTCGTGTTGAGCGAAGTATGGTAGATGCTTTGAATGCGTCTGATCCGTCTACGGTTATGCCTTCTGATCTTGTTAGTGTTAAATTTTTGGATATTCCTCTCAGAGATTGTCTTTTATTGAGTCAATTATCGCAATTTATGGATCAGACCAATCCACTTTCTGAGGTTAGTCATAAAAGAAGGTTGTCTGCTCTTGGTCATGGAGCTATCTCTCGAGATAGGAGTGCTGGAATTGAAGCTCGCGATGTGCATTATACTCAATATGGTAAGATATGTCCTGCTGAAACGCCGGAAGGGCCGAATTTGGGGTTGGTTGTGTCGCTCGCGATGTTTGCTAATGTTGATAAACATGGGTTTTTGAGAACGCCTTATCATCCTGTGGTGAGTGGAGTGGTTGATCGAAATTGTGTTCATCTCACGGCAGGTCAAGAGTCTGGTCATAAAATTGCTCAGGCTACAGATTTGTTGAATGATCGAGAAAAAAAAACAGAAGTTGTTGTTAGAAGTGGTCCAGATTATGTTCTTGTATCTGCTGATGAAGTCACTTTATGCGATGTAAGTTCGGTTCAAGGGTTCTCTGTTGCAACTTCGCTTATTCCGTTTGTTGAGAAAGATGATGCGCATAGGGCTTTGATGGGGGCAAACATGCAGAGGCAGGCTGTTCCACTTTTGAACCCTCAAGAGGCATTAATTGGTACAGGATATGAAGCTTATGTTGCTAGAGAGTCTGGGGCTGTCGTGCGAGCTAATTTTGATGGATATGTGGTTAAGGTTGATGGAAGTGTGATTGTTGTTAATAGAAGTGATTTTTCAGGAGTTGATGTCTATTATCTGAGGAAATTTCAGAAGTCAAATGCTGGAACTTGCGTTAATCAAAAGCCTTTCGTTAGTGTTGGTGATTTTGTAAAATCTGGACAGGTTATTTCTACTGGCCCGGCAATTAATGCTGGTGAGTTGGCTCTTGGAAGAGATTTGTTGGTTGCTTTTGTTTCTTTGCATGGAATGAATTTCGAAGATGCTATTGTTGTGTCAGATAAAGTTGCTGATGCTTTTACGTCGTGTCATTTGTCTCAGTATGAGTGCAAAGTTTCTAATTCAAAGGGAGTGGAAGAAGAATTTACCAGAAATGTTCCAAATGTGGCTTCCGGAAAGCTTGTGCATTTAAATGAATTTGGTTTGGCTCGTGTTGGAAGTGTGGTCAATACTGGTGATATTTTGGCTGGTAAAGTCAGTAGAAATGTTATGGGTTATAGATCTTTACCTGAAGAGAGGTTATTAAAAGCGCTTTTTGGTGATGTCGCTCATGATGTTAAAGATTTGTCTTTGCGAGTGCCCCCAGGTGTGAGGAATGCAACTGTTGTGAATGTTGAGTATTTTGTAAAAGGTGGTCAGGAAAAGGATTCTTCTGTGCTGTTTATGGAAAGGAAAAGACTTGATGAGCTTGAGAAAAAATTTAAAGATGATTGTACTTTTTTTGTTTTTGGCTTGAGGCATTTTTTTAGGACTTTGATTGAGAAGGGCTATGATTTATATGTAAATAAAGTTAAGTTGACAGAGTCTTTGCTAAATGAAATGGTTGATTTAAAGAAGTTTTTTCTTATTTCATCGACTAATAAGCTTCATAAAAAAGAAATTGACTCTGTTGTCGATTTGTATAAGAAAGAGTTTGTGGCTCTAGAAAATAAGTATGATGAGGATCGTAGTGGAATTTTGAGGGGGGATGATTTGCCTTCTGGCTCTATTAAGGTTCGATTTACTTTGATGACGAAGCGGCGTTTGATGGTTGGAGATAAAATGGCTGGTCGTCATGGAAATAAGGGTGTTGTTGCGTGTATTTTACCAGTTGAAGATATGCCTTATCTTAGTGATGGGACTCCTATTGATATAGCTGTTACTCCTACGGGTGTGCCTTCTCGTATGAATATAGGGCAGATTGTTGAGACTGTATTTGGTGGTCTTTTGTTAAAAGTTGGTGAAGTTATTCGTCAATTTTTGTGTGAAATATCTGTTCAAGAGGTCTTTGATTGTTCTAAATTGAGAGAGTTCTTACTAAAATTGTATTCTTGTGACGTGATTAGAGATGGTTGTTTTGTGCGTGGTTTTTCTGTTGATGGTATGACTGATGATGAAGTGATTCTTTTTGCAACTGGATTATCACGTGGTATGCATATTGCTTCTCCGATATTTGATGGAGTCTCAAATGAAGATATAAAGCAATTGGCTAATGTTCTTGGAGTTGATGCAAGTGGAGAGCATGAGTTATTTGATGGAAGAATTGGAGAGAAATTTGACCGTCCAGTCACTGTTGGAGTAATGCATTATTTAAAGTTGCACCATTTGGTTGAAGATAAGATTCATGCTCGTTCTGTTGGAGGGTACAGTTTGGTGACGCAGCAACCTCTTGGTGGAAAGGCTCAGTTTGGAGGTCAAAGACTTGGAGAAATGGAAGTTTGGGCTCTTGAAGGTTATGGAGCTGCTTATATTTTGCGAGAGATGTTGACAGATAAATCTGATTCTGTTGAAGGCCGAGGTCGTATCTATTCTGGAATTATAGAGGGACAGCATTCTCATAAAGCTGGTTCTAGTACTTCTGCTGCGTTTCAAGTTTTGTGCAAAGAGCTGGAAGCTTTGTGTATATATCCTCATTTGCATTCGGCCGATGATGCTTATTCTATGAAGTTTATGAATGATAGTTCTCGTTATTCTTGTAAGTTTTTTGATAGCAAATCTTCAGATGAAGGTCATATTTCTGATTCTGAGAAGGTGTTCGATGTGAGTGATGTCATTTCAGATGAATCTGATGAAACTGCGGTTGCTCGTGATTTTGGTTCAACAACTGATGATGAATAGTGATTACGTTAATTCTTTAATTTTGATGAGGTTGGTATGAATATGTTTAATTTTAAGGGATCTAATAGAGTTGCAGATGTAGATTCAATGTTTGAAAATTTTGATGCTATATCATTATCAATAGCTAGTCCGGATATGATACGGTCATGGTCTAGTGGAGAAGTTAAGCGTCCAGAGACTATAAACTATAGGACTGGCAAGCCTGAAAGAGATGGTTTGTTTTGTTGTCGCATATTTGGTCCTGTGAGAGATTATGAGTGTATATGCGGAAAATATAAACGCAGTAGATATGCTGGCAAGTCAGTAGGTGTGGTTTGTGAAAAATGCGGAGTGGAGGTTTGTTTATCAAAAGTTCGTAGATTTCGAATGGGTCATATCGATTTGGCTTCGCCTGTAGCTCATATATGGTTCACAAAGTCAGTTCCTAGTAGAGTTGCTACTCTTTTGGGTATGTCTATGAAGGAATTGGATGCTATCCTTTATTTTGAGAAATATGTTGTGGTTGACCCTGGCACTACAGCTCTTGAAAAAAATCAACTTCTTTCTGAAGAAGAATATTTAGAAGAAGTAAATCAATGCGAAGAAACAGGAGATGAGTTTGTAGCTTTTATTGGAGCTGAGGCTATAAAAAATATGTTGTCATCTTTGGATTTGCTGGCTGAGCGTGATGCGTTGTTGCATGAAATATCTGCTACGAATTCTGATATAAAGAAAAAGAAGGCGATGAAGAGATTGGATATGGTGGAATCTTTTATTCGCAGTGGAAATAAACCAGAATGGATGATGATAGATGTTTTGCCAGTTTTGCCACCTGACTTGAGGCCGTTAGTGCCTTTAGATGGTGGTAGATTTGCAGTTTCTGATTTGAATGATTTGTATAGAAGAGTTATTAATAGAAATAATCGTCTTCGTAGGTTGATTGATTTAAGAGCCCCAGACATAATTATTCGAAACGAGAGGAGAATGTTACAAGAGTCAGTTGATGCTCTGTTTGACAATAGTAGAAGGCCTCGTCCAATTTTGGGGATGAATAAGCGGCCTTTGAAGTCTTTATCTGACTCTTTTCGTGGGAAACAGGGTCGTTTTAGGCAAAATTTACTTGGTAAAAGAGTTGATTATTCTGGTAGGTCTGTAATTGTTGTAGGGCATGATTTGAAGCTTCATCAATGTGGGTTGCCCAAAGAGATGGCAATAGAGTTATTTAAACCTTTTGTGTTAAATATGCTACGTCGGCATGGGTATGCTCAGACTTTGCAAAGTGCGAAAAAGATGATTGAAGTTGGGGCTAGTGAAGTTTGGGATGTGCTTGAAGAAGTCGTTTCTGGCCATCCAGTTCTTTTAAATCGTGCTCCAACCTTGCATAGGCAGAGTATTCAAGCGTTTGAGGTTGTGCTTACAGATGGAAAGGCAATAAAATTGCATCCATTAGTTTGTAGTGCTTTCAATGCTGATTTCGATGGAGATCAAATGGCGGTTCATGTTCCTTTGTCTATTGAGGCTCAGATTGAAGCTAGAGTTTTGTTGATGTCTTCTAAAAATATTAGGAGCCCTGCAAATGGTTCATTTTCTATAGTACCTACCAAAGATATGATTTTAGGTTTATATTACTTGACTTACATGGTGAATCCTGATTCTAATGATAAGGATTGTCAAAGATTTGCGTCTGTTTCTGATGTAATTTCTGCATTAAATTCTAAAGTTGTTTATATGCATCAGAAAATTATTCTGAGATTATCTTTAAGTAGGCCTAGATTTGTTGTTACAACTCCTGGTAGGTGTGTTCTATTTCATGCATTTGAAACTGAACTTGATGAAGTGAGTTCTGGATTGTTGTCTTTTGATAATGTGAATTTTGTCTTTTCGTCTAAAACGATAAAGTTGTTTTTTACTGATATTGCTAAGAAAGTACCAGATAGTTGTATAGTTAAGATTGCAGATATATTAAAAGATTTAGGTTTTTATTATGCTACTATGTCAGGAATTTCTTTTTGTATGAAAGATATGATTGTGCCAACTGATAAGCAAGAAGTTGTTGCTCAAACTGAGGCAATGGTCTCTCAATATAGAGAGCAATTTATAAATGGATTACTTACTGATTCTGAAAGGTATAACAAAGTTCTTGCGGCTTGGTCTAAGGCGACTGAGGTTTTGTATGGATCTCTGATGAAAAAAATAAAAGCTGAAAATGATGGGTTCTTTAACAATATACATGTTATAAGTGCTTCTGGAGCAAGAGGTTCTGAAGGGCAAATTCGTCAACTTTGTGCTATTAGGGGTATGATGACTGATACCAAAGATGAGGTTATTGAAGTGCCAGTTGTGCATTCTTTTATAGAGGGTTTGACCGTGATTGAATATTTTATTTCTACTCATGGTGGTAGAAAAGGTTTGATGGATACAGCTTTCAAAACAGCGAATGCTGGTTACTTGACTAGAAGATTAGTTGATGTTGCTCAAGATTGTATAATTTGCGAAGAAGATTGTGGTTGTGAAGAAGGTATTTATGTTCGAGCTGTTAAGCGAGGGGGAGAGACCATAGTTTCATTGTTTGAGGCAATATTTGGTAGATTTACTGCAAAAGATGTGGTCTCTAAAAGTGGAGAGGTTATTTGTAGTAGAAATGAGTATATTTCTGAAGAGTTGGCTGCAAAAATTTCAATGTATGTTGATGCTGTGTGGGTTAGGTCACCTTTGGTTTGTGGCTCTAAAGATGGAAGTGTGTGCAAAATGTGTTATGGATTGGATTTGGCTAAGTCTCACATTGTTGATATGTATGAATCTGTTGGAATTGTAGCTGCGCAATCTATAAGTGAGCCTGGTACTCAGCTTACCATGCGTAACTTTCAAGCGGGTGGTTTGGCTCAGGCAGATACGGGAGAATCTGCGATTATTGCATCTGTTGGGGGAAAGGCTGTGTTTGATAATTGTAGATTTATTGAGTCTGAATATAATACAATTTCTGTTGGTACATCTAGTTATATCGTTCTTATTGATGAATTTGGAGATGAGGTTGCGAGGTATAAGGTGCCTTATGGTTCATTAATGAATATTAAGGATGGCCAACAAGTGTTAGCTAATGATGTTTTAGCTTCATGGGATCCTTATGCAACCCCTCTTATCTCTGAATTTAGTGGAACTGTAGTGTTTAGACATTTGATTGATGGTGTCTCTTTGAAGGAAATTGTCGATGATGTTACAGGTATATCGGTTGTTTCTGTCTTGGATTGGAAGACCCTATCTAAGGGTGATAAAATTTCTCCATCTATTGTTGTAAAATTGGAAGATGGATCTGAAGTGTCTTATTCTGTTCTGCCGAGATCTGTTTTGCAAGTTTCTGATGGAGATGTTGTTTCTGTTGGTGATGTTTTGGCTCGTTTGCCTAAAGAGATGTTAAAATCTAAAGATATTACTGATGGTTTGCAGAGAGTCTCTGAATTATTTGAAGTTAAAAAGCAAAAAGAAGTTGGTGTGATGGTTGCTAGAAATGGTTCAATATCTATTGATTATGATCTTAAGGTTGGAAATATAGTATATGTAAATACTATGGATGGAGAGCGTGATAGTTATTTCATTCCACGTAGTAGAAAGATTATGGTTCAAAATGGAGATAAGGTTCGTGCAGGAGATTTGATAACCGATGGAGAGGCTTCTCTGCATGATATATTAGCTATATTGGGAGTTGAGAAATTTGCTGATTATTTAATCAATGAGATTCAAGATGTCTACAGAATGCAAGGAATAAAGATAAGTAATAAGCATTTTGAAGTAATGGTGCGGCAAATGCTACTAAGAGTGAACATTGTAGACCCTGGTGATTCTGAATATATGGAAAATAGTGTCATTAGTTTTCATAACTATATTAATGTTCGTAAGGCAATGTTAGAAGAGGGCAAAAGGCCTCCTGTTGGTGTGCGTAGATTAGATGGTATCACAAAAGCTTCTCTGGCAAGTGATTCTTTTATGTCGGCGGCATCTTTTAGAGCTCCTATACCTATAATTACTGAAGCTGCCATAAATAATATGGTTGATTTATTAAGAAGTAATAAAGCTGCATCTATAGCGGGCAAGTTAATATTTGCTGGTACTGGAGGAGTTACTAGATCTAAGAAAATGAAAAAATTTAATATGGATTTACATTGATTCAATTCTCTAGTGATTTTGTTTTGTTAAGATAACTGTGTTTTTAGTTTTTTTATATGTCAGATACTGATTTTTTGCTTAAACTCAAAGTAATTATGCATGATTTTAGAAATTGCTGGTGCACGTTTTTGATGCTTATTTACATTTTAAAACTAAATTTGCTATTGATTTTTTATAATATCTTGATAGATACTATTCCATGTGTTTTTTTGTTTTTTATTGATGCCTACTATAAATCAACTGGTTAGGAAGGGTAGATCTCCTAAGAAAGAAGGTACTCCGCTTGTGAGTTTGCGCGGAGCTCCACAGAGATCTGCTGTTTGTACAAGAGTTTTTACTACTACTCCTCGTAAGCCTAACTCTGCTATAAGAAAAGTTGCTCGTGTTCGTATGTCTCATGGAGTTGAAGCTACAGTTTATATTCCTGGTATGGGACATAATCTACAGGAGCATAGTAAGGTTTTGATTCGTGGTGGTGGGCCTAAAGATTTGTCTGGAGTGAATTTTAGCATTGTTAGAGGTGTTCTTGATGCTGCTGGAGTCAAAAATAGGTCTCAGGGGCGTTCTAGATATGGAGCGAAAATTGCTAAAACTGTAACAAAAAAATAATATATTGAGATTATAGGAGGGAAATAATTATGTCTCGTCGTGCTAGAGCTAATAGGCGTGAAATATCACCGGATTATAAGTATGGTGATGTTTTATTGGCTAAATTTATTAATTGCGTTATGTGGGAGGGTAAGAGATTTATAGCAGAGAAAATTGTTTATGAAGCTATTGATGCAATGGTCAAAGAAGTGAGAAAGAGTGGAGTTGATGATTTTGAAGGTAAAAGTGATGTCGATATATTTACATCTGCCATTAGAAATGTCAGACCTACGATTGAAGTTAAGTCCAAAAGAGTTGGTGGAGCTACATATCAAGTTCCAGTTCTTGTTGATGTTCGCAGATCTGAAGCGCTTGCAATCCGTTGGATTATTGGATTTGCTCGCAAAAGAGGTGGAATGCCAATGATGAAAAGGCTTTCGATAGAATTGCTAGATGCGTATTTTAATAGAGGATCTGCTATTAAAAAGAGAGAAGATACTACGAAAATGGCAGAAGCTAACAGGGCTTTTGCGCGATTTCGTTGGTAATTTTTGGAGAATTGTATGTCTAATAACGTTTTTATTGATAAGTACAGAAATATTGGAATTATGGCCCATATTGATGCGGGTAAGACAACTTTTACGGAGAGAGTTTTGTATTTTACTGGAAAAAGTCACAAAATTGGTGAAGTGCACGATGGTAAAGCAACCATGGATTGGATGATTCAGGAGCAAGAGAGAGGTATTACGATTACTTCCGCTGCTACTACTTGTTTTTGGTCTTTAAATGATGTTAAGCACAGAATAAATATTATAGATACTCCTGGTCACGTCGATTTTACTATAGAGGTGGAGAGGTCTTTACGTGTTTTGGATGGTGCTGTGACAGTATTTGATGGAGTTGCTGGTGTTGAGCCTCAATCTGAAACTGTTTGGAGGCAAGCTAATAAATATCGAGTACCGAGAATATGTTTTGTTAATAAGCTTGATCGTCAGGGTGCAAATTTCGACAGATGTGTGAATATGATAAGGGATAGATTGAGAATGACACCTGTCCCATTGCAAATGCCGGTTGGCTCAGAGTCTGATTTTGTTGGAATGATAGATTTGATTGCTATGAAATTCTATAAATGGGGTGGTTTGGATGCAAAAGGAGAGATGTTTGAAATTCTCGATATTCCTTCAGACATGTTAAATGAGGCTAAAAAGAAGCGACATGAGATGGTTGATGCTATCGCAGAGTACGATGATGAGTGTATGGATAAATATTTTGCTGATGGTGACTTGTCAAATGATGATATCGTTAAGTGTATAAGAATTGGTACTTTAAAAATGGCGATTTCTCCTGTGTTGTGTGGATCTGCTCTGAAAAATAAAGGAGTTCAGCAGGTTTTGGATGCAGTAGTTATGTATTTGCCTTCTCCTGTTGATGTTCCTAGAGATAAAATTTTTCCAAATGATGCAGAGA
The DNA here is from genome assembly GCF_021065005.1 of Candidatus Gromoviella agglomerans. GTDB lineage: Bacteria > Pseudomonadota > Alphaproteobacteria > CAJXXZ01 > Gromoviella > Gromoviella agglomerans. Next base: position 520,240 of record NZ_CP069247.1, read on the forward strand.
AGTATTTAAGTAGTGATCGAGATAATTTGTGTGATTTGCCTTTCTGTGGATTGGTTTTTAAGGTTACAAACGATCAGTTTGGTGTTTTGACTTACATAAGAATCTATTCTGGAAAAATTTCTTCTGGAATGAAAGTCTTAAATTCTTCGACTGGTGATGAAGAAAGAATTGGTCGATTAGTCTTGTTGCATGCGAACTCTCGTGAAGACGTAAATTCTGCCAGTGCTGGTGATATAGTTGCTGCAATAGGTTTGAGGAAATCTTCAACTGGTCACACTTTGTGTGATATTTCAAATCCATTGCTACTTGAAAGTATTGAAAAAATGCAAGGTGTTATTGAGCAAAAAATTACTCCTATGAGTGATGCAGATCAGACCAAGATGTCTGATGGCTTGTCGAAATTGCTTGCTGAGGATCCTTCTCTTAGTGTTAAATCTGATGGTTCTGGCACTGTGATTGTTGGTATGGGTGAGTTGCATCTAGATATTATTGTTGATAGATTGAAGAGAGAATTTGGTTGTGAGGTTAAAATCTCTTCTCCCAAAGTTTCGTATAAAGAGACGATTGTTAATTCTGTTACTAAGGAATATTTGCATAAAAAACAAACTGGAGGGGCTGGTCAATATGCTAAATTGACGATTGTGGTTTCTCCGACAAGTGATGATGAATTTGTTTTTGTTGATAAGATTGTTGGTGGAGTTATTCCAAAAGAGTACATCGCTTCTGTGGAAAAAGGTATAGTAGAAGCTATGGAAAATGGTCGATTGCTTGGTTATCCTGTGGTTAATATTAAAGTTGAGTTAATTGATGGAGACACTCATTCGGTTGATTCAAGTGCAAATGCCTTTCAGATTGCTGCTAGATATGCATTTAAGGAGGCTATGGAGGAGTCCGGAATGATTTTGCTCGAGCCTATAATGAATGTTGAAGTTACTACTCCGGATGAGTTTGTTGGCTCTGTTATGGGTGATTTGAGTAGTAGGCGTGGAATAATTTCATCTAATTCTTCTCCTTATGCTGGAGTTAGTGTTGTTTTTGCTCGAGTCCCGTTGAGTGAAATGTTTGGTTACATCACGCAACTTAGAGGTATGACTCAAGGCAGGGCCAGTTATTCTATGACTTTTGCTGATTATTCTAAGACTCCTGAGGGTGTATTGGTTAAATTGAGAGAGGCAGTTGACACTAAGTGATTTTGTGATGGTGTGCGATTTTTTTTGTTTTATGCTATTAAGTTTATTTTTTTTGTAAGTTTTTTCTATTATAGCTATTGTATTTTGTTAATTCTGATTTATTTAGTTTTTAACTACTTGTTTTTTTTGTTTTTGTGGCATTTCATGATGTCATCTTTTGTTTTGATAAAAAAATTGTTTTTATTTGTTATAAAAAGCATTATTTGGATTGATAAAACGCTTAATTTGTTGTATAAAAGCGTAACTGTTTTGTGTTTTTTGTTGGAGATTAGGAATTATGGCTACTGGGAAGTTTGAGCGTAACAAGCCTCACGTTAACATTGGTACTATTGGTCACGTTGATCATGGAAAGACGACTTTAACTGCTGCTATTACTCATTATTGTTCTAAATTTGGAATGGGTGAGGCTAGAAAGTATGCTGATATTGACTCTGCTCCTGAAGAGAAAGCTAGGGGTATTACTATCAATACTGCTCATGTTGAGTATGAAACTAAGAATCGTCATTATGCTCATGTTGATTGTCCTGGTCACGCTGATTACATCAAGAATATGATAACTGGTGCGGCGCAAATGGATGGAGCTATATTGGTTGTTGCGGCGACTGATGGTCCTATGCCCCAAACTCGAGAGCATATATTATTGGCTCGTCAGGTTGGTGTTCCAGCGATTGTGGTTTTTTTGAATAAATGTGATATGGTTGATGATGATGACATGATAGAGCTTGTTGAAAGTGAAATTCGAGAGCTTTTGTCTTCTTATGATTTTGATGGTGATGCTACTCCTATAATTCGTGGATCTGCTCTAAAAGCGCTTGAGGGTGATGAAATTTATTTAGAATCTGTTTCGAAATTATTGTCTGCTGTAGATGAGACTATTCCTGTTCCGGAAAGGCCAATTGATGCTCCTTTTCTTATGCCTGTTGAGGATGTCTTTTCAATCCCTGGCAGAGGAACGGTTGTTACTGGTAGAATTGAGAGGGGGATTGTGAAGGTTGGTGAGCCTGTGCAGATTGTTGGTTTATGTGAGGCTGAAAAATCCAAATCTTCAACGGTGACTGGTGTTGAAATGTTTCGAAAAGAATTGGATGAAGGTCGTGCTGGAGACAATGTTGGTCTTTTATTGCGAGGTATTGGCAAGGAAGATGTTGAGAGAGGTCAAGTTGTTTGTAAGCCTAATAGTGTTTCTCCACATTTTGAATTTCGTGCGGCTTGTTATGTTTTGACTAAGGAAGAGGGTGGTCGTCATAGTCCTTTTTTCGTAGATTATCGTCCTCAGTTTTATTTTAGAACTACGGATGTTACTGGTGAAATATTTGCTATTTTGACTGATGCTGATATTTCTTCTGGATCTTCGGGCGACCCCAAGGCTATGGTCATGCCTGGAGATAATGTGCATTTGTGTGTGAGATTAATTTCTCCTGTTGCGATGGAAAAGGGAATGCGTTTTGCTATTCGTGAAGGTGGTAGAACTGTAGGTTCTGGTGTAGTTTCTGAGATAGTTAAGTAGGTTTGTTATGGAGCAAAAATTTCGTTTAATTCTTAAATCTTATGATTATCGTTTATTGGATAGCGCTGCGTCTATGATATCTGAAGTTGTTTTTGATAATGGTGCTATGATAAGGGGGCCTGTTCCTTTGCCTAATTCTACGGAAAGATTTTGCGTTCTTCGTGGTCCGCATGTCGATAAAAAGTCTAGAGAGCATTTTAAAATAGTCACTCATAAAAGATTGATTGATGTGCTTGGTTCTTCTTCTAAAACTATTAATGCTATGATGGATATTCCTGTTCCGTCTGGTGTTTTTATTGAAATGATTCAAATTAAGAGTGAGTATTGATTTTTATTGTGGAGGTTTTTATGTATTTAGTTGCAAAAAAAGTTGGAATGACGAGGTTTTTGTCTGATTATGGAGTTTTTATTCCTTGTACTATCTTGGATCTTTCTGCACTAGGTGCTGATCAGATAGATTTTTTGAAGGAGTACAAGTTTTTTGATATAAGAGGTAAGACTAAGGGGCGGGGTTTTACTGGTAGTATGAAGCGTCATAATTTTCATGGATTGCGTGCTACTCATGGTGTTTCTTTGTCTCATAGAAGTCATGGTTCGACTGGTTGTCGTCAAGATCCTGGTCGTGTTTTTAAGAATAAGAAGATGGCTGGTCATTATGGTTGTGAAAATGTAACAGTTCAAAGTTTGGAATTTTTATCTGTATTTGATGATTGTATGTTTGTGATTAAGGGTGCTGTGCCTGGCTTTCCCTCTTCTTCTTTGAAGTTGAGGCCTGCTATTAAGAAGTATGGTCGAGTAAAGATTGAGGTGCAAAAATGAAATTAAGAGTTGTTGATTTTGTTACTGGAAATTGTGATGATTTTGTCGATTTTCCTGTTTTTGATGAACCTTTTGCTATTGATATGAGGCATTTGTCTTCTGCTGTCAGATTAAATGAATATAGGAGCCATTTGGGAGTTTCAAAAACTAAAAGTTATGCAGATGTTAGTGGTGGTGGTAAGAAGCCTTATAAACAAAAGGGTACAGGTCGTGCTAGGCATGGATCGATAAGGTCTTCTATTTGGCGCGGAGGTGCGGTCGTTTTTGGTGGATATAAATATTCGAAAACTTTTGCTATTAACTTTTCTAAAAAAGAACGAGAGTTAGCGTTTCTTCATGCTGCGCGTTATGTTTTTTCTAATTCTCAGGTTTATGTGTTAAACGATTTTGATTTTATTTTAGGTGTTACTAATTTTGATAAAAAGTCTTTTGGTACTACGTTTTGTGATGGCTGTTTGATTGTTTTTGATGATAATTTTCCAGTGGATTTTATTAAAAAGGTTAGGAATTTTTCATTTGTTAATTTTGTTCACATAAATTTTTTGACTGTTTTTGATTTATTAAAGTTTAAAAATGTGGTATTTACTAAATGCAGTTTAGATTTGTTGGTTGGGAGGGTTGCATGTCGTCTATAATGAATGTGGTAATCTCTTGCTTAGGTGGAGAAAAGGCTATTGCTAGAGAGTCTAGGTTTTATTATACATTCTTGGTGAATGATTTTGCTAATAAGGTTCAAATAAAGAATGCTCTTAGTCTTATATATGGAGAATCAGTCACAAAGTTGAATGTTATGCGTTGTAAGGAAAAAGTAAATCTTCGCAAAAGACAATCTCCCGTTGCTTTGACTTCTCGGCCAAGTAGATTTAAGAAGGCTATTGCTTTTTTTGGTGGGAAGCAAATAGATGTGTCTGGAACTAGGTTTTAATTTGTGTTGGAGAGATTATGTGTGCATTGAAAATTTTTAATCCCACAACTTCTAGTCAAAGAGGTTTGGTTTTGGTCAATAAAAAAGATATTTGGCGTGAAGGGCCGATGAAATCTTTGTCTTTTGGTGTTAATAAGACTGGTGGAAGAAATTCACTTGGTAGACTGACAGCGAAATATATAGGTGGTGGTCACAGAAAAGTTCTGAGAATTGTTGATTTTATTAGGAGATCTATGGCAGATGTTTCTGCTCTCGTTAAGAGGATAGAGTATGATCCTCATAGAACCTCTTACATTGCTCTTATTGAATATGAGGTTGACACTTTGAGTGATTCTGATGTTAGAAAAAAATCAAGATTTGCTTATATTTTAGCTCCGGCTGGTATCAGTATTGGGGATCGTATTATTTCTTCGGTTGATAATTCTGTGTCTATATCTCCAGGAAATTCAATGCCAATTTATCGAGTTCCTATCGGTTTGCATGTTCATAACGTTGAGTTAAAAGTTGGAAAAGGTGGACAAATTGCTCGTGCTGCTGGTTCTTTTGCTGTGGTTGTGGCTAATGAAGGTGATTTTGTGATGATTAAGCTCTCTTCTGGAGAGTCTAAGATGATTCAGAAGGATTGTATGGTTACGATTGGAGTGTTATCTAATTCTGATAACAAAAATACATATTTGTCTAAAGCTGGTCGTAAACGTTGGATGGGGATTCGTCCTAGAGTTAGGGCAGTTGCAATGAATCCAGTTGATCACCCGTTGGGTGGTGGTGAAGGTAAATCTTCAGGTGGTCGTCATCCTTGTAGTAGAAGTGGTTTGAGAAAGGGTACTAAGACTAGATCTAGTAAGAAGCCAAAGCTCAATAAGTTGTTGAAGAGGGGGTGATTTTATGTCTCGTTCTGTTTGGAAAGGGCCTTTTGTGGATGTTTCTTTGTTGAGGCGTTTAAAAAGAGGTGGTGATAAAGTGATTAAGACGTGGTCTAGAAGGTCTACAATTATTCCATCTTTTGTCGGTTTGACATTTATGGTCCATAATGGTAAGTCTCATGTCCCTGTTCATGTGAATGAAAGTATGATTGGGCATAAATTGGGTGAGTTTTCGCCTACTAGAAATTTTAAAAGAGGCCATTCTGGTGATAAAAAAGCGACTAGAAAGGCTAAATGATGGAGGGTTTTGATGAGTGTAAATTCTGTTGTTGAAAAGCCTGAGAAGGTTTTATTGTATAAATTGCCTGTCTTGGGAAAGGCAGTCTTGAGAGGGGTTTTTATGTCTCCTAGAAAGGCCAATGAAGTTATGTCGTTAGTTCGTGGGTTGCCTGTAAAGAATGCTCTTTCTTTACTTGGGAGGTGTCCTAGAAGAGCTGCTTCTTATCTATATAAATTGGTTAAATCTGCTGCATCGAACTCTTTGCAAAATAGAGATTATCGTGGGGATTTATATATAGTTGAGGCTACTGTCGGAAGAGGAACTTGTGCTAAGAGGGTTGAGTTTAAGGGGCGTGGAAAAACTGGTACTCGAACTAAGATTCAGTGCTATATGAGAGTTGTTATTGGAGGTACGGAGGTTTGATATGGGACAAAAGGTAAATCCAATTAGTTTTAGATTGGGTGTGAATCATACTTGGAATTCAAGGTGGTTTGTTAGTAAGGTTGATTATTCTAAGTTTTTGGCTCGTGACTTGAGAATTCGTGATATTGTTATTCAGCATTTTCCTTCTGGCGTTGTTTCAGATATTTTTATAGAGAAGATGCCTAAAAAACTTGTCATAACTATTAGGTCAAGTAGGGCGTCTATGCTTTTGGGTAAAAAGGGATCTCAAATCGAATCTTTACATAAAAAGCTTCTTCCTGTTGTGAGTTTTTATGCTCCAGGTGATGATATTAGCATTAGTGTTATTGAAATTTCGACTCCAGATCTTGATGTTGTTGCAATTTCTGCTGGAATTGCTCGTCAATTGGAGAAGCGTGCATCTTTTCGGCGAGTTATGAAGAGGGCTATGCAGTTGGCTGTGAAAGCTGGAGCTCGTGGTATAAAGATAATTTGTTCCGGGCGTCTTGGTGGAGCTGATATTGCTCGTTCTGAAAAGGTTTCGTATGGCTCTGTGCCTTTACATACTCTTCGAGCTGATATAAACTACTCGGAATCTGTTGCTAAGACTGCGTATGGTACGATTGGAGTTAAAGTTTGGGTTTATTTCTCTGATGTTAGTTCGTATAATCCTTCAGCGTACGATAGAAGGTTGAGTTAGGGGTGGTGATATGTTTTTTCCAAAGAAGACAAAATATAGAAAATTTATGAAAGGCCGAATTCACGGAATTAATACAAAAGGAGCGACCTTGAGTTATGGAGTAGGCTCTGTAAAGTCTGGTGTTAGTGGGTGTTATGGATTAAAAGCTCTTACGCCTGGGAGAGTCACTTCTAGAGAAATAGAGTCTGCCAGAATGGCTGTAAAAAAAATTGCTCGCTCTGGTCGTTTGTGGATAAGGATTTTTCCTGATATCGCTGTTTCTGGAAAGCCTGCAGAAGTGCGTATGGGTAAGGGAAAAGGTGATATTGATAGGTGGGTGTGTAGAGTTAAGCCTGGTACAATTATATTTGAGATAGATGGCGTTGAGTTTGATTCTGCTAAAGCTGCTCTTGAGATGGCGGCGAATAAATTGTCTGTATGTGCCAAAGTTGTTAGTATTTTGGATAGTGGAATGTTGGTTTAGGAGGTAATCATATGGGGTTAAAGTTTAGTAATGTTAATATTGATTCTGAGGTTATGAGCTTGAAGTTGCAGATGTATTTTTTGAGATGTAAGTCTGTTGTGGGTGAAGCTCCTCCTTCTCACGTTTTTAAGAAATTGAGGCGTGATATTGCGAGATCTATTCATAAATCTCTTGTTGGAGGTGGGAATGTCTAAGAAAGTCTTAAGTGGAGTTGTTGTAAGGTCCAATGGAGATAAGACCATTTATGTTTTGGTAACAGATGTTCGGCCTCACCCTTTGTATAAAAAGGTTATGAGTGTTTCTAAGAAATATCCCGTTCATAATCCAAGAAATGTAGATTATGCTTTGCATTCAGTGGTAAATATAGTTGAATCAAGGCCGTTTTCAAAGACCAAGAAATGGTGTGTAGTTTATAATGATGGAGTTTTGTCATGATTAGAATGGAAAGTTGTTTATCTGTGATCGATAATACAGGCGCTAAAATTGTTAAATGTATTAAGGTTTTAGGTGGATCTCGAAGGAAGTTCGCAAAAGTTGGCGATATAATTGTTGCTTCAGTTCAGGAAGTCACTCCTGATTCATCAGTAAAGAAAGGAGCGGTTGTTAAGGTTGCTATAGTTAGTACAAAGAATCGCATTCCTAGATTTGGTGGAGTTTTTGTGAGATTTGACACTAATGCGGCGGTGATTGTTTCAGCTCAAGGTGCTATGGTTGGGACTCGTGTTCTTAAGCCAATTTCAAGATTGGTTAAAGTGGATAAAGTTGCTTCAAGGGCGATGGAGGTGATATGAGTTGGAAAGTTGTGGTTGGTGATTTTGTTGAAGTTATCTATGGTTCTTACAAGGGTTATAGGGGTAACGTGATGAAGGTTGATAGGTCGTCCAATATGGTTATGGTTTCTGGAGCTTGTATGCGAGTAAAACATAAGAAGCCTTCTGATGGGAATCCTGGAGAAGTTATTCGCTCTGAGTCATTTATTCATAAATCCAATGTTATGCATATTATGCAGGATGGTTCGCTTTCTAGAGTTGGTTTTAGATTTAAGGATTATAATGGAAAGAAGGTGAAAGTGAGGTTTTTTAAGAAAAATTCTGAGGAGGTGAAGTATGTCCGATAATGTTTCTTCTTATTTGAGGAATATATACGAAACTGTTACTGTGCCAGCTTTAAGAGAAAAATTTGGTTATGGAAATTTGTTTCAGGTTCCAAAGATAGTCAAAGTTTCGTTAACAGTTGGTGTGTCTCCTAAGCTGGGCAAAGATGTATTTGAAAATGTTTCACAAGATTTGAGAATGATATCTGGGCAAAGTCCTATGATATGCAAGGCCAGGCGTTCTATTGCAGGTTTTGGTATTAGAGAGGGTATGAATATAGGTGTCATGGTTACTTTGCGTGGCAACAGAATGTATAATTTTCTCGAAAAATTGATTTATTATGCATTGCCTAGAGTCCGTGATTTTAAAGGTTTTTCATCAAGTGGGTTTGATGGTAATGGTAATTATTCTTTTGGCCTCCCTGATCGTCATGTTTTTTTGGAAGCAAATAGTCATTTACTTGACAAGCCTGGTATATCGGTTACTATAGTTACTAATTCTTCTAATGATGTTCAAGTGATGCATATGCTTCAATCTTTGGGAATCCCTTTTATTTCTTGGAGGGTAAATGGCTAAAGTTTCTTCTATTGAAAAGAATAATTATCGTGCCACTTTGGTGAAAAAATATGACAAGAAGAGGTCTGCACTGAAGTCAATAATTATGGATAAATCTTTGCCTTTGTCAGATAGGTATGCTGCTTCGATGAAAATGGCAAAATTGCCTAGATATTCTTCTAAGATTTGTTTGGTAAATCGTTGTGCTATTACTGGTAGATCGAGAGGTGTGTATAGAAAGAGGTTTGGTGGAATATCGAGGATTATGCTTAGAAAGCTTGCTTCGTTTGGTTTATTAAATGGTGTTGTAAAGGCTTGATTTTGGAGGTATAAGATGGATATTGTTGCTGATATGTTGACGAGAATAAGAAACGCTTGCATCGCTCGTCATAAAACTGTTGATGTAATTTTTTCAAAATTAAATCGAAATATTCTTGATGTTATGCGTAAGCAAGGTTATATTGCTGATTATAGTTTTATTAAATCTGGCGTGAGAGAAATGCTTAGGGTGCAATTGAGGTATTTTGAGAAAAATCCCGTTATTTCTATAATAAAGAAAGTTTCTTTGCCTGGTTGTAGGATGTACGCTGGTTGCAGATCTTTGTTTGATGATAGGCGTGGTTTGTATATATTGTCTACTTCTAAGGGTGTAATGTCTCAATTTGAGGCTTTTTATGATCATAAAGTTGGTGGAGAGGTTTTGTGTTATGTTTTTTGATTGTTCTGACGTTTCTTTTAAGCCATCTCAGTCTAGAGTTGCTTGTAATTTTCTAAATATTGATGGAGTGGATGTTTCTATAAGTGCTGATTCTGTTCTTTCTGTGAAAGGGCCTAAGGGGGATCTTTTTTTTAAAATTCCTAATGGAGTTCGATTTTATAAAGATCAGTCAAAAGTATTTGTTAGTGAAGTTTCTGAGAATTTTGTTAGCATCGCTGGAACTGTTCGTAGCGTTGTTAATAATATGATAATTGGTGTGAAGGATGGGTTTTTTAAGACATTAAAGCTATCTGGAGTCGGTTTTAAAGTTTCAAGTAGTGATGGAAATCTTGTGATGAATATTGGTTATAGCCATCAGGTTGTTTTCCCTCTGCCAAAAGGTATTTCTGTTTCTTTAATTTCTCAAACTGCTTTTTCTTTGCATTCTATTGATTGTGTGCTTCTAGGTGATATTGTTCATAAAATAAAATCTCTTAGAAAGCCTGAGCCTTACAAAGGTCGTGGTATTTTTGAAGAGGGTCATTCTATAATTTTGAAGGAAGTTAAGAAAAAATCTGCAACTGTAAAGGAGGCTAAGAAGAAATGACGATTAATTCTGTGTATTTTGCTAGAAAGCTTAGATCAGTAAGGGTTAGGAAAAAGTTGAAACAGGTGTCTGGTGATAGTCTCAGGCTTTCTATTTTTAGATCCAACCGTCATATAGAGGTTCAACTTATAGATGATTCTCAAGGTAAGACCCTGTTGTGTGTTTCAACTTTGCAGAAATGGTTTTCTGGCTCTGGATCTACTGTTGAAGCTGCTGAAAAACTCGGTAAAAAGTTTAGTGAGCTTTATCAGGCGATTGGTTCGCCAGATTTATATTTTGATAGAGGTTGTTATTCTTATCATGGTAGAGTAAAATCTTTTGTTGATTCTGCTATTAGTGCTGGGTTGATTTTGCGTAAGCAGAAATCGTCCGTAAATAGTTGAGTTTTAGAGGAGGGAGTTTTTTATGGCGAGATCTAAATTAAGTGAAGATACTAAGCGTTATGTTATATCTGTTAACAGGACTACAAAAGTTGTTAAGGGTGGTGCGAATTTTTCTTTTTCGAGTTTTGTTGTTGTTGGAGATGGAAACGGTCGTGTTGGTGTTGGATTTGGGAAAGCTAAAGAAGTTGCTGATGCTACTAGAAAAGCTACGGATTATGCGGCGAATTCTATGATATTTATTCCGTTAAAAGAAAAAAGAACCGTGTATTATAGTTTTTTGGGTAAAAGTGGTGCTTCTTCTGTGTTTGTTCAGCCAGCGCCTGCTGGTAGTGGAATACGCTCTTCCAGAGTGTCTCGGTGTATTTTTGAAGCTCTTGGGGTGAAAGATGTTGTGGCGAAGTGTATTGGTAGTCATAACCCGTTAAATGTTGCTAAAGCTGTTCTGAATGCTCTTGTTTCTATAAAATCCCCTACTTTCATGAAGAAAATGAGGGGTAAGAAATTTCATGGAGGTAATGATGAGTCTGTTGAATAATTTGCCAAAATCTTATGGAGTGGGAAAAAAAAGGAAAAGAATTGGCCGTGGTATAGGTTCTGGAAAGGGAAAGACGGCTGGATTTGGTCATAAAGGTCAAAAAGCTCGCTCTGGCGTTGCTGTTAAGGGATTTGAGGGTGGCCAGACGCCTATTCATATGAGGCTGCCTAAGAGAGGATTTGTTAGTCATGTCAAAAAGGATGATTTTGCCATTACTTTGCGTTCTATTCAAGGGTTAATTGATTCAAAGAGGATTTCTTCCGATGTGATTGACATTTCGATTTTGAGATCAATAGGTCTGGTTGGTGAAAAGAGTAAGCTCAGAATTATTGGTAATTATGGTCTTGTTTCTTCGTTGAAGTTTAATGTTCATCATTGTAGTACTGGCGCGAAAGAGATGATCATTAGATCTGGCGGTAGTGTAAATTTGGTTGGTTGAAATGTCTGTATCTAGATTGAATGCTAAGAAATTTGATCCTTATGCTCACCTAAATGAGTCTAATGTTTCTGATTTGTTCCGTAGGGTTTTTTATACTTTATTTATACTTTTAATATGTAGAATTGGTGTTCATATTCCTCTTCCTGGCGTAAGGTCTGATGTTGTATTGGAATTGGTCCGTAGTAGCGGTGCCGGTTTGTTGGGTATGTTTGATATGTTTTCAGGTGGAGCAGTCTCCAATATGTCTATCATGGCCTTGGGTCTGATGCCCTACATATCTTCTAGCATAATAGTACAATTGTTTTCGGTGGTGTCTCCTTATTTAAAGGATTTGAAAAAATCTGGTGGTGAGGTTGGTCAGAGAAAAATTAATCAATATACCCGCTATGGAGCTGTTTTTATAGGTTTGTTCCAGTCTTTTGCTGTTGCAAATGGACTTGAAGTTTTGTCTTCACACTCTGGTATGATGGCAGTTCCTTATCCTGGCTTCTTTTTTAAATTCACATCAGTTATCAGTCTTGTATCTGGTACGTTATTTTTGGTCTGGTTGGGTGAACGTATATCAGCTAGAGGAATAGGTAATGGATCTTCTATGATAATATACGCTGGAATAGTTTCAAATTTGCCACAATCTGCTTATAGAACAATTGAATTGGGTAAAATTGGTGCTGTTTCTAGCTTTATTATGATTGCAGTTCTTGTTTCAGTGATTTTTATCATATTATTTATAGTTTTCTTTGAAAAAGCCATTAGAAAAGTGCCATTTTTTCATGCTAGACATAATGTTCAAGGTTCGGTTAATAGATCTTCTTACATTCCAATCAAGGTAAATATGTCTGGAGTGTTGCCACCGATATTTGCAGGTGCTTTGTTGGGTATACCTCAGATTTTGATTCAATTTTTCGGCTCTTCTGATATGTGGTTTGTTTCATTTATGTTGAGGATTTTGTCTCATGGGCATCCGGTTTTTATAGTTTTATATATATCGTTGATAGTCTTTTTTTCATTTTTTTATGCTCCTATTATATTTAATACTGAGCAGATTGCTAATGAAATGCGCAAAAGTGGAGCATCTATTGATGGTATGAGGGCTGGTGATAAAACTAAGGAATATTTGGATCATATTTTAAATAGATTGACATTTATAGGTGCATTTTATATATCTGCTATTTGTATTATACCTGAATTGATTTTATCAATAGTTTCTTTACAATTTTATCTTGGTGGTACTAGCATGCTTATTATTGTTGGTGTCAGCATTGAGGTTATGACACAAGTTGCATCTTATCTTTTGGGCTCTAAGTACGCACATATTGTAAATAAACCATGGTTAAGAAATTAGTTGGTAGTTTTTGAGAAAATTTTATTGTAAAAGATGATTTAGCTTTGATAGAAGTTATGTTATATCTGAGATGTTATATTGACTTATTCTAATTAATATGGAAGTGAGTATTTTCGTTACTCTAATCATATGCGCTGCTTGCACATGATAAAATCGAAACTTTTATATGATATAAAAAATCTTATATTACATTAACATAAAATGGATGCTATTAAGATTGATACGATCATGTAATCGAAATTTTTTACTATAATATATAAAAATCGAAAAATTTGAGCAAAGTGATATGAAAAAATTGTAAAGTATCTTAGTTATTTATCTTGTGCCGAAAGCTTTTTTTTGTGTGATTTTATCAGATATTATGTTATCTTTATGGTTTTTGATATTTTCATTTATTTGATTTTATTTGATTTTATTGATATAAAAATACATATATTTTTTATAAAACATTTGTACGATGAACATCGTTCTTTTAGGGGCTCCTGGATCTGGCAAAGGAACTCAATCTTTAATTTTGTGTAAAAAATTTAATCTTTATTGTCTGATGATGGGTGCATTAGCTAGAATTGAAGCGTCTATGCCAACTCCATTGGGTGCAAAAATTAGTGAAATTTTGAACTCAGGGAGTCTTTTGAATGATGAAATGTTTGTAATACTCTTAAAAAAAGGGTTGTCCAAAAATATCAATGAATTCAAAGGGATTTTGTTTGATGGAGTTGTGCGTACATTGAATGAGGCGGTTATATTAGATGAATCCATGAAAGAGATGGGATTAGGATCGATAGATTATGTAATAGAAATTTCAGTTAGTATAACTGATGTGCAAAATCGAATTTTGAACAGATTGATATGCAAAAATTGTAATGCATCTTACTCATTAAGGAATTATTCAAAAGATTTTTGCGAGCTGTGTAAAGAAAATTTGGTTAAACGTAGCGATGATAATTTAAAAGCTTTACAGAGTAGAATCGATGGGTATTTTGATATGCGTCAAAAAATAGTTGATTATTATTCCGGAAATGGCATTCAGATTAATATAATAGACGGTTGTGGGAATGTAGAAGATGTGTCTGCAAACATATTGAGTGTTTTGCAAAATACATAATAGTTGTTATATTAATCTTTTTAAGATCTTTTCGTTAATATTAAGACTTTTGTTATAAGTAAATTTTGAAAAATCTTTAAATCCACGATCTTGATAGTTGAAAATTTTTTTATTGTATAAATATTTTGAATTTAATATATATTTAATACTTTTTGAACTAATATCATACGAAAATTTCCATTTTATCATATGCAAGAAGGACATTATTCGGAATGATGGATGAAATCTCATCATAATCCATATCCACTCCCATATGAGTTAATATTGTTAATTTTGAGTTAAATTTCTCCCTCCAATTCATTACTTTCTCAAAACTGGCATGTTTATTATTATGAGAAACGTAATTTGTGCAAGAAATTATAAGCAAATCCAAGCTAAAAAGATTATTGATTGCATGATCTGAAAATTCAAAAACATCAGTGCAGTAGGCAAAATTTTTAAATCTAAACCCTGTTGATATGCAATCGCCATGATATTGATCAAAACATATGACTTTCTCTTGAAAAAGTTCAAATTCTTTTTCGATAATGTGGCAATCTATAAAGGATTTTTTAGCATAATCGCAAAATGATTTTGTAAAATTTGTAATTATCTCTATTGCACTTTGATGCAAGAATAAGTATGGGAATTGAAGAATCAAATTGCTCAATGTGTTGCGAGAGCCGTATATAGGTATATTTGCTTTATTTTGCATGAAGCTTGTATCGTGAATGCCAAATACGTGATCAGCATGAGGATGAGTATACAAAATTGCATCTAAGTGTTTTACATTGTTTCCTATCATTTGATTTCGAAAATCTGGTGTAGTATCTATAATAACGTTTTTATTATTATATTGAACGAGCAGAGATGACCTTTGTCTACGATTTTTTGCATTATTTGGATTGCACTTTCCCCAATCTCCATTTGCTCTAGGTACTCCAGAAGAAGATCCGCATCCTAGAATGGTTATTTTAAATGAATGCATGCTTTGTTTAACTTTTTACTAGTCTACTATCGAATCCAAATTCGCTCAATTTAATTTTTTAAATAGCTGATGCGTATTATGAAATATTCTATCAGCAGCTTCATTTAGTGAAATTTGATGAATTTCTGATATTTTTTCCAAAATATGTAGAGAGTGCGCTGGTTCATTTCGCTTGATTTTTCTTACAGGTTCTGGTGAAAGGTAAGGTGAATCAGTTTCAACTAATATCCTATTTAAAGGAGTGTTTCTAATAATATCTCTTATTTCATGAGTGCTTTTAAAAGTGCATATTCCTGAAAATGATATAAAGAAACCCATATCGATTGCTTGATTAGCAAGTGGCTGTGAACCTGTAAAACAGTGAAAAACTCCTGAATTTGCTGTATTTTGCTTTAAGATGCGAATGGTGTCTGCTTCAGCAGATCTTGTATGAATTATAATTGGGAGTTGAAGTGTTTTTGATGCTTCTATATGTGCGATGAATGATTTTTCTTGATTAATAAGATCGCAATTGCTTTCTACATATAAATCTAAGCCAGTTTCTCCAAGTCCAACTATTTTCTTGTGTTGTCCGTATTCAATAAGGTATTCATAAATAATGTCTTCAAAGTTTTTACCATATTCTCTGAAAATTTTTTGTGTACTAGATGGATGTATTCCGACTGTGCCAAATACATTATCGTATTTATCGATTATTGGTAGTATTTTTTCATGTGAATCAATTTCTGTCCCTACAGTAATCATTTTAATAACGGAGTTGTATTTTGCATTTTGAATAATATTATCTAAGTCTTCGGTAAAGTTTTCGAAGTGAATATGACAATGGCTGTCGATTATTTTGATTGATTGATCGACTGAAGTATTAATCGAGTTTTGTGACATTTTTTTGAGAATTTGATATATTCTATAGAAGATTATGATGTTATCATTTAATAAATCAATATTGATGTCGTATGTATCTCGATGAAAAAGATTTTTTTGATGAAAATGAGAATGACAACATTAAACAAGAACAGTCTTTTGAAGAGGCACTCAGTGATCTAGAGAAAATTATAGAGATTCTTGATAAAGGCGATCTTCCCTTGAGAGATGCTATTAATGCTTATAAGCGTGGTCTGGAATTAAAACAAATTTGTAACGAAAAGTTAAACGAAGCAAAAGAGCTTATGGAGAAGATTTTTGAAATTTATAATAAAGACTAATCCATTTGCCAAAAATTCATTTTAATGATGTTTTTTTTGATAAAACAGTTATACTGATGCAAATATTTATCTGCTAAAAAAAATGGTCGTTTTAAATGATAGAGATGAAGATTTAAATGGAGAGCATTATGAATGTAAAATCACAGATGGTTCGAGTGTAAGATCTCGCTTTATGAAAGAGATGTTTGATCGTGGATTTATCTATCAATGCTCAAATGTTGAAGCTTTAGATAATTATTTATGTGCTAAAGGCTCTGAGGCTGTTGGTTATTGTGGATTTGATATGACTGCTAGAAGTTTGCATGTAGGTAATCTTCTGATGATCATGATTTTAAAGTGGTTTGAAATATGTGGTCACAAATCTATAATTCTTTTGGGTGGAGCTACGACCAAAATAGGAGATCCATCTTATCGTAAAGATGCTCGACCTATTTTATCTGATGAAGAAATTTATGAGAATATGAGATCGATAAGCTCGATTTTTTCTCGTTTTTTTGAAAATCCTCAAATTGTGAATAATTTAGATTGGTTTGAAGATGTTAAATATATAGACATGTTGCGTAATATTGGCACATGCTTTTCTATTAATAAAATGGTTAACATAGATATCGTAAGGCAGAAATTATCGAACAATTTGAATTTATCTTTTCTTGAATTTAATTACTTGGTTATGCAATCTTATGATTTTCTCCATTTGTATGAATCAGTTAATTGCGCGGTTCAGTTTGGAGGATCAGATCAATGGGCTAACATAATTCACGGAGCAGATTTGGTTAGAAGAAAGATAGGTGGAATGGCTTTTGGATTGACAGCGAACTTGATTACCAATTCAAATGGAGATAAGATGGGAAAAACTGCTAATGGAGCTATTTGGCTTAATCCAGAAATGAAATCTCCTTATGATTATTGGCAATTTTGGCGAGATTGTAGTGATGATGATGTATTTAAATTCTTGCGTTTATACACGTTTTTGCCAATCGAAGAGATCAAAAAGATGGAGAGTTTGACTGGATCTGATATAAATCAGGCTAAGATTAGGCTTGCAAATGAAGCGACTAAGATTTTACATGGAGAGGACGCCATTAGTGGTGATATGGCTTTTACAGCTACTGTTTTTATGCAAAATAGAATGAGTTTGGTTGAAATCTTGAGAAAATCTGAGGTTGTATCTTCAAATACGGAGGCTAAGAATTTGATCAAAAGTGGAGCTATCAAGATTGATGGAGCACAAGTGTTTGATGATAGTAATTTAGATAAATTTAGTGAAAATTTCGTGATAAATGTTGGTAAAAACAAGAGAATTTTAGTGAAAATTTTATAAAAAATAAGAAAGATAATTAAGTCTGAATAATTTTTGATAATGTTGCAGTGAAATAGTTTCATTTGTCTGTTTTTGGTTTAGATATTGTTAGTAAATTATTAACGATTGATTGTTTGATTTGCATGACATTTCCTGGTTTTATTTCATCAAGTGATATATCTCCGTAAGATATTCGTATGAGTTTTAAAATTTTGCATTTCATATATGAGAAAATTCTTCTTATCTCTCGATTTTTTCCTTCATATAGGGTGATTTTTATCCAATGTCCTTCATGTTGTTGAAATGAATTTTGGTAATTTAATATGCATGGTTTGTATTCCATTTTATCGATTTTTAAACCATTTTGTATTTGTGATATCTCATATTTATTAATACTTTTGTTCAAAAGTACCATGTATGTCCTTGGAATTTTGTTCCTCGGATTCTCCATAAAATGAGCGATTTGAGGGCTATTTGTCAAAATCAGCAGACCTTCTGACATATAGTCAAGTCTGCCTATTGATATTACGTGTTCTTTTATGTATTTTTTGACTTCTTTGAATACTGTTTTCCTTTCATCTTTATGAGATGTGATAACCATAGTAGGTTTGTAATATATCCACATTTTTGGTGTTATGGTTGAAATTTCTCCTTCATTTACTGAGATTACATCGCTTTCAAGGACGAAATGGACTGGTGATGAAATGACTTTATTATTTATCTTTACTTTACCTAATGCAATTAGTTTCTCTGCATCTCTTCTTGAGCATATTCCCATATTGGATATAAATTTTGCGATTCTAATTTGCACATTTGTAAATTCTTGTTATGTTTGATTATATTTTGCTCGACAATTTTTATCTACAATGAGATAATTAAAATTATTTTTTTCTATAATGTATGTTCTCCGAACTGAGCAGTTCTACAATTCCTTATCTAAAGGATTTTGTCCGTAGAATTAATAACATAAAGGATGAGAATGAAAAGTTATCTATTGATCTCAAGGAAATATATAAGGAAATTAGTGATGCTGGATTTGATGCTAGAATTGTCAAAGCTGTCGTGAAAGAATTAAGAATGGATAAAAATGAAAAAATAGAAAAAGAGAAAAATGAAGAGATGTTTCATGTGTATATGAGTGCTATAAAGGGAGGACTTGATGAATAAGTGTCTTGATTCTATATTGCAAGCTTGTTTTGTATTTTTTTTGTGTGTTTTTTTTTCAGGGTGTATGGCTAATCCTAATAATTATGTATCTAAATCAGGCGATTCTTTTAAGGTGAAGTCAGTTGATATTATTTGTGAAAATGCATCAGAGTCCGATTTTGCTAAAAAAATAGATATTTGTCGACCATTTAAGTTGTGGGCGAGAGAAAAATTTTGTTATGAAGATTCTAAAGCAAATTATCATCTTAGTGTCTGCATTACTTTGTTTGCCAATAAGACTCAGAAGCAGTACGAATCTTTTGGCAAGCAATATTATGGTAGAGTATCTGGAAATATGTCATCATATAACATGAAAGCGAAAGTTAGCGTGTCTCTGTTTGATAATAAAAGCAATGAGATTTTTAATTTCGTGATAAATGAAAAGGTTGAATTTGATATTGGAGATATAACTGATCAAGAGGAAAGGGAAGAATTTGATTCTATGATAAGAGTTTTGTTGCGCAAGGTAGATAAGTTATGTGATAAAGAAATTAAGAATTTGATTAATGAATATAATAAACAAGTTAATACTGCCACCGCAGGGGCAGTAATTGCAGTTGGTGCATTGGCTATTGCAGCTGCTAGTATGGATAGTCAACCGAAAAAGCCTCATCAACGTAGATGATTTATGCTTATGATATATATGATGTCTGTTATTAAATTTAGATCTGTTTTTTTTACTTTCGCTGTTTTGCTTTGTTTTAGCTTATTTGGCTGTTCAACTCGAGATACTGGCAGAGTGTCTGATTTTATTCCAAAAAGACAGTGTTTGCCTGTGCGTTCTGTAGATATTATTTGCGATGATTTATCTGATTCTCATTTAATCAATAAGGTTTGTTTCTTCGCTCACGCTGAGCAATGGGCAAGAGAGAGGTTCCTTTATGGAAAAAAGAACGGTGATTTTTCTTGTGTAATCCATATTAGAGTATCTGTTAATAAAAAAGTTAAGAATGATGGGTTTTTTAGCGACAATATTTCTTTCTATCTTTTGAAGATGAGTGTATGTCTTGATTTGATTAATTCAGAAGGTGATAGAGTTGGGGCATTTTCTATATCTGATTCCGTCAGTCTAGATTTCAAGAATTTAAGTGAGAAATTCGAGTTGATCGAGGTTGAAGATACCATTGTTGTTTTATTGAAAAGGGTTAATTCTAGAGTTGATGTTGAGATGCCAAAATTGATAAAAGCCATGAAGCGAGTGAAATGATTTGCTACTTAAGATTTTTCCTATATCTAAATTATATTCCTTTGATGGAAATTTTTGATTCAAGTGGTATGATTTGATGAATATTTATAAATATTTCTATGTATAGTAAAATTATTGGAGTACTTGGAGCTACTGGGTTAGTTGGATCTGAGATAATTCGGACTATTGAAAAAAGAAAATTTCCAGTATCAAAGTGCTTTTTTGTTGGATCTGGATCTCGGGCTGGGGAATTGATTAATTTTAAAAATATTAATGTTCCAGTAATAAGTATTGATGAATTTTTATGTGAAAATATCAGTATGGATGTGCTTTTCTCTTGTGCTTCAGAGTCTGTATCTGAGATATACGTTTCTGAAATATCCAACAAATGTACAATTGTGATTGATAAAACTGAATATTTTAGAGATAAGGTTGATTTAATTATTCCGGAAATTAATGAATTCTTGATAAATGATGCTAGAATTGTTTCTAGTCCAAATTGCGTTGTAATTCCACTTGCTCTTGCATTAAATCCATTTAAGATGTTTATTAAAAGAGTGATTATTAGCACATATCAGTCTTTTTCAGGTGCTGGAATGAGATCGATGAGTAAATTTCGTACTGATACTGATTCTATTATGAAAGAAGTATCAACATCTGTTGAAGATATGAGGTCTTGCATTGCTGCATCCACTAACGAATTTGGATTTAATGTTATTCCTAATATTGGATTAAGCAATGTTTCTGATGGTGTATTTTCAGAAGAGAGAAAAATCGTATACGAATTACAGAAGATCCTAGGTGTTGATTTGCCTATATGTGTTACTTGCGTTCGAGTGCCATCGATGATTGGTCATGGCATGTCTGTTAATGTTGAATTATATGATAATTTTTACGATATGCTAGTGATTGATAATTCGATCTATAAGACCAATCATCTTTACGATGATGATTTTATTTCAATTATTAAGGATTTGATATCACAACAAGATGGAGTTCAATTGAATCATTCTGAATCTGGCGATAGTCTAAAGGATTGTTTGAATACGTCTAATGTTTTGGTTAGCAGACTGAGAAGAGATTTTACGCTTAAGCGTGGATTTTCAATGTGGGTCTGTTGTGATAATTTGCAAAAAGGGGCTGCTCTAAATGCTGTGCAAATTGCAGAGTGTAAATTCAATTTTAAGCCAGAATTGTCGTAATCTTTAATTTATTGTACAATGTCGTGATTTTTTCATGATAACTTAATGCTATTGCAAAATGAATATAGATCTCACAGGTGTGGTGATATTAGACAGAATTTAACTAAGCAAGTTGTAAAAATTTCTGGATGGATTAACAAGATAAGGAATCACGGTAAAGTGGTTTTTCTAGATATTCGAGATGAAACTGGAATAGTTCAATGTGTATCTTCATTGCACAGCATTCTTAATATAGTTGAAGAATTTTCCTTAGAAAGTGTAGTGTCTATTATTGGTGAAGTATTATTAAGAGAATCGAATCTAATAAATCCAAGTATTGCTACTGGTGAAGTGGAGATTGTGATTCATTCTATTCATTTGCTTTCAAAAGCTGATGTTTTGCCATTTAGTGTCAGTTCAGATGATGGTACTTCTGAAGAAAATCGTCTAAAGTATAGATTTCTTGATTTGAGAAGAACTTGGGTACGTGAATTAATAAATTTGAGATCAAATGTCATAAAATTCATCAGAGAGCGTATGCAAAAAGATGGTTTTATGGAAATTCAAACACCTATACTCACTGCTTCTTCTCCTGAAGGTGCTAGAGATTATTTAGTGCCAAGCAGATTGCACAAGGGTATGTTTTATGCTTTACCACAAGCTCCTCAGCAATTCAAGCAATTGTTGATGGCATCTGGAGTGGATAGGTATTTTCAAATTGCTCCGTGTTTTCGAGATGAGGATAGTAGGGCTGATCGTGCACCTGGAGAGTTTTATCAGCTAGATATAGAAATGGCGTTTGTTACTCAGGAAGATATTTTTAAAATTATTGAACCGATAATATACGATATTTTTAAGAACTTTTCTACTTACTCGATTTCATATCCGTTTAAGAGAATCACCTATAGTGATGCTATGAATTTTTATGGATCAGATAAGCCAGATTTGAGGAATCCTTTGATGATTCATGATGTAACTGAGATTTTTCGTACATCTGATTTTTCTCTTTTTAGGGATATTCCTTCTAGCGCTTCGATTAAGTCCATTTCTGTTGGAGTGCAAGGCATTACTAGGAAAACTTTGGATGAATTAAATTCATGGGCAAAAGAAATTGGCTTACCTGGATTGGGATATATATCATTTGATGACAATGAGGCTAAAGGACCCATTGCTGGAAAGCTATCTCAAATTGAAATATCTTATCTGCAAAGTGTTTTTGATAAATATTCAAGTGAAAGAAGTGGAGCGATGTTTTTTGTTTGTGGAGAAGATATAGACAAGAAATGTGGCTTAGTTAGGGATAAATTGGCCGCTCATTTTGATTTGTTAAAAAAAGATTCGTTTGAGTTCTGTTGGATTATTGATTTTCCTTTTTATGAAAAAGATTCTGATGGTCGTGTGATTTTTTCTCATAATCCATTTTCTATGCCTCAAGGAGGAATGGACTCGTTGATTAATGAAAATCCTTTACAAATTAAGGCATATCAGTACGATCTATGTTGTAATGGAATTGAATTATCAAGTGGAGCAATTCGAAATCATGTTCCTGACATTATGTACAAGGCGTTTTCTATAGTTGGTTATGATGAAGAGTATGTAAGAGATAAATTTGGAGCTATGTTGAACGCATTTAGATTTGGAGTACCCCCTCATGGAGGAATTGCGCCTGGAATTGATAGAATGGTAATGTTATTAGCTGATACCTCAAATATTCGAGAAGTTATAGCTTTTCCACTTAATCAAAGCGCAAGAGATTTAATGATGAACGCTCCTTCAGTAGTGGATGAAAGTGCGCTGAATTTATTAGGCTTGAAGATTATTGATTGAGTGTTTTTTTTGATTAAGTAATTGACAGGATTTTGTATCTAGTAGTAAGATTACTCTTAGTTTTATTTGTAATTATAATGCACTTGCAGCGCACATATTCTATGAAAGTAAGTGAAGTTAATAAGAAATGGATTCATATTGATGCTACTGGTCTCATCTTGGGAAGATTAGCTAGCATAATTGCTATGCGACTGCGTGGAAAGCATATTCCTTCATTTACTCCTCATATTGATTCTGGAAACAATATTGTTGTGACAAATGTTGATAAGGTCGTTTTGACTGGTAAAAAAATGGATGATAGTAGATTTTACTGGCATACAGGTTTCCCTGGTGGAATTAAATCCAGAAGTCCGAAGCAGATTTTATCTAGCAATTATTCAGATAGATTGCTTAGGAAAGCGGTTGAAAGAATGATGCCAAAAAATAAGTTGCGTGATAGGCAGATGGCAAATCTTTATTTATATGCATCAGATAATCACCCTCATCATGGTCAGGTTCCGGAGACTATTGATATTTTATCTATGAATGCAAAGAATGGAAGGAGGTTTTGATGGATAAATATGGTGTTCCAGGGAAATTTTACTCAACTGGGAAGAGAAAGGATGCGGTTGCTAGAGTTTGGATTTGCTCTGGTACTGGTAAATTTTCTGTTAATAGCAGGGATTTGAATTCATATTTTCCTTCAAGATCTGTTTTTTCTGTTTTAGAGCCTTTTAAGAGATTGCATCTTGACGGTAAAATTGACGTTTTTTGTACGGTGAAGGGTGGTGGTTTTACTGGCCAATCTGGGGCTATAAGGCATGGAATTGGAAGGGCTTTGGCTTATTATGACCCAGCTTTGAAGCATGATTTAAGAGTTAACGGATTTTTGACGAGAGATTCTAGGGTTGTTGAGCCAAAGAAGTACGGTCGACATAAAGCTAGAAAGGCAACTCAATTCTCCAAGCGTTGATTTGGTTATTGGGAGTTTTTTACAGTGTATTTCTCATAATAGGGTTTTATATTTTTTACTCATTCGATTTTGCAGTTGATGGATTCAGTTATCTTCGATTTTGCAATTGGTAGATTCAGTTATATCTTCGATTTTGCATGATACATTTCCTCTCCATTCTGAGATGGATACGACGCATGACACTAAATTGCCAAACGATTTTGTGTTTTCAATGAATTCTATTGTTCTTTTATCAATATTGAACATCATTGCATTTATGTTTTCTCTTAAATCTGAGAGATTTATTTTTGCGTGTTTTTCTTTAATTATTAATATGTTTTTAATAAAAACTCTATCGATCAAAAATAGCGGCCTTGCATTACCATTTCCATATGGTGCGCAGACATCTATTTCTGTTAATATGTTTTTGTTGATTGCGCTACATGATATTACAGAGTCTATCTTTAGAGAATCCGCTTGCCAAGAGTAATATGTTAATTCTTCCTTAAGAAATTCATGAAATTTTTGTAAATTTTTTCTTTTGATGCTAAATCCGCATGCCATTGCATGGCCACCTCCATTTTCCAAAATACCCATATTGATTGCTTTATCGATTAAGTGGCCGATGTGCAGTCCTTCAACTGAGCGTCCTGATCCTTTCAAAGTTTCGGAATTGTGGTTGATCGTATCTATTTGGAGTGAATTTGATTTTGTGTTTATATTCAAATTGCGTTCTGATTCATGATTTATTTGAATTGAGTTTAGGGAATTATTTGAAATTTCTTCATGATTTGATAGAACAAAACTAGGTTTATGAAATTTTTCCTTGAGTCTGCTGGCTGCAATGCCTATTATACCGAGATGCCAGCTACCATGAACGAGAATGAAATTTTGATTCATCAAATTTTCATTATATATTAATATTTCTATTTCATTTTGAGTATCATAATTTATATCTTTTCTCATAGAATTTAGTACATTTAGCTCATGTGATATTCTCAAAGCATCGATTTCGCTGTTCGTTGTCAGTAGTTTAAATCCTAAATATTGATTTTGGCCAATTCTTCCACCTGCATTTATTTGTGGACCGAGAATATAACCTATATCTTCTGCCTGAAGAGTATTTATCTCATTTGCTTGACATAGGAATTTTATTCCAATATTTTTTTGCTTTCTAATTATATTAATTCCGTTTTTGATAATTGCTCTATTGAGACCCTTGATTGGCATCATATCGCATATTGTGCCTATTGCGACTATATCTAGCATGTTTATTAATTCTTTTGATAGGATATTGATTATGCCTGAGTGTTCGTTTTTTAGAATTTTTATTATTGCACTACAAAATATGAATGTAATTCCAACTGCTGCCATATCTTTGGTTTTACTGAAAATATCATTTGGAGTGAGAGGATCATGAGGATTGATTAATCCAAATGCTTTTAGTGATTTGTTTTTTGTTATATGATGATCAATAACTATTACTTTAATTCCGATTTCTTTTGCATATTCAATTGATTCAAATGCTGTTGTTCCGCAATCTAATGTAAGTACGAGAGTGATTTCTTCATTTGCAAATTCATCAAATATGGATTTTGATGGTCCGTATCCATCTTTTACTCTATGAGGAATTTTACATATGATTTTGTTTTCTTCTTTTTTATGTATTAAGTGATAGACAAGATTTAAAAATTTGTAGATTAATGCAGCTGATGTGGCTCCATCAACATCGTAATCGCTTATTATACCTATTGGTAATTTTTCCAATATGTGATTTATGACTGCATTTGCTGATTTCTTCATGTCATGAAAATTCAATGGATTTGGAAGTAGATTTTTGATTTTCGGATCAAGAATTGTTTCGTATGTATCATCAGAATTTTCAGATCTGTTGATCAATATTTCTGCTGATATTTTACTGAGATTGAATTTTTGCTTTACGAATTCTAAATCTCTTGTATTTATGTCTGAAATGATCCAAATTTTATTTTTTATTGATAAATTTTCTTGCAAAATAATCATTTATTGTAGTTTTTTTGTGAGTATTGCATTTTGAACCTTCGCACGATAATGTGCAATGATGTATTTTATCTATTGTATTGATATTTTTATTTTATGTTATAGAATCACAGCATGTCCCCATCGTCTAGAGGCCTAGGACATTGCCCTTTCACGGCAACAACAGGGGTTCGAATCCCCTTGGGGATGTTAGTTTTTCTGGCTATGCAATTTTTGTTATAGGTAATATACTTGAATCTATGTGGTTTTTTTGCTTGTATAAATGATAGATAAAATTCCTGGTGAAGATTGTAATGAAGAACATTCTCATCTTACTCCCATTATGCGTCAGTATTTGGAATTAAAGGAAGGTCATAAGGATTGTCTGCTATTTTTTCGGTTAGGTGATTTTTACGAATTATTTTTCGATGATGCTATTTTGGTTTCGAATTTACTCGGTCTGACTTTGACGCAAAGAGACAAATCTAGGGGTGGAGTTCCAATGTGCGGAATGCCTGCGCATGCTAGTGATTCTTATATATCAAAATTAGTAAAATTGGGTTACAAAGTTGCAATATGTGAGCAGATGGATATGCCTGCTACGAAGCCTATCAAAGGTCCTATGCGAAGACAAGTTGTGAGAATTATTACTCAAGGAACTGCAACTGATGATATTTTGCTAGAGCCAAGTGAATATAATTTTATTTTGTCTATGTCTTTTAATAAATCTTCAAATACAATTGGATTGGCATTTGTTGATGTTTCAGTTGGTGATTTTTTTGTTGAATCTGTGAGTTTTAATAATTTGCTATCATCTTTATTTAGAATGCAACCAAAGGAGGTGCTGGTTGAAAATTCATTATTTAGCAATTTATTATTTGCGGATATTATGAAGAGTTGGCGCTTGGATTGGCGCTGTTTTATTAGATCGATGTCAGATCAGCTGTTTGATTACAATAATGCTTACAGGACATTGTTGAGTTTTTATAATGTTTCTGTGCTTGATGGTTTTGGCGTATTCAGTTCAAATGAGATTATGGCTTCAGGAGTTTTATTTGATTATATAAGATTTACTCAAGTTGACAAAACTCCTTATATTTCTGCTCCAATCAAAATTTCTAACAAAGATTTTGTTGAGATAGATGCATTTACAAGAAACAGTTTGGATATAATCGACACAAATTCTGGATTGAAAAATGCTAGTTTGTTTTATGTTCTTGATTCAACGATAACGAAAGGAGGATCTAGGCTTTTGAAGATGAACTTGTCTTCTCCTTTACGTGATATAGATAAAATAAATGAGCGACTTGATTGTATCAGTTTTTTTCTATCTCATAAT
Source organism: Candidatus Gromoviella agglomerans (assembly GCF_021065005.1). Classification (GTDB taxonomy): domain Bacteria; phylum Pseudomonadota; class Alphaproteobacteria; order CAJXXZ01; genus Gromoviella; species Gromoviella agglomerans. The sequence goes on from NZ_CP069247.1 coordinate 547,283, forward strand.
AATATTTGCGAAAATGTTAGGAATGTACTTAAAAATCTGCCTGATATATCTAGGATATTATCAAGAATTTGCTTGCATAGATGGTCATTAAAAGATATATCAATGTTGAAAGTTGCTCTGATTGAAGTTAATAGATTAAGATCATGCTTTGCAGATATTCTCAATTCTGAAAAAGAAAATGATAATAATAATAATGTATCAGCAAAAGAGTCTTGCAAGAGTAATGACAGTATAATTTCATCTATAAGTGAAGTTTTGCTTGAAGATGAACTGGCTGACAAAAGTAGTAAGAAAGTATGCAATTTGCTTAAGAATTTATTCTTTCAATTAGGAGATTATGACAGTTTTTGCAATGAAAACATGAATAGTATAAGAATGGACAATATTCCTATTTCATTGAATGATGGAGATTTCATATTAAGTGGATTTTGCCACGAATTGGATGATATACGCTTGCTTCGTGATGATTCTGAGAAACTTATGCTTAATTTGCAACATAAGTACGTGAATGAGTCTGGAATTTCAAATCTTAAGATAAAAAGGAATAATATTATTGGATATTACATAGAAATTCCTCAATCTCAGGAGATGAAAGCTCTGCACTCGTTTATTCGTCGACAATCTACCACTAATACGATTCGCTATGTTAGTGAAGAGCTATCAGTGATTGAGGATAATATAGAAAATGCACAGTGTAAAGCTAAGGAAATAGAAACCAAAATTGTTCAAGAAATGATTAATAATATAGTTAAGATTCAAGATGCTATACATCTTACTGCTAGTGCAATTTCTCAAATCGATGTCTTTGCATCTTTAGCTGTGATTGCGAAAAAATATGGATACATCCGTCCTATAGTTGATATGTCAGAAGATTTTATTGTTCATGATGGAAAGCATCCGGTAGTTGATATGATTATGCAAAATAGTAGCGATTTATTTATTCCAAATGATTGTATTTTGACTTATAACGAAAAAATGTGGTTGCTTACTGGTCCAAATATGGCGGGGAAGAGTACTTTTCTCAGGCAAAATGCGTTAATTGCTATTATTGCACAATCTGGATCATTTGTTCCTGCAAAATATGCAAAAATTGGTTGTATTGATAAGATTTTTAGTCGAATTGGAGCATCTGATGACATAGCAAGAGGTCGATCAACTTTTATGGTTGAAATGATAGAGACTGCACTGATTTTGAGAAATGCGACTCCAAGGAGTTTTGTAATATTGGATGAGCTAGGTAGAGGAACTTCAACACAGGATGGTCTGGCGATTGCTGTTGCGTGTTTAGAAAAATTGCTTTATCAGATTCAGTGTAGGACATTATTTGCGACTCATTATCATGAGATTCCGCACATGGTAGAAGTTGCTTCGTACAATATGAAAATAAAAATTGCAAACGAAAGGATGTTATTTTTGTATAAATTAGCGAAAGGGAATGCTGAAAATTCTTATGGAATATATGTTGCGAAATTGGCTAGCATTCCGGAAGATGTGATTTCTCGAGCTGAAGAAATATTGACTGATTTATCTATAGGTTGATTTTTGGTGGAGGTTGAAGTGATTTCTATATCAAATTTTGAAGAATATGACATATTAAATATATGGAGGAATGATTCTATAATGCATAATTACAGAATTTTGAAAAAAAAATTTCAAGAATGTACTGGAAATCATTCTAACGATTGTTGTGCTGTGACGATAAAGAATAGTCTATATGGTGCGGATTTGATTAGAATTCTTTACATGTTATATGAAGAGGGGTGTAGGTACTATTTTGTGGCTTCATTGCGAGAAGGGATTGAAGCTCAGAATATATTTTCTTCTTATAGAATTTTTGATGCAAAGATAATGATTTTGAATGGATTAATGAGTGGACAAGAAGAGTTTATAAAAAATTATAATCTTATTCCTTGTATTAATAGCTTAAATCAACTAAAAATGTGGAATAATTTTGCAAAAATGTCTTCGATTCGTGGAAAGTGTGTTATTCACTTAGATAGTGGAATGACTCGGCATGGTATTTCTTATTTAGATGCATTAAAAATAAGTTCTGATAAAAGCATTGTGAGTAATTCAGATATTGAGATGTACATCAGTCACTTTTATGCTCTAAAAGACGAATGTCAAGAAAGTGATGATTATTTTTGCACAACAAATCAGATAAATGCGTTTTACAAGATGCTTGATATTTTACCACCTAGGCCTTTCTCTTTTTCTGCAACTGATGGTGTGCTAGTTTTGTATGGTAATGTGAATTCTGTACCTAAATTTGATCGATATAAGGAAAATTTCATAAAACCAGGATGTGGCCTGATTGGTGCTGTCCCATCTGCTGATTTCATTAGTGAATTAAAACTTGCTTTTGAGGTATATGTTCGTGTGAGTGCAATTGTCGATGTTGAGCCTGGCCAAAATATTGGTTATTCTGTGAATATTGCTTTGTCTAAGACTAGAATTGCAATTATTAACATAGGATATGGAGATGGGTATATGAAAAATTTTATCGGGACGGATGTTTTTATTTGTGGTTATAATGCGCGTGTGATTGCTATTAATTTGAATTGCTCTATAATTGACGTCTCAAATATTGAAGATGGTTTAAAAGATGATGATGGATATTATAGAAACGATTTATACGTTGAGATATGCGGTCCTAATGTCGATATAAGATATACAGCGATAAGAGATGGTCATTATCAAGTGTTTGACGCTTTGGGCCACGGTTCTATTAATGTTAAGCGAGTTTTTTTGTAAAAAAGAAATTATTTTTATTTGTTTAGTAAAGGCAAATTAGTATCTTATGATCTTATAAATATTAAGTAAAATCCATTGTTTACATGAGTTGTATTTGTTTAGCTAAAGAATATTTAAACTTTTTTATTAAGTTGGCTGTAATTTTTTTGCAATTTTGTTCTTATTTTGTAGAGATTTATGCTACTGAGAATGAAATTTAATTATATACGATTATGCTATAATCTGGATTGTGATAATGTAATATGTTGCCAACTACTTCTTCTATAAAATCATCGTCTGATTGATTCATGATGAGATATATTTGCCTGTTGATGTTGCTTATTTTTTCTTGAATGATTGATAGCTCATTCTGTTTTTTATATAACTCTAATTTTATCTTAGATAGATTTGACAATCCACTTTGAGTAAAAAAGCAGTGCAGGTATATCGTGCATAAGCACAGTAAGAAAACGATAATTAATCCAAATCTCCTAAAAATCATATGTCGTAGAACATTTTAAGAATCCTACTTTAGATATGGAATGAGGTCAAACGAATATTCATTTAATTTATGTTGAAATTTCAGTATTTAATGATTTATCATTAGAGCTACGATGTGTTGCTTGTGCTAGCATGTACACTAAATACGATAGTTTTGATAATGAGAATAAGAGATTACTTTATAGCTTGGAAGAGTCAAGTTTTCCTCCTTATGATATTGAGAAATTGCAGTCTGATTTAGTTGATAAGGAGTATTATAGAGTTAGTCTTGCCGTTGCTGGAGTTAAAAAAGAGGATTTACAAGTTTATATTCAAGGAACTTATTTGATAGTTAAGGCTGTTGCTCGAAAAGAGGTGGATAGGATTTTTTTGCATAAAGGCATATCTAGCAAGGGTTTTGAGAAGATATTTCAGCTAAGTGAGTCAATGGTCGTTCGTCACAGTTTTTTTAGAGATGGTTTGTTGTGTGTAGACGTTATTCGAAACCTTTCAAGGCAAAATATCAAGGCTATACCAATAATTTCTGAATCAGATCTGCTAAAGCTGGAGTGAAACTTGTGTTTATATATTGGTTTTTTATCAAAAGCTATTTTTTGTGTTGACTTGGACTTTTTATCACAATATGCTAGATAATATCTACTCTTGCTGATATGTTTACTACGACATTTTCTAAAATTCTTTCTGATCGATCAGTCAAGAGGAATATTTTTGATGAGATAGATGATGTTATTAAGGAATCTAATGAAAGAGTATATGATTGCGGTGTTTTAGATCCAGCAAAATTTGTAGGAATACCTGATTTTATTTTTGCGGATATTGGAAATTATATTAAAAGCAACAATCTTATTGGATATCCTGGCAATAAAGGGGAAGAGTTTTTTCTTGAATCTTGTATTGGATATTTGAAGAGGAATTTTGATATCGATTTGAGATATAGTCAGATTAATATCACTAATGGATCTAAGACAGATGAGTTTATTTTTGCAAGGACTATTGCGGATTCTGGTGATACTGTAATTTGTCCGACTCCTGGTTATCCAGCTTTTAGACAGGGAGCTGCTTTTTTGGGTTTGAACGTTTATGCTGCACCTTTATCTGCTGAGAATGATTTCTTTATAGATTTTGAGAAAATTCCATCTGATATAGCAAAAAAATCTAAGTTATTGTGGATAAATTATCCTAATTCTCCTACTGGAGTCGTTGCTGACAAATACAATATACATAGATTAATTGAGTGGGCGGATATGCATGAGATTGTTATTGCTTCTGATGAAGCATATGTGGATTTTTATTATTTTTCATCAGATGTTGTATATGTATATGATAATCTTGTGAATTATGATTTTGATAATGGTATTGAGAAAATTATATGTCAATTAAGAGACTTAATTGATCAGCGATGCTACTCTATTTTGAATTTCACTACGAATAACGTCATTGCATTTTTTTCTTTATCAAAAAGAAGTCGAATGAGTTCATTTAGAGTGGGATTTGCTGCTGGTGATGAAAATATAATTTCTGCATTATATCAGATAAAGAATATGCATGATGACGGAGTGCCTCAATTTATTCAAAAAATGGCTTCGACTGCATTGAATGATGATGAACATGTTTTTGAGTCGAGGAAATTGTATAATTACTGCAGATTTTTGTGGAGCTATTGTTTTGATTCAAATATCGATTTGAGAAAGATTGCTCGTGAAGGAGGTTTATTTCTTTGGCAGAGAGTTCCAGTTAATCTAACTGACATTGACTTTGCAAATATTTTAATGAAAGAGGCTAAGATAATTTCCATTCCTGGAAGTAATTTTGATTTGAGAATGAATGCATATATTAGAATTGCACTGAGCTGTGACTTGAAATTTATTCATGAAGTAGCTGATCGTATAAGATTCATTGTCTCAAGAATATATGCTAATTGATTTAGTGACAAGTACTATTAGTTCTGATAAGATCTACCATTTAAATTACTCGTAAAAATGTATGTTTATTGCAATTACTGATGCATTGACTTCAAAATGGGCTATGCTGATGGCTGTTATATTGGGATTATTGTTGCAATTTTATGCTTGTCCTATGAGTGTATCTCACTTATGGGCGTTGAGTTTGATCATAAAGAAGTTCATAATGGCGTGTCTACCATTCATAATGTTCGGAATTTTGTTCTCTGCACTTGTGAATATAGGTAGTAATGGAATAAAAATTATAATTTTGCTTGGAGTGATGACATTTTTGATTAATTTCTTTGGATTTTGGTTTTTGTATCCTGTTGCGAGGTTTACTAATGCCTTTGAAGCAGGAGATGCTGTGAATGGCTTATCCGACATGCTCATTCATGATTCTGCTTGGAGTTTTGATATTCCTGTATTGGTTGGAAATGGAACTGCTGTTGCTTTAGCTGTAATTGTTTGGCTAATAAGCAGGCAATTTTTTCTTGAAAAATCGATAAAAATATCGAAATTCATGAATAATGCTTCATTTTTCTTTTTACAAAGAGTTCTAGGTCCAATGATTTCTCTTTTTGTACTTGGTTTTATATCTAATTTAAACTTGTCTGGATTTGTTTTACCTATGTTTGGTTCAAATTTAACAGTGCTTTCTATTATTATTTTTTCTCCACTACTTTTTGTATATATCGTATTAGTAATATGCAATGGATTTAAGGAGGCAGCTCGTAATATGCTAAATATGATGCCTGCTGTTACGATTGCTTTTACTACTATGTCTTCAAGTTTAGCGTTTCCAAAAACATGCGAAGGATTAAAAAAGAATAAAGTTCCAGATGACATTATATCGCTTATTCCAGGAGTAATGATGCCATCAACTTTGGGAGATTGTTTTACTATCCCTACCCTTATATTTTTCATCTTGTCTGTATTTGGAATGCCGATGTTATCATTTTCTCAGTATTTTATTGCTTCTATTTTTTATTCACTATACAAATACTCAAATTGTTGCATTCCAGCAGGGACTATAATGTGTGTTATGCCCGTTATATCGAATTATTGTGGATTTACTGATGAAATGTGCGACCTCATAATGTCTATGAGTTTAGTTTTTGATTCATTTACTACTGCTGCGAACGCTATGGGACAAGGCACTTTTGGTATAGCATTTAATAGATTTTTCGGTAAACTAATTGTAAAGGGATGTGATTGATTGTGAGTGTTTTAAGGAGTAAAATTATTGCTTGTGGTGGTTATTTGCCACAAAATGTCGTTACAAATAAAGATTTGGAAAGTGTATTTGATACTACTCATGATTGGATTGTAGAAAGGACAGGAATATTGCAACGTTGTGTTGCTGATGAGTTTGAATATACTTCTCATTTGGCAGTTCATGCCGCAAAAAATGCGATTCAAATGGCGTGTATTGATCCTATGTCGATAGATATGATTCTTCTTGCAACTTCAACTCCAGATCATACTTTTCCAGCTACTTCTTCTATTGTGCAGGCTGCTATAGGAGCGAATAATGCATATGCTTTTGATCTTCAGGCTGTATGTAGTGGTTTTATATTTGCTCTCACTACTGCTGATATGTATATAAGGCATGGAATGGCAAGTACTGTGGTAGTTATAGGAGCTGAGACATTCAGTCGTATTCTAAATCCTTTGGACAGATCTACAGCAGTGCTTTTTTCTGATGGAGCTGGTGCAATGATATTGCAAGCAAGTGAAGAAATGAGTGGTGGTCATATTATTGAGAGTGTTCTTCATACGGATGGTAAATGGTACGATGCTCTAAAAACATCTGGTGGGCCTAGTACTACTGGTTATTCTGGGTATGTTGAGATGAATGGCAGGTTAGTTTTTCGTCATGCTGTTGAAAAATTGAGTTCTGTGATTGTTGAAATCTTGGAGAAATCATCTACTCATATAAATGAAATTGATTGGTTTATTCCTCATCAAGCTAATAAACGGATCATTAATGCTGTTGCAAATAATGTTAATATTGATCAATCAAAAATCATATATACTGGAGATATGCATGCTAACACATCTGCTGCATCTGTGCCGCTTGCATTTGACCAAGCATTTCGCCAAGGCAAGGTAAAAAAGGGTGATATTGTCTTGTTTGAGTCTTTTGGTGCTGGTTTCTCTTGGGGAGCAATTTTGGCTAAAATTTGATTGTTGATTTTTGCGAACATAAAGGCAGTTTTGCTTTTGCGTCATAATGATTTGACTGTTTGGTAAAGATTATGTTCTAACGAGTTCTTTCGATTGACTAAATCTCTCATCATATATCTTCTAAATAGAGTCTTTTATAATATTCTCGTATCTTGGCAATGGTTGAAACAGTTTATTTCAATTTACACTATAGTCTCTGCATTTACTTGAAATTATTATAGTTTAGACTTAATCTTTTTTTATTGAATGAGAGAATATATCGTGTTCTTCCCATCCACGTATATCCAATTCTACTCGATGAGGGAGGAAATCCAAGCATTTCTGTAGTAACTCTAATCTATTTTCTCTCTTAAGAATTTTATTTAACTCTGCTCTCAATTTATGCAAATACAAAACGTCTTTAGCTGCATATTCCTTCTGTTCTGGAGATAATTCACTTGCACCCCAGTATGAAGATGATTCAGTCTTTGATAGTTCGATTCCTAATAATTGCCTACAAACTTCTTTCAATCCATGACGATCAGTGTATGTCAGAGCTAGATATGAGGCAATTTTTGTGCAATATACATTCTGACAAAGTATTCCAAATGTTTTGTACAAAATAGCGATATCAAACCTTGCATAATGAAATATTTTTTGAATTTTCGAATCTTCCAATAACCTTATTAGATTTTTAGGTTGATTGACATTAGGAGCAATCTGAATCAAATAAGCCATATCATCTCCAAAACAGAGCTGTACAAGGCAAAGTCGATCACGTATATGGTTTAATCCCATGGCCTCAGTGTCTATTGCAACTGAATCTCCAGAAAAACTGAAATCGTTGGGCAAGTCTTCCTTATATACTTTGATGTTATCGTGATGAATAAAGTGGTGATTGAAAGTTCTGGACATGATATATGAATTAATTTGCATGAATTATACATTTTAATGTATTATTTCGCAATTCTTGCTAGTGAAATGTCTATTTTATTGGGCTTCATAAGCCTTGATTTGTGTTTAACTTAGAATAAATATTAATCCAAATCATATACTTGCAGTTCTGAAAAATTTGTCTTCAATTCTGAGAGAATATCTTTAAGGTTATTTTCTTTGGAAGAATTGTAAAAAATCCATGATTCAAAAGCAAAGTTATACGTGTTTTTCAATTCAGATAATTCAAAGCTCCAAGCAATTCCAGTTTTTTCTATTAGAAACAGCTTAAATTTGTCGATAATTTGTTGATTTTTTTCGCAGAAAAATATTATATGTCCATATTTAAATTCAATTAAGAAAAAGTCATTAAGTATAAATGAGTATAATATTGGTTCACGAGACTCTCTCACAAGGATTACGATTTCTTCAAATCTGGACTTCTCATTGAGGACTATTCGTTCGTTTAAGATCATAATAGAAGGCTTTTTGCTCGCTGTTTCGTAACTGGTGTTTTCATTAATAGTATTATTGGTGTTTTTGTTTAAAAAAAAACACTCTTATTATCTTTGAAACTTATAGAATTTGATTCTAAGTATAGTATTCTTATTAGAATTATCTCAAACGCAGAAGTCGCATCAGAAGCTGTTTTTATGTCTTTTTCACCGCTTAGAAGCATGCTCCAGATTCTTAATAAATCGTCAAGTTTATATTTTTGTAAAAGTTGGTCGTAATCTTTGCTCCATTCATGTGGTGTTTCATATGATCCAATTTTGCTATCATCAGCTTTTGCCTTTACAGCGTAAGACATTATATCAAGCAGATCATGAATTACTTGAATTGGACTAAACCTTTCTTTTGTTTCATCAAATATTTGAAGAAGATTTTGCATATCACCTTCCAATATACAGCGAAAAATTCCCATTACAAGCGCATAATCGATCAAAAACACTTGATTTATGTTTGAAGTATCGATTGTATCTGATGTTGTTGACAAAATTATTTGTTCTAGCATAGATAGTGCATCTCTCATTGATCCTTCCGATCGTTTGCATATTATTTTCAGAGCATCTTCACTTACTTTTTTTCCTTCCAAACTGCATATTTCTTTAAGATGAATTAGCATGTCATTTGGTTTTATAATCTCAAGTTCAAAGTCCATGCATCTGGATATTATCGTAGATGGAACTTTGTTTAATTCTGTAGTCGCAAAGATGAATTTTACGTGAATTGGGGGTTCTTCGATTATTTTGAGCAAAGCATTGAATGCACTTTTAGATAGCATATGCACTTCATCAATTATGAACACCTTATATGTTAAATGAGTAGGAGAATAGTAGCTGCTATCTATGATTTTGCGAACATCATCAACTCCTGTATTGCTCGCGGCGTCTATTTCAATTATATCAACACTTGACTTATCCAAACAGGCTTTGCATTGATTACATGGTAAAGTTTGTCCATTTACATTCAAGCAGTTGAAAGCTCTTGCCAAAATGCGTGCTAGAGTGGTTTTACCAGTACCTCTAATGCCAGAAAAAATAAACGCACTGGGTAACATTTTTGATCTTATACCATTTTTGATAATTTCAATTACTATATTTTGACCAACAACCTTCTCTATGCAATCGGGACGATATTTTAAAAACAAGCTACTCATTGAACCCTCTCTTTATCAAATAAACGGGCTATTTTACGGACCTGTTCTTCAATTTCTTGTCTGCTTTCTTCCGAATCTGAACCATTAAAAAGAGAAAAACACCCCGAAACAACCCAAATCGATCATACACTTTATTTTATTCTTTTTAAATACTCGTTTGAGATTTTATTCTGTATTGATTTTTTACTTTTTTAAATTTTTGCTTCATAAAGTGAAATAGAAATATGCTTGATGGTTGAACTTTCTTTGATGGATTATCAATTGATCCTGATATACGATATGCCATGCTTATGATTCCTTTACCTTTGTGGCTTATTATATTTAAGAGAGGTACCTGACCGATCATGAATGACACGCCATAAAATGGAATGATATCTCCTTTCCATTTTAAAAATTTCCTTGTATTTGTGTTGATTAATCCTTCTCCTGTGATGCAAATATCTAGGAAATTTATTGCAAAGTTTTCAATTTCGTACACATTATCTTCTTTTAAATTTAATTTGACTTTGCAGTTTGTTTTTACGTACGATCGAAAGAAATGCTGAATACTGAAGCCAGACACTATGTGGCTTATGAAATTTATTAACAGATTGTTATTGAGTAAATTGAGTTTTGCGTCATATATTTCTGCTTCAATGCTAACTTTATTTTTAGCATTTTTGTAAATTTTCATTAGAAGAATTCCGCTAAAGAAAGAATCAAATTCTGTCATAAATTGCAGTATTGCTCCGGCTTTTGTTGAGTAAATATTTATCGTATCATCATTATCCATGAATATATATCCGTTAAAACTCTTATCTTTTGTGATTTTATGATTTGTCTTTAATTTAAAAATTTTCTTCCACCAAGGATACTTTGTACTTTCTTGAGAAATTACTGTTCCATCAAAATTGCCATATAAATTGGTAATTTTCTTGAAACGACCGTCGTACATCATTTTAATATATAAATCTTTTATCTCTCCTCTAGGAGAAAGTATTTTTTTGCAATTTAAACTGATAAATGTCGGCTTGTCTTTCTCAGTATTTTTATAATCAAAGAAGTTTATATTGAAATTGGAGCATTCTCCAAAAGATAGCATTCTAAGTACAAAGTTGTAATCTGCAAAAGGAATTTTTAAATTTAGATATTTATTGTTTTTGGAAATGAAATGAATATCTACAGGTACTCTGCTCCTTTCCAGGTTGTTATCAAAAATATATGTTTTTAAGAAAGCCTCATAAGAGTCAAAATTATCATTGAATGATATTGTTCCGCTAATAATTTGATATGGAGAAGTATTCCTTATCTTTAAATAATCCTTTGGAATCTGATGATTTTTCCTGATTTCTCTATGATTTTGCTGTGAAATTTCAGTGTTTGAATGAGGAAAAAGTTCGATAAATATGTCGTCTATTTTGTCTATCCATGAAGCATGAACTGTCAATATTTTAAATGCATTTGTCGATGAGATATCAATATAAAATTCGTCAAAAAGTTTCTTTTTTATATTTGCGTAAGGAATGAAAAATTTTGAATCGTTGAAATCGATTCTTCCTATCCACTCGCGATTTTTAAAGGAAAGAACTCCGCGAATGATCGAATTTTTGTCAAAATATTGAACGAAATTTAATCTTAATTTTGCTAAATCTTCCATATTGAGTTGTACATTCATTTGAGCGATGTCATCATTTTTAGAAAAAATCTTTAAAAATTTTACTTTGTTTGAGTTGCACAATAAGTATATTTCTTGATTTAAAGGTTTGTTATAGTCCTTTAATCTCAATAAAAATTCGATATCGTTAAGAGGAAACATGGCATCAAGTATATTAAATTCAATCTTTGAGCAAAATCCTTGTATTGCTAGACTTTGATTATTTAGATCCATTTTAAGATTTAGCCTGAGTTTCTCTTGTCCATGAATTCTGTTTAAAATGTTTATGCTAAAGTTATATTTTGTAAGGAATTTTTTTGCTATATTTATAGCGGTTTTCTGTGATAGATTTGTATATAAATTTAAGCAAGTTTTATCAAAGTTAAATTCTTCCAAATTGAAATCAGATAAGTGAATTTCTCCGCAGTTTAGTTTTTGTGCGCAAAAATAGGCTCGAGATATCTGGTGTTTTAGTGTGTGATCGTAAAATTTTCCATTTCCTTGAACGAAAATATTTAAGTTGTTAACCTTGAAGAAAATTTCTAACATCTCATACGAGAATTGGAGGTTTGAGATCTTAAAATCGTTTTGTAGATTAAAGTAACCGTTCAATGATTTAAACTGTAAAGTTTCAAATGGAAATTGCATGTTTTGTAAAATATTACTTACTAACTCTTTATTGATATAAAAAATATCACATATATCACTTTTCAATTTGTTTAGATTGAAATTCTCTACTCTGAAAAAAGTTGTATTTTGTGGATTTTCTCCACTTGTCATACCAGATTGTGGATTTTTAGACTGTATTATAAAGATTATGTCATTTATTCTGGCGTATATATTTTGGAAAAATAAGGTGCTGTTGATTTTGTTCACTATCCCTTTGAGGGCAAAATCCTTTGATTCTATGTTAAAAAAGGTCGATAATTTTGATAAGTCAAAATTAAGATCTATTTTGATTATCTCTTTCATTTTTTCATCCAATATACTTGTATTTATGATTTTTTTATTGAAAAATCCATTTGCTAAAATTAATTTTTTATCAATTTTCATGCTAGATATGAAAATGGAATTGCCATTTTTTTCTTTTAAGCGCTTATATTCAAGATTAGTTATTTGTAATCTGTTAATGAATATTAATTCATGTGATTTGATTTTTCTAATAAAATGAAATATGTTGCTGATATCGATTTTATCTTTTTTAAAAAACTTTAATTTTGTGCAGGATATAGATGCTTTAATGTTCTTTAATCTTGCAATTGTGTTGTGTCTTGTATCTTCTTCTGTGTGTGGGCCATTTTGGTTGAATCTTCGATTTAATGATAAGTCCTTGATGTATATAGTTATGTCGTCAAACCAATTTTTTTTGATAGATATGCCAGAGCAGTATATTATTAATTTATCATCAAAAAATTCCCTATTTACGTAAGGAATGTCGATAAAAGGCCATGGAAAAACGAATGATATAGCAAGAGATATCATTGTATATATTAATCTATGCTTTATCAATTGAATGAGCAATCAAGTCTATGATAATGATACTCTAGAAAATGTAGTTAGATAAGTGATATTGGTGCAAATTTTGCTAAATTAAAGGATATCAAGTAGGTGAATATTTACAAAATGCCCAATCGGTAATAGAATCTCACTAAGGCGGGGTAGCTCAGTTGGTTAGAGCAGCGGAATCATAATCCGTTTGTCGGGGGTTCAAATCCCTCCTCCGCTAGTACTTTATCTGACTAAGGTCAGGCTTTGTCTATTTACTTTGTGCTTTAGATTTACTGATGGTTTGAATTTTAAGATTTTCTTTTCTTCAAGTCTTATTTTATCTCCTGTTTTTGGATTAGTTCCACTTCTCTCTGGTCGATGACTTATCACGAATTTTCCAAATGATGAGATATTTAGAGACCCACTATCTTTTAGTGCTGCGCAAACTGAAAATATTATTTCTTTTAGAAAAACGGAAGCCTCTTCTTTTGATAGGTTGAATTTATTGACTAAAATTTTTATTAAATCGGCTCTGGTGATTGATTTTGACATTTTTTTATAAAAAAAGATGATGTATAGAATCTATTACTTTCGAATTTAATTTAAGATTAAAATTAACAATAAAATGATGTATCATGAATGAGAAGTTGTTTTTTTTAATATCCATGTTGGATATACTATTTTTGTTTATTTTATCTCTTGTGCTTTTGAAAATATTTTTCAAATCAACAAAATTTCATTATTCTACCAATTTAGTTAAGCGTGCCAGTAACATAAAAATCGAACCAAATCTTGAAGATAATGAATTAAAGTTAATAGATCAAGAAAAGTTTTTGCTCTATGCTTCAGACCTTGTAACTAAGGTATGGCAAGCTTTTTCACTTGGAGATATGGAATATATGAATGAAATTCTAATAAAAGATTCTGTTAAACGGAGCATATCTGCTAAGATGTCCATGTACAGTAAAAGAGCTACTTTACTTAAGCAAATATCATATCGAATTAAGTCAATTACAAAAAATGATGATAGCTTTTTTATTGAAACTACATTCATAAATGAGTTACGTGATGCTAGTCGTACTTATAAGAGTATTGAAGATTGGTCATTTACTCGAAAAAAGACTGATAGTCAGTGGGAGCTGATTTACGTGTCTGCATTCTAATTTGAATGACACTTCCTGTGATGAAGCTTGTAATAATCGCACTTCATTTACAGTTTAAGTTTGTTTTGACTAAATGAATGAAATGCACAGTTTAAGTTTGTTTTGACTAAATGAATGAAATGCACAGTTTAAGTTTGTTTTGACTAAATGAATGAAATGCACAGTTTAAGTTTGTTTTGACTAAATGAATGAAATGCACAGTTTAAGTTTGTTTTGACTAAATGAATGAAATGCACAGTTTAAGTTTGTTTTGACTAAATGAATGAAATTTTTTGGTGTAAAACTTTCAGTCAATCTTATCTTATGAAATTTAATGAAGGTGAAAGATTTGCTTTTAATATGTGATAATTTTACGACAGTATGTTCTGTGTTTTATATACGGTTTGAATGTAATTAACATGAATAATCTCCTTTAAAGGATGTTTATTAATAAAAGTGATGGTTATGTTTGCAAATCTGAGTCGATATTTTGTGTAGCTCTGTGTTTTATATACGGTTTGAATGTAATTAACATGAATAATCTCCTTTAAAGGATGTTTATTAATAAAAGTGATGGTTATGTTTGCAAATCTGAGTCGATATTTTGTGTAGCTCTGTGTTTTATATACGGTTTGAATGTAATTAACATGAATAATCTCCTTTAAAGGATGTTTATTAATAAAAGTGATGGTTATGTTTGCAAATCTGAGTCGATATTTTGTGTAGCTCTGTGTTTTATATGACCATTTTATTGTAGAAATTTATTAAATTTCCTGATGTGATTCAATGCCAAGTTTTCTGATATGTTTCAATATCAATGTTCCTGATGTCTACAAAATAGGGCAGAGTGGGATTCGAACCCACGAAGGAGAATACTCCTTTCTGGTTTTCAAGACCAGCACTTTCAACCACTCAGTCATCTGCCCGTCCATCATTGTATATAATTTTATGTAATCACTCAACATTTTTATGAATGAAAGGTATTTTTGAAGTGTGTTTTTTCAATTTTAATGCTCTGCATTTTATAATGATATTTTTATATAATATATGAAGGTTTTGTAGTTTTTTTTGATTTATTAAGATTGAACGTTGCTACTTCTGACTTGCAAGATCACTAATCTTATTGAAAGAGACTTCTTCTTCATCGAATTTTTCAATATTGGAAATCAAATACTGCATAAATTTATCTCGACTTATCATATGGTAAATCTGATTGTTGTTATATTTTCCTTTTGTGATGTAATTCATAATTCGCATTTCTTGCTGAGTTATTTGTGCATGTTTGTTTATGTACCTTTGCATTAGAGTGTTGAATCTGACATTTTGCAATGCAATTTTGTCTATATCTATTTTTTTCTCATCATTCTGATCGAGCTCATTTTGGGAATTTTCATTATCTTTGGACTTGTTTGCTTGTGTTTTATTTTTGTAGAACTCTTTTTCGTGCTGAAGCAGTTTAGAAGGTACGTCAAAAGTTAGGTTTTCATTTAAATAATTAATAACTTCTGTTTCAACAAGTGTATTTGAGATTTGTTCTGCTCTTTTTGATAATTTTGTTTCAATGTTTTTGATGAGATCTTCAAGTTTCTCAAACCCAAGATGAGTTGCAAATTCATCATCAATTTTAAAAACCTTCCGCTTTCTAATTTCATGAACAAATATTTTATATTGCAGTGGTTTGCTCATAAATTTTTTCATTTTTGATACATGTGGTAGACCTGCTTTGAAGATTTTGTCTAGAAAATCCGGAGGGATTGCAATGTCAATAAGTATTTCTTGTCCTTTCTTTGCTCCAATTAATTTTTCTTGAATATCTTTTACAAAATTGCCTTTTTCAGTATGAAATTTAGTTAATAACTCATTCTCTTTGCCATTTATTACCACTGACATGTCTATTATGGCAGTATCATCTTCTTTCATTTCATAACCTTCTTCTGCTTTCTCAAATACATTTTGGTTTTTTGCCTCTTTTTCCATGATTTCTTGAGTATCTTGTTCGTTGATTTTAGCTATATACTTTTTGACACATGGAATTTTTATTTGTTCATTCATATCATTCGCAAAAGTTTCAAATGAAGCTTCAAAAATGACTTCACTATCATTTTGGGTTTTTAGAGATATCTCAGGATCATAAGCTGGTTCATCAATGCAACAATCTTTTATAGAGCTGACAAATATATCATGTAATTTTTCTAGACATATGCTTGAAATGTTACTAGCCAATTTCTCTCTCAGAGCCTTAATTCTAGCTTGCTTAATTTCTGTGGATAAAGATGATAAACTTTTAACTTTTCTAAATCCAGGAATTCTGGATGACATCTGTAATAGATACAAGTCTACTGCTTGATTAAGAGCCGATTGATTTTCAGAGCATAAGTATATTCTGCTTAGCTTATCTTTTTTTAGTTCCAAAACTTTCATACTAAGTGTTCCATTCTAAAAAATATTTCCGTATTTTACTTCTTGTTTAGCTTGAAGTAAATTGCTGAAATTTATTCGTAAATTAAATTTTATTTGATTGAGTTGATTTTTATTGAATGTTACAATTACAGATTCATTAATCTTATGCAAAGATGCTTGCGTATTTTACTCTGCAGTTTATTAACATAATATGCTGTGCGAATAGTACACGTTTTAAAAAAAATAGTAAACAAATTACTACCGATACAGTAAAAAATGAAATGTATGTAAAAATTAAATCTTCGATAATAAAAAAACAAATAAAAGACAGTAATTTATCAAGTGCTTTAAGAAAAAATCTAGTAAGAAGGAGAAACAAATTAATAAAAACTATGGAATATTTAAACAAATCATAATATACTGGTAGACAACGATGTTTATTCTATAGTTAATGAGGATTTTATTTATCGAAGATGATAATCCAACCGTGATGTTGGTCCAACTGATGCTGAAGTCTGAGGGATATTTGTGTGATACAGTTAATCTTGGTCTTGACAGTTTGGAAATTGCATCAATATACAATTACGACCTGATCATATTAGATTTAATGTTGCCTGATATGGATGGATATGATGTTCTCAAAAAACTTCGCACGCAGTGTATTAACACTCCTGTTTTGATTTTGTCTGGACTAATTGATCCTGCTAACAAGGTGAAGGGATTAGAGTATGGCGCGGATGATTATTTGACAAAGCCGTTTAATAGAAATGAATTGATTGCTAGAGTTCAAAGTGTTATTCGAAGATCAAAAGGTCATTCTAGTTTAATAATAAAAATTCATAAGAATATTGTTGTTGATATGGGCGCTAGAATGGTGAGATTTGTTCCAGATGGACATCAATCTGGCGATGGTAAGGAAATTAAGCTTACATGGACTGAGTATAGTATACTGCAGTATCTATCGGTCTATATGGGAAAGGTTTTGTCTAAAGACATGCTATTGAATATGTTGTATGGTGGAATTGACGAACCAGAAGCGAAGATAATAGATGTTTTTATATGCAAGCTTAGAAAGAAGTTGTCGGTAATTGCTGGAAATGATGCTGCGGAGATAATACAAACAGTTTGGGGGCGTGGTTACGTTCTATCTAATGATTCTGTTAGGTCAGCAAATTCTAATGTCTCAAATGAAGTGTTGCAGAATCTTGATGTACAACGATAAGAATGGCTGGTGATTGTTAGTGTTAGCAATATGTGAAGTGAAATGATTGAATTTTGATCAGTTATAACATCGTGTGATTATATTCTCATTCGTTTTGTGATTGTATTTGTGTATTATGCTGATTTTGCTTGATTTTGTTCTGTTAAGATACACGAGTTGCAATATATTTAACTTCAATGTCAGAGTATGTTTTTGTATAAGAAATCTCTTTTAATTTGGACTTTTGGTTTTTTAAGAAAGTAAATTATGATGATATGAATTATTTAATGCCGATTTATCAAATATCAATTTTTTGTCAAGTGTATTTCTTGGATTTATATCACCATTATATGTAAGACTTATTGGAAATACTAGTGATTAAGGAATTTTCAGATCTAAAATACATTTTTTTGATGTAAATCATGCTTTTTGATATGGACTATTTATGATATCTGCCTGATAATGAGGTGTTGTTCGTTTTGCCATTTGATAGTATCATGATAGGTAAACATAAGCTGAATGTTAGTGATTCTTATGCACTGAGTTTGTTGTATGGACAGAGCATTCCTTTAAATTTGTTAGTGAGATATCCTGAGCTTTTGTGTCTGAATAATGTTTTTATTGTTGTTCGACGTGTGGCGAGTGAACCTATCTTGCGGTCATTAAGTGTTTTTGTTGAAAGATAGGAGGTATTATGGTTTCTTGTACACAGTGGAAGGTTGATGTGATAAGTTCTTTTAAGTTAAGTGAGTTTGATACAGGCTCACCTGAAGTGCAGATTGCTATTTTTACTAAGGAAATTAAGGATTTGACAGCTCATTTGTCTGTCCATAAAAAGGATAATCACTCTATGTATGGATTGGTGAAGAAAGTTAGTAAAAGAAGAAGATTGTTGAAATATCTGAAGCGAGAAAGGTTTGATTCATATACTAATCTGATAAAGAAGTTGGGTATAAGAAATTAGTTTCATTTTTACGTTTGAGTGTTAATAATGGCTTTTTAGTTGTTTTTATCTGCTTAAGTTGTTTTTTGAACGAAGAATTTATTTGCTTACAACAATAGATTATGGTTTTTTTTATTTTTGTTATTTATATCAATTACTCTTGTTGATTTTATATTTATATAGCTGAATATTCTAGTAATTTCTCTTATTTGTTGTATACTCGTTAAGTGTCTAAATTTTATGATCGTGTTGAAGATTTTGAGAAAAGAAATGGAGTACAACGGAAAGGTTTTATCAGTTGAGACTGCGAGGATAGCTAGGAATGTTGCGTCAGTATATGCTACTTATGGTAGGTCATCTGTTTTGTGTACGGTTTCTGTTGGGAAAGATAGAGTGGAAGATATTCAGTTTATTCCACTTAAAGTGACATATCAGGAGAAAGATTACGCTTTTGGTCGTATTCCTGGTGGTTTTTTGAAAAGGGAGGGGCGACAATCGAATTCTGAGATATTGATCTCCAGAACAATTGATAGAATCATTCGTCCTACTATACATAAAATGTTTCGTAATGAAACACAGATTGTTTGTGAATTGAAGGATTTTGAGCAAGGTGATGATGTAGAGATATTGTCGATAATTGCAGCTGAGATTGCTATTCATATCTCACCTGTTCCTGTTGTGGATTTTGTTGCTCCGTGTAGAGTTGGTCTACTAAATGGTCATTTTACTACTACTGCTACGAACGAGATGGATATGGTTGTTGCTGGAAATGAAGATGGCATTGTGATGTTAGAAGCTAGATTGTGCGAAGTTCCTCAGCAACAAGTTGTGAAAGCGATTGAATTTGCCATGAATAAGATAGATGATATCTATCAATTTATTAATGATTTTGTAACAACATTTATTGATAACAGAGATAGCTTTGCTGTGCGTTACTCAAGAGATGTCGAAATTGAAGATCATCTTGATTTGTATGAAGATTTAATGCCCAAGCTTTGTGATTTATACGAGAAGCTTTATGATAAATCTTGGTATGAGTTGAATGATGTTGATCAAGAAAGGATTTGTGATGAAATAGTAGATAAATTTCGTGAAGATTATCCTTTAAGTGTGATTAATGTTGCTATTACTGATTTTAAGAAAATTTCTATGAGGACTCTGATTTTGTCTCATAATCGAAGAATAGATGGTAGGGGAGTGAATGATATTAGAAATATTTCGTGTGATATGGGATTATTGAAAAATTCTCATGGTAGTGCGCTATTTTCTAGGGGATTTACTCAAGCATTTGTATCAGTCGTATTGGGATCTCCTGATGATTGCCAAGTTGTTGAGGAATTTGGTCTAGAAAGAAGAGAAAATTTTATGTTTCACTATAATTTTCCTCAATTTGCAGTCGGAGAAGTGAGTAAATCTGCTTCTCCTGGTAGGAGAGAAATTGGGCATGGAGCTTTAGCTAAAAAAGCAATTTCATCTGTTTTACCTGAATTCTCTGAATTTCCATACTCCATTCGAGTGGTATCTGATATTACAGAGTCTGATGGATCATCTTCTATGGCCAGTGTTTGTGGAGCAATTTGTGCTCTAAGAAATGCAAATGTTCCTATAAAATCAAACGTTGCTGGAATTGCCATAGGTGTTGTAAGTAATGAAGATGAGTATGTTATTATTTCTGATATCAATAGTGTTGAAGATGATTTAGGAGATATGGACTTTAAGATTACTGGGACTGAAAATGGTATTAATGCAATTCAGTTAGATGTCAAGAAGCCGATTCCTCTTGAGGTTATAATTGAAGCCATGAAATATGGTGTTATTGGATTGAAAAGCATTCTAGGAGTAATGGATGCGATAATAGGCTATATCGAGGATTTTGATGAAAATGCTGTCATAACCAGAATAACAGTCGGAAGAGAAAAACTTAAGGAATTGATTAATCGTAAGATTTTGAGAGATATTTGTATCAAGACTGGGTGTAAGATTACTCCATTGAATGGAGATGTGATTATTTTTGGGCATCCTCTCTCAAGAAGTAATGCAAAGATGTTGATTGATGATATATTGATTGCAGATGGTGTGCAGTGAAGGTCTTTGTGAATTAACTTCTTGATGTGGAAGTAATGCAAAGATGTTGATTGATGATATATTGATTGCAGATGGTGTGCAGTGAAGGTCTTTGTGAATTAACTTCTTGATGTGGAAGTATTGATTTGTGTGAAATTGATTTTTCCATATCTCTCAAAGATTGATTTATTTCTATCAATAGATTACTTTTGTTTTATGAAAAATACCCGGATTTTTTGAGTTGTATGATTATGGAAGAAATTTTCTTCCTCTGATTGTATTTTTTGCGATTATCAGGTTGTTTATATTACATATAAATGGTTTGATCTAACATCACGAGATGTTAATGATTCAGAAAAAACTTTGTGTATATCTTGAAGAAATTTTTGGCGAGAGTTGATTTCTGGCGTTATATTCTTACTTTAATTCAGTTTCATGGGTTTGCTTCGTATTTTTTATTTGCAATTTGTCTATTGCTCTTTGGATAGAGTCGATTATTTGATCAAGGTCTTCGATAGAAATATCTTCAAATTCGATGCATGTGTCTTGATCTACGTATTTTGATATTAGTTCAAGTGCTTTGAGGCTAATATTGAGCTGACCCGATGTTAATGATTCAGAAAAAACTTTGTGTATATCTTGAAGAAATTTTTGGCGAGAGTAACTTTTCATTGTTTTATGTTTATATATTGTAATTTTATGTCAATTTCCTTTTATGAATGCAAGTTTTGAAAATTTTTTTTACCATTGAACTGAAATTTTTCATATCACAAGAGGGCTATTTGTAATATTATTAGCTGTCATTGATTTACTTTATAAATAAAAATAATAGTTTGACATGTTAATATATCTATTTAACATCTGGTGTGTTTTTCAAAAGGCAGTCGAAAAGATATAATTATGGGAGTATTTTGCTTCAAATTTGTTTATGATATAAATTTGAAATCATTGACTTTTAGCTAGCGATTTAAATGGATAGTTTTTTTTGTAATGATATAGCATTAATTTCTACTAACATTTGTTGGTTTTAAAAAGATAAAGATATTGTTGCAATTCTTTTGATCGAATATTTATTAACTATCGCAATGAAAATTGATATTAATCAATTCAATCTATCAAAAATATTATTAACTTTGCAAAGTATATTGTACTTTGTTATTTTTTAATGCTATTAAGCCGATAAATGAAACCACTCCTGCAAACATTAAGTAAAAGCTTGGTGCTAAAATATTATATTTGCTAAACATTGCCATGAGAACAGGTGCTGTTCCTCCAAAAATCGTCATGCTCAAGTTGTGTGATATGGAAACTCCAGAGTAGCGAATATTTAGAGGAAATATTTCAGATAGTAATGATGAAAGAGGTGCGTAATATATACCCATGTTTATGGTTAGAAAACAATATGCGATGCATACTTTTACCATTGAAGTGTCAAAAAAATAGCAAAATGAGATGTATGAAAATATAAAGAATAGCACGCATGATATCATCATTATTTTGATTTTAGAAAATTTGTCGAGGAATTGTCCAATTATTGGTACTGTGATTGCAAAGCATGTCATTCCGATAGTATTTATTAATAATGAGATTTTTGATTCGATTCCTACAATTGTTTGTAAGTATGATGGTACAAAAAGAGTGATTATAAAAAACCCGATAGCGACAGTCATATCAATCAACATTACGATTCCGACATTTTTTTTATAATTTTTCATAACATCAAGAAGTGGAGTATTTGATTTTTTCATAGATATGAATTCTTTGGATTCGCTCACTTGCTGTCTTAGTTTTTTACCAATTAAGCCTCCCATTATGCTTATTACGAAAGGAATTCTCCATCCCCACGACATGATCTGGTGATTTGATAGAAGAAAAAATAATAGACTTGAAATACATGAACCGATCAACGTTCCGAATACAACGCTAAAAATTATCCAACTTCCGTATAGTCCTCTTTTGTTATTGGGAGAATGTTCTGATACAAAAATCATTGATCCAGTGAATTCTCCACCCATCGAAAACCCTTGCATTAATCTTATGATTGTTAACAATAGAGGTGCTAGCCATCCAACCATTTCGTATGTGGGTAGTACAGATATGGCTGCAGTTGGTATTGCCATCATATACATAGATATTATAAGAGATTTTGATCTTCCAAGCTTGTCACCTATATGACCGAAAAATACAGCGCCGATTGGTCGCATTACAAATCCCATTGCGAATATTCCTAATGAGGCCATCAATGATGCTACTGTATCAGATTCAGGAAAGAACAATTTCCCAAATGTTGGAGCGAAAAATCCATAAAGTGCAAAATCGTACCATTCTATGGCATTTCCGATCATGCAAGATATAAGTATTTGCATCATAGAATTATTTTTATTTGCTTCAACAGATTTGTTGTGCATTATTAGTTTTAGTTTTCAACAATTGATATTACTTGACGTTGATTATTTCGCATAGATGTATTGCTTCAATTTGATTTTTTTATATTTGTATGCTACAGAGTTTTTATTTTCTTGAGCGAAATTGTGCAAGTTCTATTCTTCGATGTCTAATTTTAAACTAGTGCAAGTGAGTGAAGTGATGATATGTTTATATCAAGTGAATATTTAAGTTTATTATAAAATTTTGTTGCAAAATCGTTGAGTGTAATTGAAGATCCCATCTCTAGGCAAGAGGTTACTTTTGCATTTTGTTCTCCACAAGTTAAGATGTTATGAAATGGAGATAGATTACATGATATGTTAATGGACGCGCCGTGATATGCTACATCTTTTTTTACTCGCAAGCCAATTGATGCAATTTTTTTTTCGTTTGTCCATACTCCGACAGAGTTTTTTACTTGAGCTTCGATTCCAATTTCATTTAATGTGTTGATTATTGATTCTTGTAATAATTTTACATAATCAGATATGTATAAGTTATTTTTTTTGAGATTAATAATTGGATAAACAATCAGTTGTCCAGGACCGTGGTATGTTGTTTTTCCTCCTCTAGAAGAGTGAAAAACTGGAATTGATGTTGATTTTAATATATCTTCTTCTGATCCGCTTCTACCGATTGTGTAGCACTCTTCATATTCAAAAAATAGTATTTTATCTCTGCCTCCATCTAGTACTAAATTCATTGTTTTTCCCATAATTTCAATAGAATTTGAGTAATCTGATCTTATGATATACATTCTCTTAGGCAGTATAATTTACAATATTAGTTTGAATCTGCCAAAAAAAGAATATTTAATAATATTAATTTAGATTGTTCATTCATAGAAAGTTAGTATCTTATCGATAATACTACATTATGTGTATTTCTTACGATTATTATGAATAAGTCGGATTTAGTCAAAATGATGAAATTTAGGTTTAAAAACTTTTCCATGAAAGATATAGATGACAGAGTAGTGGAAGTGTTTAATGCGATTAAATACGCTTTATCACATGGTCAGCAAGTGGAAATTCGTGGCTTTGGTAGATTTTTCACGAAAAACAGAAAATCGCGCGTTATAGTCAATCCAAGAACGAAACAAATTGTTCAAGTGATGGAAAAAAACGTTCCATTTTTTAAAGCTGGAAAAATACAGAAAGTTTTTAATGAGAAATAGTAAAAGCGTGTGTTAAAAATCAAGAATTGCATAATGCTTTGCTGAGTTGATTAATGGTATTTTGTCTAGTAATATTCTGCTAAAAGATGGTCTAGATTTTATTCTCGAGTACCATCTTCTTAATAATGTCCACTTATTCCAAGGTATCATGCCAAAGTAATCTAGGCAAGATATATGAGATGCAACGCAAAAATCTGCAACAGAAAGCTTGTCATTTGATAAGCAGTTTTTATTTTCAAGAATTTCGTTGAGAATCTTAAAAAATGCATCTCCTTCAATTTGTTTTGCAAATAGAATTCTCGAATCTGGAGCTGTTCTATCTTTATAGAACTTTATAACTTTTTCATTTATAATCGGTATTAGAATTTCGTAATAAAATTGATTATTGAATATTTCACAGATTGCTCTTGCATTTGACGATCGCTTTATATCTGTGGAAAAAATATTATATTCTTGCTGTAGGTATTCGATTATTGCATAAGTTCCTGGAATGTCGATTGCTTCATCATATTTGTTTACAATCAATATTGGTGACAGATCCATTTGTGAGTGCTCAAATGTGTTACCCTGAACATGACTTTTAAAATTCACATTGCATTCTGCAAGCATTATTCTTATATACCTCGAAAATGGGCATAAAATATTATGATGGAGTATGTATGATGAAGCATTTTGTTCTCTTTCGCTTGAAAATCTGTTCATTGTATATGTACCATTCCATAGTTATTTAATTCATGAATATGGATATCACAGAACGCGGTATTTTGGCAATAATTATAGGTATCATTCAAGGATTAGCTGAGTTTTTTCCTATTAGTTCTTCGATGCATTTAAATTTATTTAAGGATCTTGTAAATTATGGAGATGATGCAATTATTATTTCTGCTCATTGCGGAACGATGTTCGCGTTACTTGTGTTTTTTCGATCGTATATTTTTCAATCAATAAACGGATTTTTGGATTTAATTAGAGGAATGATTGATTTTAAGCATTTTTTTAATATATCTCAAATTGATATTATGTTTGCAGCAACTTTCCCAATTTGCATTGGTGCTATGTTCATAAATAGAGCAGATTACGATTTAAAGACCATGGCTGCACTGAATGCAATATTTGCAATCGTTGTATTTTTGGTGAATAGATTTTGCAAATCCAAAGAAGGGTCTTTGAGTATATTTCATGCATTTGTAGTCGGTACATTTCAGGTGTTATCGATATTTCCAGGTATGAGTCGCCTTGGTATGTGTATGATTGCTATGAGGTTAATGAATTATGATCTGAAGACTAGTATAAGATACGGACTATTATTTTCTATTCCAGCTGTTTTTGGATCTATAATATTTTCAATGAGTGAATTTGATTATAATGATATTCTTTCACATATTGTGTGTGTGTTAAGTGCTTTTGCAGTTGGATTATTTGTGATGAGATTTGCAATTAATCTTCTTACATATCGCTATGGTATGTTGTTGCTGACTTTTTATAGAGTTGGCTTGTCTTTGCTGATGTATGGTATTACATGTTGTTCCTGACTTTTGCTAAATTTAGTGAAAAAATTAATATAGTAATCCACTATTGATTTGAAATTTCTCATCATAGGGACAGAACCTTATTTTTGGCATACTTTTGAAGTACACTTTTGACTTTATGTAATTATTAATATTGAGTATAAATGAATTAGCTTTTTTTATTGTTTCTTGGCTATTCATATTTTTGCCTGTTACTATTATGTTGCAATACTTCAAATCTTTACTTACTTTTGCATCTATTACTGATATATCACATATATCGTATGCAATGAACCCGTTTGCTACAGCTTTAGCAATTTGGCTAGCAAATTTGCTTTGTCTTATTGATTTTATATCGTTTAACATATGAAAAGTAGTTCAGCTCCAGTAATGATACTACGATGAATATGTGAAATCTATTCCAATTGTATTATTGAATATCATGGAAATTAACTCATCATTTATTTCACGAATTATGTCTGTAGTTTCTTGAACATTTACCTTGCTCACGGACGACATTAGAAAGAAAAATTCATCTTCTTCAAAAGCATTTTGCATTTTGAGTCCATATTTTTCTACCATACTTAGTAGATATTTTTTGTGTATCTTGTGGATAGATATATTAATTTTGTGATCTTCAACTGAATTAAACGATTTATCAAAAATATTTGATTGTATACAAAAAAATTTGAATGAGTTGTTTTTATTTGCATTGATTGTTGTAGTTTTAGTTTCTAAAATATCTTTAATCAATATACTTATATTATGTTTTTGAGCAATTTTGATACATTTTGTATGCAATAATCTACAACCTATTTTACTCATTGCAATTGCTTCTTTATATGTCAATATTTCGAATAATCGTGCTGATTTTATGCTAGATGGATTTGTTGTGTATGCTCCTCCAACATCTTTGAAGAATATACATTGCGTTGATTTTATAGATATTGCAACTGTGATTGCTGTTATATCAGATCCTTCAAACCCGAGAGTTGTGATGGTATTTTTTTCATCTTTCCCTATAAATCCTGGAATTAGTACTACATCGCTATCAGCTGATTCTATGCTTCGATTGTCAATATGTAAAATGTTAGCGAACGAATGTTTACTATCTGTCAATATTAAATTAAGATCTGTGCACTTCAAGAAGTGAGAATGAAAAGATTTTACACTTATATTCATTTGTTCTAAATATTTTTGCACAACTGAGCATGTTAATATCTCCCCATATGAAAGGATTTCATCTGATGATTTTGGATTGAAATTAAGGCTAGAGTTTATATTGCTCAATTTTCTTGTTATTTCTTTAAATGCTGATAGAACAATGATGACCTTTGGTTCGCGTTTGTCCTTTTTTATGAGCAAATAAGGTAGTATTATATTATACAAACTTTCCAATGATGTTGATAAATCTCTGTATGTTCCTAAAACTGAGCCACCAAATTTCATTACGATCATAATCTAATACTTTCTAGTCATATTGATTATATAAATGATGAGGAAGAATCTACAGATGGTGATGATTATTTTTTGACTTAGTTGTTGTGTAGATGTAAATTATGTTTTTTGCTGATTATATCATTATCTTATGGTCAGATTTATTGAGAATATTGTATGTGTTGACTAATGTAGTATGGTACTTCTATAAAAGACTCTTCATTGTAAAGTTGAAAAGAGTTTTAGATAATGAGAAAATGATTTTGACAAACCGATCTTTTAGGCGATTTGTACAAATTTCAGTAAGCTTATGTTAATTGCCCATCAAAATGGTATCAACCAGTTCGCTTATGGTAGGAATATTTACTATTTTTTTTCCATCTTGTATTTTATAGTACAATTCGTCTTCGGAAAATCTATAAACAGAATGTCCAGAAAACATAAGATTGTCATCAAAAGCAGATGTATCACAATTGTACGACTCTTCTAATGATACATTTACAGTTTTTGAAGAGGCTAATTCGTAATGCAAATCGATGAGTGGATGTGTTTCTACGTTGTTACCTTGCTGACTCATGAAGGTTTCTGCATTTTTTATGTGATTTGCGATTTCTTGTGGAGATTTTTTTATGCTAAATCCGTTTATGCAAACCTCGTCCGCGTGTACTATATATTGCAATGTTTTTTGAATGCAAAACGATCTCGGATCTGGAATTAATCCAGTTGTATGAGCTTCGCCTTCTTGACTCCAATTGCTGAATTTGCATTGACTTAAGCATCCCATGCATGATATTTGGTCTCTTCTTATTTGAGTTGCATCACTTGGAGTTGTGAATATGATTGTTTTATCTGGAGTTTTCATGATTTTTGTAAAGCCTTTGCTTGCCCATTCTTGAGATTTAATGTAGTCGACATCAGTTATAAAAACGTCGTTGAGGCCTATATTTATTTTGTTGCAGAATTCATCAGATTTTTCTGATAAAAAAGCAATTTGACGGCTAGATCGTGAAACTAAATTCTTTAAAAAATCGTTGTAGACTGCAGAAGAGTGAAATCCTGTAGGGCTAAATTTGTGCAGTAAAGTTTCTCCTTTGCGCACTTCCAATAATCGTCTTTTCCATAAATCTGGAATTGGGCTCTCTTTTGTTAATAATGGTCTCGTACCAAATTGAAATCCGATTTGACCTATTGCGGCATTATCAATCCAACTTTCCCATTCCTTAAGTCGCCAAACATTGCCTGCCATTATTATGGGAATTGAATCTAAGTTTGCATTTTTCATTGATTCTCTTAATTCTGCTACTCTTTCATATGGATCTTGAGGAATGTTTGAATCTTCTTTGCGGCTCAATCCGTTATGTCCGCCTGCTTTCCAGGGATCTTCATATACTACTCCGCCCAGCCATTCTGATACATCTTTATAAGCTCTTTGCCAAAGTATATTAAAAGCTCTGGCTGATGAGACTATGGGGTAATAAAATACTTTGAACTGTGCTGCGATTTTTGATAATTCGTAAGGCATGCCTGCTCCACAAGTTATTCCGTGAATTAATCCTTTTGTGCCAGTGAGAATACCGTTTAGGACTCGTTTTACATCTGCCATCTCCCACAATACATTCATATGAATTCTTCCATTTCCGTTTGATATATCGTGAGCTATCTTTGCTTGTGCTATCCCAGCTTTAATTCCGTGTGCGATTAATTCTTCATGTCGTTCTTTTCTGGTTTTACCTTTGTATATCAGTTTCAGTAAATTACCCATTTCATCGTATACATCGCCATTTACTCCTGAAAAAGTGCCAATCCCGTTTTTTGCAGCCCAATATCCTGCGGTTATTCCGTTTGATATCGAAATGCCTTTACCTCCCTCGATAATTGGAAGTACTTTTGATCCAGAGATTAATATTTCTTTAAGAAACATTACGTGAGATTTGAAGAGATATGTTTCAGTGTACAATATTTTGATGATTTTGCACTCATACTTCATAAATTATCATGATTTCTGTTATCTTGATTATGATTTATCATGCTTATTTGATGTATTTATGCGATGGATTGCTATTAAATTTTTGTCTACTGTAATTGATGTTTGTTTTGTGTGCTAACAATCTCGTTATCATATATGAATGACCTTGAATTTGTGAGATATATTTAATCCCAATATTAATATTTATATTAAAAAATATTGATCATGTTATGTCAACAAAAGAAAATTGTAAAATTTAGATATGAAAATTTTATCTGTTCATAGAATTATCTATGCGCTGATAATCTTAAAAAAGATGTGGATTTCTACTCATTTTTGTCTATGCCAAGGAATTTCAGAATCGTAAAGAATTCATTTTTGTCTTTGCCGTATTTATTGACAAAATCAACAAATGTTTTGTTCTCCCATATTAAGAACTGATTCAGTATATATGTTGATATTTCATGAGGTTTTTCTTCTAGAATTTTTTTTATCATGTTATGAATGTCTGACAATTTATTCTCTGATATTTGCTCTGTTGTATTGCTTTCATTTACTTTTTGTTTTGAACATATATTATCGTTTACGTAATTTTTGTATATTTTTAGAGTCTCTATTGTATTCTTGAAGAAGTATGATGCAAATGGTTTTGCATTATCTCTAAAATTTCTTTCAATTTTGGTCATCGACGATTCTATATTTTCTATTTCATTTAAATGTGATTGAATCAATGCTGTTTTTTGTATTAATTCTTTTTCTTGATTCTTTGGATTTTTTGCTTTGCCAATAATCTGTTCTAACAAGATACGTGAATCAAATTCATTTTCTACCTCATTTTTGAGAATGATTTTATTGGCAGTTTTGTCTATCCACTCGACGATATTATCCTGTGCATCAGGAGATTCAGGGTACATCTCTGGAATTTCTATTAAAAATTCAGCAAATATGGATATGCATTCGAGAAGTGCGTTTATGCCGTATTTGTGCAGTGTTGCTTCAATAAGCCATGCAAGAATCTGTAAGTCTTTTGATGAATTTATCAGGACTTCTGTGCATATGTCGATTATTTTTGTCCAATCTTGTGTTCTACCTTTTTCTTGCCATATTCCTTTATCGTCTTCATCTTGGTAGTTATTTTCTCTTTGCAATATAATCTCATCGTAAACGCTTTCATATCGAACATTTCTTCCTTTATTTGAGAATATTTGCAAGATTTCTTGATATTTTTTTATGAATTTTGGTGTGATTTTCTCGACATTTGTTTCGTTTTGAGAATTTTCTTTAATATTTTTGTTATTTATTGTGTTATTCACCTTATTCCTCCTCATTTAATACTATTCCGTATACAGAGTCGTTTGTATAGATGCTTTCTTCTATTTTAGGTGCTATATGTGGAAATGAAATTGGCAGATTTTGGTTAAATGATAATGACATGAACATATCTACGGTCGACAATGTGACTGGATTTGATTTTATATTATATACAGGTAGTGAGAATTTTATGTTTTGACCAAATCTATGATTTTTGATCATTCTGAATATAGCCCAATTGCCTTGGTATTGGATATTTTCAATACATGTTCTGGATTTTAAAAATAGCCATTCACTCTCATTTGATAATAAGAATGCGATCGATATATTTTGTCCTACGTAATAAGCAGTTTCAATGATTTTTTCTCTATAATTATGCTTCAGTGTCAGACCTTGTCCATCAAATGCAATATCCCAATTTGCAATGTATTTCGAGTGATTTTCTTTGTCTCTATTTGTTCTAAATTTTAGAATGATTTTTATTTTTATTGAGTCATCTTCAATGACTAAAAGACTTCGCAGAATATTTAATGATTCTATAAAGTTCTTTACATCTTTACTGATATTTAGCTTGTGGTTTTTATGAAAAATTGAAAAAATCTCATCTTTCTCTTTTAAGAAATTTAGAAAATCTATAGTTTCTTTTATAGATAATTCTGATTTTTGATTGTTTTCGCTTAATTGAAATGGAAATTTATTTGCAATATTTTGGTTGAAGTATTGCTGAACTTCTCTGTAAAGTGTGATGAATTTATTCCTTTGTATTATAATGTAAGGTGTGAAAATTTCTCTGTATATTATACGAAAAATATGTGAAAAAGGAGAATGTTTTATATAATCCATAATAGATTTTTCTATTTCTTTGTAACTCTTATCTGATTGCATATCGTTGATAATGAAATTTTCCAGTTGATATATGGAATTTGATTCATCTTTATCATCGTATGAGTTTATATCACTTAGCAATCTCGTCCATCTTTTATTAATATTATTTGTGTCTCCTGTTATTGTACTTATCAATTTTAGAATTTTTAGAGGAATTTTTGCGTACTCACTAATTTCTTTTAATTTCTTTCTTTCATTTACTAGATGCTTCATTAATTCCTGTTCTTTTTCAACATCATAAGCGAAGAAAATTACTTCTGGAAGTGAATTAAATGATGAACAATTTATGACAAAATTAATAGGAGTGTATATTTTATTCTCTATTATTGATAACTCTATAAGTTCTAGAATCGATTTACAGTACTTTGCGATTGCAAATGCAAAATCATTTAAATGCTTTGGAGTGAGAAATTTCCTGCTGTTCAATATTATTAACTCAAGTTTATCCTCTATATTCCTTAAATTGTTGTGCATTATCTGTAAGAGCTCAATATTTGAAAGTGCAGGCTGATTGGTTGCAATTTGATCAAATGATTCTGCGAGTTCTTTGAAAATGTTGTGTCCTATGCATGATTGAATTAATCTCTCAATTTGTTTTCTGTGTTTTAAGCTAAAGTCCTGTATTATAGGGGAAATGTTTTCTTTGTATTTATTCATTAAATCTACCACTCTTAATAGTTTTTCTTCTGATATTGTAAATAACTGACCTTGTTGAAATTCTTGCATTAATATATCTTCATCTGGGATGTCAGACATCGATAATTGGTTGAAGATTAAGTTTAGGGCTCCATAAAATGTCATGAATTTAGGGGATACAGAAATTATGTCTTGATCATCTTTTTGAAAGAAATATCCTGTTATTTCTGTATTGAAGCTAAGAATTTCGTTTTGAAATATTTGTAATTTGTTCCTGGTTTTTTGTAAAAGAATTTTCTCCGCATTTTTATCGAAAAATTCACATGCTTTTATGTCATCGTACATCTCAGTAAATACTTTAGTTGATGAAAAGTCATTATTGTGAATCCATTCATTTCTCACATCATTCATGTAATTAATTGTTAATGTCATATATTCTAAAATTTCGTTAAGCATTCTATAAGTAATTTGCTGATTGGAGTAAGTATTTAAGTTCTGTATACTATTCTGTAATGATATCAAGAAGGGCATGGATTTTTTTATTGAAAATATGCTTTCTGTGAAATTTTCAATTATTGTGAACAGTTTTTTGGTAGCTCTTGACTGAAATTTTTTGATTTCTATCGTTGGCAGTGCATACCTTTTGATAGCTAGTCCAAGGTATTTATGTAGGTATGTTAACGATTTATGAGGAATGGTATAACTAAATAATTCTTGAATTATATCGCTTAAGTACTTCGAGCTTTTTGTCTCTTTGATTGCCTCGATTTTTGAGTTCAATTTCTGTATTCTTAATAATTCTTTAATAAAATTTAATAACTCTTCAAGTTCTTTATTATGTATGATCGCTTTTTTCTTATCTAATGTTGATTTCGAAATTTCTTCATTACTTAAAATGTTTTCGATATTTTGCTCGATTACTATATTTATAGATTTTAATATATATTTTTCGTAAAGTTGAATTATCAATTCATTTGAGTCTGTTGATATTTTTCCCATCCATGATGTTGGTATGAAGATTGATCTCATTTGATTTGATTCAAATTTTTCTATAAAATTCAATACAGCTTTGATTTTGGATTCAAAATATAAGATACTTTTGTGGCTGTGATTTTTTTCCTCAGCCAAGTTGATTATCTCCTTCATTAATGTGTTTATTTCTCTTGTTAATATAAATTTTTTCTTGTATAACAACAAATTTTCTTTGTATAACAATCCGAATAATGTTATGAAGCATAGTGATATACATACTTTTAATATCTTTATGCTTCTTGCTTCTGCCCAAAATGTGTTTTTTGTTGGTAAAATCAATCCCTGTTCTTTAAAAATCTTATCCTTAAATAGATCAGTGCAAAATGCAATGTCTTTCTCTTGAGAAATGAAATCAAGTGTAGATTCACTATTGCCTGTAAAGTATATTCCTCTTAAAATGAATGAATCTATAAACGCGTTCGGTTGAAATACAGAATTGCAGAAATCATGAATAGCACTTCTGAGTTTCATGAATTCTTTCGCTAAAAATGCTATGTTTTGGCTTTTTTCAACTTCATAATCCTTTGATGATAGTATTTTATATGTTGTTAGTCTAAGTTCTTCTATAAATGAATCAAAGCCATGATGAGCCCAATTTTCCTCATAAGCAATGTCTATTTGATGAGGATTTGACCATCCGATTATCTCTCTTTGTTGTTCTTTGCTCATGCTATCACAAAAATCACTGAATCCTTTTATTGAATCGCATTTTGTTATCACTAAGTATATTGGAAATTTTATTCCAATTATTTTTTGTGCTTGCCAAAGTCTGGAATGAATGAATTTGTGAAGATTTGATTGTGATTTTACCATTGATTCTGCTGATATGGTTAGCACTATGCCGTCTATTGGCCTTTGTCTTCGCTTGTTGTGCAATATGTTCATGAGTAAGTTCCAAGAAGAATTATCATTTCCTAGCATCACATCTCCTTTGAGATCGATTAACACTCCTTCTTCAAAGAAATGCCAATTGCATATAGGATCATATAATTCATGAGTGTTTTGCAAACCTATGGGATGTGATAGTTTTATGGACTTTATTATTGTGCTTTTTCCAGAATCTTCTTCTCCGCATACTATAAACCAAGGCATTCTGTAAAGGTAATCACCTTCTCCGAGAAGCTTTTTTAATATCATCATTCCTCTCTTTATTGAATGTGCCATCTCATGTTTTGGCATATATCCGTATCTGCTGAAAAATGATGATATTTTGCTGATAAATCTATAGTTTATTTTGCTAGATAGTGATTTGTACATGAATCTAATAGTGAAAATAGACAGTACTATCATTACTAATACGACTAGAGCAGTTATTACCCAAATGTATAGTTCAAACATATTATCCTCTATTTATTAAGACTATTGATACTTATTAAAGCATCGCGAATTTGTGTAGATACCTCTCGTGTGTTTTTTTGCCATATGGCATAAGAAAACATTATATATATCATGATAACTGCAGATATCCAATAAGAAAATGTCGATTTCTTTTGTGTTCTGAAATTGTTAGAGTTCTCTATTGTGTATATGTATGCTTTTTGAAACAGGTGACTGCTTTCGTATTTATTTGTATTTGAATTTGTTGTGATTATATCAAGTAATTTCTTCTTATATTGCAATAATATCATATCGTTTTGTTCGGTTTTTGCGTAATAACTACCTCTAAATCCCATTGATATAGATAGGAAATATATGACAGCTAATCGAATTCTATTAACGTTTCGACTCATCAGTAAAGAGTCTATATTATCGAAAAATGCGCTACCTGAAACGTGAGATTTGAATATTCTTTCTTCAAGGAGATAACGTTTCCATTCATTTATATCCGTCCATTGAGTTTCTGAAAATACTTCATCAGCAATGCTAGTCATTATATACTGAATTTCCGTTGCAATCTCTTGCCCTAACTCGTTTGCTAAAGTTGTATAATATGAGTATATATGTGATTCTAAATTGGAGATTGAGTTTCCTATGGACTCTAAATTTGCTTTCGTTGTGTTTGATGCGTTTTCTTTTTCTAATATAAGTTTTTGGTAAAAATCTTCGAAAATTAATAGAGAGCTTGATGTGATCATTTCTTCTTACCCAAATTATTTACGTTTATTTATACATCTAAAATTTAAATTTTTAAATAACGTAACAAATTTGTGCTAATTATTATATTAATTCTTAGTGTTTTTTAAAATATTGTATTACTAATCATTAATTGCTTTATTGTATAAAAATGTGTATTATACTTGATAGTATATTAAATCTTATAGAATGAGATTGTTTTGGGCGTTTTTATTTAACAAAATTAAGACTTTGTATATAAAAACATTGATTCTTGTTAAGAGGCTTTTTTGTCAAGAGGTTGGTCTCTCTATAATTGAAAGTGCTATTGTCCTTATTGTTGCTAGTTTGGTTATTGGTGGAGCTGCTAAATATGGATCTGATCTTGTTTTTAGTGCTAAGATGAACAAAATTGTTGAAGATGTGTCGCGTATTAATGTTATGGTGGAAGAAATTGGTACAGAAAGTGATTTTAGTGTTTTTCAAAGTGCAAAATTTTATATTCAGATAGATGGTAGTAAGAAATTTTTATTAATTGAACCAA
Organism: Candidatus Gromoviella agglomerans; assembly: GCF_021065005.1. Classification (GTDB taxonomy): domain Bacteria; phylum Pseudomonadota; class Alphaproteobacteria; order CAJXXZ01; genus Gromoviella; species Gromoviella agglomerans. The sequence goes on from NZ_CP069247.1 coordinate 583,065, forward strand.
AAGGTGGAGGTCTTTTTAAAGAGAAGCAATTGAAATTTTTAGTTCAGAAATTAAAGAATGCTGGATATGATGCTTCTTATGATGCTAAAGAAGGAGAAGAGGGTGTGAAAGATGGAGTTGTAAGAATTGAACTTAATTTGTATTAAAATAAGATATTTAAAGTATGAAAAAATTATTCTTAAGATTTCAGGCTTTTTCAGCATTCTTGAAAAGATTAGCATTTGAAACTTGCGGCATTTCTCTCATAGAAGCTGCATTGGTTTTGGCTATATTTAGTATTAGTATGGGTGGTATGATTTCAGTTTTTTCAACTTTGACGAAAATAAAGAGAGATGCTAGAACAATTGAAAATAAAGGTGTGGTTCTTCAAGCTATTAAGCATTATATGCAAATGACAGGAAGAATTCCTGTTCCATATCGTGCACGAGATCGTTCTATTGCTGGCCCTGTTATATGTGGATTTTTGCCTCATAAAGATCTTGGTATTCCTGAAAGTGTTTGCCATGATGGTCATGGTAATAAATTTATATACGTTGTTAATGCTAAATATATTGGAAATGCTGATTGTGACAAAACAACTCTAATTGTTCTAGACTCTGCGAAAAGTGATGTGATATCGAAAGATGGGAATAATGATTATGTGTCTAGTAATGACCTCCTCTTTGCGTTGATTAGCTTTAATCCGTATTTTAATAAAGATAAAAAAGCTTCTAGAGATGATTGTAATAGATTGATTGAGCACAATATTTATGAGATTTTACAAAATAAAGACCAATATACTTTGTATGATTTGCAGTGTGCTCATATGAGAGTATGGTGGGTTAGCAAAAATGCGTTTTATATTGGTGAAAACGTTCATTCTCAGAGGAAAGAGTCTTGTAATGATTTTGCCTCGTGATTATATTGCTACATTATTGAATTGTGTGTAGTATAATTACAGAGTGATTCTCTTTATTAGTTTGATTTCTCATAGATCTTTAGTTTTTTTTCTATATAATATTATGAAATCTTCTCCTGAAGTTTACAGTTGCTCTGTTGCTTTGCTGAATCAGCATAGTTTTTGGATTGAATTGTGTGTTTTAAATAAGTCTGATGTTATTGATCGATTGAAACATGCATGTAGTGATAGTACAAAGCTGATGAATTTTTGTTTTTATGCTGTACGCTATAATATTCTTTATAAGTTGAGGCGAATGTTGGTTGATGCAGTAAGATGTTTTGAGAAATTGCGTTTTGTTGAGATTAGAATTTTTAAGGATGTAGATGATAATAGTAAACTTTTGCAAGATATTAATAATTTGTTTTCAGGGAATACGGGGATTAAGATTGTAAAAGATGCTAGTTTGGGGTACGGTGCCATTTTGTTGAATGGTATGGAGATGTTTGATATGTCTGGGAAGAAAATTTTGAATTCAATCTTTGATTGATTGTTTTTTATATAGTTTGATTGAATGCAAGTTTTGAGTTGACTATATTGTGCGCTACTCGACAATTTTTTTTGCTCAAGTGGAAATTTCGTTCAAAAGCTGTTTTTCTGCAATATGATTTTTGAAATTACTACTTTTGAAATACGCGGTTTTAATTAACGTGTTGAAAAAAATTCCATATAGTACTAACTGTAAAAAAAAGATCATTAATGATAGAAATTTTCAAAAAATCTTAAGTAATATTAAAAAATATCGAAAATTAAATTTCGAGTTGTTGCTTTTTCATCAATTTATGCAATCTAGATATCTTTCTAGATGCAGTGTTTAGCTTCAACACTCCTTTAGTTACTCCTTTCATTATTTCGCTCTGAACTTGATTAAATCTTATGTCCGATATCGATTTTCCATTTACTACAGAGATAAATTTTTTGATAAAAGTCCTGACTCTGCTTATTCTCGATTTGTTCAGCATCCTCCTGCTATTTTCTGTCCTTACCAATTTCTTCTTTGAGTAACGATTCATGAAATTTATCACTTGTGAATAGGAAATTTTATTATATTTGAAGATATTGATCAATAGCTTTATTGACTTTTCTCAATGATAGATTATAGAAATGACTGAAATTTTATTTGCATTAAAAAATGATTTTACCATTAATATATCACATCAACATATCGACTTTGTTGATTGTTATTTTGTAAGTAGAGATAGATTTCGTTCTGATGATTGTCATTTTTCATGTATATTGTTGATACTTTTGCTTTGATAACAGTAAGATTCACGATTATATGTTTTATAGGCTTAAACTCTGATTGATTATTATAGCATTCAAGTTGTTTTAAGTTGAAGAGTGAAATTATCAATATGTTGATTATTAAGCAAAACACTATGTAGATTGTCTACTCATTGCTTAAATATCTATTTAAAGATTGATTACAGATTCATATTAAGCGAAAAGGATGTTTTATATAATTCTCTATTTGATAAAATTGAGCATGAGCAGAATATTTCGATTGTCATATCCTCAAAATCTATATTGTCGAAATTTATGCTCACATCTTTTACACGTGTATCGGCTTTTAAAATTGATTCCGTTATAACGTCTTTTGCTCTATTTATGTCTTTTTTTATTATTAGCTCTGCTATGTTTGGCATGCCGATGATAGGGATTGAACTGTTAATATTTTTGTGCGAATTCCTGATCATCAGAGCATTCTCTATCTCATTTTTTATCGAATCATTTAATTCTTGCAAAGTTAAGTTTTGTATATTCTCATCTGTCAATCTATAAAATAGAGGTGGAGTGAAAAATTGCATTGCATTTATTAATATTTCTTATAATGTATACATTTGATTTATGAAATTTTTGTTAATTTTTGTAATTTATGATCAAACGAAAGATGAATGATCATAATATGAGAAATTGCAGATATTGTGTGAATGTGCAATATGCAACTGAAGCTTTCTATTTTTTTAGCTGATTTGAAATTTTTTCATCAAACAAATTTAATTGTTTTATATCAAATACATGAAAATTGTTTGACTTTAGCTCTTTTTTGAATATTGATAAATCATTTTGATATATGCATAATTGTGAGTTTTGTTATTATGTAAATTTGAATTTATGTGCAATAATGCTGAATTAATTTTATTTCGAGATATGATTAAGATTTTGCAATATAATTTACGTCTGCTTTGAAAAATATCCTTTAAAAAATTTAACTTTTGAATGAAGAATTTCAGCAATTTTACACAAGAGAAAAGCTCCTTCAAGCATAATGGTGGGCAGTAACGGACTCGAACCGCTGACCCCCTCGGTGTAAACGAGAAGCTCTACCAACTGAGCTAACTGCCCTCTGATACGGATCATACCAGAGTGAGCTGAGAAATCAAGATTTTTTATTATTTGGATATGGGGTCTGTGGGGTCTGATATTGATATGAGTTCTGATTTGGATATGGGGTCTGATATTGATATGGGGTCTGATATTGATATGAGTTCTGATTTGCACCTGTTCTGGCTGGTGTTGTTGATCTTTGTTGTTGAGTATTGGTGTATTTATTCATGACAGATTCTATTGATCGCGGAGTATTTTCCTGTATTTTGTTTGTAGATTCCTGAGGTGATCTGTATGTCTGTGGTGTTTGACCTCTTGTTTGCTGCTGTTCGTATATCTGAGATCTGTATGTCTGTGGTGTTTGGGTTGTTGTAGGTTTTTGCTGCTGGTCGAGTTTCTGCGATGTATATGTTGGTGCCTGGCCTGGTGTCTGTTTTTGTTCAGGCTTCTGCGATGTATATGTTGGTGCCTGGCCTGGTGTCGTTGTTTGTTCAGGCTTTTGCGATGTATATGTTGGTGCTTGGCCTGGTGTCTGTTTTTGTTCAGGCTTTTGCGATGTATATGTTGGTGCCTGGCCTGGTGTCGTTGTTTGTTCAGGCTTTTGCGATGTATATGTTGGTGCTTGGCCTGGTGTCGTTGTTTGTTCAGGCTTTTGCGATGTGTTTGCTGGTTGATATGCTTGAGGTGTCGTTGTTTGTTCAGGCTTCTGCGATGTGGATGTCTGTGGTGTTTGACCTCTTGTTTGCTGCTGGTCGTATATCTGAGATCTGTATGTCTGTGGTGTTTGGGTTGTTGTAGGTTTTTGCTGCTGGTCGAGTTTCTGCGATGTATATGTTGGTGCTTGGTGCGATGTGGATGTCTGTGGTGTTTGACCTCTTGTTTGCTGCTGGTCGTATATCTGAGATCTGTATGTCTGTGGTGTTTGGGTTGTTGTAGGTTTTTGCTGCTGGTCGAGTTTCTGCGATGTATATGTTGGTGCTTGGCCTGGTGTCTGTTTTTGTTCAGGCTTTTGCGATGTATATGTTGGTGCTTGGCCTGGTGTCGTTGTTTGTTCAGGCTTTTGCGATGTGGATGTCTGTGGTGTTTGACCTCTTGTTTGCTGCTGGTCGTATATCTGAGATCTGTATGTCTGTGGTGTTTGGGTTGTTGTAGGTTTTTGCTGCTGGTCGAGTTTCTGCGATGTATATGTTGGTGCTTGGGCTGGTGTCGTTGTTTGTTCAGGCTTTTGCGATGTGGATGTCTGTGGTGTTTGACCTCTTGTTTGCTGCTGTTCGTATATCTGAGATCTGTATGTCTGTGGTGTTTGGGTTGTTGTAGGTTTTTGCTGCTGGTCGAGTTTCTGCGATGTATATGTTGGTGCTTGGCCTGGTGTCTGTTTTTGTTCAGGCTTTTGCGATGTGGATGTCTGTGGTGTTTGGGTTGTTGTAGGTTTTTGCTGCTGGTCGAGTTTCTGCGATGTATATGTTGGTGCTTGGCCTGGTGTCTGTTTTTGTTCAGGCTTTTGCGATGTGGATGTCTGTGGTGTTTGGGTTGTTGTAGGTTTTTGCTGCTGGTCGAGTTTCTGCGATGTATATGTTGGTGCTTGGCCTGGTGTCTGTTTTTGTTCAGGCTTTTGCGATGTATATGTTGGTTGATATGCTTGAGGTGTCTGTTTTTGTTTATTTTTCTCTTCTCTTCTTTCTATAAAGGCTTTTCTTGAATTAAACAATGTATTTTGCATTAATGAAAAGAACTGATTATTCATTGCATAATGATGATACATATATAATCCAACTTTTTCAAATGATCCACATGCGATCTCTACTATAATAGGATTTTTCTTTTTTGATAGTGAAGATGGGTGTTCTATATACATTTTAACAGGAGTTAACAAGCTTATATTAGGTTGGACATGTTTTGTCCTCTCAATATTATCGTCTTTCTTATCCAAAATGATTTCCTGTGATAATTCTGCATCTAATATTTCTGATATAAAGTAAAATATGGGATTTTCTGCGTAATATTCAAATACTTTTTGTATGTATTTACGAATTTTATTTGCACGGGCTGGATCTAATGCATGTTCATTAGCAAATGTCTCCGGAGATTGATTCGCTAATTCCATAATCTTGTTTGGATCTGTGATTTTTATTCCGACTCTTATTACTGCCCTATTTTTATAATGAACAACTTTTGCATCATAAGTCTTAAATGAAAGAAATCCTTTACTTATAGTTTTACCACCATCTTTATGGTAGTCTGTCACCTTAATTATAGTTTCTTTCATTAATTTTGTACACATTGCTAGATCTAAAAGGAACGGATCTTGTTCTTGCTTTTGTGAATTCTGAGAATTCTGATTGTAACTATCTATGATGTTTTGTATGTCTGTTATTTCCAAAGAGCCGATAGGTTGTCTCAACCTGTTTTTTTCTTGTAGAGCTCTTTTTAAGAGTGCGGCAAATGAGTATCTATTGTTTCGATCTACTTGATTTTCATCTATCTTCTGTAGATCAACTATTAGCTTTTTTTCAAATAATGACTTTATTACATGTTCAGCATGAGGAGGAAGAGCTTGCTGATCTATAATTAGATTGGAGTCATCTTCATGCATGTTATAATGCCCCATAGGGAATACGTTATTATCAATTATAACTTTCTCTTCAGTTGGTTGAAATTGTGATTTTTGATTCATAGATTTTGTTGATGTGAATCCGATTAATGTCATTATTATGGCTGTGAATATGTGTTTTTTCCCATTAATAAATTTGTTTATATTTTTGTTCATGATGATCATATTCGACTGAATGAACATATTATGTGGTGCTAAATATAGTAAGTCAAAGTGATTTTTGATGAGGTTATTAATTAATATTAATAAATTTTAATAAATTAAAGCGTGCTTTTTTATGATTAATAACGCTGAGACCAATATATTCTATCGAAATCTCTAAATGCATTCCATATTGTTTCTGCAAATTGCATATCTCTACATTCATGAGGTGAAAAAAATATGTTAACTCGTATGAAGCTGCTGTTCTTTATATAATTCATGATAGAGTCAACATCCTCGTGGTACAATAAAATTAAAATCGATGGATTGTTTATGTTTGTGAATTCTGATGATACTAAAATTTGCTGTTCTCTAAAAAATGATTCACTAAAATCATCATGAATCATGTATCGTTCGGTTATATTTTCGTAAAGTTCCTTGATAGGACGATTGTTATTCTTTTCTTGAATAGATTGATCAACAGTTTTTGTCCCCATATAAAGAGCGTGAGGCAAAAATGATATAGGTTCATAAGACCACAGATGATCGTTTACATCGTTTGCGGTTATGTTATCATGAGTTTTAATTAGCACTCGATTTTTATCAGTTTGATATTTTTCAACAAATTTCGCCAATATTTTGTATAACTTTTCATTTATTGAGTAAAACGCAACATTCACAATTGTTTATCTGTACAATGTTCTAAATTTTAGTATCGATTTGTTAAATATCAATCCGTTGGTGAAATTTTTGTTAATAATGCATTGAAAAAAAATTTCCACTTTAGTAGTAAGGTGTTTAGTGTTTTTATGATTTTTGCTACGTGTTATTGATTGTATTTTTATTGTATGATCATGTCATGTTGTAAAAACAATTGATTGATACT